>JBDRPD010000034.1:0-104174 GCA_043827405.1 Elusimicrobiota bacterium | reverse complement strand
CTATCTGCATCGCGTCGTCAAAGAAATGCTCATGGAGCGCGTCTCGCTGATCGACCTGCTCAACCTCAATCCGTCAAGGCTTGAACGCCTCAGGCGTCAAGACCCCCAACTATGCCTCCAAATTTAACCGGACAGAAGTGATCCAACAATATTATGCAATGTTGGCGAAACATCAGGCAGCCATCCTTTAATGGAGTCCCCATATTATGAGATTCCTTACCGCCTGCGCCTTCTTGTTCGCCGCGACCTGCATGGCGGCGGTCCCTTCCGCACAAGCCGCCCGGCGCCCGTCCCTGCTGTTTTCGAGCTCGCGCCTGGAGCTCTCCCGCGCTCTGCCCTGGTACCGTCGCACCGCGGTAAATCGCGAGTTTCTCACCGCGCCGCAGCCGCGAACCGCTTTCGAGAGCAGCCCGATGGTGACCTTGGCCCAATTCTTCATCGACGACGTGCCGGTCGCCCGCATCGGCGGATTCGAGATCCGCTTCAAGATCATCCTCGAGTAGCCGGCGGCCCGGAAAATGGTATCCTCGCGCCATGGACCAAGGCGCCGGGCTTTCTTTCTGCGTGCTGGGCTGCTACCCCAAAAGCAGCCGCGAGAACTTCGCGCGCAGCGACGTCGGCCACCCCCATGAGCTGTTCACCGGTTTTCTCAAGCGCTATGTCCCGCAAGCGGCCGTCGACGTGCTCTTCATCGCTGATGAGGATACACCCCTGCCGACGGGCGAGGCCCTGCGCGCCTACGACGGCTGGCTATGGACCGGCTCGGACCTGACGATCTATCACGAGAAGGACGAGCGCGTCACGCGGCAGATCGCTCTGGCCCAAGACCTGCTGCGCGCCGGCGCCAAATGCTGCGGCAGCTGCTGGGGGCTGCAGATCGCGGCCTACGCCGCGGGCGGCGGCGTGGAATTAAATCCCAACGGCCGCGAATGGGGCATCGCCCGCGATATCGAGCTCACCGCCGCCGGCAAAGCTTCGCCGCTCTTGGCCGACAAGCCGGGCCGCTTCGACGCTTTCATCATGCACCTGGACGAAGTCACCCGCCTGCCGTCCGGCACCGCCCGTCTCGCCGGCAACGCCCATACGCGAGTGCAGGCGGCAGTCGTCGAGCACGCCGGAGGAGTATTTTGGGGAACACAGTACCATCCGGAATATAATTTCCACGAGATGGGCCGCCTGCTCAAGGCACGGGCCGCGGCCCTGGTCAAGGAAGGCTTCTTCCAAAACGAGAACCTGGTCCGCGCCCATGCCGACAAGATGCTCGCCCTGCATAAAGACCCCGGCTCGCGGGAGCTGCGCGAGGAGCTCAAGGTCGGTGACGACATCCTCGATCCCAATATCCGCGAGCTCGAGCTGCGGCACTGGGTGGACTTCGTCGCCGGTTCGCCTAAAGGCTGACCCGCAGCGACCAGCCGATCCGGTGATCGGTCGCGGGGCCCGTCTTCATGCTGTAGTCGAGACTTTGCGTCTTGCTCAAGGCCACAGACAGCCCGGCTTCGCAGCGGCCGCGGCCATCGACGGCGCCGCGCAGGGAGGCGGCGCGATAGCTCCAGCTTCCCCCGACCAGAACCTGCCCGCGGTCAGGCGCCGCGTCGACGCGCAGAGCGGCGGAGGTCGCACGGTCGCGCAGGGCCACGCTGGCCGTCGGCAGGCGGCCCATATGGGAACGGCTTTCCACATCAACCGTCAGGCCGCCCGCGGTCCGCGCTTTCAGCACCTCCAGCCGCAGGTCGCGCGCGCCGGTATCAATATGCAGGTTGGGCACGCGGACGAAGCCGGCGACGTTCCTCTCGAACTCCGCCAGGCGCCCCTCCACCCCTTTCGCCGAACCGCCGAAGCCGTCCCGAACGGCCGCTTCCACCCGGGAAAGCGCCTCCAGCGGCAGACCGCCGGCGAACGCCGGCGAATTAACGAACACAAAAGCCGCCGCGACGAGCAGGGATTGGAGTCTTCGTGCTGTCATCATGCCCCCTGGGTATAGTGGAGCATCGATGTGTCGGAATTATTAGTGCTTATGGACGGAGCCGGCGTTCGTAAAACAGCTCTGCGCCGCCGGCCGCCAGCCGCAGCTGGTTGCCGCGCCGCGCCAGGAGTCCCGAGTCCGTCAGGCGCCGGAAGACTCCGGGAAAGGCTTCCTCCGGCTCGCGGCCGAAGGCCTGCCGGAAGGCCATGCGGTCGATCACTCCCCGTTCCTCCACGGCCCCAATGAGGAAGGCCCGCTGTTCCTGCCGCGCGCTCAGCGCCGCGCCCGCCAGCCGCGGCAGACGACCGCGCAGCAGGCCGCGCATATAGCCGGCCAGCGTCCCCCGTTTCTCGTAGGTAAGCCGCGAGTACACATGCGAGACGGCGCCCCAGCCCAGTCCGAGGATCGTCGCGCGGCGGCGGGAGGCATGCAGCAGCTGCAGGTTCATGCCCGCATGACGCCGGCTGTAGCGCAGCAGCGACGGGTTGGCCCGCGCCAGGCGTTCGTGCGCGCGGCGCAGCATTTGTGCGCGCTCCGCCGGGGGGCGCCCGCCCGGCATCACATATTCCTGCAGGTGCGCGGTATCGGGCGCGAGCCGCGCGATGAGATCTGCCCGCCGCGACGCGCCGGCCGCGTCATCTTCCGGCCGTCCGACCATTAGGTCAAGATCAATATGGCGAATCCCTCGGCCGCGGCATAACTTGACACCGCGGCAAAAAGCGCGCGCCGCAGCCCCGGAGGGCGGCAGCGGGGGGACCGTTCCGGAAACCCGGTCCACGCCGGCGCCCGCCAGCGCGCCGGCCTGCTCCGCCGTCAACGCCGCGAAATCGACCTCGATGGTGAACTGGCGCAGCGGCCGGAAGCGGAAGCGCCGGCGCAGCCAGCCGAGGAAGCGCTCGAGCTGCGGGGCGGAAAGGGAGGTAAGGGTCCCGTCGCCGAAGCTGCCGATATAAAGCGTCGCAAAGCGCAGCCGGCCGGAGACCTGCAGCAGGTCCGCTTCGCGCGCCAGGCAGTCGATGTAGGGATGACGCGGACCGGTGAAGCGGCCGCTGAGCCCGCGCAGCTCTTCCGGCAAATGAACGTAGATTCCGCGCGGCACGGCTCTCTCGACGGCGCCCCACGCGCGCCTTGCCCGGTCCGCCGCCAACGGCGTCCACGAACGGCGCGGCGGATAGCAAACGCCCCAGCCCTCCCACACTGTGCGCACGTCTCATTATAGACAAAGACCGCGGCCCAACGTTTGTATCATACTCCGCAGCCATGCCCTGGAAGACACCCAAAGGCCTCCTCATCGATCTCGACGGCGTGCTGATTTCCGGCGGCAAAGCGCTGCCCGGAGCGGCCGCGGCTCTCGAGCGTCTGCGCGCCGACCGGGTTCCCTTCATCATCGTCACCAACGCCACCCGCATCAACCGCACCGCCGTTCTGGCGCGGCTGGCCGCGGCGCGCCTCCCGGCCGGCGCCAATGACGTCTTCACCGCGCCCGTGGCCGCCGCCGCCTGGCTGCGCGCCGAGGGGCTGACCCGCTGCCGCCTGCTGGCCGGCGAGCATCTGCGCGAGGACTTCGCCGGGATCAGCATAACCCAAAAAGATCCCGACTGCGTCGTGGTCGGGGATCTCGGGGATAAATTCGACTATCTCCGGCTCAACGAGGCTTTCGAACACTTGATCGACGGCGCCGTACTGGTCGCCCTGCACAAGAACCGCTACTGGGAAAAAGACGGCCGTCTACGCATGGACGCCGGCGGGTTTATCGCCGCCTTGGAGTACGCCTCCGGCAAGCCGGCCCGAATCATCGGTAAGCCGTCAGCCGACTTCTTCCGCTTGGCGGCCCGACGCATCGGCCTGGAACCGGCAGAAACCGCCATGCTCGGCGACGACTGCGAGTCGGACGTGGCCGGCGCCCAGGCGGCGGGACTGTCCGGCGTCCTCATCAAAACGGGGAAATACCGCGACGAGCTCTTCGCCGCAAGCGGCGTCCGTCCCGACCGCATCCTCGGCTCAATAGCCGAACTCCCCTCCCTGCTGAAATAAAACCGGCCCCCGGGCGCAGCCCGGGAGCCGGTCTTCTGCCGTTAGAGCTTCCCCTAACGGGACGAGTCGGCCATCCGGCGCAGAGCCGAGAAGACAGAACCCTCCTTCCTGAACGTCGCGGGGAGTTCGTCATTACGCAACGGCGACTCGTCTATAGCTTGGCGCACCAGCAGCATATCCGTCATTCCAGCCGGCGGCTTATACCAGCAGCGCGAGCGCGTCTCCCAGGCGAAGCCCTCGGCGCGGGTGCAGGTGCCGACGGAGGGATCGCTCCGGCTTACGTTCTCGCTGTCCGGCTTGGGGCAGAGCCCGCCCGAGAAGTAGGTGTCGATGCGGCACTGGGTAGCCGGGTGCTTGTCCTGGGTCTCGCCCACCACGGCCGGATCGGGAGTGTCGAAGCGCGGCGCCTTCGCCTCGCCCCGCAGCACCTGGAACAGTTTAGCGACCGACATGCCGGCGCCGGCGTTGCGCATGCAGGCCGCGCGGTCGGCCGCGGCGGAGAAGCGCTCATCGCACATTTTCTTGGCGAACGGATTGGCTGAGAGCGGTCGGCTGAAGGCGCCGGCGCCCCCGTGCCGGTAGACCTTGCGCAGACACTTCAGGGTCGCGAAGTAGTCGCTCTGCCCCTCGTTGGATGCCCAGCGGGTACCGATCTTCGGCGCCCCGCCCACATGGTGGCCCATCTCGTGGCAGGCCACCAGCGCGAAGCCGTCCTGGGTAATCGTCTCATGCCGGGCGAGGCCGCCGTACATGTTGATGATCCAGGTGCTCCCCCATTGCATCGCCGAGGCATTGACCGTGGGGTCGTCCCAGCGGCGGTCGATGACCAGGGTACCGCCCCTCTGCGCCACGACCGGCTTATAGATCTCCTGGACCACATCGAGGACCGCATTGAACTGCGCCTCGGTGATGCCCTTCGCCTCCAGGGAACCCACCTCGATCTTGAGGTCATTTTCAGGCAGGAAGCCGTCGCACAGCGTCTGTGAAGAACGCGCGTGCGGCATCGCCGCGAGAATAAACGCGCTAAAAACAAGAATGCTTAATTTCCGAATCATAACGACCTCCTAAGTAGTGGCCCTAACGAGAGCCGTCCGCCATGCGGCGCAATGCCGCAAAAGCCGAGTCTTCCTTTTTGTATGCCAACGGGAGCTTGAGCGGAGATTCACTTATCTCCGCCTTAACCAGCTCCGCTTTTTCCGCCTTGGGCGGCTTATACCAGCAGCGCGGCCGGGCCGCCCAGGCATAACCTTCCGCGCGCGTGCAGGTGCCCACCGCGGCGTCGCCTTGGTCCACATCCTCATAAGCCGACTTCGGGCACAGCGCGCCCGAAAAGTAGGTATCCAGGCGGCATTGGGTCGCCGGATGCTGGTCCTGGGTCGAACCGACGACACGGGGGTCCGGCGTTGCGAAGCTCGGCGTCGTCTCTTCACCGCGCCCGATCTGAAACAGCGACGAAACCGACATTCCGGCCGCGGCCAGGCGCTTGCAGAGCGCGCGCTCCTTGCCGCCGGCATACTTCTCACCGCATTGCTTGGCGACGAAGGGGTCCGCCATCGCCGCCGGCCGGCTAAAACCCGAGGAACCGGCGTCTGCGAAGACCTTACGCAGGCACTTCATGGTCGAGAAGTAGTCGCTCTGCCCCTCATTGGACGCCCAGCGTCCGCCCATCTTCGGCGCTCCGCCCAAATGATGCCCCAATTCATGGCAGACCACCAGCGCGAAACCGTCCTGCGTTATCGCCTCATGACGGGCCAACCCGCCGTACATATTAAGGATCCATGTACTGCCCCATCTTTGAGCCGAGGCATTTACGGTATCATCGGTCCACAGGCGCTTGATTTTGAGATTGCCCCCCATCGCGGAAACAACCGGCGCATAAATCCTCTCGACCTTATCCAGAACCTCGTTGAACTGACTCTCGGTCATCCCGGTCAAACTGGCCGACTTCATGATCGGGATTTTTAGGTCGTTTTCGGGAAGGAAACCTTCGCAGAGAACCTGCGGCGAGCGCGCAACCGGCGTGGCGGCGAGCAGCAATACAGCAACGGCTGCGACAATAGACTTTCTGAGCATACCACCACCCCCACCTTGTTTCTGCTCAACCGGCGCTTACAGTAAAACAGTACTTTTCTGGGGGGAGCGATGCAAGCTTTTTTAGGTCCTAGGACCCCTGGTCTTTTGGGACCTAGGGCCCATGCTGATGTCGGGCGAAGGCCCGCTTCGCGCATCCGCCCGAACGCGCCGGGTGATCAGTTGAACTGCTGCTGCAGCTTGCGGATTTCGGGGTTTTCCAGCATCTCCTTGACGCGCGGGTCGAGATCCTTGGGCAGCTGCGACTGGGCCTTCTTGGCGTGCTCCTCGGCTTTCTCCTTCGCCTTCTCCTTCAGCTCAACCATGCCTTTTTCCGGATCGGAGACGACCATAAAGACGCCGACGACGGCGAGGTTCTTCGATTTCGCGGGGTTGTCGACAAACAGCTCCATGGCCGCCGTCGCCGCGCGCGCGACGACACGTTCGCTGGTCGCCGGAGTGAAGTCCTGAGAGCGCACCGCGGCGTTGCCGGCCCGCAGGAACAGAATGAGGAGCACATAGATCGCGGCGAAGAATCCTCCCGAGACGAGGCCGACCGCCGCGCCGCCCAGGCGGTAGAAGCGCGCGATCAAGCTGCTCCCGTCTTTGGGCACCAGCAGGCCGGAGAGCAAGGTCGAGAGCAGGCTGGCCGTCAGGCTGACGGCCATGAAAATGAGCATGCTCGCCGCCATGCCCGCGAACATTTGCGGCAAAACCTCATGCTCCGCGAGATAGGTTCCGCAAGGCCGGGAAAAAAAATAGACCGCGACATAGCCGCCGACCAGACCGGCGAAGGAAAGCAGGGCTCCATAAAACCCGCGCTGAAACCCCCGCACCACGCAGTAGAGGACGACCCCTGCCGCGACAAGGTCGCCGAGCCGCTCCACTTGCGGCTACTCTCCGAGCAGTTTTTCGATCTGCTCTTTCAGGAGGGAAATCTTAAAAGGCTTCTGGATGATATTGGCGGCGCCGCTGAGCAGGGCCACACCCTTTTCCCGCTCGATGTCGCGGCTGGTCATAACAATGATCTTGGGACAGTCCGCGCCGTACTTGTCGCCCAGTTCCTGGGCGAAATGATAGCCGTCAAGCTCCGGCATGCGCACGTCGGTCAGCACCAGGTCCGGCCGGTCGGCGAGCGCCGCCTCCAGAGCCTTGCCGCCGTCCTCGCAGGCCGTCACGGCATAGCCCGCCGTGGTCAGCGCATACTTGAGCAGGTCTAGGTACTCCGGATCGTCTTCCGCGATCAGGATTTTTTTCTTGTCGCCCACTATGGATCAAAGTATAGCCCTTCACCCAAGGCCCCGCAACACCCCGTCCGCCGTCCCCTCCGGGACGATATGATAAAATCAAGCAGCCGTGTCACTCGCTAAACTCAAAACCCAGAAGACGGAACTGCTCCTAGAAGTCGGTCGGCTGCTCTCCTCTAAGCTGAAGCTCTCGGAGCTCCTGCATATTATTATTCCGCTGGCGGCGCGCGTCGTCAACGCCGATCGCGCGAGCCTGTTTCTCGTCGACGAAGGGGCGCAAGAGCTCTATTTCGACGTCGCTATGGGCCTGCCGCCGGAAGTAGCCAAGATTCGGCTCAAAATGGGCCAGGGCATCGCCGGCGCCGTAGCCCAGCAGCGCAAGCCCATCGTCATCAACAACGCCCGCAGCGATCCCCGCTGGTACTCGAAAGCGGATAAGAAGTCCGGCTACGTCACGCGGTCGATCATCGCGGTCCCGCTCCTGCTGCGCGGCAAATGCATCGGCGTCGCCCAGGGGCTCAACAAGCTCGAGGGCGAGTTTACGCTGACCGACCTGCGGTTCTTCGAGGCCTTCGCCTCGCAGGCGGCCATCGCCATCGACAACGCCCGCCTTTTCGCTTCGGTCGCGGAGGAGCGGCGCAAGCTCGACACCCTGCTCAACGAGATGCAGGACGCCGCGATTCTGACCGACGGCCGCGGCGGCATCGTCTTCGCCAACGCGGCCGCGACGCGCTTCTTTGGCCGCAGCGACGCGCCCGGAACCGTCCAAGAGGGCCTTTCCGGCATGACGCTCACGCCGCCCTATGAGGCCGTGCTCGCCTCGACCGAGCCGCTGGTGCGCTTCGAAGCGGTACGGGAGCAGCCTAAAAAGCTGGTGCTCGCCGGCACGGCGTCCCTCATCGAATCGGCGCTCCAGGGACGGGTCATCGTCTTTCGCGACGTCACCGAGGAAAAGCAGGAAGAAGGCCTCAAGCGCAGCTTCCTCTCGCTCATCTCGCACAAGCTCAAGACGCCCCTCTCTTCGGTGACGGGCTACAGCCAGCTGCTGCTGAGCGATCTAAAGAAGAAGCCGGGAACGGAGTTCGCGGTCAGAGGCCTGCAGACCATCTACACCCAGGGGTCGAAGCTCGCAGTCCTGGTGGAGAAGCTGCTCAACTATACAGTCCTGGAAGAACTCGACGCCGCGGACTGCGCGCTGAAATCCTTCGCCGTGGACGAAGCCCTGCAGGACGCCATTAAGGGAACGGAAACCTGGCTCGAAGATTACCAAGGCGCGTCCGAACTGCGCTCCGCGTCGGGACTAACCGCTTACGGCGATCCGCTGCTTATCCGCGACGCGGTGAAGAACCTGATCGAAAACGGAATCAAGTTCTCGGAGAAGGGCAGCGGAAAAGTGCTGCTGTGGGCCGCGCCGGGCGACAACGGCACGGTGGAAATACGCGTGCAGGACAACGGACCGGGCATTCCGCCGGAAGAGACCGAGAATATCTTTAAGAAGTTTTACCAGGTCGAATCATCCTTCACCGGGCAGATCGAGGGCTGGGGGCTGGGCCTCCCGTTCGTCAGCAAGGTTCTGCAGAAGCTCAACGGCTCGGTCCGCCTGGAAAGCCGGATCGGCGAAGGCACGACCATCATCCTCACTCTGCCGTCCACGGCCCCATGAGCCGGCTGCGGGCGGGCGTCTTCCTTTGCGCGGCGGCCGCCCTGCTGACCGCCATGGCGCGCACCCCCGCGGAAAAGGAGCAAGGTACCATGAATGACCCATCCGGCCTGATCGTCGTGGACGTCTCGCCGTCTACCTGGGAAGGCGCCAACTGCTCAATCGCCGCCGCCGGGGAACGCGTCATCCGTGACGAGGAGGCATGGAAGGCGCTCTGGCGGGAAGCCTTCGGCGCCGACGCGCCGCCGGTCGACTTCAAGAAGTATTTCGCGGCGGCGGTGTTTCTCGGCGTACGCAACACCGGCGGCTACGGCGTCGAGTTTCTCCCCCCCGCGGCCGCGGGACAGGCGATAGCTCTGCCCTACCGCGCGGCGGCGCCGGCGAGCTCGAGCTTCGTCATCCAGGCTTTCACCCAGCCTTATGCCATACGCCTTTACCGGGCGGCCGACGCTCCGGTTAAGCTGCGCCGGGTAAACTGAAGATGCTGCGGACCGCGGCGCTCATCGCCCTGCTCGCGGTCCCCGCCCTGGGCGGCGAGACGAAGACCCGGCCGCCCAAGGCCCCGCCGGGCGGCGGCTGGACGGCGGCCAGCTCCTCGCTGCTGCTGTTCGACCGGAATGCGCGGCTGATCGAAGAGATCGGCATCGGCGAGTGGGAGGTGGAATTCACGGACGGGCTTATCCTGCGCCGCCGCATGCGCGGCGGCATCTCGCTCAACAGCCGCTTCGCCTGGCATTGGCGCAAAGACGAGACGGTTAAACCCGGGCGCACCGACACGATCCTGGCGTCGACCATAACCGCGGTATATTTGGGAACCCGGGGCCAAACCCTCTGGGAGAGCGGCCGCGCCGACGCGCCGCCGGGCGTCCCGCTGCTCGAGCAAAGCCGCGACGGTGAGACCTTTCTCGTCGTGGAGCGTCGCGACGGCGGCTGGAGCGTGAACGCCTATACGTTCACCGGCAACCGCATCACCGGCATCCGCGGCGCGGCGCGAATCGAGAATATCCGGCTCACACCGAACGGCCGCTATGCCCTGGTTTTGTGGAGCGAAAAGGACCGCGCCCTGACCTATTCCCTGCTGAACCTGCAGAAGAAACAACGCCAGGACATCCCGGCGGCTGACGCCGAACTCGGCCGCGCCGAACTGACCGATGACGGCGCGGTCCGCTCCGGCGGCAAGCTGCTTTACCGTTTCCCATGAACCTCCTGCCGCTGGTCCTCGCCGGCGTCCTCCCCCTCACGGCGTCCGCGCTCGACATCAAAAGCGTCCCGGAGACTCCGGGACAGGCGGTCGAGACACGAGAGGACGACTCCCGGCGCCGGGCTCGCGACCAACTGCTGGACGACCCCGCCGCCGCGGACATGCTGGCGGCGAGAATCCTCCGCTCCAGCATCGGCCCGCAGATCGCCGAGCAGGATTCTCCGCGCGCGCGGGAGACGATACGCGGCTGGATCACCGCCCATCCGGAGGACGCCGCGCATCTGGCTGTAGGCTTCGCACAGGACGATGCCGACGGCGGCGACGCCTTCGAACAGTCCCTGCACAACCGCATCGTCCGCCTGTTCGAGGTTAATCCCGAGCGGCACAGAGGGATGGTCGACCGCCTCGAGAGCGCGGCGCGCGAGACCCGTAAAATTATCGGCGAGGAAGATATTAAGGACGAGGAGCGCCACCGGCTCATCAAGCGCTTTTTCGAAGGCGAGTCTTCCTATACCCCCGACAAACGCGCCGGCGGGACGCCCGCCGCGGGCGGCGGCCTGTACGAACGGCTGAGCACCGCCGACCTCACCGGCTATTCGCCGCAGGTCCAGGCCTTCCAGAGCGCGATGAACCGGCGCCGGGCGCCGGGGGCGCCGGCGCTGGTCGAGGACGGCCGCCTGGATCATGCGACCCTGGCCTATCCCCGCTTCGGCCTGCGCCACGACATCGACAACCTCAAGCGCACTTTGGTTCGCGACGCGACGGACGATAAACAGCGCGCGCAAGCGCTGAGGCGCGCGGAAAACGCGCTGACGGATTTTAGCCGAACCGCCGAAAAGGCGAAACACCGCTCCGGCATCACCCCGCTCCTCCTAACGGCGCTGTCGCATAAGCGCCGGGAAACCGCGCGCTGGATCGCCTACGCCGCCCAGCTCGAGCGCCTCTACCGTCTGCGCGCGCTAGCGGGCTTTCTCGATGAGCGCCTGCGCGCCGCCATCAAGAAGCTGCCGGCGGCAGAGAAGGACCGCGCCGGCTATCTCGCCCACGGCAAAGGGCTGGAAACGCGTATCCGGGACGCGCTCGCCGCCGGAGAGCAGGCGGCGGCGCTGCTGGCGCCGGACGCCGGCGAGCCGGCGCCCATGGATTGGGCGCGCGCCGACAAAGGATTCGCGCGAACGCTGGCGGAGCTAAAAAGCTACGGCGGCCGGGTCATGGAGTACAAAGAGACCGTGCGCCTATTCGCGGCGGCGCCGGCGCCGCGTTCCCGCCTGCGCGCCTACGTCGATGACGCGGCGCTCCGCCTCTTCCCGAACTCCGGCTATGCCCGGCGCGCGCGCAGCGAAAAGGAGCAAACGGAGTCGGCGGTGCGGGCTTTTCTTAGAATTGCGCGCGGACGAGCGTAACCTACCAGACCGGCTTCGCCACGTCGACCTTGCAGTAGTCCGAAAAGAAGGGCAGCAGCGCCTTGACTTTGGGCAGCACCGCCTCGGCCACCTTTTCGCCGGCGTCAATAAGCTCTTTGGCGCGGTGCATCTCGGTCCACGAGAAGCCGGTCAAATCCGGATGGATATAGACGTCGCTGAGCGAGGAGCGGGTACGGGCGATCTCATATTCCATGGTGTAGATCATCTGGAAGAAAACCTGAAACAGGTTCGGAGCCTGAAAGGCCTCCGGCAGGGTCAGCTTCTTAAGCTTCTCGAGCTCGCGCTGCGCCAGCGTCTGTTCGCTCCGCTTCTTGCTCAGCGTCGTTTTGCGCGCGCCGGCCGGCACCGTCAGGTTGACGGCCACCAGGATATCGGCGCCCAGCTGGCTGAGAACCCGCGTCGGCACCGGCTCCACCAGGCCGCCGTCGACGAGGAAGCGGCCCTGATAGCTAAAAGGCTGAAAGATCAGCGGGATGCCGCAGCTCGAGCGCACCGCCTCGGCGACCTTTCCCTCCTTGAAAATGACCTCCTCGCCGTTCTCGATGTCGGTGGCCACGCAGGCGAAGGGAATCTCCAGGTCGCTGAATACCCGGTCGCCGAAATACGAACGGATAAAACGCAGCAGGGTCGTACCTTCGAACAATCCAGAACGGGGTATGGTCAGGTCCCAAAAAAGGTTCTCCCATACCCAGGCCTTGTCCACGCCGATGGCGATCTCCTCGATCGCCTCCGGCGACAACCCCAGCGCATAAAGGCCGCCGATCACCGAGCCTATCGAGGTGCCGGAGACGACGTCAATGGGTATGCCCTCGCGGCGGAAGGTCTTCAGGATGCCGATCAGCGCGTAGCCGAGCGCCGCGCCCGTACCCAGGGCCAAACCGAGACGGTGGCCGCCGATCCGCCGGGCCAGGCTCTCCACCCCGAAACGGGAGCGCGCGCTCCGGTCCAGAACGGAGAAGGCCGACGCCCCCCCGCGATGGGCGACGGCCAAGGAACGCGGCCACGGGATGCGCACCCATTCGCCGATCTGGCCCAGCCGCAGGGCGGTGGGCGGCTTGTCGCCCAGCCATACTTCGAGCAGGCTTTTCTGTTCGGAAGACAGGCGGCGCAGCGACCGCTGGTAGTGGGAGAACTCCCCCTCGCGGCCCGCGCCGCCCACAAGTATCCATTGGTCGGCCTCGTAGAGTACCGATTTTTCAACCTCGCCCAGCGTGCCCGACATGGACAGCACGACGAAGTCGCTGTGCTCGCGCAGCAGGTTCATGAGGAGAAAAATACTCTTAAACAGCCGTCCCGCCAGCACCTCCGGCGGCAAAGTGATGATCCCGAGACCCGAGGGATGCGTCTGCACGCATTGTTTAAGCAGACTCGAGTCGCGCAGGTTGTGCTGCCGCAGCTTCGCCTCGGTAAGAGTTCTGCGCTTCAGGCCGAACTCCTTGGCGAAGCGGCCGCCCCCGGGGTCCATATCCACGAACAAGACGCGACGGCGGGTCTGCTCGATCAGCGCCAGAGCGAAGTTTAGCGTGAACAGGGACTGATCATCCTCATCCAGCGCCGCCACCAGCGCGAGGATGCGCTTCTGCCGAGGAGCTTCGCGCCGCCCGCTGGTCTCGCGCAGGATCTGGGTCGAGAGCGTCCGCGACAGCTGCATCAGGATCGACGGCGCGCTGCGCAGCACCGCCGCGAAGTCTTTCTTCGACAGCACCAGGAACTCGGTCGTCGTGTCGAGCAGGGCCGTCATCGGCCGGGGCTGTCCCGACAGCAGCGCCAGCTCACCGAGCGTATCGCCGCGCCCGAGCGAGCCGGCGATCGTCTTGGTCCCCTGCCGCTCGGTCACGAGATTGACCCGCCCCGAGGTGATAACGTAGAAAGCGTCCGCCTCATCACCCTGATGAAACAGCGTCGCCCCGCGCGGCAAAGACAAAGGCTTGAGCAACGCGGCGACCTTGCCGAGGTCCTCGCCCGAGAGATCGTGGAAGAGCGGAATCCGCTTCAAGAGCGGCTTCCAGACGGGGATTTCCTCGGGATTCATCTTCCTAGCTCGTCCGCCTTATTTTGATATAATCGCTAACGCGCGCGTACGGCGGACCGACCGGCGCCGGGTGGGCGCATTCTTTTGCTCCCGTATCCTGCGAGCGCGCAGGCCTGAAGGCCGATAATCGTTTTAGAATCTTTGATTTTTCCGGACACGACCCAGTCCAAGGCTTTCTGGAAATGGACCCGAACCACTTCGACAAACTCGTCCTCATCCAGCCGCACGCAGCCGCGCCGAAGCCGGTCGGCGACGAAAATATACAGGGTTTCGTTGGAAAAAGCTGGCGCCGGCCAAAACGTGGTCAACCGGCGGATGCGGCCGGCGGTGAACCCCGTCTCCTCCGTGAGCTCGCGCTTCGCGCAGCGCAGCGGGAGCTCCCCGCCGTCAAGCTTGCCGGCGGGGATTTCTATGGTCACCCGGCCGATGGGGTAGCGAAACTGCCGCACGAGAACGACCTCGCCGTCGGACGTGAAAGGAACGACCGCCGCCGCCCCCGGATGGTCGGTGTATTCGCGGACCGCCCGATTGCCGTTGGGAAGCCGTATGCTGTCGACGGAAAAATTGACGGCATGGCCCGAATAAACGCGTTTTTTCCGGATCAGGCGTTCGGTCAGCTTGCGGCTCACGCCCGCATTATAGCGGAATCCCGCGCATGAACGCCACGAAGCCCGAGTTCGTCCACCTGCACAACCATTCCGAGTATTCCCTGCTGGACGGGACCAACCGCTTCAAGGACCACGAGGGCAATCCCTCCGAACTGCTGGAGCGCCTCAGCCGCGACGGCGTCAAGGCCATGGCGCTGACCGATCACGGCAACATGTACGGCGCCATCGAATTCTACACCCAAGCCCGCCAGGTAGGCATCAAGCCCATTATCGGCTGCGAGATGTATATGGCGAAAGGCTCGCGGCGCGACCGCAAAGGATCCCAGCGCGACAACTGCCACCTGACCGTCCTGGCCAAGAACTTCGCGGGCTACCAGAACCTCATGGAGCTGTCGAGCAAGGCCTTCATGGAGGGCTTCTACTACGATGCGCGCATCGATAAAGAGCTGCTGGCCGAGCATGCCAAGGGGCTGATCGTGCTCTCCGGCTGCCTGAAATCAGAAATCTGCCAGAGCATCACGGCCGGCGACGTCAAGGGCGCGCTCCGGCTCGCCATGGAGTACCGCGACATCCTGGAGCCGGGGTCCTTCTACCTGGAGATTATGGATCACGGCATCGACCTGCAGAAGGACGCGCTAAAGGCCCTGCTGGAACTGCACGAGAAGACCAAGCTCCCCCTCGTCGCCACCAACGACTGCCACTATTCGCGGCCGGACGACCATATCGCCCACGACGCGCACATCTGCATCTCCACCGGGAAAAAGATCTCCGACGTCCAGCGCCTGCGCTTCGAAAGCAACGAGTTCTACTTCAAGAGCGCCGCTGAAATGGCCAAGACCTTCCACTTTGCCCCCGAGTCGCTCGCCAACACGCTGCGCATCGCCGACCAGTGCAACGTCGAAATTCCGATGGGCAAGTCCATCCTGCCGGACTTTCCGGTGCCGGGCGGAAAAAACCAGGACGTCTACCTCGATGAGCTGTGCCGCGCGGGCCTGGTGCGCCTCGGACGCGACCGCGATCCGGCCTACACCGACCGCCTGGAGTACGAGCTCTCCGTCATTAAGCGAATGGAATACTCGGGCTACTTCCTGATCGTCTGGGACTTCATCCGTTGGGCCAAGGAGCAGCATATCCCCGTCGGACCGGGCCGGGGCTCGGGCGCGGGCGCCGTCGTCTGCTACGCGCTCGGCATCACGGCGGTCGACCCGATCAAGCACAAGCTGCTCTTCGAGCGGTTCCTCAACCCCGACCGGGTTTCGATGCCCGACCTGGATATCGACTTTTCCGACCGCGGACGCGACAAGGTCATAGAGTACGTGCGCCAAAAGTACGGCGCGGACCATGTCGCGCAGATCATCACTTTCGGCTCGCTCAAGGCGCGCCTGGCCATCCGCGACGTCGGACGCGTCATGGACGTCCCCTTAAGCGACGTCGACCGCGTCGCCAAGCTCATCCCGTTCGCCAACACCATCCATCAGGCGCTCAATACGGTGCCCGACCTCCAGGAAGCGGCCAAGGACCCGCAGATTAAGAAACTGCTCAACCTCGCACAGAAACTTGAAGGCCTCAAGCGCCATACCGGCGTCCACGCCGCCGCCGTAGTCATCACCAAGGAGCCGGTCGTGCGCTACGCGCCGCTGGCCAAGGGCGCGAACTCGGATGTCGTCACCACACAATACGACGGCGACGTCCTGCCCAACCTCGGGCTTCTCAAGATGGACTTCCTGGGTCTGCGCAACCTGTCGGTTATCGACGAAGCGGTTAAGCTCATCCACGCGCGCCGGGATAAAGACTTCGATATCCACGACCTGCCGTTCGATGACAAAAAGGTCTACGAGCTGCTGCAGTCGGGACGAGCGCTCGGCGTGTTCCAGCTGGATTCGGAAGGCATGCGCGAACTGCTGCGCAGCCTCAAGCCGACATCGTTTGACGACATCTCGGCCTGCATCGCGCTCTACCGCCCCGGGCCGATGAAGGGCGGCATGCTCGACCTGTTCGTCGACCGCAAGCACGGCAAGCGGGTGCGCTACGACCACCCCCTGCTTGAGCCGATACTCCAGCCCACCTACGGCTGCATGGTCTATCAGGAACAGGTCATGGAGATATCCAAAAGTCTGGCCAACTTCACGCCGGGACAGGCCGACGTCTTCCGCAAGGCCATGGGCAAGAAAAATGAGGCGCTCCTTGAGGAGCAGCGCGGGATTTTCCTGGCGGGCTGCAAAAAGAATGACATCGCGGATAATATCGCCAACAAGATTTTCGAGCAGATTCTGAAGTTCGCCGGCTACGGCTTCAATAAATCGCATACCGTCGCCTACGGGACCGTCTCCTACCAGACGGCCTACCTTAAGGCCAACTATCCGCTGGAGTTCTTCACCGCCCTCCTGACCTCGGAAATCGGCCACAGCGCCATCGCCGTCGAAGGCAAGGAGAACAAGCTGGCGACCTACCTTGACGACGCCAAGCACTTCGACATCAAAATCCTGTCTCCGGATGTCCAGAACTCCGAAACCATTTTTTCGATCGAAGGCAAAGCGATCCGTTTTGGGCTGACGGCGGTAAAGAACGTCGGGCAGGGCGCCGCGGAGGCGATCGTTGAGGCGCGCCGCGAGAAACCCTTCGACTCGCTCGACGAATTCTGCCGCCGCGTCGACCTGCGCGCCGCCAACAAGAAGACGCTGGAATCGCTGGTCAAGGCGGGCGCCATGGACTCGCTGATGCAGGGCCTGCCGATCGAGACCGCCCGTGCCCGCCTTATGCACACCCTCGAAGACACCATGGGGCGGCAGTCGCGCATCAAGGAAGACCTCGCGCGCGGCCAAGGGCTGCTGTTCGGAACGGATATCCCCGTGGCGCGCGCCGCGAGCGCCGAGGAGGACCGCGCGGAAAGTGCCGCGCCGTGGCATGAGCATGACCTGCTCAAGGCGGAACGTGAAGTCCTCGGCTTCTACTTCTCGGGGCATCCGCTGGTTCACTTCAAGGACCGCCTGGGCTTCACCTCTACCCATACGATCGATGCGCTCAATGAGGACTCCCCCAAGGAGGTCCGGCTGGCCGGTTTTCTCAACCAGGTCAAACGCATCGTTACCCGCAAGGGCGACCCGATGGGACGCGCGGTCCTGGAGGATCTGACCGGAGAGATCAACCTCATCGTTTTTCCCAAAGCCTACGCCTCCGGGCTCGGCCAGCAGCTGAAATCCGACACCGTCGTCACGGTCTTGGGACGCCTTTCATTTCCGACCAACTTCCGCGGCGACGACAGCGAGCCGCAGAAGCCCGAACTATTCGTCGAAGACATCATCCCCATGGACAAGGCCGTCAACCGTTACGCGAAATCCCTCACGCTAAGGTTCTCGTCCGCCGGGATGGAGGACAGGCTCCTCGAGGATCTCAAGCGCCTGCTGCACCAATATCCCGGCCATATCCCGGTGCGGCTGCGCATCGAGTCCGCGACCGACGAGCACACGCTCATTGAGATCGAGGAGCGGGTGGACCTTCGTGATTCCTTATTCGAACATTTATCCAAACTTCTGGGAGACAAGTCATGGCAGATCGAAAGCGCATCCTAGTGGCAGACGACGATCCGGATCTGCTGGAGCTTCTAAAAATGGACCTCACCTTCCAGGACTACGAGGTGCGTACCGCCGCCAACGGCAAGGACGCGCTTGAGCTGGCGGTCAAAGAGCCGTTCGACCTCGTCCTGCTCGACGTCATGATGCCCTACATCGACGGCTACCACGTCGCCTCCGAAGTCTCCAACAAGTTGGGAGCCAACGCGCCGCGCATTATGATCATGACCAGCCGCGACACCCAGCGCGAGCATGGGATCGCCATCATGAGCGGCGCGATATCGGTCCTGCAAAAGCCCTTCGGCATGGCCGAACTGCATAAGAGAATCCAAGAAATATTCGAAAAAACCTAAATTAGAATTATATAATCGACCCATGCTGCATACCCATTCACGTTTGCTGAAGCTGCTTTTAAGCGCCGTATTCCTGGCGGGCACGAGCCCTCTGTACGGCGCGGAACCCGCGGATCCGATCCCGGCCGTGGAAGAGAAAAAGGACCCCTTCACTGTTGCCGCCGAGCAGCTGCGAAACGAAGACCCCCTTGTCCGCCGTCAAAGCATAACGGAACTGCGCCGGATGCGCGATCCGCGCGTCATACCGCTGCTGCTCAACGCCCTTGAGGATAAAGCGCCCGAGGTCCGCAGCGCGGCCGCCAACGCGCTGGGACGCCAAAGGACGCGCGAAGCCGTTGCGCGCCTGCGGAAAATGACGGAGGCGGACAAGCATCCCGCCGTCCGGCAGCAGGCCGCGGGAGCCCTTGGCGCGATCGGGGACCCGGCCGCGGTCAACACGCTGATAACGGCGCTCAAAGACGACGCGCTGAGCGTGCGCTTCGCCGCCATCAGCGCGCTCGGCCAGCTGCGCGTCGCCGCCGCGGCCGCAGACCTTGAGGCGCTGCTGCGTGATCCCTCCGCTAAGATGCGGCGGTCGGCCGCCGCCGCGCTGGGACAAATATCCGCCGCCCGCTCCCTGGGACCGCTGCACCAAGCGCTCACCGATCAGGACGACTACGTGCGGCTGGAAGCGATCCGCGCCCTTCGCCGCGTCAGCGGGCCAAAGCGCAAAGACGCCTTCCTTCCGCTGCTGAAAGACCCCGATCACCGCATACGGCTCGAGGCCGCCGCGCTCCTGGCGTCCTTGGGCGGCGCGCAATGGCTGCCGCCCGTGATCGAATCGCTGCGGCATCCGGAGCGCCAGTTCCGCCGGCAGGCCGCCCAGATTCTCGGAGAATCCGGCGGCATGGACCAGGCTCTCGACGCCCTGCGCAAGGCGGCAAAAACAGAAAAGGACGCCGCGACGCTAAAGGTTATCGAGTCGTCGATCTCCTTCCTCGAGCGCCGGCACAGCCGCGAAGATTCCGCGACGAAGAAACCGGAGAAGAAACAATGATGCGCATAACGCTCAACCTGGCCCTTGCCGCCGCACTCCTGCCTCTCCCGGCGGGCGTCTTCGCCCAAGGCGCCGACCCGGTCAGCGGCGCACCGCCGGAACCCGCAGGCCGCACCCACACCGGACTGCTGCTGCCCGACACCCTATTGATCGACGTACCGACCGCCGGCGTCGCCGACCATAGCGGTTTTTCTTCGCGCACCCGCTTCTTCTCCAACGGCGGCGTAGTGGAATTCCTCAACTTCGGCGTCTACCCGCGCGTTAATCTCGGCGTGTCCGCCAACGTCGACGGCCTCATCGGCAGCCGTCCGCCGGTCCGCATCACCCGGCCCGAACTGCAGTTCAAGATCCGCGCTTTCGACGGCGACCGCATCATCCCCGCCCTCGCCGTCGGCTTCGACAGCCAGGGCTATCTCCACAACCGCGGCGACAAACGCTACAACCAGCGGCAGCATGGGCTGTACTTCATCGGCTCCCAGGAGATCGGCCTGCCCGGCCTAATGGCGCACGCGGGCATGTACGTCTCGGATTTCGACTCCAACGACCTCGGCGGCATCCTCGCCGCGAACTACAACGTGCAGGACCGGGTCATGCCGATGATCGAATGGGACAATATTAATAATTTTCTGGACAGCCGGCTCAACATCGGCATGCGCTTCTACCTGATCCCGAACTTCCACTTCGATTTCGCGCTGC
Source organism: Elusimicrobiota bacterium (assembly GCA_043827405.1). Lineage (GTDB taxonomy): Bacteria > Elusimicrobiota > Elusimicrobia > UBA1565 > UBA1565 > JBDRPD01. Next base: position 84,281 of record JBDRPD010000034.1, on the reverse strand, counting down.
GCGGCATCGGCATGGGCGGTAAGTACACGGACGGCACCGTGCGCGGACCGGAGCGCATTGTTCAGTTCAAGTACACGGGGAGCTTCTAATGGGCGAGCCGACTCAGCGTTTTCAGCGCCGGACCGTCCTGGTCAAGCGCGGGCTGCAGCTGAAGTATGCCGCGATCGTGTTCGCCGCCGTGGCGTTCACCGCGCTGATCGTCGGCATCGGCAGCTATCTGACGATGTTCCGCTTTATCGAGGAGAACGACCCCTCGCTGATGCCGATACTGAGCCAGGTCATCCGCATGGACATGGTCAAGATGATCATCTTCATGGGAATCATGTTCCTCGTCTCCATGTTCGTGTCGCACCGCTTCGCCGGACCGATCTACCGCTTTGAGCGCTCGGCGCAGGTTCTTTCCACCGGCGACCTGACGCACCGCGTAGCCTTGAGAACGGGCGACGATCTCATGGAGCTGCAGGACGAAGTCAACGCCATGATCGTCAACCTCCAGCGCCTGGTGCAGAAAGACCGGTCGCTGGTCGAACACCTGACCGCGCGCCTGGATGAAACCCTGAAAAATCTGCCGGACACCCCCGCGGAGACGGAGATCGACCATCTGCGCGACGATCTAAAATCCCTGCGGGAGGAGCTGCACCACATCACACGCAGCTTCAAGGTCTGATCTGAGGCGCGGCCACAGCATGCTTCGCACCGCATCGACACTGACATTCCTGCTCGCCGGAGCGGCGGTGTTCGCCGCCGCCGAGCCTCCCGCGGAAACCTACTCCCTCGAGCGCGCGGTAAAATCCGCGCTCGACAACAGCGCCGGCATCCAAAAGTCCGCGAAGGACATCGCCATCGCCGAGGAGCGCGTCCTGGAGGCCAAGCTGCGGTTTCTGCCGGAAGTCGGCCTGCAGGCGACGACGACGCGCTTCAACGCGCGCCGGCCGTTCGCGCTCGGCTTCGGCCCGCGCTCCACCCTGCTGTTCCCGTCCGATAAGGACTACCTGTATTCCGGCCAGGGCTACGCCCTGTTCTCGCTTTACGAAGGCCGCCGCGACATCAACACCCTGCGGCTGGCGCAAACCGCCCTGCGGCAGGCGCGCAGCCAGTTCGACACCGTCAAGCTGGACGTGGAATACCGCGCGAAAGAGGCGTACTATCGGCTGCTATTGGCGCAAAAGACCCTGACGGCGGTGGACAAAACCCTGAAGGTGACGCGCGCGAACGCGGGGCGGGCGTCCGCGAACGCCTGGGAGAAGGTGGAAGCGGCGGCTCTAACCTCGGAACTGCGCTCGCTGCGGGAGGAGGCGCTGCACCATCTCGAGCTGGCCCGGCTGAAGTTCCTCAAGGCGCTGAACTTCGAGCTTGACCGGGCGGTGCGCGTCGACGGCGAGCTGGAGACCCAGCCGGTCCAGGTCGACCTGCGCCGGGCCCTGGTCTGGGCCACGGAACTGCGCCCCGAGCTGCAGTCGCAGACGCTGCGCGCGGAGATGGACGCGATCGGCGTCAATCTCGCGCTCAGCCGCCGCTACCCGACCGTCTTTCTCGGCTTTGATTACGAGGTCACCGGCCAGGAGTTTCCGCTCCGGCAGAACAACTGGGACGCCACCCTGGGGATACGGCTGCCGTTTTCCTTCGACTTCTGGACCAAACACAACCAGAAAGTCGCCGAGCAGCGCCAGGCGGAAATCACCCGTTCCGAACTGCGCGACCTCGTACATCTGGACGTCCACAAGGCGCACCGGGCGCTCCAGTACTGGCAGCGTGAGTGGCGCCTCCGCGAGCAGGAGAGCCAGGACCTCCTGGCGCTGCTGGAAGAAGCCCAGGGGCAGAACGCACGGCCGGCCGAAGTCCTGCGCGCCGCGGCCGGAGTGCTGCGCGCCGGCCGGCGCCATCTGGAAGCGATAACCGCGCACCTGCTCGCGCGCGCGCAGCTCGAGCGCGCCGTGGGCCGGGCGCTCGACGTGCGCTGACGATGCGCGCGCCGCTCATCCTGCTCGCCTGCCTCGGCCTCGGCGCACTACCGGCCTCTGCGATGTCCGGCGAGCAGGCCGACACGCTGCTGCGCGAGCACCTCTGGCGCCAGGTCCGCGCCATGCCGCAAACGGAGCGCCCCAAAGTCGGTCTCGTGCTGTCGGCCGGCGCCGTCCGCGGCGTTGCTCACGTCGGCGTCATCCAGGTCCTCGAAAACGCGGGGTTTCCGATCGACGTTGTGGCCGGGACCTCGATGGGCGCGGTCGTCGGCTCCTTTTACGCCGCCGGCATGGACATGGACTCCATGCTGAACTTCCCCAACAACCTAACCCTGGGCTCCGGCAGCAACCTCAGCAAGATCCGGCTGCTGCAGCTCATGCTCAGCGACAGCCTGCTCTCAAACGAGAAGTTTGAAGAGCTTATGCGCCGGCAGCTCGGCGATATGCGATTCGATCAGACCATCAAGCCCTTTGCCTGCGTGGCGATGGACCTGCGCACCGGCGAGAAGATTATTTTCCGCGAAGGCCCGCTGGCTCCCGCCGTCCGGGCGAGCTGGAGCATGCCCGGCCTGTTCCGTCCCGTCCACTACCGCCATCGCTACCTGGTGGACGGCGGCGTAGTGGATTACATCCCCGTCGACGCTGCTAAACTGCTCGGCGCCGAATGGATCATCGCCAGCGTCACCGAGGGAGACTTCACCAAAGCCCATCCCGACAACGTGCTGTCCACTTTGGTGCAAATCTTCGATATCCGCGGGACGCTCCTGTCGCGGGAACAGCGAAAAACGGCACATGTGGTTATCGAGCCCAACGTGGGCGATATCCGCTATTACGATGTCGCGCAGGCGCAGACGGCTATGGAAAAAGGGATGTCCGCGGCGGCCGGCAAGCTGCGCGGCGCCCAAGAGAGCCTCATCCTGTTCACGCTGCCCCGGCTGTGGAAAAAATGGAACAAGACGCCATGAAGCGAACGCTCCTCGCCGCCTGCCTGTGCGCGCTGACCGGATGCGCGGGCCTGCAGGCGCTGCGCGGGCATGACCCGTTAAATCCCGTCCGCGCCCATTTCACGGCCCGGGCATATGAAAAGGTTTTGGCCCAGCTGCCCGAGTCCAAAATCTCCGAGCTTCCTCGCTGGCGCCGCGCGGAAGCCTATCACCTGCTGGGTAAATGCTATGAGCTTACGAACAAGCCGGCCAAGGCGCTGCAGATCTACCAATTGGGAGCCGGCATCTATCCCAAGGACCTGAATCTGCTGTCGGACCTCGCCGAGATGCTGCGCTATGCCGGGCTGCCCGGCCAGGCCCGCCCCTACTACCTTCGCATCCTAGCGATACACCCCAACAACGCCGGCGGGCACCTGGGCATCGCCGAGATTTACCGCAGCCAAGGCTACCTCTCCAAGGCCGTCGAACATTACGAAAAAACCCTGCAGCAGTGGGGCGACAATCCGCATGTCTGGCGGAGCTACGCGCAGACGCTGGCGGATGCGGGACGGCTCGACGAGGCTTCCCGGGCCATCCTCTCCTCGCTCGAACTTCTAAGCCACATCGATTCACGAACAGCCTTGGCGCGCATCGAACGGCGCCGCGGGCACCATGAGACCGCCTACATCAACCTGACAAACGCCATCGCCGCCGCCCCCGACCGGATCGACCTGCTCCTGGAGAAAGCCCTCTGGCTCCTCGAGGACGCGCGCCTGGACGAGACGCTGGACATCGCGCAAAGCGTTCTGGCGGCCAAGCCGTCATCCCCGCTGGCCCGCTGGCTGCGCGCCTCCGTCGCGCTCCGGCGCGGAAACCACGACCAGGCGCGCGTCGACCTGCGGGCCGCCGCCGCGGCCTCCCATTCAAGCCCGTTCCTCGCGAAGACCGCCCGGAGCATGCTCGCGGAACTGGAAAAAGAGCGATGAAGCGCATCCCCTTCGCCAAGCTCTCCGGCGCCGGCAACGACTTCATCCTGATTGACCGCGCCCGGCTGAACGGCCGGCGCGCCGGCGGCGCGCTGGCGCGCCGGCTGTGCGCTCGGCGGGTCTCCGCCGGGGCCGACGGACTGCTGCTGGTCCGCCGGGCCGACGACCGCCGGCCGGCCGAACTCGACTATTACAACGCCGACGGCTCGCGCGCCTTCTGCGGCAACGGCACGCGCTGCGCGGCCGTCTGGCTGCGGCTCCGGGGCGGCGCCGGCGCATCTTTCCCGCTCACCACCTCGGCGGGTCTCCTCGCCTGCCGCGTCCGCGGCGCCGCGCGCGCGAGCGTCTCCATGCCGGCCGCCTCGGGACTGCGCCCGCGCCTGCGTGCCTGCGTCCGCGGCCGCAGCTATGTCCTCGGCGCGCTGCATATCGGAGTGCCGCACGCCGTCCTGCGCCTGGACTTCCGGCGCTTGGCCGGCTATCCCGTAGTACCGGTCGGCCGCGCGCTGCGCCGCCATCCGGTCTTCCGGCCGGCGGGAGCTAATATTAATTTCATCGGCGTCGAACGAGGCCGGCTGCACATCCGCACCTATGAGCGGGGCGTGGAAGACGAAACGCTGGCCTGCGGCTCCGGCGCCGCCGCGGCCGCCCTGCTGACCGCCGTCTGGACGGGTAAGAATTCCCCGATCAGCGTCGTAACAAAAAGCGGAGATACGCTGACCGTCCGCTTCAAGAAGCTTCCGCAAGACCGGTTTGACGATATCCGGCTCGAGGGCCCCGCCCGCATCATCTACGAAGGAGAGATATGTCTATGAAGATTCAAGGCTCTATCACCGCGCTGATCACGCCGTTCAAAAACGACAAGCTGGACGAGCCCGCGCTGCGCCGGCTCATCCGCCGCCAGCTGCGCGCCGGCACCAACGGGCTCGTCCCCTGCGGCTCGACGGGGGAGGCGGCGACGCTGCGCGACGCGGAATACCGCCGGGTGATCGAGATCACCGTCGAGGAAGCCGGCGGCCGCATCCCGGTAATCCCCGGCGTCGGCACCAACTCAACCGAGAAGGCCGTGGCCGCCAGCCGCCAGGTCGAATCCTGGGGCGCGGACGCGCTGCTCGTACTCGTCCCCTACTACAACAAGCCCACCCAGGAAGGCTTGTACCGGCACTTCCGGGCGGTCGCGCAGGCGGTGCGCATACCGATCGTCGTCTACAATATCCCCGGGCGCACCGGCATTAATCTCCAGCCCGCGACGCTCGCCCGCCTCGCCAAGTCCTGCCGCAACATCACGGCGACCAAAGAGGCCTCGGGCTCGCTGGATCAGGCGAGCGAGATCATGAGCCTCTGCCCCGCGGGCTTCACCGTCCTGTCGGGAGACGACGCGCTGACGGTGCCGATGATGAGCATCGGCGGCAAAGGCGGCATCAGCGTCGTATCCAATATCCTGCCGCGCGAGAACGCGCGCATGTGCGCGGCGGCCCTCAAGGGCGACTTCAAAACGGCGCGGCGCCTGCACCACCAGCTGTTTCCCATCATCAAAGGCTTATTTATTGAAACCAATCCCATCCCGGTGAAAGCCGCGGCGGAGATGGCCGGCCTGTGCGCGGGCGAACCGCGGGCGCCGCTAACGCCCATCACGAAGGAAAACCGCCGCCGCCTGCGGGCGCTGCTCAAGGGGGTGAGGATCTGACCCTGCTGCGCCGGCTGATGAACAGGCCCCTCCTCATCCTCCTCGCCGGGTTCATCTATGTCGTCATGCCCTTCGACGGCGACTTTTTGGGCGTGGTCGGCTGGATCGACGACATCTTCGTGGCCGTACTGGCCATCTACCTCGCCGTTGAGGCCCTGCGCAAACAGGTCCGCACCGGACCCGGCGGCCGGCGCGCGCAGGCGCCCGCCGCGCCGCCCGAAGAGGAGCTCCCGCGCGACCCCTACAAACTGCTGGGCGTCTCCCCCGATGCCGCCGCGCAGGACATCAAAGAAGCCTACCGGCGCGAGATGGCGAAATACCATCCCGACAAGGTACAGCACCTGGGCGCCGAGTTCCGCCGCCTGGCCGAACAGAAAGCAAAAGCGATCCAGAAAGCCTACGCGCAGCTGACCAGCTAGCCTAAGACGCGCGCTCCGCCAGCGTCAGCACGAGCGGCCAGTGATCCGACACGCCCGTTCCGAATGCCGGCTCGAAGCGCGCCGGGCTGCCGTAGCGATTCTTTTGCTGCGGTGCGCCGTCGATCACCCGCACGGAATCACGCAGCACCACCCAGGGCGCGCCGCCGCTGGGATGCAGATTCTTCGACAGCAGGATCATGTCCAAGAACGACCACTGCTCCTTGGGCGGGTAGTAGTTCGTGCCCCGGCACCCGGCGCAGCCGAAGCGGTGCGAGACGAGCCAGCGCGGACGCACGTAGCGCTCGAGAACGCCGTAGGCCGCGTCCTCGTCGGCCGGGAAGTTGAAGTCTCCCGCCGCGACCGCCATTCGGCCGTCGGGGAGCCGCGCCTGAAGACGGTTAAGCTCCTCCAGCGCCGCCAGACGCAGATCCCGGGCCTGGGTGGGCGCGGGCAAATGCACGGCGAAGACCGCGAGCTCCCTGCCGCCGGGCAGCTTGAATGCCGCCTGCAGAATGCCGCGCAGGCCCCGGCGCGGCATCGCGTGCAGGACCGGTTCCCCGATAGCCGGCAAGCGCGCGAGCACGGCGACGTCGATCCCTCGCGGATCGTCGCCCGCGACGAGAATGCCCGGCCGATAACCGGCGGGCGCCAGCTGTGCGCGCAGCAGCTCCAGCACCCGGGCGTTCTCGACTTCCTGCAGGATCAGAATATCCGGACCGCGTCCGCCGCCGACCGAGAGGATGACCCCCGCCAGCCGCGCGAGCTTGGTGCGCAGCGTCTTTTCAGACCAGTCCCAGTGCAGGCACTGCTCGCGCCACAGCTCTTGGCGCACCCCGCGGCAGCTCGCGGCATGCGCTTTCGTTCGCTTGGCGCTGAGCGGGAGAAAGGCGTGATCGGACTTGCCGGAATCGTGCCGCGCATCGAACAGGTTTTCGACATTGAAGGTCATCACCGACACGCGTTCACCCGTGAGCGGGACCTCCGGCCAGGACTTCTCGCCGCCGCGCCCGCAAGCGGCCAGCGCGCCGGCGAAAATGATAAGGGGGAGCGCCCGCCTCACTTCAGCGCGACGAGAGGGCGGTCCATGGACATATCGCCCTTGACTCGACGCCCAAGCAGCCGCTGCGCGCAGCGCAGGCCGTCCATGACGGCCTCTTCCATGAACGAATACTTCCAGCCGCCCCAGCGTCCGATCGAGGCGACGCCGCGCGCTGCGAGGTGCGGAAAGATGCGCCCGAGGGCGGCGGTGCGGCGGCGGTCGTAGACGACATAGGCGCAGGGGATGGGAATCCACAGCCGCGCGGCCAGCTTGTCTGCGCCCCGCAAAATACCGCACCCGCGCAGGCCGTCCAGGCACTGCCGCTCCAGCCGGTCAAGATTCACCCGGCTCCCGGGGCGGCGCGCGACCTCGATATACATGGACGTCGTTTTCCGGGGCGCCAGATGCGGCGAAAAATTGCTGGTAAAGCCCGCGCGGTAGAAAACCTCCCGGTTCCCGGGGAAGTAAACCCAATGCTTGTCCGAAATGCCGCCGCGCCGAATTCCGATGTTTAAGTTATAGACGGAAACGTAGCGGAGGTCGGATCGGGCGGACCGCACGGCGGCCGGCAGCGGCGAGGCCAAATCCAGGAAATCGACCAGCGGCAGGGTATTGACCAGCCGCTCGTAGCGCACTTCCCCGACGCCGGCGACGACGGCCGTCCGCTCGCGCAGATCGACAGATTGCACCGGACTGCCGAGCCGGATATTCGATACTTTGGCCGCCAAGGCATCGGGCAGAACCTGACACCCGCCGCGGACGGGATAACGAAAGTGCGCGTTATAGCCGAAAAACTTCTTTTGGTCGTTCAGCGCCCCGTAAAGTACCTCGTCGGCTTTCGGCCGCGGCAAAAACGCCCCCTGCCATTCGGTCGTCATATCGGAGAGCCGCATCCGCCACAGCTTGCGGTTGTAGGGAAACATGAAATGCTTCGAGATCCCGGAGCCGAAGGTTTTCAGACACCACTCCTGAAAGGACGGGTCGGCGCCCAGGCGCCGGCACTGGTAAGCGCTGCGGACAAAGCCCCCCACGCATTCGGCCACGACATTTACCGGCAGCCCATAGGTGTTCGCCTGGAAGGGATAGCGCGTAAAGGCTCCGTGCGAGTAGATCCAGTTTGATCGCTCGTGCAGGGCGAGGTTACCGCGCAGCAGCCGCATGATCAGCCTTTTCCCGTACGGATCATGCAGGTGCAGGAGGTGGCCTGTATGGTCGAAAATGAAACCGTCCCGCTTCATGGATCCGGCCCGGCCGCCGACCGCATTTTCCTTCTCGACGATCAGATACCGGCCCTTGCGGCCCAGACGATCAAGATGATGGGCCGTGGACAGGCCCGCCAGCCCGGCGCCGAGAATCAGCACCTCGGTATGGATCATCGCATATCCACCTTCGACAAATGCCAGGACAGAATGGCCACCCAGGACCCGACCACAAAGTAGATAAGGATCGCCCACATCGTGCCGACTATGGTAACCAGCCAGGCGCATACGGTAAGAAAAACCGCCGCCAGCAGGCTAAGCAGCACCACCTGCAGCCGGTTGAGGCCCATGCGCTCCAGCCGCAGCGCGAAATGGTCCTTCGAGCCTAAAAACGGGGACCGTCCCCGCATCATGCGGATGACCATCACGTACAGGGTGTCGAAGATCGGCACCAGGAGGATGAAGATCGGCGCGTAGTAGCCGAAGGGGTTGACTTGCGTATAGTCGGTGCCCAGCGCCAGCGCCGCCAGCACGAAACCCAAAAGCAGGGAACCGGAGTCCCCCATGAAGATCTTGTAGCGCGACGACATGTTCCACGGGAAAAAACCCAGCGCCGCGCCCACCAGCGCCGCCGCCCCGAAGTTGACGTAGATATCCTCAGACGGCAGCGCGATCAGAAGAAAGCCCAGGGAGGCCACCACCGCCTGACTCGACGCCAGGCCGTCCATGATATCGATGATATTGAAAGCGTTGCAGATGCCGACGACCCACAGGATCGTCAGAATCACGCCGAGATTATGGGGCTGGATAAAGCGTATTTCAATGCCGAAATGCACCAGCAGCGCGGCCGCCGCGATTTGCACGACGAACTTGCTCTTCCAGCCGAGCCCCTGCGGCTTGCGCAGGTCGTCGACTATCCCCAGCAGGAAGACCAGCCCGCCGCCGATCAGGATCGCGCGCAGCCGGTACAGCGTGCCGGTGGGAAAGTTGGTCAGAAACCGCATCGCGACCAAAGTCCCGGCAAAAGCGATCCATATCGCGACGCCGCCCAAGGACGGCGTCGCCACCTTATGCGTCTTGATCTCGCTCTCCGGCGTATCGTACCAGCCCATCTTAACGGCGGCGAGGCGCACGAGCGGGGTGGCGCAGACGGACAGAACGAAAGCGATCAGAACGGCGATGATATACAGCCACTTTTGGGACAGCTCGGGCATCATAATATCCGGTACAAGCCGCACCGCCCCTTAACGTCAAACAGGGTCTCCAGGCCGTCTTTCTCCAGCGCGGTCCAGTTCTCACGCCCCCGTTCGCTGAAATGAAATACGCCCCAGCCGGCATTGAGCCGTCGAGCCTCGCGCGGGACGAAAAGCATATACCGGAACCCCTCCTTTTTGAGCGTCCGCCGGAGCTCGCCGTCGTCCGCCGACTCATTGGCGATACGCACGAAGCGGTTGGGCGCCATCGGGGTGGTCGTTACGTGCGGCTGCGGCACATAGTAGCCCCGCTGTTCTCCGACGACGAGAATCTTATCATTTTCGCCCAAAAGTCCCCGGGCGCGGCGCGCGCAGGGATAGTAGTCCAGCTTCTGGGCCAGATACTCGCGGCGCGACTTCAGGCCGACCAGCAGCGGCAAGCTGTCGAACAGCGCATTCACATACAGAAAAAGCGCGAGATTTGTGCCGACCAGCACCGCGACCCCGGTCCCAAGAGTCGCCCGGCCGGCGGTCCCCAGACGCTGCCAGACCTTGTAAAGACCATGCGCCGTCAGCAGGCTGAGCAGAGGCACCAGGACGGTCAAAAAGCGCATGACCACGCCCGTATTGAACCAGATCAGCCAATGCGCCAGACAGTAGAACAGCGCCCAGCGGAGAAACCGGTTGCCCCAGGCGGCCCACACCGTCGCCGGCAAGGCCGCAAAAACAAGCCCCCAGCCCAGATTTCCCAGGACATCGGCGCCGCCGCCGAAGCGCGTCGATCCCGCCGCGGCCAGATAGGGGAACTGCAGCAGGTCCTTAAGAAACGCGCCCCGCGCATGGCCGTATTCCACCAGGAAACCGAAGTACCGTTCAGCGTTCGTCACCCCCCAAGCGATCCCCCGGGGCGGAAGCACGTCGTAGAGAAAAGGGAAAACGGGATTGCCGACCACCACGGCGTTCTTGACCAGCCAGGGCGCGCCGAACAGCAGTGCCGGCGCGCAGAACGCCGCCGCGTCCCAAAGGCGGCCGCGCACATAGGTCCCGCCTTGGGACCACGGCCGCATGCGCAGCCACTGCGTCGCGAGGTACAGGGCGATCAGGGCGGGACAGATGCCGGCGTAATATTTGGTACCCACCCCCAAGCCCGCGAACACGCCCGCCATCGCCAGCCAGCCCCGCTGGGAGACTTCGATATCGGAATCCATGCGCCAGCGCAGAAAAGAAAGCACCGACGCCGTAAGCCACAGCATCACCAGGCACTCCACATAAGCCGTCGGCGTCAGCAGCATGACCGCCGTATGCGTGACCGTCAGCAGGCAGGCGCCGAGCACGACGACGATCGGGAGCTCGTGCTTGCCCATCTCAAAGAGCCACCACACGCTTAAAAAGGTGCCCAGCCAAGTGAACATCTGAGCCAGAACATCCGACCCCAGCAGCAGCGCCAGCGTATAGAGCATCTCGCCGTTCTGCGGAAAATGCGAGTACAGCAGATGCGGGACCGTGAAAATCCGGCCGGCGCGAATATAGGCCGACGGCAGGGCGAGGTGATAGACCAGGGAATCGTAGTGATGCGGCGGGACCCAGGTCAGGCAGAACAAGACCGCCAACAGCAGCAGAATCCCGCCCGAGAGCACGGGCCGGTCCCGCAGCAAGCTCAGGTTCGACGTAAGCGACCGGAGCAGATCCCGCATTTCAGTGAAGCCGATAATCCAGAACAGTCCCAGCAGGAGCGAAACAGCCCACGGCTTAAGGACTCCCGCCATGCCGATGAGCAGCATCGCCTGCGTCAGTAGCCCCAGGCCCAGCGTGGCGCCGATCAAGGTCTTCTCGGACTCGCTGATTCCGCGCACGGCGAACAGCCGCAGCAGGATGCGCCCGCCAGCGGCCGCCGTCAGAAACACCAGCGCGAACATGGCGGCCGAGATCAGCCCGCCGGCGACCGCCCCGCTGAAATACGATAGGCAAAGATGCACCGCGAGCAGCAGGATAAATCCGGCGAAGATGCCCGGCAGCGCTCTTTTCATCGCGTTTTAACGGACCGCAGTATGGGATGCGTCCATAATCCGCAGCGCGCGACCAGCACCCAGAACATGACCCCCAGCGAGCTCAGCCCGTAGACCACGCTGCGGCGGAAGTTGATCGATGACGCTTCGGCAAAATACCGGGCGGCAACCGGGATATCGCCCATACGGAAGCCGAGATATGCGGCCTGGTGCAGAAACTGCTGATCGAACACGAAGTCGTCCGAGTTCTTCTCCCAAGGAATGGTCTCAAGGATCTCGCGCGAATACGCGCGCAGACCGGAATGCCACTCCCCGAGATTTTGTCCGGCAAACAGGTTCTCGAAGGCCGTCAGCAGCCTGTTGGCCACATACTTCCATACGGGCATGCCGCCAGCCAGCGCCTCCCGCCGGGTACGGATACGATTGCCGAGCACGAAATCCGCGACGTCGTTGATGATCAGCCCGGACAAAAACGGCGTCACCCGCGAGTCGTATTGATAGTCCGGGTGGATCATGATAACGATGTCGGCGCCGCGCTTGAGCGCTTCCCGGTAGCAGGTCTTTTGGTTGCCGCCGTATCCGATATTCTTTTCATGGACGATCGTTGTCAGCCCCAGCCGGCGCGACAGCTCCACCGTGCCGTCCATGGAGCAGTCGTCGACCAAAATCATCTCGTCGACGGAGCCCGGCGGGATGTCGCGAATCGTTTTCTCCAGCGTCTTCTCCGCGTTGTAGGCGGGAAGCACCACGATAACTTTATTTTCTCCCTTCATCGGCGCGTCCTATATGCGATAGATGCGGATTCTCGGCCCGGACGTTACGCCCGGGATGCCGCGGAACTCCTTCAGCAGCGTCCCGCGCAGCTCCGTCTCGCGCAGGAAACTCACAAGCTCGGGCGACCGGTCGAGCCGGGCCCCAAAACTGGTCAAAACGACATATTCCACCCCGGCGGCGCGCGCCGCCTGCAGACCGGGCCGCACATCGATCATGCTCCGGCCCTGCGCGGACCATGACGTGTGCCAGCCGCCCGAATGGAGGTCGGCGTAATCCCGCAGAATCTGCTGCACCCGGTAGCCGCCCCCCGGATGGCCGCTGACCATGAGCCGGTAGTAGGCCGCGCGCGGATGTCCGGCGGCGCGCGTCGTTTCCAGCAGCTCTTCCGCCTGCGCCCGGCTATAGCCCAGGCGCGGCGAGGCATGATCCTGATCGATCAGGACAGATGCCCCCGGCGGGATATGATGCTCGACCCACTGGGTCGACAGCGTCCGCGTATCCGGCAGGAGCAGCGCGCGATTATGGGCATGCGACTGCAGCGCGCCGGGAAGCATAAGGCCGGCCGCCACCACCGCCCGGACGGCGCGGTCGTCGAGAGGTATGCGCTTGACGCGCGCCGCGGCCGCCTCCACGCCATAAGCGGCGATCAGCGCCAGCGCCGGATACGCCGCCAGCAGATAGCGCTCCCAATAGCCTTCCGGCGCCAATCCGATGCCGAGCAAAACGCATGCGGTCGGGACGAGCAGCACCACGGCCCGCGGACGGTCATGGCGCGCGAGGTGCCAGGCGCCGGCGAGGAGCAGGACGGCGCCGACCGCCGCTTGGCCGGCGAAGCGGGCGGCATTGTAGAGCACGATGCCGCCGGCCGGGCGGCCGAGGGCGTTAAGCATCATATGGTCGAGGGCATCGCGGTAAAATGCGCTCCAGTTCAGCAGCACATACGGAGAGCCCAGAAGAAAAGCCGCCGGAATCCAGGCCGCCGCCCGCGCCAACTCCGCCCACTCTTTCGCTCCCGGCCGCCGCGCGGACTTCCCGCCGGCGATCCGGCGCGCCCACCAGGCCGCGGGGACCAGCGCCGCCAGGGGCGCCGCATTATACTGCGTGGAGACCGCCAGCCCGACGCCGGCGCCGCACAGCCACAGCATGCGTTCGCGCCCTCCCGTCAGATAGCGCAGCGCGCAGCCGAAGGCCAGCGCGGACCACAGCAGCATCAGCGATTCCGGCTTGGCCGCGTGCGCCGACACGATCAAGGTCGGCGAAACGGCGAGCAGCGCCCCCGCCCACAAACCGATCCGTTTTTCGCCCGCGCGATAGACCGCATAGACCGCCGCCAGTGAAAGGGCGGCGGCCAGCGCGCGCGCAAGCAGATAGAACCCGGCCGGATCGCGCACGAACAGCTCGCCGAACTCGCGCGCGGAATGCAGCAGGCCGAGCCCCGACCACAGCAGAAAATAGACGCCATAGGCGGCGAACAGCACGTACATCCACAGCGTCGGATACTTAAACACCCCGGGATCGAGGCTCCCTCGCCCGAAGGAAACCGCGACGCTGACATGATGCGGCTCGTCCGAATTAAAGACCTGCGGCAGGCCGTAGTCGATTCCCGTCCAGCGCAGGAACAACGCCGTCGCCGCGATCGCCAGCAGCAGCCCCGCTCCCCGCCGCCCCGTCATGCGTCCTCCTCCGCCCCGGGAAGAACACGGTCCGCCCACGCGCAGGCGAACAGGATCATAAACGGCATAACCGGCAGGCGGTAGCGCATCTGGCTGACCACGATGACATGCACCGCGAAGGTGGCCAGGACCAGCCAGTAGAAGGGAAACAAAAAATGCAGCCGCCTCCGCAGGCGCCAGGCGCCGGCCAGCCCCGCGAAGATCAGCAGCGGCTCGAATACCAGGCTGACCGCCACCAAGGCCCGGCGGCTCGCGCCCGCGCTCGGCTGCGCGTGCGCATCGTCCGGGTAGACCTTATCCGTACGGGGATAGAGGCGCCAGAAATTCACCGTCTTGCGGCCCCACTGGCGCAGCGTCGCGGCCGGATGCTCGCGCATATGGTTCAGGGCGGCGCTAAAATACAGCGCGTCCCGCTGCGCCTCGCCGAGCCCGCGCGCCTCCCGGTACAGCGGCGAGGCTTCCAGCGCACGCTTGCAGAACACCGTATCCTGCTGGTCCTGCTCGAAATACATGGTCCCGCACAGCAGCGTGTATCCCCCGTGCAGATCCAGCGTCGCCTTGCCACTCACGGCGCCGTTGCGCGCGGCCCAGCCGCCCAGCGGCAGCGCCCAGCAGACCACGGCCAGCACCAGAGAACGCCAGGCATAGCGCCGCAGCAGGCACAACAGCGCCAGCGCGCCCCATAAAACCAGGGCGATGGGAACGCCCTCGGTACGCGTCAGGCCCGCGGCCGACAGGGCAAGCCCGGCCGCCGCCGCCCGCCACTCCACCGCTCCCCGCTCGCGCAGGCTGCGCGCGAGCGCCCACAACCCCGCGACCGCCGCCGCGATATAGAGCGTCTCCGACATCAGCATGCCGGAGTAGTAGACAAAGAAGGGGTAGACGGAGGCGACCGCCAGCGCGAGCAGTCCGGCGCGCCGCGAATCCGCCGCATCGCGCGTCATCCTTCCGATACCCCAGGCGGTGGCCGTCGCGAGGACCGCCTGCGCCAAACGCGCCAGCTGCGGGCCGTCCCATAGGCGGTAAAACGCGCTGAAAAACAACGGCGCCCCGAGGGCTCCGACCGTAGGTTCGCCGTCGATGCCGTAAACCCCGCTACACGCCAGACTTCGGGCGACCGCGGTGAAGCCGTTCTCATCGGCCTGGTAGAAGCGTCCTCCCAGCCGGAGAGCGAAAGCCGCGCGCAGGGCGAGCGCGCCCAGCACCCAAAACAGCTCGGAGCGCAGCAGGCGGTTCAGTCGCAAAAACGGTACCTCAGAATCGCCAAGAGCACCTTGATCCCGTCACGCCAGAAGACGATCTTCTTGCCTTCCTCGCGGCTCCGGGCCTTATACGATATCGGCGTCTCATAAAACTTGTGTCCGCGCTTGGCCAGCTTGCCCTGCATCTCCCAGTCGTAGTCAAAGCCGTCGCTCTTCAGGTTCAGGTCCTTGAGCAGATCGGCACGGTAGACCTTGAACATCGTAGCGCCGTCGCTCAAGTGCGTACCGTAGAGGAAATTAAACAGACCGGTAAATAGAACGCCCCCCATATTGACGAAGAAGCCGTAGAACCGCTCGCAACCGCCGAACTTGCGGTACTGCCAGCGGGTGGAAACTTCCATCGCCCGCGAACCGAACACAATTTCAGCTTTGCCCTCCAGGATCGGAGCCAGCACCTTCGGATAATCCTCGACCTTATACTCCAGGTCGCCGTCCTGGATGAGCACGATGTCGCCGCGCACATGCTTGAGCCCGGTACGCACCGCCGCGCCCTTCCCCCGCGGACGCTCCTCGTAGAAGACGCGGACATGGGGACGCTTTTCATACTCACGGATGATCTCACGCGTACCGTCGGTAGAATTCCCCTCGACAATAAGGACTTCCACCTCCAGCCCCGCCATTGAAAAACCAAGCACCCGATCAAGGATCTCGCGGACGGTCGCCCGCTCATTATAGACGGGGAAAATGACCGATAGCTTCACTTGCGCTGCTTCAGATAGAACGCGATCAGCGAGCCCACCGCCATATGCAGGTCCTCGATCACGCCGTATTGGTCGCTGTCTATGTGGAGCGTGATATCCGCCAGCTTCCGCAGCCTGCCGCCGGTAAAGCCGGTGAAGCCGATCACTTTCGCGCCTTGCCGCTTGGCGTACTTTGCCGCTTTGACCACATTGGGCGAATTGCCGCTGCCGCTGATGAGCACGACGACGTCGCCGCGCTGCAGAAAGCTCTGCAGCTGGCGCACGAACAGGTCCTCGTAGTCCAAATCGTTGCTGATCGCGGTCATAAAGGGCACATTATCGTTGAGCGAGATGCAGCGCAGCAGGGGCTTGCCCGGCCGCTCAGCCGTCTTGGCCCAGTCTGTTGCGATATGCGATGCGGTGGCCGCCGAGCCGCCGTTGCCCATCACAAAAACATGCCGCTTGCGCCGCTCAGCGAGCTCCAGCGCCTTGGCGATCCGGGAAACCGCCTTCATGTCCAGCTTTCCCCATTGTTCGATCTCCACCTCGCGATACCAGCGCGCGAAATTTTCGGGGCTCAGCCCCCCGGGGCCGGTCCCGGTAAAATTTGCGGCGGCCAGTCCCGGCCGCTTCTTTTCCTTGATCATAAAATCCTCAACGGTCTATGTGGATAATTTTCGAACCCTCCGGCTCGAACCGAAAACGAACTTCGCGCCAACCGCGCATGGCCCGGCGCACCGAGGCCTGCTTTCCCCTGCTCGCGTACAGCAGGAGGAAACCGCCGCCGCCGGCGCCCAAAATCTTTCCGCCCGCGGCGCCCGCCCGGCGCGCCCGCGCGTAGACCTGGTTGATCTCCGGGCTGGATATGCCGCCATGCAGGTCCCGCTTGATAAGCCAGCCTTCGTGCAGCAGCCGCCCCATATTCTCGACGTTCCCGCGCTGCAGCTCCCGGCGGGTGTCGTCGGCCAGCTTCCGCAGCGCGCGCATCATATCTTTCCTGGAACGCATTCCGTCCCGTACGCCCTTAAGTATGGTATTGGCGCGCCGCGTCTTTCCCGTGTAAAAAAGCAGCAGGCTGCCGTCGAGACGACGGAGCTTCTCGGACGGACACTTGATCGGGGAAACGCGCACGGCTTCATCAGGCATGAACTCAATAAACTGAAAACCGCCGTAAGCGGCGATATACTGATCCTGTTTGCCGATCGGTTCCCGAACGCGCCGGATCTCGACCTCGCAGGCTTCCCGAGCCAGCCGCCGGGCCGAGACACGTTCGCCCTTAAACGCATGCAGGACATGCAGCGCGCCGACGGTGAAGCTCGACGACGAACCCAGCCCGGTCCCGCCGACGATATCGGCCATGGAAGTAATCTCAATACCCCGCCGCACCCCGGTCAGCCGCATCGACTCGCGAATCAGGGGATGGCGGACCTGGAGCACGCTCTCCACCTGTTCGGTGCGCGAGTACTTCAGGATCACCTGATCTTCGAAGTACTTATTGATCGTCACATACATATACTTGTCGATCGCCGTGGAGACGACGGCTCCCGGCTCATTGCGGTAAAACGAAGACAGATCCGTGCCTCCGCCCGCGAAGCTGATGCGAAACGGCGTTTTTGAGAGGATCAATGCGCCCCCGCCGGTCCGAGTATCCAATCCGCCGCCGCGGCGATATCCGCGACCTCCGCGTCGGGCCGCGCCTCCGGACATTTCCCGTCGCGCCCGGCGAATCCCGTGCGCACCAGCACCGGCCGGCACCCCGCGGCGCGGGCCGCGGCGACATCGCGCGTACTGTCGCCGACAAAAAACGAACGCGCCATATCGACGCCGAAACGTTCTGCCGCCGAGAGGATCATCCCCGGCTTGGGCTTGCGGCAGGAGCAGTCCCGCCGGTAGCGCGGATCCGGCGCCTCCGGATGTCCCTTTTCCGGGTGGTGCGGGCAGTAGTATATTGCGTCCAATGAGACCCCTTCCTCCGCGAGAAGTTCCCGCAGGCGCTGATGAATTCCGGCGAGCGCTTCCTCGTCGATAAGACCGCGCGCGACCACCGGCTGGTTGGTCGCGACGACCAAAAGCGCCCCCGCTCCGCGCAGCGCCTTGAGCGCGCGGACCGCACCCGGCAGCAGAACCAGCTGCTCGGGCCGGGACACCAAACCGACCTCCTCATTGAGCGTGCCGTCGCGGTCGAGAAAAACCGCCCAACGCCCGCTCACTGCAAATCGTACGCCCGGCAGAACGCCTCGTAGCGCACCGGCGTCCCAATATCCAGCACCGGTTCTTCGGTACGGTAGGCCATGAGCTTCTCCCCGTCGGCGACCGCCTGCGGGAAAATCTCCCGGCCGAAATCGCTGGGCCGGTCCGCCGGAACACGCGCCAAAAGCTCCCGCCGCACGACCCAGACAGCCGCGCAGCCCAAATCACCCGAGACTTGACCGTCCCGCAGGCGCCCGATTGCGCGGATACGCCCCTCCGGGTCCGCCATCACCAGATCGGAATCATGCGGATGCTCGGTCCGGCGTACCACCAAGGTGGCAAGCCCGTCATGGCGCCCATGCTCCGCCAGCAGGCGCGCGCAGTCCATTTGCAGAAACAAGTCGCCGTATACAATGAGCAGATCGCCCAAAAGCGACGGCGCCAAATCGGCAACCGCGCCCGCTGTACCGCGTGCAGTCTCTTCGATCCGGTAGGTCAGCTGTACGCCCCACTTCGAGCCGTCGCCAAAATGCGACCGCACGACATCCGCCTTATAGCCGAGACACAAAAAAACATCGGAAAAACCATATTTTTTAAGCCATTCTATCTGATGTTCCAGAATCGGCTTTCCGCCGACAGGCAGCATAACCTTGGGCACATCGCTAACCGCACGCATGCGCTGGCCCTGGCCGCCGGCAATTATGGCCGCTTGAATCGGCATTTTGTCAACGGAAGTATACTAAAACTGCGGATGCGCCGCCGCCAGAGGAGTCGGATCGGTAGACCGGCGAAGTTGAGAATGATATAAAATGCCTGAACATGAAAGCCGCCATCTACACGAACGAATATCCGCCGAATGTTTACGGCGGAGCCGGCGTCGCGGTGGAATACCTCGCCAACGCACTGGCGAAGCTGATCGACGTCGAGGTCCGCTGCTTCGGCGATCAGCGCGTCGATCGGCCGCGCCTGACCGTGCGGGGTTTCGACCCCTGGAAGGAAATATCCAAGTCCGCGAATCCCGGCTTTGCCAAGGCGCTGGAGGCCGTCAGCATCAACCTCAACTTCTGCAAGGATAATACCGCCGATGTCGTGCACTGCCACACTTGGTATTCCATGCTGGGCGGCCACTTCGCGAAAATCCTCCATGGCGTCCCCCTGGTCATCACGACCCACTCGCTGGAGCCTCTAAGGCCCTGGAAGAGAGAGCAATTGGGAAACGCCTATGATTTGAGCGGTTGGATAGAGAGGACCGCCATTCTTTCCGCGGACGCCGTGATCGCCGTGTCGCGGGAGGTCAAGAAGGATATTCTTCGCTGCTATGATGTCCCTCCCGAAAAGATCCACGTGATCCATAACGGCATAGACATCAACGAATATAGAAAAAATAACGAGAAGCGCTTCCTCACGGAATCCGGCGTGGACCCGGATATCCCCTACGTCCTGTTCGTGGGCCGAATTACGCGGCAAAAAGGCATCATCCACCTCGTCAACGCAATACCGAAGATCGACCCCCGCGTCCAGGTAGTGCTTTGCGCCGGGGCTCCGGATACCGCCGAGATCGCCCGGGAGATGGCGGAGCGGGTCCGCGCGATAAGAAAGACCCGGAAGAACGTGGTCTGGATCGAAAAGATGGTGTCCAAAACCGACGCGATCGAGCTCTACAGCAACGCCGCCGTATTCTGCTGCCCATCCATCTATGAGCCCTTCGGCATCATCAATCTGGAAGCCATGGCGTGCGAGACCGCCGTCGTGGCGTCCGACGTGGGCGGGATAAAAGAAGTCGTGGTCCCGGGAGAGACGGGCCTCACCGTACCTTTCCGTTCCAAGACGGACGGCACATTCGAACCGGAACATCCGGCCGAGTTCTCCGCGGATCTGGCTTGCGCCATAAACCGCCTCTTATCCGACCCCTCCCTGCGGGAGACGTTCGGCAAGAACGGACGTGCCCGCGTGGAACGGGACTTCAGCTGGGATAGGATCGCCCAAGAAACGGTAAAACTTTACGCGCGTCTGATTCCACAATGAACAACAATCAAGCGGGCGCCCCGAAGACGGCTCATCGGACTTTTTCGGCCAAGGGCCGGCAGCGCGTGGTGATCGAGAGGCTGATGCCCGAAATAGACGCCGGGCGCTTCCCCCTCAAAAGGACGGTGGGGGAGAAGATTCGAGTAACGGCGCACATTTTCGCCGACGGGCATGAAGAACTCGTATGCAATCTCAGATACCGGCACGAATCTCGGCCGGACTGGAACGTGATCCCCCTTCAGCCCGTCGGAAACGACTGCTGGTCGGCGGAATTCACCGCGACCGAGATCGGACGCTATAAATTCACGGCCCAGGCATGGATCGACCCCTTCATGACATGGCTGCGCGACCTCGACAAGCGCCTGGCGGCAGGACAGGATTTGCGGGTAGATCTGCTCATCGGAGCCGGCCGCCTGGAGCAGACGGCCCGGCGCGCCGCCGGCGCCGATGCGCGCCGCCTGCGCGCCTGCGCGCAAAAACTGCGCCAGGAAACCGGCAGCGGCGAGCGTATCCGCGGCATCCTCGGCCCGGAGATAGCCGAACTGGCACGCCGCTACCCCGACCGCCGCCGAATAGCGAGCTATGGGAAAGAGCTGGAAGCATGGATCGACCGGGACCGGGCGCGCTGCGGCGCATGGTACGAAATGTTTCCTCGCTCCTGCGCCCCGAAGCCCGGCGAGCACGGAACTTTTCGCGACTGCGTCGGCCGGCTGTCTTACATCGCGGATATGGGGTTCGACGTCCTCTATCTGCCGCCCATTCATCCCATCGGGCGTACGCATCGCAAGGGAAAGAACAATGCGCTCACGGCGGGACCGGAAGATCCCGGAAGCCCCTGGGCGATAGGGTCCGCAGAGGGCGGCCATAAATCCATCCACGGCGCGCTGGGCACGCTGGCCGATTTCCGGGAACTAATCGAGAAGGCCTCCCGCTGCGGACTGGAAGTCGCCCTGGATATCGCCCTGCAGTGCTCGCCCGACCATCCCTACGTGAAGGAACATCCCGAATGGTTCCGCCGCCGGCCCGACGGCACAATCCAATACGCCGAAAATCCGCCCAAAAAATACGAGGACATCTATCCGTTCGACTTTGCATGCGCGCAGTGGCGCGAACTCTGGGAGGAATGCCGGAGCATATTCTTATTCTGGATAGAACAGGGGGTGCGGATATTTCGCGTCGACAACCCGCACACCAAGCCTTTTGAGTTCTGGGAGTGGCTGATCCGGGAGATTCGCACCCAGCATCCGGACGTCCTGTTTTTGGCCGAGGCCTTCACCCGGCCCAAGATAATGTACCGGCTCGCCAAGCTGGGATTTACCCAGTCCTACAACTACTTCCCCTGGAAGACCGGCAAGCACGAGATCATCGAGTACTTCACCGAACTGACGCAGAGCGAAGTCCGGGAATTCTACCGTCCAAACTTATGGACCAATACGCCCGACATCCTCATAGCCTACCTCCAACAAGGCGGGCATTCCGCCTTCATGGTCCGCTACCTGCTCGCATCCACTTTGGGCGCCAGCTACGGCATCTACGGACCGGCGTTCGAGCTCTGCGAAAGCAGCGCGAAAGCGGAAGGCCAGGAAGAGTACTTGAACTCGGAAAAGTATCAGCTCCGGCATTGGAACCGCGGAGACTCACGCGGGATACAAGGGCTTATCGCGCGCGTCAACGGCATACGAAGAGCCCTTCCGGCTCTGCACAACGACTGGAGCCTGCGATTCCTCGCCGTGGACAACGATAATATCCTGTGCTACAGCAAACACGCGGAGGAGTCCCCGAACGACCCCGTGGTGGTGATTATCAGCCTGGACCCTCTGCGCCCGCAGTCCGGCTGGGTAGACCTCCCCCTTGCCGACTTCGGCCTCGATGAGAACCAGCCCTATCAGGTACACGATCTGCTGACCGACGCCCGCTACCCGTGGCGCGGAAGGCGCAACTACGTGGAGCTTCGTCCCCGCGAAGTACCGGCGCATATACTCCGCATAGAGAGAACGCCGGCGCCCCGCGGCGCGCTCCCGTAGGAGTTTGGGCGCGAGAAACTGGTAGAATCGGATTATGCAGCGTCTGCGAAAACACGGCGGCTATACGATCATAGAGCTGATGATCGTCACGGTTATCATCGGCATCCTCGGCACGATCGCCCTGCAGCGGCTCGGAACCGTGATGCGCAAATCCCGGGATTCGGCCACCAAGGGCAATCTCGGCTCGATCCGCAGCGCCCTTTCGATCTACTATGCGGATGTCCTGACGCAGCACCCTTACGAGGTGGGAGCGCTCACCGTCAATGGCCGTTATCTGGCGGAGATTCCCAAAACGTCGCTGAAGGAATATCACCCCGACTCGATGTCCGTCCTGAACGTCTCCAGCCCGAACGGCATCGATGACGCCGGCGGCTGGGCATACAACAACGATGCGACCGCGCCCGACTATGGGAATGTATGGGTGAACTGCACCCACACCGACGGCAAGGGCACGGCATGGTCCACCTATTGAATGAATATGACTAACAAACCCGCCGACACGAGCAAGAAGATGACGCATACCGTCAGTAATTACTTCACGCCGCTTTCGATCTTTCTGGTGGGATCCGGCTTTATCGTCTCGATGCCGCCGAGCCCCAAGCGCGAGTTTATCATCGGCCTGATCGTCTTCTCCGCGCTTCTCAACATGATATCCTTCGATTGGCTGGGAACTTCACCGGAGCAGCGGAGAAAAAGGGTCCTGCTGCGGGTTTGGCTCAACACCGCGACCAATATCCTCCTCGTCTACTTTTTCGGATTCTACTGGAAGCCGATCTGGCTGCTGCTCCTGCTTTCCCCCATGGGGTCGGCGCTCTACGGAACCCAAATGCAGACCCTCGCCACCTCCTATGCCGCACTAATAGCTCTCATGGTGATCCAGATGCTGCGGCCCGAAGCCTACTCCGCCGCGAGATATGCCGAGCAGGGAGCGTACGGCATCTTCATCGTCTTGATCTGTCTCGCGCTCTTCAAGTTCACGCACGGCCTGCACAAACCGAAGGTTTAGTCCTTGGCGGAGAAACCGTTTTTTTCCATTATTCTCCCCACTTACAACCGGGCCCGCATGGCCGCGGCGGCGGTGCTGAGCGTACTGCGCCAAAAGGAGCGGGATTTTGAATGCCTGGTGATCGATGACGGCTCCACCGATGATACCCGCAGAGTGCTCGGCGCCCTGCCCAAAGATCCGCGCCTAAACATCATCCACCAGCAGGAAAACCGCAGGCAGCATGTCTGCCGCAACCTGGCGATCCGCCGCGCCCGCGGCAAATTCGTGACTTTCCTGGATTCCGACGACCTGTATCTGCCCGAACGCCTGGGCCGCTTCCGCGCCGCCGCGGAGCGGCGCCCCGAGATCGGATTCTGGTTCTCCAACGCCTATGTGCGGCGCTTTGATCGCATCATCGGCCCGCTCTTTGCTCCCGACCGGGACATCCCGGAGGGCGCGGTTCCCGGCTACTACGCCGTCGGCGACGAGCACCTGCCCTACGTGACGACCAATATCGCGGTACGCCGGGAATCCTTTGCCGAGCACGGCTACTACCGCGAAGACCTAAAGATTTTGGAAGACACCGAACTCTACAGCCGCATGCTCGGCGCCGGGATGCTGGTAGGCGCGATCCGCGAACCGCTGTCGGTGCGGCGCATCCATGAGGCACAGATAACCGGCGACTACCACAAAGACTTCGCAGAGGCGCTCCTGGCGCTTAAGTCGGGAAACCCGCCCCCGGATGTGCTGGAAAAAAAGCGCGAAGCGCTGGCGGTCGAAGTGGCGACCTATCTGCTCAAAGGGCTCAGGCCCGACGAGGCGCGCAAGGTATTAATCCGGGAATTCCGCGAACGGGCCCCGTCGCATCCCCTCTACAAGAAGACCCTGCTGCCCGCCGCCCTGCTCGGCGCGCTCAAAGGCGCCCGGGCACTCTACCTGAAAACGCGCTATCATGCCTGGCTGGCTCCGGCGGCCTACCGCCGCGCGGAAGCGGCGATCCGTCCCTGCCTGGAAGAAGCCGCCCGACTCTAGCCGTCTAAGGCAGCCCCGGACAGATGTTCCTGCCCCGCCGTTTGCTTTCAAAGAGCAGATAGCGGAAAACGGGGTCATCAGGACGCGCCGACGCGCCGCCGTCCGGTTTCTCCGGGACGCCGTCTTTCTGGTAGTCCGTCTCGTTGCGGTGAAGCAGAAAAGCTCCCGCGACAACCCCCGGCGGCGCCGACGCCGAGGCCTCCGGATTTTTATAGACGTTGGCTCCGATGCGGTTACCGCTCAGCAGCACGGAGCGCAGGACCGCGCGTGAATCTTCCTTGACGCCGATGCCCACGTTGTTGCCCGCGACCAGCGAACTAGAGACGCGGACCTCGGCGCCCTCGCCGACCGATATCCCCTTGTCGCCGGAGCCGCAGACTATATTGTCCCACAACGCGGCCGTGCCGCCGCCGAAGTCGACGCCGTCGTCGGCGGAACGTGCCACGATGTTCTCCCACAGCATGGTCTTACATCGGTCGAAGTCCATGGCGTCGCGATTGTCGAGGAATATGTTGCCGGTAACGCTGGCCTCGGCGCCGACGACATTGAGGCCGTCGTCGCCAAAATTAGAGGTAAAGGCGGAGGCGGCAATCCGCGCTTTTGCCGGGCCGTCGATGGTCAGCGCCGCGGTGTAGCGTCGCCCCTGGTGATAGAACTCGTTGGCACGACTGAAGTGCGCGTTTCTGACCTCGACGCTTCCGCCGTCCCGGGCGAGCACCAAGCCGCCCCATTCCTTATCGTAAGCCGTAAACGTCACGTGCTCCCCCGTCGCGGGAAAACTGACGTCGCCCCGCACAATAAGATAGACGCCCGGGTCGAAGTACAGGCGCGCTCCGGCGGCGAACTCGAGCGCCAAGCCCGCGGGCAGCACAGCCGACCGGCGGACGCGCCAGCGGCCGGGGGCGACCTTGTGCAGGCCGATCTTCCGCGCCAGGCCGATTGCGTCCAGCGTCCTCCAATCCGCCGCCGGCGACGGCTCCGCCGCCGGCTCATCCCCCGCCGCATAATAACGGTTGAACTCGTAGCAGAAGCCGCGCCCGTCACGGCGCCAGCACAGCAGCGGGCCGTAGGAGCCGAAAGTCTCGGACCCCGCTACCCCTCCGTCGATGGTTAAGATATGCGCCGCCGCGTCATACGAGAAGGGCGTCTGGCGCTCCGGCACGGCGATCCAAGTATAGCCGTCTCCGGCGCTCAGGTCTTCGCGGTAGGGCAGCGCCGGAGCGCCGAGCGCCGCTTTGCCGTTGGCGAGCCGGCGGATGTCAAACGGCCAGTCTTCGCTAACCGGCACGTCCGCTCCGGTCTGCAGCGACCGGATCACCGGCCGGATGAGCCGCATCCCGCTTCGGTTCTCGATATCCACGAGCACGGCGCCGATGCTGTTGCGCAGGACGCCGCCGGGCGTCGACAGCTCGGGCCGCTCGATATCGTTGCGCTCGGCCAAAAACTCCCGCGCGGCGGGCTTGCCCGCCGCGCAGGCGATGACCGTGCGCCAAGCTCCCTTATGGACGCGGACACGGACCATGTCGCCTTTCCGGCACACGTCCCGCTCCGGAGCCAGCAGTACGGAATAGGCTCCGGCGCCTTCGATCGCCAGCTGCGCCTCGCGCTGGCCGCTCCAACGCGGCGTAATGCGTGCCGCAGGACTCAAATAGGCGCGGCGCAGAAACTCGACGCGCATGCGTAGCCGGCGCCGCACAGTATTGCTCTCGCGGTAGTCCGCCAGCGTTGACACGCTCCCGATATGCGACAGCGCCCTCCCCCGCGGGAGGTCTTCGCTCAACGCCGGCTCCGCCGTCTTTAGGATATCGTCGTACCAGCCGGCGAGGTCGGGGAAACGCCGCAGGATCTCGGCCGCCCGCCGGTGTACCTGCCGGCGCAGGCCGGGGTCCGACCAAAAGAGCTGCGACAGCCAGTTCATGGCCATGTAAGGCGTCTGGGCTGCGACGAATCTGCCGCCGAGCTCGCCCATCGCGTTCTCAAAGAAGTCGTACCCGACGGGGATAAATCGCGGCTCCCATCCCGGCCGATATACCGGGATGTTGTGGTCGCCGAGATGTCTCGTCCCTGTTATGGTGATGACAGCGCTGTAGTTGATGTAGTGCGGGACGTTGATGCGCCGCCGGAACTCGGCCGATCCGTCGCGCACCGAGCCGCGGATCGCGGCGTTAAGCGCCCAAAGATCCTGCCAGCCGCTCTGCCGAGTATTCGCCTGCCAGAAATCCTTCAGCTCGGCCAGCGAGTCATATTGGCGCCCCAGCGCGGCGTGCTCCCGCTCCCGGTACAGCGCGCCCTCGGGCAGGCCCTGCTGCGCCAAAAGGTCCGCATCCAGGTTCTCGCTCAGAGAACGCAGCCCATCGTATTGCCCGTTAAGCGTCAGCCGGGCCAAAGCGCTCCGGCTGGCGATGCCGCCCGACCGGTACAGGACCTGAGCCGCCCACGGCTCGAAGAGGTAGGGATCGATCGCCAGTGCGTTGAGGTTCAGCGTGCGGTAGCCGTACGGAGAGCGTCCACCCGGCCCGCGCAGCTTAAAGGACCTCTGCCGATGCCGCCAGTGCGGGGCGCAGTAACCTCGGTATCTAAGCCGATACGGCCCCGGCAGCGCCTC
The DNA here is from genome assembly GCA_043827405.1 of Elusimicrobiota bacterium. GTDB lineage: Bacteria > Elusimicrobiota > Elusimicrobia > UBA1565 > UBA1565 > JBDRPD01. Next base: position 57,618 of record JBDRPD010000034.1, on the reverse strand, counting down.
TCCGTCCAGCCCAGCGCCACGCGCGGGAACGTACTTATAGCGCACCTTGCGGCAGCTCACGGGCACCGGCGGACGCGCCCGGTCCAAGGCGCGCAGGAACTCGGGTGCGACGTCGACACTAAAATGCGGGAGCCGCCGCAAAGCGAACAGCCCACCGGCCGCCGGAGCTCGGAAGGACGGCATCTCTTCGCCAGCGGGCACGGCCGACTTCTTCTCGCCCCCTCGGATCCAGAAAGTCAGCAACACGGCGCTCGCCAACACCAGAACGGACAGCAAAGCGGTTTCGGATTTTCGCGGACGGCGCACCGGCCGGAGAATAGGATGCGGCATGAACGGGCGCATTTTATCAAATGGCTCCGATAATGAGTATGATATGGCCGGATCAAGAGCTTACCGCATGGCGCGCAACCGCTACGAGATCAAATACGTGATCCACCGCCGGACGGCGCAGGCCTTTCTAGCCCGGGCGTCACGCTGGATGCGGCACGACCCCCACCTCGAGGGCCGCCGGCACTATCGCGTCCGCTCGCTGTACTTCGACACCGCCGACCTGCGGCACTACCGCGACATTGTCGACGGCCACTGCATCAAGCGAAAGCTCCGCCTGCGCGGCTACGACGCCGCGGGAGAGCGCGGCTTCTTCGAGGTAAAAACACGCCGTTACCGCAGCGTCGAGAAGACGCGCGCTCCCGCTTCACTGCCGGAGGCCCTCGACCTGGTGCACGATCCTTTCGCCAGCGCCCTGGGGCGAGCGCTGGGCGCCGCGACTGCGGAAATCGCGCGCCGCCCCCACCTTCCGATCCTCACCGTGACCTATGACCGCATCGCCCTTGTCGACCTTCTCGGCTCGAGCCTGCGCGTCACGCTCGACGAAAACGTCCGCTGCGGCGGACCGGATCTTTTTTCGCGGCCGGTCGGAATCGACGACCTGCGCGTCCTGCCGCCGGGGCTGCACGTGCTCGAACTCAAGTTCGATCACCGGATACCCACATGGCTTTCCCAGACGGTCGCCGACCTCGAGCTTTTCGCGCGCGCCTACTCAAAATACGGGGGCGGCGTCGAGCGCTTTCGGCGCCACGCGCCCCTAGTTCCGGAGCTGGCACGTCATGGATGAATTCCTCAAACAGCTCGCCGTGCGGTCTGCAGAAAACGGCGCCGGCTTCACCTCTCTTGAGTTCGTGATAAGCCTCCTGCTGAGCTTCGCGTTAGCGATGGTCGTCGGCCTGGTCTATCGCCGGACCCACTCCGGCGTATCCTACTCGCGCTCATTCAGCGTCACCATGATTCTAATGGCCGTGACCATCTCGTTCATCATGCTGATCATCGGCAGCAACCTGGCGCGCGCCTTCAGCCTAGTCGGCGCACTGTCGATCATCCGCTACCGAAACGCAGTGCGCGAGTCGCGCGATACGGCCTTCATCTTCCTATCGATGGCCGTCGGCATGGCCTGCGGAGTGCGACTATACTGGTTTGCGATCATTTTCACCGGCATGGCTTCCGGCATGGTCCTTCTTCTCGACCGCATTCAGTTCGGCACCATCCGCCGCGAGGAACGGCTGGTGCGCGTCGCGCTGCCGGATGATTCCGACCGCACTTCCGAACTAGAGCGAACGCTGCGGCGGCTCGCCGGGGGCCATTGCTCCCTGCTAAGCTCGGAGGTGCTCGGCGGCCGGCTGATCCTCACCTACTCGGTCGAGCTGGAGCGGGAGACGGCCGCCGCCGAATTCCTAAAGAAGATAGCTGCCGAGCACACGGGAGCCGACGTGAAGATGCTCACGGGCTTCGAGACCTTCAATATATAAAGGCAGAACGCCGCTCAGAACGCGCGGCCTAACCGGATTTCCTTAAGCAGCTGCTTAATAAAGATCACCCCGGTGGGAAATGACTTGGCCGTGCTTTCGCCGCCGAGGCGCTGGCCTTCATGGGTGGGGATCTCGACGATCTTCATCCCTTTTTTCATCGCCCGAATCGACATCTGATACTCAATAACGAAACCGTCGGCGTCCGGGCAGGCGGCGGCGAATGCCTTGCGAGTGATGCCGCGAAAACCGTTAATCGTGTCGGTGACATAGCAGCCGCGATTCCATAGGATATTGGCGATATTGGAGAATAGGTGGTTGACCCACTTGCGCAGGCGGATCCACTGGACATCCTCCTCGTTAAAGGCGCCGCGCATCATGCGCGAAGCGATCGCGATATCGGCGCCCTCCTCCAGCACCGCGAAGAGCTTCGGGATATCGTCGGGGTCCTCGTTGCCGTCGAGGCTGAAGTAGACGACGTGGTCGCCCTGCGACTCCTCCATCCCGACCTGGAAGGCGATGCCGCGGCCGCGCTTCTCCTGCACCGCCACGCGCAGCCCCTTGGACCGCAAAAAGTCGATGGTTCCGTCCTGTGATCCGCCGTCGACCGCGATGACCTCGTCGGCGCAGTCGAGCGGAACGTTCTCCAGGACCTTCGGCGCGGCTTCTATCTCGTTATACGTCAGCAGAATCAAGCTTCGTTTCATGGGTTTTCTTGTACCATTCGATGGTCCGCCGCAGCCCCTCTTTGAGGCTCACCTGCGCGGTAAAGCCCGTCTTCTCGCGCGCCTTTTTAGTATCGCAGTTGCGGCGGGGCTGGCCCGCCGGCTTGGTGGTGTCAAATTCCACCGCGGCCCGCGAGCCGGTCAGCTCGATGATCATATCGATCAGGTCGCGGATCGGGACCTCCTCGTCGGCGCCGAGGTTTATCGGATCGCATTCCGCGTAACGCTCGGTCACCTCCAGCACGCCGCGGGCGAAATCCTCAACGTAAAGAAACGCCCGCGTTTGCGAGCCGTCGCCCCAGACGCGCACGGGGTTCTCTCCGCCCAGCACCCGCTGGATGAGCGCCGCGATAACATGCGAAGTTTTGGGGTCGAAATGATCCCGCGGGCCGTAGCAGTTGTAGGGCCGCAGGATCGCCGCCTTCATGCCGAACTCCTTATGGATCGCCTCCGCCTCGAACTCCGCCATGCGCTTGGCCCAGCCGTAGCCTTCGTTGGTAAACTCCGGCCACCCCGCAAAGCCCTCCGTCTCGGGTGTCGGGATCGTACAGTGACGACGGTATACGCAGGCCGAACTGATCACCGCGAACCGCTCCACGGCGGCTTCCTGCGCGGCCTGCATCATATAGGTGCTCAGCCGCACATTCTCCCGGAACATGGTCGCCGGGTGCACCGCGTTGTAGCCCACTCCGCCGACTTTGGCCGCCAGGTTGATCACGACGTCCTGCCCCCGGCATACGCGCCGGCAGTCCGCCATATCCTGCAGCTGCGCCCGCTCGATACGGATGCGGTCCTTGATGTCGGCGAGATTCTCACGCAGCCCCCGCGAAAAATCATCGGCCACCGTGACCTTGACGTCTTGTCCCGCCGTCAGCAGCATTTCGGCGGTATGGCTGCCGATAAAACCGCCGCCCCCGGTGACCAGGACCTTCTTGCCGTCCCAAAAACTCATGCAGCCTCCTTGGATGCGGGAAACGGCAGGGCTCCGGGCCGAACCCGGAGAACCGCGCGCTCCAGCGCGTACGCAGCGTAGAGGAATATATAAGGCATAAGAGGCAGCCGGTAACGAATAACGGCCCAGAATATCATATAGACAAATGTCGCCGCCAACAGCGTGACCAGAAAGAGATCGGCTGGCGGAAACTTGCGGCCGGCCAACAGCATGCCGGCCAGCGCCAACGGAATCAGCCAGCCGTCGGAAAGCAGACTGACCCATTTAAGCAGGCGGTAGTTCCTTCCGTAATCCCGCTCATACGGGTACAAGCGCCACAGCTTGAGCGCGCTCAGAATCAAGCGCAGAGTGAACCGCCCGGGATTTTTCATGATCCAGTGCGCCGACTCGCGGTAGAAGTGCCGGTCAAGATTTTCATTATGCTCCGCGACGTTGAGCTTGCCCTCGCGGCCCAACCGGGCCGCCGACTTCATGCCCTCGGCGTTGAGGATATACTTTTCCTCGGCGGACGTCCCGGCATCCTTGTCGGGAACGATGAGGCCGACGTAGAGATGCCCCCCGCCGCCCGTAATCCCGGGGATAAACTGGCCGAATACCAGGTAGTTGCGCAGCGGCCACAGCGCATAGACGCCGAGAAAAGCCGCGAGGAATACCGCCGCTCCCCGCCGCAGGTCCTGTTCGCGCCGCCGCCCCAGCAGCCAGACGACAACCGCCGCGAGCACCCCGACCGGCAGGTAGACCGACTTGGTCAGCGGCGGAACCGCCCACAGCAGGCCCGCCACCAGGAAGCGGGCGTCCTTCGGTTTTTCTCCGGCGGTGATGGTGGCCCACATCGCCAGGGCGAGCGCGCAGACCAGAAAGCTCTCCCGCCGCGGCTCGGCCGCATAGTAGATCATCTGCGGATAAAACGCCGCGAAGACCGCAGCGGCCCAGGCGACATTGCGGCTGAAGATGCGCCGTCCCAGCAGGAATACCAGCCAGACGGTCAAAACGTCGACCAAGGACTGCGCGATCCACAGCACCGGGAAGCTCTCGCCCGCGACACGATACAGCGCGGCGAGGAACATCGGATAGGCCGGCTCGCGGAAGGCGCTCAAGTCGCCGTCCAGCCTCAGGGATCCGGTCGTATACAAGCTGTGCGCCAGATTTTGATAATGGTCGTAGCTCGGGATGTCCCCGCCGGGCTCATAAGGACCGAAGCCCCAGCAGTACAAAACACGGACGAAGAAGGCGGCGGCCAGGATAATAATCAGGGCGCGCCTTTCGGTCACTGCGAGTCCTCCCCCGCGGAGGGCCGTCGATAACGCTCACGCTCCCACAGCAGCCGCGAGAGACCGGCGACGACATAGAACGCCAGCAGCTGCAGTCCGATCAGAACGAACAGCGCCCCGGCGACGGGGAAGACCCAGAACTCGGCCGGGATTTCTCCCGTTCGCCAGTACGACAGCAGCGGGCGCTTGTTGATGACGAGCGCGGCGGCCAAGCTAAGCGCCCCCCATAAAGCGAAGCGATCCGTCACCGCCCGCGGCCAGCCGTCCGGCGCGGCTTTCTCATGGTTGATGATGCCGACCAGCGACTGCGCGACCAGGCCCAACGACAGAAGAAAGACCGATGAAGCGAAGAGGACCGACGTCAGAATCAGGCGGAAAAACATCCAGTCCTCGATACGCCCGCGGCTGATATAGAACGGAACCGGCGCCTCGGTGGGGCCGCCGAGGCGCAGCAGCAGCAGCAGGACCGCCGGCAGGGCCAGCGCCGCCGCCGCCCAGCCGAAGAACTTGAGCGGGCGGTAGGTCAGCGCCGTCTCCAGGATAACGCGCAGGAAGCGCACTCCGTCCCGCAGCACGCTCAGCTTCGAGCGCCCGACCCGCTCCTCGTACGGCATCGGCCGTTCGCCGATCTTGAGCTCGGGATCGAGGATCGCCCGCACGCTCATCGCCGGCGTAAAATGCAGCCCGTCCGGCAGCGGCGCCAGGCGGTCGAGCGCGCTGCGGCGCAGGATGCGCATGCCGCTGGCGGTATCCGTAACGTCCGACTCGCCGATGAGATTGACGATGGTGCGGAATATCCAGTTGCCCAGCACCCTCACGGGAGGCATCTTGCTGCCGGGATGCATCCGCGAACCCAGCACCACATCGAGCCCTTCCTCGCGCGCCGCCGCGAGGAGCTCGTGAAAAAACTCGGGATCGCAGGTGCCGTCCGCGTCCAGAAAGCTCAGCCACTCGCCGCGCGCGGCCGCAAAACCCGTCTTGATCGCCGCGCCGTAGCCGCGATTATGGGGATAGGCGATCACCTTCACCCCCGCAATGCCGCGCGCCAGCTCTTCGGTGCGGTCGCTCGACCCGTCACTCACCAGGATCACTTCGACCTCCGTCACGCCGGCGCCCGCCGCCACCAGATGTCCGCCCGCCGCGAGGCTGCGGCGGAGGATCTCCTGCACCGAGCCCTCCTCGTTGTAGGCCGGGATGACGATCGAAAAAATCATTTAGCTTTCCTCCGGTACACCATGATCGGGGGGTTGGCCGTGGTGGCGCTCAGCTGGATTTCGCTCCACGCCAGCCGGGGACGCAGGAACTCGGCGGCCGGCTCAAACTCGCGCGACAAATTCGGTTCGAGCGACTCCCGCTGTCCGTAGTCCGGCACCGACAGTACAAGATAGTCCGGCAGGCGCTCGGGCTCGAGCGTCCCGAAGAGCTCCGGCGGAATAAGCCGGATTCCGTAGCGATACAGCGGGAAGTAGGCGCTGTTGGACGGCGCGGGATCGCGCAGCATGCCGATGACGGCGCCTGCCGGCACCTGCGCGGCGATCCAGTCGCCGGCCCGGTAATGGTTCGAGCCCGGCGCCGACGTACGCTGAAAGTTTAAGGCGTAGAGCGCGCCGGCCATTCCCACATTGGCGACGACGAGCGCCAGCCCCGCGACCGCGGTCCGGCGCCAGCGGGGAAACCGCAGCAGCAGGTCATCGGCACAGCCGGCCGCCAGCAGCGCGCCCGTCCCCACAATGGGCAGGAAGTAGCGGATCTGCCGCATCCCGACCGTGAGCTGCGAGGTAACCGAGGCCGCCAGCATGACGAAAAACGCGCACAGACACAGCAGCGCGCCCTGATTGCGCCGCCCGGAGGTCAGCGCCCAGGCGATCCCCGCGCAGATCAGGAGGAAAACCGGCGTCGTCACGGCGTGGCGGAAGCTGCCGGTGAATATCCGCACCGGACTCAGAAGGTTCGCCGTAGTATAGCCTGTCAGCACCACGAACTCCTGATACGCGTGGGCATAATCCAGCAGCCAGTAGGGGTTGGTCGCGAAGAACACCGCGACGCTCGCGGCGGCGGCGGCGGCGAGACGCAGCAGCTCCGTCCGCCACCGCGCCGGCTTCTCGCGCGTCCGCAGCAGGGCGGCGGCGGCGATATAGAGGCAGGTCGGCCAGGCGTTAAGCGCCGCCCCCACGGTCAGCCCCGCCACCGCGCCGGCGGCCAGATACTCCCGCCACCCGCCGCGCTCGCGAACCCGCAGGCAGAGATACAGCGTCGCGAAGGAAAGGAAGGTCCACAGCGAATGCTGCTTCATCGTATGCGCCTGGACGACGACCGCCGGCGAAAGCATAAACAGCACCGCCGCCAGCAGCGCCGCCCGGCGGCGCAAAAAGGTCCGCCCGAGCGCGAAGAGCATCAGGCCGCAGCCGATATAGGCCCCAACCGACAGCAGCCGTCCCCAGAAGTACATCCCGCCCATCTTTACGGGCTCGTTGAGGTACGGCAGCAGCGAAGAGTGCAGGTCCACCGCGCCCAGCAGCGCTCCGACGCCCAGCCAGGCGCCGACTCCGTAAATGTAAACTCCGCCGTAGGTAAAGAAGTGGGGGTTGAAGTCCAGGCGGCGCGGGCGCATCTTGGAAAGCGCCAGAAAGACGGACTGCTCGTCGTCGTGAACGGAGCGCACATGGAACGAGCGCACGGCGTTATACAGAAACCGCGGCGGCTTTTGCCAGCCGGCCGGGGCGTCCTGCACCTGCGAAAAGGTGGCGAAGGATTCCGGATTAAGCATTAGGTTCGGCCCCAAGCGCCGGTGGATGTCCTCCCAGGCCGAGATCAGTTCCGCATGGAATTGCGGTCCGTGCAGGCCGGGCGGCAGAATGCGCCGCAGGCGGCCGTCTTCCGGAATGCCCCAGCGGATTCCGCTGAGCCCCAGCAGCAGCCCCAAAACAATAATCAGCGCATAGGACTCTTTGCCGCGCACATCAAACATTATGCACCGCCGCGACCGCCGCGCCAATAGCGGGCGACCAAGCGCAGGTACCCGAGACCGAATTTCAATATCTTCGCCTTCGACACCCCTTCCGTGCGCCAAGCATAGTAGATCGGCACCTCCGCGACACGACCGCCGGCGCGCACCATCTTAATAAGGTTCTCCTGCTGGATATCGAAGCCCTGGGCGATGCCTTCCACATTCCCGACGGCCGACGCCCGGTAAAGCCGATAACCGCTCGAGCAGTCGCGTGCGGGCAGACCGAAGAGGAGCCGGAAAAATCCGTTGAGAATATGCGTCAGCAGCCGGCGATGCGGCGGAATTTCCATCCCCCCTCCCGCCACCAGGCGGGAACCGATCACGAGGTCCGCCTGCAGGCGCTTGGCCCATATCTCGGGGAATACCGCGGCGGAATGCGAGCCGTCCGCGTCCATCAGCAGCACGAACTCGCCCCGCGCTTCGGTCAAGCCGCGGCGCACCGCCCGGCCGAACCCTCCCGCATGCTCCTCGACAACCCGGGCGCCCGCCGCCGCGGCCTCCTTTCCCGTGCCATCCGTCGACGGGCCGTCGACGATAAACGCCTCATAGCGCAAACCAAGGCGTTCGGCCTGCTGGCAAATTCCGCGCAGGACGGGGCCGATATTAGCGGCTTCATTGAGAGTGGGGATAACGATCGAAAGATCGAGTTCGCTCACGATTTCACCTGCAGGGGATTATACTTTTTCCCGTCGGACGTTTAGGCGCGCGAGCGCGAAGATATGCTCTCCGCAGCGGCGGCGGGTCAGGCGAAAATAAACGGCCATACAGAACGCGACGGGGTAAATAAATACCGCCAACGACCGCTTAAGCGCCGTCACCCAGCGGTGCCGCGCCTCCTTGCCGCTAAAGGCCCCGCGCAGGCCGCATCGCGTATTCGCCGCGTCCGCGGCATAAAGCTGCGAGACGCTTTCGGCGCCGGCGGCGGCGCCGAACAGCAGGCGTTTGATTACCGGCAGCAGGCGGCGCATGACGCCGTAGAAAAATAAATGCTCGGCGAAATAGTAGACGCGCAGGCGACGGTCTTCGAGCCGGATAATCGAAAAGCCGTTGCGCTCCAGGAACCCGCGCAAGACGTCCCCCGTCCAGCGCGTGAAGTGGTGCGGCGGATAATCATGCAGCTCGCGCCCCCAAGGCATGGGGCGGCGCGCATTGGGGAAGGTAACAGCGATAACTCCCCCCGGCTTAAGCAGCCGCTTGAGCTCCTGCAGAAAACGCAGCGGCTCAGGCATATGCTCGAGCACGTCGAAAAGCGTGACGGCGTCGAACTCCCCCGCGGCGCGGCCGCGCACGAACTCCGCGAACTCCTGAGAGGACACGTCCGGCAGGCCCGCGGCGCGGGCCGCCGCCGCCACCCGCTCGTCGTAATCGAAGCCGGCGACCTGCCAGCCCCGCTCCCGCGCCAGCAGCAAAAACCCTCCGTCGCCGCAGCCGACGTCAAGCAGGCTGCCCGGAGACAGCCGTTCGGCGAAAAACGCCGCGAACCTCAAATCCTTCCGCGGAGCGCGGTCGAACTCCGACAGCCGCAGCGGCGCCGCAGCGGCATACCAATCCCCCCCGACCGCCGCGCGCGGCTCGGAGAACTCCACCCCGCAGCCGGCACAGGCGAAAATCCGGTACTCCGCGGCGCTTATGGGATCCCGGTGCGTCTCCCGCAAGCGCGGCGCGGCCCCCGTCCCGCAGGCGGGACAGTTCATGGTTCGCCCCAGCCCTTGAAGTCGGACGCATACTGCCGGTGCCACAGCTCCAGCATGAGCAGCGCCCACATCCGGTAGCCGTGGTCGCGCCGGCGGCTCTGATGCTCATCCCATATCTCGCGCAGCGCTTCCGGGCGGAAGTGGCCGCGGCTGAGCCCTTCCGGAGAAAGCACATGCTCCCGCCAATACTCTTTCAGCCGGCCGCGGAACCAAGAGCCCAGGGGTATACCGAAACCCATTTTTCCGCGGCGGCTGATCGACTCCGGAAGCTGCCGCTGAAAAGCGCGCTTGAGTATCCACTTATGGCCCCGTAAGCCCCGCAGCTTCCAATCGCCCGGCATGCGGTAAACCGTCTCAATGAACTCGTGGTCCAAAAACGGCGAACGCCCCTCCAAAGACACGGCCATGGATGCGATATCAACCTTGGTCATCAAGCATTCGGGAAGATAGGTGGCGAAGTCGGCGTAGAGCAGGCGGTTGACGAAATCCGCTCCGCGGCAGCGGTCAAACGCCGCCGTCATATAGCGGTCCGCGGAGTCGGGCACGCAGCCGGCGGCAAGCCCGAGCGCGCGGCGCATGCCGGGCGCATAAAGGTCTCGCTTGTCTTCGTCCGAAAAAAAGCTCGCCATCTTCAGATGGCGCCGCGGCATGTCGGTAAATACCGCCGAGCGCAGAAACCGCTTGGCCTTCCAGAGCGTGCTGATCGGCGCGTTTTTCTCGGGCAGGAACTCCGCGCCCGCCTGCATAAGACGGCGCAGCGGATAGGGCACCGCGTCGTAATAGCGCGCCGCCTTCATGGCGAAATAGCGAATGTAGCCGGCGAAGTTCTCATCGCCCCCATCGCCGTTGAGCGCGACCGTCACATGCTTGCGCGTCTCCCGCGACACGTAATAGGTCGGCAGGGCGCTGGGATCGGCGTACGGCTCGCCGTAGTGCCAAGCGAGCTTGGGCAGCACATCCGCCATGTCCGCGGTAACGATAAACTCCGTATGATCGGTACCGTAGGCCTGCGCCACCTCCCGGGCGAAGGGCAGCTCCGAGAACTCTTCTTCCTCAAAGCCGATGGAAAAAGTCTTAACCGGCCGCTCGGACAGCTCGCTCATAAGCGCCACGATGATCGAAGAGTCGATGCCGCCGGACAAAAAGGCGCCGAGCGGGACCTCCGAGATCATGCGCATTTTCACGGCCTCGCGAAGCTTGAGCCGGATCAGCTCCTCGGCCTCGACCGGATCGCAGGAGATCGGGGGCGAATCAACGGGGAGGTCCCAGTAGCGCTCCACAACCGCCCTGCCGTTCTCATAGACCAAAGTATGCGCGGGCGGGAGCTTGCGGATGCCGCGGTAGATCGTATGCGGGCTGGGGATGTACTGCAGCGAAAGAAACAGGTCGACGGCCACGGGATCAATATCACGGGATATGCCGGGCCACTTAAACAGCGTGCGCAGCTCGGAGCCGAAAGCCAGATACCCGGGCCCCTCGGCATACACCAGCGGCTTCTTGCCGACCCGGTCGCGCGCCAGAAACAGCCGCCGGCGGGGCTTGTCCCAGATAGCGATCGCGAACATCCCGCGCAGGCGGCGGACGCAGGCCGTCCCATCCTTCTCGTAAAGCGCGAGAATTACCTCGGTGTCCGACCGCGTCTTGAAAGGATACCCTTGCGCCGCCAGCTCCTCGCGCAGCTCCGGGAAGTTGTAAATCTCACCGTTGAAGACGATATGCACGGTTCCGGCCGGGTTCGCGATCGGCTGCTGTCCCGTTGCGAGATCAATTATCGACAGCCGGCGCATCGCCAGCCCCGCGCGATCATCCGAGTAATAGCCTTCCTCATCCGGACCGCGGTGCTCGATCAGGCCGTTGGCCGACCGCAGCCGCTCCGGGTTCATGCGGCCCGGCTCGTCGTAGACTATCCCGCAGATTCCGCACATAATAATTTAGTGGTAGATCTCCAGATAACGTTTAGCGACGCTTGCGAGCGAATACTTCTGTTCCGCTTCCCGGCGCGCGATCCGTCCCTGCTCGGCGGCAAAGCCGGGACCTTTCACGTAGCGCACAACGGCACGCCGCAGTCCGTCGAAATCGTCGACCGCGAACAGCGTCCCCGCCTCGCCGTCCTTCACGACTTCCCGGGTTCCGCCGACGCGGCTGCCCAAAATCGGCAGCCCCGCCGCCATCGCCTCCAGCAGCGCGTTCGATAGACCTTCCGACACCGAGGGCAGCACGAATACATCGGCCGCGGCGTAAAGCCTCTCGATACGGTCGGTCGGCGGAACAAACAGCACCGCATCGGCGATGCCCTGGGCGCGCGCGACGTCCCGCAGACGCGCTTGCTCGCCGCCGCCGCCGGCGAATACGCAGAAGGCCCGCTCCGCGCAGCCGCCCATCGCCGCGGCAAACGCGCGCAGGAAGAAATCCAGCTGCTTCTCCGCCGCCAGCCTGCCGACGTACAGGAAGCAGGTCCCCGCCGGCCACTCCAGATCGGCGCGCAGCGCGCTCTTCTCATCCGCCCGCGCCGGACGGTAGCGGCCGATATCGACGCCGTTCGGCACGACCCGCACCGCGTCGGTGAAGCCGAACTCCATCATCTCCCGCCGCAAATCCTCAGTCACCGCGACGAACCGCGGCTTCATCCGGCGCAGCAGCAGCAGCTTTAGCCGCCCCGCCGGCGTCCGCCGCGACATGGCGATTTCACCGATCCCGCGCCCCCCGCCGACCTTGACGACGACGCGCTTGCCCAGCAGCCGGCCCGCCAGGCAGGCGGCGACGGCGGGCGAGCCCGCGAGATGCACATGGATGACGTCATACGCCGCGGAGCGCCGCAGCAGGTAAATAAAACTGGAAAACAGAAAAGTAACGGCATTGACCAGCCCGCCGCCGCAGGCGAAGGCGCGGTAAACGGGGATTCCCGAAACTTCGTCCTCGGTGCGCAGACCGCGCACCCGCCGCGTCAGCACCTGCACGCGAACGCCCAAAGCGCTCAGCGCCTTCGACAGCTCCAGGGCCTGCTTCTCGGCGCCGCCGACATACGGGTGGAAGTTCGGCGTGAGCATCACGACCCCGGTCATCCCGCCGCCCCGCGTGCTCATCCCTGTTTCTTTATACCCAAAATCCCGATCTTCGGCACCACCCCGTGCGGCAGATGGCGCAGCACCTCATAGCCCGCCGATTCGAACCACCCCCGCACCTCCTCTTTCGTATGCTTGGTCTGGAACGGCGGCGCCAGCCAGTCGAAGTTCTCGGTCAGCCGAACGCCGAAATCCGGCTCCACTGAAAACGTCAAATACTTCACCACCGGAACCGCGCCCAGCAGGGTCAGCGGATAGCATAGGGCATACAGCAGCCGCACCGGCATGCGGGTTGTCACCGCGCGCACCGCGTCGCTCAACAACTGCCGCGCCCAAACGGCGAGCCAGACGAGAGGAAGAACCCGCCCCAGCCACCTTCGCCCGCTGCGCAGCGGGTTGGTCGAAAAACTCCGATAGGACCCGGGCGTACCGTAAACCCAGACCGACAGGTGCCCGTCACGTTTAACCAGCCGCGATATCTCATCGAACGCGCCCCGCGTATCGGCGGTATGGTGGATGACCCCCTGACTGTAGATGGTGTCGAAACGGCCGGGCTTGAACGGCGGCGCGAGCAGATTGCCCTGCACGAGATGGAGCCGGGGATTCTTCCGCGCTTCGGGAATCAGGCGCAGAATACTGTCTGAAAGGTCAAAAGAGAGCACTTCCGCCCCCAAAGACAGCGCGACCTTGGTATAACGCCCCATGCCGCATCCGGCATCCAACACAAAGCGGTCCCGCCACTGATCCGCTCCCAGCTGCGTCTCCTCGAGAAACAGGTCCCGGTCTTCCGGGCGCGAGCCGGGGTAGCGCAGCCATTCCCAACCGAAGCTCTCCCGGGTCTTGCGCACCCGCGCATCAAGCTCCTCGGCGGGGAATAGACGGGGGATGCCGTCGATAATAGGGTACTCCTGTGCGCATCGCACGCACTTAAGCATGCCACTCTCTATCTCTTCGCCGTCGCGCGGCTGCCGCTCCAGGGACTCATATGCGATATCTCCCTCGCACGCGGGACATGCCAGCACCGGCAGCAGATGCAGTTTCATTTTTTCTCCACCGCCTGGCGCAGGCCGGCGAACGTATGTCCGAGCCGGTAAAAGAATACGACCCCCATAAGACTGACAATAGAAAATACCATCAGGTGCAGAAAAGCTCCGTAGCTGAGCGCCAACGCCTTGGAATAGCCCAGGTGGTGCATAATCGCCTTCACCGCCGCCTCAAAGTTACCGAACGCGCCCGGCAGCGACGGCAGCGCGCACGCCGCCGCCGCCGAAGCCAAGGCGAACACCGAACGGGTAAAAAGCAGCGGCGGCTCCAGGTTCATCGCCCGCGCCGCGGCCCAAAACATCGCCGCATCGCTGAGCCACAGCCCGCAGCTGAACGCCGCGACGCGCAGCGCGGCGGACCAGGATCGCAGCGCCTGCGTCCCCTGAATCAAATCTTCCGCCAGACGATGGATTACCGGATAACTGCGCAGCGCCGCGAACGGCCGCGTGCCGCGCAGCCAAGCGCCGCCCAGCACGGCGGCGAGCAGCGCCGCGAACAGCCCCGCCGCACCCGCCGCGGCGGTGTTTCTTATGCGCGCATCAACGAAGTCCGGCGCGAAAAAGCTGCAGCCGGCGAACAGCACCAATAGGGATATCGTATCGCAAATACGCTCCACGACCACCGTCGCCAACACGCTGATAGTCGGGATTTTCAGTTCCTGTCCGCCGATGACGCCCTTGGCGAACTCGCCCAGCCGCATCAGAATGAGATTATTGATCGTCAGGCTGATCGTCTGGATCTGATACAGCAGCCACAGGTCGGCACGCACCATAGGAGCCAGCAGAACCTGCCAGCGGGCCGCCCGCGCCAACAGGTCCAGCAGCTGGAAAAAAATGATAACCGGCAGCCACACCGGCCGGAAATCAGCCAGCGCCCCGATGATCTCGAGGGGACGCACATCGCGGAAAGCGAACCACAACAGCAGCGCCCCCACCGCGACCCCAACGGCCATGGACGCCTGCCGCCCGCCCGGCCTCATGCGAACACGCTCCGCGGGAAAAACGCCGACCAGGCGATCCACGCCGCGGCCGAAACCGCGCACAGCAGCATCCAGGCGGTCGGAATAAAGAGGAAGTCGGCGCGAAAAGGCTGCTCGGCCGGCACCGCGATTGATTGCACGAGCCCGTCATGCAGCGACACCGGCACGCGGCCGCCGTTCACATAGGCCCGCCACCCCGGATAGCGCGGTATGCTCAGAATCAACCGTGCGCCCGCAACGGCACCGGCGCCGCGCACCAGCCAGCGCCCCGGCGCCCGCTGCGTCGCCCGCGCCGCGCCGCCGGCCGGTTCGATATAAGCGAGCGGGTAGGCGTTGGGCTGCCGGCGGAGCTTCATCCCACCATTCACCTCAAGATAATACGCCACGCCGAGCCTCTTCATCTCGGCGGAATCGGCGCGCCGAATATAGGTCCGGCTCGGATCACCGGCGGGCCCGCGCTCTGAGCGCGCCGCATAGCGCGTATAGCTGTCCAGGTAAAAGGCATCGTAGCCGTTTACGTTCATCGCCCGATACAGGACGGCTTTATTCGGGTTGGCCAGTTCAGGACTGCTCGCGAAGCGCACCTGCCGGCCGGCCAGCTCGCGGCGCATCACCGGATTCGGCCGCAAGTACGGCTCCGGATTCTCTGCGTAGACAAAGCGGGCCGCCCAGAAGCCCGCATCCGCGAGCACGAGAAGCAGCGCCGCCGCCTTCCACATAGGAGGCACTCGATGGCGGCGGCGCAGCGCGAGCCAGCCCCCGGCGCCGGCGGTCAGCAATCCCCAGAAAACAAGCAAGGTGAAACGGGCGGGAACCCGGGAAAGACCCGCGACGGGAAGGTGCTGCATCAGCCCGGCCAACGGGTTATGGCTGCCCATGGCGAAGAACACGCCGATCGCGGCCAACGCCCATCCCAGACGCGGATCCAACGGGCCGGCCGTCTGGTCACGCCGGCAAGCGGCGTACAAGCCGAAAACCGCCAGGACGAACGGAATCCATCCGACATACACGACGTACATCTCAAAAAAAACGGAGGGGACCGAAGCGAAGCCGCCGCCAAGGGGATCGCCGAACAGGGACGGCCGCAGCAGGGTGGCCAGCGCGGAAAAAGGCATGGAATAGGCGGTCTTAAAGGCGGCGGGAATCCCCGCGCGATTCGACTGCGCGATGAACTCGGCCATGGGAAACAGCTGCACCAGGCACAGCGCCGCGGCGATACCCCCCTCCCGAACCAGCGCCGCAAACGGGGCGGCGTTCCTACGGGCCAGCGCGAACGCGGCATAAACGCCCATCCCCGCCGCATTGATCAGCGCGAACTGCGGATGGCCGCTAAAAAATTGCAGCGCCCATACTCCGCCGAGATACCCGGTCCGGCCTGAGCGCAGCGCAAGCCAGCACCAAGGGACGAATGCCAGCGCCGATAAATGCGTCGGGATACCCTGCGGAATGCGATAAATCAGAAACGGCCCCAGGGAAAACGCCGCCGTAAACAGAGCGGACATCGCCGCATCCACCCGGCATGACCGCAGCAGCAGATACATCCCCAAAGCCG
The DNA here is from genome assembly GCA_043827405.1 of Elusimicrobiota bacterium. GTDB lineage: Bacteria > Elusimicrobiota > Elusimicrobia > UBA1565 > UBA1565 > JBDRPD01. Next base: position 41,533 of record JBDRPD010000034.1, on the reverse strand, counting down.
CGAGCAGCAGATGCAGAAGGGCGTACAGCGTGAAGGCGTAAGCCAGAGGAAACATCCGCAGCAGGACGGCCGGCGGGTAAAAAACCGCCGACTGGGAATTCGCCAGCAGCGGCAGGCCGGCGAATACATACGGGTTCCAGAATGGAAGGCGCCCCGACTGTATCTCGGACGCCGCCGCATGCTGCAGCGGATGGTGGTAGGCGTAGATATCGCCGAAATTTCCCAGCGTCTTCGCGGGCTGCAGCAGCGCCGGCATGAGAACCGCCAGGATGACCCCCGCCAATAGCGCGATGAAAAAAAAGTCTTTTTTTCTCATGCTCGCAAGCGGCGCTGGAGGACGCCCTGTCCTGCGGAATATATGAGAAGCCGGTTGTACCAATATGCCGTCAGGCCGCACAGAACGAGCAAAGTCAGCCACAAACCCAGGCGCCAGAATACCGGCTCATAGCGAAACGCCGCCCGCCACTTACCCGCCGGCACGCGCAGCCGGTGAAAAGCGCGCAGCGCCGGAACCGTCCTCGCCGCGCGGCCGTTGACCTCCACTTTCCAACCCGGGCCCAGCGGTTCAGAGACATACACCCAGCCCGGCCGCGGGAAAGAGGCGGCGATCGAAAACCGCTCATCGCGCGACCGCTCCACCGACAGCGGTATGCCCCGCCCGACATCGGCCCCCGGGAGCCGGCCGAGGACGGCGGGGATATTTCCGCCGGCGTCCTCAGCGAACCAGTACGCTCGAGAAACCGGCTCGGTGTTCGCGTAGATATGCCATAAGCTGTCGCCGAGGTAGCGCAGCGCGCCGCCGGCCATTTGATCGCGCGTCATAAGGATGCGGACATCCGCCCAATGGAGCCACCGCGCCGCCTCCGCCAAGCTGGGACGACTGAAGATGAAATCCATAAAATCATAGGACGGCTGCGGCACCAGCGGCTCGCCGAAACTGCCGACGCTCTCCAGATGATAAGGCATATTGGTCAGACCGTAGAGGCGGTGCTTTAGATCGCGAAAGGCGGCGGGCGAGTCTCCGCCGGCCCCGCGCTGCCAATGCAGCGCCAGCGGCGACAGCAGGTAGCGATGCCCGTCCAATTCCCGGCGCAGCACGCGCACCAGCGGGCCGCTGTCGGCGAAATAACCCTTGCTGACCGTGGGCTGCGAGACCGCGGCATACACGCCCAGTTCGACGGCAATGACCGCCGCCGCACCCCATGCCCAGCGGCGTCGATGCAGTCCGCGGGCGATCAGCAGCGCCGCGGCCGGCAGCAGCAGGTACGCCATATTGCCGGGATAGCGCACGTATTTAAGCGGCAGAAAATAAGTCCAAATGAAATGCGAGACCGGATTTCCATCCCCCAGCAGGATCAGCAGCACCGCGCCGATATAGCCGGCCGCCGCCGCGGCCGCCGCAGGACCGGCGGCCAGCAGTCCGGCGGCGGCGGCGGCGCACCCGCCGAAGCCGAAATATACCGTCTTCCACCATAAGCCCGTCGGCGAGAACTCGCCGGCGGGTATCAGCGGCGGAGCGGTCAGCTGCACCAAATCTCCCGGACGAAACGACCAGGTCAACACCTCCGGCGCCTCCATGCCCTGCCCGCGCTTGGAACCGGCCGCCAACTGGGCCGCCGGCAGGAACAGGCAGGCCGCAAGGCCCAGGCCCAGAACGGCCGCCGCCGCCCAGACGCGCGCCGCCCGCAGCGCGCGTCGTCCCCGCCCCTCGATCAGCACATGCAGCAGCCAGGCCGCGGCGATCTCGCCGATGAGCATAGTGGGGTAGCCGCCGAAGAAGGCGAGCGCGAAAACCAGCCCCAACAGCACGGGGAACCGCGCCAGCAGCAGCAGGGCGGGGAAAAACATGATCGTCGAAATATGGTTCAGAAAGGGGATGCGGCTGACCACGCTGCCGCACAGCATGAATACCGCCGCCCCGCCCCAGGCCGCCGCACGAGAAAAACCCAGCCGCCGCAGCCACAGATAGGAGAACATGCCGACCAGCCCGAAATGAACGGTATGAAACACCGCCAGAGCCGTCGGAAAATTAAAAAAATAAAACGGCAGTGAGCCCGGATACCAAACCGCGCACTGCATCTCGGCGGCCAGCGGCATGCCCAGATAGATATAGGGGTTCCATAACGGCACGGCTCCCTGCAGCACACGCTCCGCCGCCGCGGCCTTCCAGGGATAATGCAGATACAGGAGGTCGCCCCAAAAAAATGTCTGGCCGAACACCCAGCGCAGGCCGAAGAGCAGCGCGGGCAGCGCCGTGAGCGCCGCAAGACCGGCGATATCGCGGCGCGTTATACGGCCGCGGCCCTCACCGAGCACTTTCTTTCTCCAGTCCGCGCCGGTAGCGCAGACTCCACCGGGCGCCGTCCCGTCGTGCCGCCGCGGCGCCCGGGCCGTCCCCGAGCCGGCCCCGCACGTCAGCCAGAGCGGCCCAAGTGCGAGCTCGGTACGGATTCCATTGCGCCGCCTTCTCAAGATGTCCGGCCGCCGAACGCAGCGCAGAATCGCCCGCGCCCCGGCCGGCGGTCCGCCCCAGGTCGGCAGCGGCGAGCAGCTCCTGCGTGTCGGGATCACGGGCGACATGCCGCGCCGCCGCCTCCCCGGCGGCGCGCGCCGCCGCGAGGTCGCCGGAATGCAGCGCCGCGACCGCCCGGGTCTTCGCACGGTCGGCGGCCCATAGATGCAGAATGCGCACGGTTAGAAACCCTCCAATAAGCAGCAGCAGCGCGCAGCAGGGAAGCTTAAAACGCGTTGGGACATTGACGCCCTGTGAGCCCTCCGAAATCGAGGACGCCGCAAAATATGAGAACAGCCATAAGTTGGCCGGCATCGACAGCGACCAATCACAGCAGGAATAAACGAGCAAAGCCAGCGCGCCGAACCTCTTGTAGGAACTTCCGCGCACGACGCAGCTCCACAGCCCCGCAAGCCAGATGCCGGTGAATACTATACCGTACTCCGCCGCCGTCTGCAGGAAATACTGGTGAGCATACCCGGAGAACACGCCCTCTTTCGCCGCGACCGCCGGCAGCACCGGCGCGTACGCCCCCGGCCCGAAGCCGGTGAGCGGACGCTCGCAGATCATCGCGACCGCCGCTTGCCACCAGTACAGCCGGTTGAGCACGTCCGGGGACTGCAGCTTATTGTAAACCGCCACGGCGCAGAGGAGTCCCAGGGCCAGACCGGCCCAGAACCAGACGGCGCGCCGCCCCCGCTGCGTCACCAGCAAAGCGACGGCCAGTCCCAGCCAGGCGCCTACGCTCCGCGTCCACAGGAGGTTCACGAACAGCCCTCCCGCCAGCAGCCAATCCTTTTTCTCCAGCGCCAACGGCAGCAGCAGCAGAATCGTCCCGGCAAAGACGTTCTCGTTGACCAGCGCGCTGGCCGGCCGGGCTTCTCCCAGCCGGAAGTGCTGATAAAAAGCGAGCGCCATCAGTATCCACGCCGCCGCCCGCAGCGCGATATCGACATGCTGGCGCTCGTCCTTGGATACCGCGGCCATAATGGGGAATATCCACAGGGCGTTGAGAAAGTTGTACCACTCGGGCAGGACCAGAGCATGGACCGGACTGCGCACGACGGATGCCGTGCCCAGCGCCGTCAGCAGCACCGCCCATAACAGGTTCCGGCGCGACGGCAGCGGCACATAGCCCACAATCACGCGCGACAGCAGCCAGAGGATAATGCCGCATACCGCGGCCTGATGGATGAGCGCCTGCGCCCAGATATCCCAACAGCCGCGCAACAGCGGGCCCAGCGCAACCGCGAGGGCCAGCAGCGCGGGCAGGATCACGCCTAGGAGGGGTTAACGATTTTACTGGTGACGAAGATCAGCAGCTCGGTCCGGTTGCGGACGTTTGTTTTCTTCTTAAACAGCCATCCCAGGATCGGAATATCACCCAGCAGCGGGATTTTGGCGATGTTCTCGCTTTCCGTGTCGGAGATGAGACCGCCGATGACGATGGTGTCGCCGTCGTTGACGTGCACGGTCGTCTGCGCGCTGCGCGAGTCGGTAGAGATCGCTCCGGTCCCACCGGCGGCGGACGCCACCGTAGACGGCTGACTGACCTCCGGCTTAATCTCAAGAGTGATGCTGCCATCGCTATTGATGTTCGGAGTGACTTCCAACTTAATACCCGTGACGGTATAGGAGACCTTTTCCGTCGTGGTCGGCGTCGCGCCCTGCACCGTTTCGGAGGTCACGTAAGGGATATTCGTCGTAATATCGATCGACGCCTTCTCTCCATTAAGCGCCGAAATCTTGGGGTCGGAAAGCACCTTGGCCTTGCCGCGCGAGGCGGCAGCGGTCAGGGTCGCATTCAGAAAGTAGTTGTTCGTTATGCGGCCATAGGTGAAAGCGCCGAATACGTTCGTCGCCGGCAGGAATACGCCCGTTCCGCGGCCGCCCGCGCCGGGTATCGCCGTTCCAACCGCATTGAGCTGCGCATTATTATCAAACGGGCGGGCGACGGCGCCGCCGACAACCAACGGGTTCGCCACAGTGCCGATGACGTCCCAGCCCTGCTGGCCGAACTGCTTGCTTTGGTCCACGCTAAAATAGTCCCACTCAATGCCGACGTTGAAATCCTTGCTTAGGATAACTTCCACCAGCTTGCACTCGATCATGACCTGCCGGGGCCGGACATCCAGCTCCGCCAGCAGCCGCTCGGCCGCGGCGATGCCGTCAAGGCTGTCCGTAATGATTAAGGAATTTGTGTACTCGTCGAAATTCACGACACCCGCCCTTGCTTCCGCCGTGCGAACGCTATCCAACGCCTTCTTGACGTCAGCCGCCTTGACGTAGTTTAAGTGGATAACGCGCGTCTGCGTCACGGCCGACGCCCGCTCCTTGGACATCGTAATCGGCGTCATTATCCGCAGGATATTCTGGCCGACTTGGGCGACGACCAGCCCCTGCATGGAGAGGACCGTCATGAAGGCCTCATTAAACGGCACGTCCGACAAATGCAGGGTCAGGGCACCGGTAACGTCCGGTCCGTATACGACATTAACCTTCGCCTTCACCGCCAGGAGTTTTAGAATGTCCTGGATATTGGTATTGTCAAAATCCAGCGTGATGGGGTCCGTGGACAGTGTCGCCAGAATATCCCGGCGCGCTTCGGCATCCGCCGGCTTCCGGCCCTTACTCGCACGGCGCTGGCCGGCCGCCTCGACCGGGGCTCCCGGACGGACGTCTGAACTCATAGCCATCCGGGTCAGCTCCTCTGATGCCTGCGTCGTCATCCGCTTCGGCATAGCGGCCGGCTTCGGCGCGGCCTCCGGCTCCGGCGCGACTGCCGCGACCTCCGGTTTCAGCGCCGGCGCAGGCACCGGCGCGACGTCCTCAGCGGCCGCATCGCGCATGACCGGCGCGGGCTCCGGCACGGGAACGGGCTTCTGCACCCGCTTGACCACGGGCCGCAACTCCCGCTCGACGACGGTTTTCTTGGCCGGCTCGATAGCGGGCTTGAGCGCCTGCTCTACCGCCGGCGCCTCCTCGTCCGCGACCGCATCCGCGCCCTCATCGCTGTCGCTGTCGCCGCCCATGAGAATGACGATCAGCTTGCCGCCATCCCACTTCGCCCGGTACGCGGCGAGCTTCTTAAGGTCCAGCACGATCCGGGTTATTAGATTAGGCTCGCGCTGATACTGCGCCGCGCGCACGCGATTAAGGAGCGTCCCCTGCCCCTGCTGAGTCTTCTGCGCGGCGGCGAACTCGGTATTGAGGAGTTCAACGATCAGGCGCGGCGGCTCAACCGTTATAAAACTATTATAGCGGACCTCTTTGCTGAGGTGCATCGTCACCTGATCCGGCTGGACCTCGATGCCGTCGAGCGTCGCCGCTTCCGCGGCCCACACCAACGCGCCCTGACCTTGCGCCGACAGCAGCAGCGCGATGAGCACGGCGATGCATTTTTTGAAGAGTTCCCTGATCATGACGATATCTCCTCGTTATTGCTCCGAATCATCTTTGTCCTCGCCGAGATGCAACGTCTGGACATCTTTTTCCGAGGTTATCAGATAAACCGTTTTCTGCGCCACATTTATCTTGCCGGTCACATCGGGGATGAGATTGTTCCGGTAATCATAAAGCTTCCCCTTGCGCAGCATGAAGCCCACGCCGGCCAACCGGTCCGTAAGTATGGCGAAGGCCCCATTTTTGTCGCGCAGGAGCCCTTTTAGGTCCAGCTCATGGATGTTAAAATCCGCGGGATCCCAGGCCGCCGCCGCGGCGAAGGAAATCCCCCCGCTCTTGATCGCCACCGCCGTGAAGGGGTTGCGATAATGCGCCCCGGTGTATATATCGTTGACTGTCCGCGGCTTGACGGCCGCAGATGAAGCGGCAACAGAAAACTCCTCCGCCCCCACGCCGCGAGAGAACGTAAATAGAAATAAAACGGCCGCGCAATAAATCCTCATATCACCCTTTGTACATATACGATATCAGCAGGAAATTAACGCTCACCGTGTCTTCCGCCGGAGAGTAGCTGACATTCTCCACATTGTAGATGCGTTCTTCGAGAGCGAGCGAGGCAAAAAACTTTCCCAAATCATGATACGGCGCCGAAGCGGAAATCGAATAGGTGAGCTGCACGAAATGAGCCTGGTCCTGCCTTTTGCCGGTCGAGAACGACTTCAGCTCCACATTGTACTTGCGGGCCAAGCCGGTAATCGTATCGACGACAGTGGGGAAGTCCTCTTCCTTCGGCAGACGCTTTTCCGCTTCTTCCGCCTGCTTATTAAGCAGCTCGAGTTCCTGCTGGATCTTCTTTAGTTTTCCCGCGGCGCCCTTCGCCTTCGTGATCTTCTTGACGACGCTTTCGATCTCGGCGTTCGTCTTGGTGATCGCCGCCGAAGTCGGCAGCCAAAAATATTTCACATACGCATACCCGCCGCCGCCCAAAAACATCACCGCAAACACCAGATACTGCTGCTGCTCTTTGGTCAGCTTGATTTGGATATTCGCCATGCTCGCTCGCTACGGCTGCTTCTTTTCCCCATCCTGCGGCGTATAAATCATCGACATACTAAAAGTATGTTTGCCTTCCTGGTCGATCGCTATCCCGCTGATCTTGGCTTCGGAAAAAATTTTTGACTCCTCCAGCGTGCGCAGCCAGGTGGTCAGATCGCCGGTCGATGCGGCAAAAGCGGGCATTGACAGCGACAGGGTCTTGTCTTTTTTTGTGGTGGACAAGGTGCCGATCCATACGCCGTCCGGAAAAGATTCGATAATATCGACCATAAATTTAGGATACAGCTCCCGCGACTTCAAAAGATCGTTCATCACGCCCAAGCGCGAGCGCACCGCGGCGGCCTTCGACTCGAAGGCATTGACCTGCGCGACGATCGCCTCCAGCTTTTTTAAGCGCGCGTTCTCCTCCTCGAGCTGCTTGGTCACCTGGATCTTGGTGCGATAATGGGTGAATGAAACGCCCGCAAATAACAGCGCGACCAGGCCGGCGACGATCCCCACCTGGATCGCCCGCTGGCGCTGGACCTCCCGGTCCAGAATCTCCGCCGGTACCAGGTTTACCTTAATCATTCCCAGTCCCTATTGCTGCGCAGGGCCAAGCCTACGGCAACGCCCAATCCGGGCGCGATCTCTTTGGGAATATCCGCGGGCAGCTCCGAAAGGCAGGCGAACGGATCCAGTACCGAAACCGGAACCTTCAGTTCGGCCGCCAGATGCCGGGCCATATTTTTCATCCCGGCCGACCCACCGGAGAGCACGATGCGCCCGATCGAGCGCTCCGGTCCCTGCGAAAGGTAAAAATCGACCGACCGGTGCAGCTCGCCGACCATGTCCTTGAGTACGGTGGTGACGGCCTGGGAAACCCCCAGCGCCTCCCGCTGGCCCGCCTGCAGCGCCTTCTCCTTCTCTTCCGGATCGACGAGAATGCCGAAGGCTTTCTTAGCCTCCTCCGCCTTGGGGAACTCACACTGCAGCGACTTCATGATCGCGCGCGTAAAGGTATTCCCTGAAATCAGGATGTCGCGGACCACGCGCGTCACGCCTTCCTCAATAATAGAGAGGTTGGTAACGGAGTGCCCGACGTTAAGAAGAAGCGTCGCGCCGCCGCCCGTACCCGCTTCCGCCATCCGCTCATATACGTTTTCCAGAGCGAAAGAGTCCACGTCGATGATCGTCGGCTTAAGACCCAGAGATTGCAGCACCTCCACCCGCATCTGCACGGCTTCTTTCTTGGCCGCGACCAGCACAGTCTCCATCTTTTTCTGCCCTTCCTCGACCAGCTCGCCGAGGATATGGAAACCCAGCTGAACCTCGTTGATATCGAACGGGATAAAAGGCTCGGCTTCCGTGGCGAGCGTCGCCTTAAACTCGTTCTTGGTCAGCAAAGGAAATTTAACATAGCGCACGATCACCGCATTGCCGGAAATAGACGTGGCGACATTTTTAATCTGCACGTTCTTCTGTATGAGGAAGGCCTTCAGCAGGTTGATCGTCTGCTGCTTCCTCTCATCCGCCGTGGCTTCCGGCTTGGGATCAAGCGGCAGATAACCCCAGCTATGGAGAGTCAGCTTATCCTTAACTTTTTTGATGGCCGCGACCTTCACGGCATGGCTGCCGATATCAATGCCGATAATATCCTGCGGGCCGACCACCAAGGACATTGCCTTCTCCTTCAGTCCTTTTAAGTCGACCTTTTTAAGCTTTTCCTTCAGCCCGGCCAAGCCAGCCATATGGAAAGTGCCTCCAAAAAATAACCGCATCCGTAAGCGCCACCCGTCCGCCACATCACGCGAACATGCTGGCAGCTGCACGAACAATAAAACAAAAAACGCCGACGCTCCTCTCGCGAGGACTCATTCGGCGCGCTCCTATTTGTTCCAGAAGAACCTACGTCTGTGAAGTTTTAACAGGATTGTGAATGTTTGTCAAGGCCTATTTTTTGTAGTAAAATGCATCGGAGTTGCTCATTCCCTCCGGCGCCCCCGTTTATGACACAAACTATACAGGCCGTATTGTTCGATTTTGGCGGGACTCTAGATGCCAATGGACTCCATTGGCGCGAGCGTTTTCGGCGGATTTATGCTGATAGCGGATGCCCGGCCGCTCCCGAAACATTCGACCGCGCCTTCTATGATGCGGACGACAACCTGCCCGCCCGCTTTGCTCTTGCCGGCCTTTCCTTAGAAGAGACGGTCCGGCTGCAGGCCGGCTGCGTATTGGACGCCCTAAATATGGCACGCGGCACCTACCTTGAGAAGATCACCCGCCGCTTCGTGGAAGAGTCGCGCACGGCCCTCCAGCTTAATCGACCACTGCTCGAGCGCCTTCGTCGTCGCTTTCGCCTCGGCATCGTTTCAAATTTCTACGGCAATCTCGATTCTATCCTTGAGCATGAAGGCCTCGCCGACCTGTTCGATGCCGTAGCGGACTCCGAGAAAGTCGGCGCTCTGAAGCCGGACAAGAAACTGTTCCTGCACGCCACGGACCTGCTGGGCGTCGCTCCGGAAGCGGCCCTAATGGTCGGCGATTCCGTCCCGCGGGATATGCGCGGAGCGGAAGCGCTCGGCATGCCGCATGCCTGGGTCCGCGGAGAACGTGATCGCAAGGACGCCTGCTGTGCGCAGGCGACCATTCTTGACGCGCTGTCCGATCTGGAAGACCTGCTGCTTCCCAAAGAGGCTGCCGCATGACCGCGCCCCTGGCGCGCGCCGGCATTATCGCCGCCGGACTCGGCTCGCGCCTGTCCGCCGCGCATCCCGACACTCCCAAGCCGCTGGTGCCGGTGCGGGGAAAACCGTTGGTGTACTGGGTGGTGGCCAACCTCCGCAGCGCCGGCATCCGGCACATCACGATCCTGCTCAACACCTCCGGCGACGCCGTGCGGACCTACCTGGAAGAAAACTTCGCGGATCTTCACTGGCGCTTCCTGCGCCGGGACACGGCCTCTTCCTGGGAGAGCTTCCGGCTCGTCTCGCGAACCCTGGCGCAGGATTCGGGCGACTTCATGATCAGCACGGTGGACGCGCTGATCCGCCCCGCCGACATCGCGCGCTTCTCCGGCGAAGCGCTCGCCCCGGCAACCGGCGGCGCGCCGTCCCCCGCCGCCGCGCTCGCGCTGACCGGCTTCGTCGAAGATGAAAAGCCGCTATGGGCGCAGCGGGACGCCGCCGGAAACATTTGCGCCCTGGGCGAAGACGTCTCTCCTGAACAGCGGCTATCCGTAACCTGCGGGCTATACGCCTTAACCCGAGCCTTGCCGGAGGCGATGCCCGCCGCGGCGGCGCACGGCAAGCTGCGCAGCTATTGGACCGATCTCATCCGCAGCGGCGCCGTCGTGCGCGGCGTCCTCCTGCAGGATACTATCGACGTCGACCGGCCGGAGGATCTTTCCGCGGCCGAAAAGGTGATCTCATGCTACGGTGCTTAGGCATTTTCCGTGAAGTAACGAACTCCCCCAACCGCGAAAGCGACGACGCGCTGATCCTGCAAGCCGTGCTTGAACAGCTCGCGCCCATGGGCTTCAAGACTCGGGCGGTGACGCCCGAGGAGGCCGACGGCCTGGACCTGCGCGGCTGGGACCTGATCATCCCCATGTGCGAATCCTATCCCCGCATTATGCGCCTGCTGCGGGAATCCGAAGGATCTACCGCCCTCTGGGCGAACCCCCCGCGCGCCGTACTCAACTGCTACCGAACGCATCTGGCGCCCGCGATGCAGGCGCTCGGCGAGGTCCGCTTCCCGGATACCGAGGTCCGCACCGTTGAGGCGGGAGCCGGCGACCCGCCGGCCTTCCCGGCGCCCCAAGGCTGGTGGCTCAAACGAGGCGACGTGCACAATACCTGCGACCACGACGTTGTGCGCGCCGAGACCTGGGAGCGGGCGCGTGAGATTGTGTCCGATTTCCAAAAGCGGGAGATTACGCACTGGATCATCCAGCCCCACATCGACGGCGATCTCATCAAGTTCTACGGCGCCGGACCCGGCCACTGGTTCACCTGGTTCTATCACGACGCGGTCCGCGCGTGCCGGCACGTATTCGACGTCGATTCGCTCGCCACGCAGGCGGCGGCCGGCGCCACGGCGCTGGCGCTGCAGATTTTCGGCGGCGACGCCATCATCGCCCCGGACGGAACGATCACGGTACTCGATTTCAACTCCTGGCCCAGCTTCGCCCTGGTCCGCAAAGAAGCGGCGGTGCAGATTTCCTGGCAGCTGCAGAAACGCCTGAAGCATGCGCTCGCCCTCCCCAAAACCAAGAGGACAACATGACAAGCTCCACAAAAAAATCTCCCTCCCAAGAACCCATTACCGGACCGCTGTCCCGACAATGGTTCGAAGAGGAACAGAATTACATGACGCCCGGCCTGCAGTCGATCGCGCTGTTCTCCCAAATCACGCTGGACAAGGGCCGGGGGGCGCTGTTCTATGATCTAGACGGCAAGGAATACATCGATTTCGTGGCCGGCGTCTGCGTCGCCTCGATCGGCCACGGCCATCCGGACTACGCCCGGGCCATCGCCGAACAGGCGGCCGCCATCAACGTCGGCAGCTTCACCACCAAAAACCGCGTTGAATTCGGCCGCGGCCTCATGGAAGTGCTTCCCAAGGGCCTGGACCGCTTCCAGCTTTACTCCGGAGGCTCAGAGGCAGTGGAAGCCGCTTTCCGGCTGGCGATAAGCCATACCCGCCATGCGGAATTCATCGGCTTCTGGGGCGGTTTTCACGGCAAAACCGGCGGCGTCCTGGGACTGCTCGGCGACAACTTCAAGCATGGTCTGGGGCCGCTCACCCCCGGACGCTACCTCGCGCCGTTCCCGAACCCCTACCGCTGCCCCTTCGGGACGGAAGGCGAGCATGACTGCGCCGCGCACTGCCTCGAGTTTTTGCGCACCATGATCCGCCGCTCCACGACCAACAACCTCGCCGGCATCATCGTCGAGCCGATCCAGGGGACGGCCGGCAACGTACAGCCTCCTCCCGGGTTCCTAACCGGACTGCGCGACATCGCGCACGAGCACGGCGGACTGCTTATCGCCGATGAGATGATCACCGGCTTCGGCCGCACCGGGAAATGGTTCGGCTGTCAGCACGAGGGCGTGCAGCCGGACATTATGACCGTCGGCAAGGGCATCGCGGGCGGCTTCCCGGTCAGCGGTCTCATCGCGCCAAGCGCCATCGCCGCTGCCAAGCCCTTCGCCGACCCTTCCGGGTCGTCCTCGAGCTACGGCGGCAACCCTCTCGCCGCTGCCGCATGCAACGCCGCCTTAAAAATCCTCAAGAATGAAAAGCTGGTGGACAACAGCCGCGACCTCGGCGCGCACATGCTGGCGCGGCTCAAGAAACTGCAGGACCGCTTCGCGTTTATCGGCGACGTGCGCGGCCAAGGCCTGCTGATCGGCGTCGAGCTGGTGCAGGACCGCGCCACGAAAAAGCCCCTGGCAAAAACCGCCTGCCGCAGGATATTCGATGAGGCGCTGCGCCGGGGGCTTATGACGATGTCCTACTCCCCGGTCATCCGCATCAACCCTCCGCTCAATATCACCCGCGAGCAGGCGGACCGCGGCCTGGACATCCTCGAGGAAGTTTTCGCGGCCGTCTCGGGAGAGCTTAATGGCTGAAGCGGCGGCGCTTAAGGGCGCCATCATCGGCTTCGGCGCGGTCGCGGAAAATGCGCATGCCCCGGCCTGGAAGAAGCTGCGCGGCGTCTCCATCACGGCCGCCGCCGACGGCAGCGCCGAGCGGCGGGCCGCGGCGGAGAAGCATTTCCCCGGGATACGCACCTATCCGGACTGCGACCGGCTGCTGCGCGAAGAGCGGGAGCTCGACTTCGTCGACATCGCCACCCCCCCGCACCTGCATGCCGAACTGTGTCTCGCGGCCCTAAGGGCGGATAGGCACGTGCTGTGCGAAAAGCCCCTGGTGCTGAGCCGCAAGGACTTTGCGACGCTCAAAAACACCGCCAAGAAGCGCGGCCGCGCCTTGTTTACCATCCATAACTGGAAGTACGCGCCGCTGTTTCAGAAGCTTCGCTCGCTGCTTGACGACGGCGCCATCGGCGCCGTCCAGCACCTGGAGTGGCATGTGCTGCGCAGCCAGCCCTCCGTGGTCGCGGGCCCGGCCGCCAAGGGCAATTGGCGAACCGACAAGAAGCTCTCGGGCGGCGGCATCCTGATCGACCATGGCTGGCACGCCTTCTATCTCGTCGCCTGGCTGCTCGACGCGATTCCGCGCCGCAGCTCCGGCGTGCTCAAATTCAGCGGCGCCAACGGCGGGGGCACCGACAGCGAGGCCACCTGCCTTATCGAGTTTCCCCGCGCCAGCGCGATCGTACATCTCACCTGGAACGCCGCGCGCCGCGGCCACTGGGGCGTCCTGCGCGGGCGCGAGGGATCGATCGAGATTCTCGACGACCGCCTGCGCGTGGTGCGCGGCGGACGCCCGCCGCATGTTTTCGTCTTCCCGGAAGCGCTCTCGCACGGCTCCGCCCATCCGGAGTGGTTTCACTCCATGCTGGAGGATTTTTGCGCCGCCGTCGCCGATTCCCGGCGGCGCGGCCGCAACATCCGCGAGGCGGAGCATTGCGTCTCCATCATCGAAAACATCTACCGCCAGCATGCCCACTAGACGCCTCGCCGCCGTCCTCTGCTCCGACATCCAAAACTTCCAAACCCTGCTGCGCGGGCGAGAGGAGTTCGCGCTGGATCTCGTCCGTCGCCACCGCACGATCCTGGGCGTCGCCGGGAAAAAACACAAGGGACGCCTGCTCAAAGACTTCGGTGATACCTGCCTCTACAGCTTCGACAGCGCCGTCGACGCCGCCCAATGCGCGGTCGACATCCACCGCCTGCTTTCCGACTACAATTCCGGCAAGCCTCCTGGTGATCTGCTGCACGCCCGCGTCGGCATCCACCTGGGCGATGTCGTGGTCGAAGGACAAAACGTCTACGGCAGCAGCGTGCACGTGGCGCAGAGCCTGTGCACCGCCGCGCGGCCGGGCGGCATCTGCCTCTCCCGCGAAGTCCACGACCACATCAAGGGGAGCGTCGCCCATGCGTTCTCAGACGCCGGAACGCACCGCGTTGAAGGCGTCGAATCTCCAATTGAAATCTACCAGGATGCCGCGGCGCCCGCTCCGGCGCCCGCCGCACCCGCCGCCGACGCGCCACTGACGCTTACCCCCGCCGAGAGCCCGCCGCCGTCGGAGAACCTTGACGGCGTGCGCCCCCCGGATCCAATCGCCGACTTCGCCAGGAATTTACCGCAGCAGAAGCGGCATCTCAGCAAGGAGAAGCTGCCCGCCGAGCCGCCGCCGCAAACCGAGCGGATCACGCGCGCCGTACTGTCGGTCGATCATCGCTTCCTCCTCTTTGAGGACATCGGCGGCATGCGAGTCATCGAGCGCCAGCTGTTCACGCTGGCGCGCGCCGGCATCCGGGAGGTCTGGCTCTCCACGCACCCCCTGAAGGAAAAGGCCGTCAAGGCTCTCCGCTGGCCGAAGGATTTGGCCGTGCGTTGGGCCCAGTGGGCGGAAGATGAATATTCCGCCGACAAGAGCGACGAGGACGAGCAGTGCGAACCTCCCTATGCCAGCGTCTCCGGCGACCACTTTATCCGCCTGGAAGCGCTGCGCGAACTATTCACCACATTCCACAAGCTCCCGACCTCATACCAGGACGGCAACCATTACGGCGTCGTCCAAATCGCGCTGAAACCCTCGCTGCATCATGTGGGCTTCGAGAGCGAGGCCATGCCAAGGGGCTCATTCTTCCGCCTGTCCAAGGTCACCGACAAGCGCCTCGCGGTCCGCTGGCTGCTGAAGGAAGCCCGCAAAGCCCAGGACAGCTTCATGGCCAGGAATTTTGACCGCCGGGTCTCGCTCGCCGTCACGCAGCGCCTGCTGAACACCCGCATCACCCCCAACGACATGACAATTTTCAGCGCCGCCGTCGGCGCCGCCGGCGCGCTCATCCTCGCGGGCGGCGGCTACGCATTTACTCTGGCCGGCGCCCTCATTATCTGGCTGCACACCCTGCTCGACGGCTGCGACGGCGAACTCGCGCGCCTGCGCTTTCAGGAGAGCCGTCGCGGCGGCGAGATCGACTTCTGGGGCGACAACATCGTCCACTTCCTGCTCTTTGGCTGTCTCGGCATCGGACAATTTCGTGCCGGCGGCGGCGCGCTGTGCCTCCTTCTGGGCGCGATCGCCGCGATATGCAGTCTCGCCTCCGCGCTGATCGTCTACCGGCACTCCGTCGAGCGGGCGGAAAGGCGCAACGATGACAGCCCGCTGTTCCAGGGTATCGACGACATCGCCGGCGGCGGCGCCGACCCGCAGGGACGCGGCCTAACGCGCTGGCTCGCCAGGATCGAGCACCTCCTGACCCAGAGAGACTTTATTTATCTTTTCGTCGTTCTCGCGCTGGGCAATAAAACGATCCCGTTCTTGTGGGCCGCGGGCCTGGGCAGCCCGCTCTTTCTCGCCGTCCTGATTTTACTGCGCTTTTCGTCGAAAAAGAATAAAATGTAGGCTCAATCGTTCACCATAGGGAGACGGCGCCATGTCTAGTCATAAAAACAGAAACCAGAGCCAAAAGATTCCTGCCTGCCGGGGCAAGCTGGGCGTGCTGCTCCCCGGCATGGGGGCCGTCACCAGCACCTTCATCGCCGGCATCGCACTGCACCGGAAAAATATGGGCCGGCTCATCGGCTCCATATCACAGAATCAAACGATCCGCCTCGGCAAACGCTACGAGGGGCGCCGCCCGCTGATTCGCAACTTCGTGCCGCTGGAAAAAACGGAAAACCTCGTCTTTGGCGGCTGGGATATTTTCCCCGAGAACGTACACGAGGCGGCGCTTAAGGCCGGCGTACTGCCGCCCGAACGACTCAAAGCGGTCCAGCCCCAGCTCGCCGCCATCAAGCCGATGTGCGGAGTTTTCGATCAGCGCTTCATCAAGAATCTCAAGGGGACGTACATCAAGAAGGCGAAGACGAAATGGCAGTACGCCCAGCAGGTGATCGACGATATCGAAGAGTTTAAACGTGTTAACGGACTCGAGCGCGTCGTCATGATCTGGTGCGGCTCCACCGAAATCCTGCCGCCGCGCACCAAGGCGCACCGCAGCCTGGCGGCTTTTGAGCGCGGCCTCAAGGAAAGCGCCCCGGAAATCCCCCCGTCGATGATCTACGCCTATGCCGCGATCAAGCTCGGCATTCCCTACGCCAACGGCGCGCCCAACCTGAGCGCCGACATCCCGGCGCTGGTCGAGCTGGCGGAACAAACCGGCAGCCCGATCGGCGGCAAGGACTTCAAAACGGGTCAAACCTGGATGAAAACCGTGGTCACGCCCGGCATCCAGGCGCGCATGCTGGGGCTCAACGGCTGGTACTCCACGAACATCCTCGGCAACCGCGACGGCGAAGTCCTCGACGATCCCGGCTCGTTCAAGACCAAGGAAAAGAGCAAGATGTCGGTGCTCGACTCCATGCTTGAACCCCGCCTGTACCCCGACCTGTACGGCAACTACTCGCACAAAGTCCGCATCGACTACTATCCCCCGCGCGGAGATGCCAAGGAAGGCTGGGACAATATCGACATCTTCGGCTGGCTGGACATGCCGATGCAGATCAAGATCAACTTCCTGTGCCGCGACTCGATACTCGCCGCTCCGATCGTCCTGGACCTGGCGCTTTTCCTTGACCTCGCGAAGCGCGCGGAGCTTAAGGGCATCCAGGAGTGGCTGTCCTTTTTCTTTAAATCGCCGCAGTGCCGGGAAGACTTGCAGCCGGAACACAACCTCTTTGTACAGCACCTCAAGCTGCAGAATACCCTGCGCCTGCTGATGGGCGAGGAGGTCATCGATCATTCCGGACTCGACTATTATGATGCGGAAAAGGGCACACCGGTAGCGGCCCCGAGCCCCCGACCACGCAAGCTGTCGGGAAACACTCCGACCCGACGCCGCAGGGCCCGCACATGAGCAGCATAATCATCCGCGCAGAAACCGCGCAAGAAATTCCCATCGCCACCGCCATTCTGCAGGCGGCGTACGGCCGCGACGACGAGGCGAAGCTCGTACATGCCGCCCGGGACTCCTCCGAGCATTTCCATCCCGCGCTTTCGATCGTCGCCGCCGACGACAACCAAATCGTCGGCTACGCCTTATACTGCCGCACCCACGTCGGCGGCCAGGCGAGCGCGCTGCTGACGACGATCGGCGTAGTTCCCGAACGCCAGCGGCAAGGGGTCGGCGAGCGGCTGATCCGGCACGGGCTGGACCGCTGCCGCGGCCTCGGCATCGAGCTTATTTTCGTCATCGGCCATCCGGAGTATTTCTCCCGGCTCGGCTTCCGGCCGATCGAAGCCCACGGCATACAGCCCACCGCACCCATAAAAGGAATCCAAGTCATCGACCTTTCCGGCAGCCTGCTGGGCAAGGTCGCCGGCTCTCTGCAGATACCGTCATTCATGCTGCAGCCCGCAAGCTAAGTTCCTATTTAGGGTATATGTGTACAGTCGCCCGCGCGCGTACGGCAGCTCGCCCGGTATTTATTGCCCGCCCGACGTTGATTTGATATACTTCTCTTGGTCAAACTCCAGTGAACCTGCCCCTGCTTCTAGCTGTTTCTCTTATTTTTTCGGCACTTACCATTGCTCCCGCCGCCTCGGCCGCAGAGGCCGGCGGCGCAGGCGAAGCCGATTCTGCCTTGCAAGCACTGCAGGATCTGGCAGACGGTAAATTTCCGGACGGAACCCGGACCATCCCGGCCCAACCGGCGCCCGCGGGCGAATCCGCGGCGGCCGCAAGGCCCAAACCGGTTAACGTCGGGGTCGCCCCCGTCGTCGCGCAAATCCAAATCATCGGACTCAAAACCGTGCTCGAGAGGCAGGTCCGCGATCTAATACAGGCGAAGCAGTGGGCGCCCTACACCCGAACTCAAGAGTCGGAGGACCTGTCGGCGCTGCTCGGCTCCGGACTATTCACCTCCGCCGCCATCCGCAGGATAGAACTCTCCAGCACAACTCTGCGTATCGATATTCGCCTCGACGAAAGGACCCGCCAGCCGCAGCAAAGCGCCTCGCCGGTTCCCGGCGCGCCCCCCCCGGTTACGGGATCCCTGCCGACGCCCGCCGCCGCCGATGACGCGGAGAAGCAGGCGCTGGAGACTTTGGGCGCCGCCGAACCAGAGATCCCCGAGCCTCCATGGGTGCTGGGAGAGGTCGTCCTGCAAGGCCTGCGGCACGCCAAGGTCAAGGTTGTACGCCGGCAGATCAACGCGCGCGAAGGAGACCTCTACGACCGCGGCGACCTGGACAACGACTACGAAAACATCATGCAGCTCGGCAAGTTCGACCGCGTGGTCACCGACATTACGGCGCTCCCCAACCGGGAGGTTCCGGCCCACTTCGCGTCAGCCTCCCCTTCCCGCCACCAAATCCGCCTGACCTTCATCGTAACGGAGCGTCCGCTTATCCAAAAAATCAGCTTCGAGGGACGCGACAAGCTTTCCAAGGGCCGCATTCGAGACGAGCTGACCCTGCGCGAGAAGGACCCCTTTGACCGCGCGAAGCTGCGCGACGACGCCGAAAAGATACTCGAGCTGTACCGGAAGAAGGGCTTCCACCGCGCCCGGGTCGACACCCGCGACGAGCTGTCGACCGAAACCTGGAAGACGGATATCACCTACCTCATTGAAGAAGGCCCCAAGGCCAAGATCAAAAAAGTCCGGATCCACGGCGTCGAGTCGTTCAAGGAAAAGAAGGTCGTTAAGCAGATGGAGAACCGGCCGAAGTGGTTCAGCGCCGACATCTTCTCGCAGGAGAAGTTCAAAACAGACCTGGAAAAAATACAGACGTTCTACAAGAACCGGGGCCACCTGGACTACACGCTGGACTCGAGCTCCATCACTTTCAACGAGGCCCAGACCGAGATCCATATCGACATCTCCCTGACGGAAGGCAAGCTCTATAGTTTCGGCGATACAACCTTCAACGGCCACAGCATCTATGCCTCCACCGAGCTCGCCAAGGCGGTCGACTACAAACGCAAGAAAATCTTCAATCAGGAAAAATTCGACTTCACCATCCAAAGCCTGCGCGAGCTGTATGCCGAGAAGGGCCGCCTGCGAACCGAAATCGATCCGACCCGAACCTTTAATGCGGAAACCGGCCTCATGGACGTCCATTTCGAAATCGTGGAAGGCAATACCGCCTATGTCGACCACACCGACGTGGAGGGCAACCGCGCCACCAAAACCTTCGTATTCAAGCGCGAACTGGTCATCCGGCCGGGCATGCCGTTCTCCGTCTCAAAGATCCGCAAGAGCCAGGAGCGCATCCGCAACCTCGGCTTCATCGACGATGTTTCACTAGACGTCCAGAGCCCCTTTGACCCGGACCTTGTCGACCTGACCTTCGGCGTCGTCGAGGGCAAGCCCGGCATGCTTACCGCGGGCGCCGGCTTCTCGTCCCTGGACGGCCTAATCGGCACGCTGTCGCTCCAGCACCTCAACATGTGGGGGCGCGCCCACCGCGCCAACGCGTCATGGTCGTTCGGCCGGCGCGTCAATGACTTCACGCTCGGCTACACCCTCCCCTGGATCCTCGACAAACCGGTCAGCCTGGGCTTTGACGCCTTCAGTACGCGGCGCATCTCCCCGTTCGAGGGCTCCAACTCCGCGTTCACCAGCAAGCGGACGGGCGGCTCCGTACGCGTCGGCCCGCGCTTCCAGGACGACAAGTACCGCCTAAACATGAGCTACACCTTCCAGAAAATCTCCCTAACGGGCGTGCAGAGCCAGTTCCAAAACGCCCTCTCGGAAGGGACCAGCGTGCAGTCCTCCGTCGGCGTCGAATTCGCCCGCGACACGCGCGACAATATCTGGGATCCCGCCCGCGGGACGCGGCATTCGATTGGCAGCTCCATCGCCGGCGGCATATTCCAGGGCGATATCCACTTCTTCAAGCCGTACGTCTCCAGCGCTTACCATAAGACCCTGTTTGAAGTCGGGGACTATCCGCTGGTCTTTACCGCCTCCAACCGCGCCTCCTACATCACGCCGTTCAATGAGACTCGGGAGGTTCCGGTGTTCGAGCGGTTCTTCATCGGCGGCCAAGACACGCTGCGCGGCTATTCCTCGACCGGCGAGGTCGGCGCCCGCAACGGCGGCAAGATCTACGACGTATTCAACATCGAGCTGGGCTTCCCGCTGGCCCGGGAACGGCGCAAGACAATCGTAAAGTTCGTCACGTTCTTCGATCTGGGCGGCTCGTGGGAGAATATGCGCTCCGCCCGCTTCACCATCGGCAAGGGGGAGCGGGACCTCAAGACGGACATCGGCTTCGGGATTCGCTTCGTCACCCCCGCGTTCCCGATCCGCCTGGACTGGGGCTACGGCTTCCAGCATCGCCCCGGCGAAGAAAAATCGCAAATCAACTTCGGAATCGGGAGCCTGTTCTAATATGAGAACCTTCACCAAACTGCGGGCGCTCGCCGCCTGCGCCCTGCTCCTGGGCGCCGCCGGGATGTCGGCGCGCGCGCTCGAGATCAGCCTTGAGGAGAACAAGGCGGAGCGCGGCAATATCGGCTTCGTCGACATCCAGAAGATTTTCCGCCTCTACCCGGAGACGCACAAAGCGAAGCAAACCTACAAAGCGATCGTTCGCCAAGCGGAAGAACAGGTAAACCTTCGCCGGGGCGAGATGATTACCCTGCGGGCGGAGCTGTCGCGGATGAAGATGGAGCGCGACCTGCTGGAAAAAGCGTCGCTGCCCGCGCCGGTGAAGCCGGCCGCTCCCGCCGAGGATGAGGCGCTCCCTCCCGTGGAAGCGCCGGCGCGCGCCCCGACGGCATCCACCACCACGACCGTCGAGGCCCCCGTCGTTTCGACCGGCACTTTAGCGACGGAGAGCGTCCCCTCCACGGGCACGCCAACGGCGGCCATCGCCGCCTCGACCGCCGCCGCGCTGGCCGACGCCGCCCCCCGCCTCGAACCGGAAGAACTGCGGGGCCTTCCGGGCATATCGGATAAAAGCGGAAATCGCCCGGTAAACATCCCGGGCGTCGATGACCCGATGGGAGACGAGGAGAAGGTCGTCGCGGCCGAGGAAACGCCCACCCATATACGGGCGCGCCTGCTCGACGACCTTGACGGAAAAATCAACGCCGCGCGGTCGGAGCTGGAACAGAAAGAAGCCGCTTTCGCCGAATACCAGTCGTCGGTGGAGAAAAATCTAATTGAAATAGAAGGCCGTCGTACGGAAATCCTACTGGGCAAGATCTACACCGCGGTGCGCGAAGTCGCGCAGGAGAACGGCGTCAGCATCGTTGTGGATAAGAACCAGATTCTCTACGGACAGACGACCGTGGATCTAACCGCGAAAGTGCTGCAGAAACTCAAGGGGTTCTCGCTATGAAAATAACGCTGGGAGAAATCGCTGAAATCACGGGGGCCGAACTCGACGGCGACCCGCAATATGAAATCAAAAACGCCGCCGGCGTGACGGAGGCCGAAGCGGAGGACATCTCCTTCCTGGAAAATCCGAAGTACACCGCGCAGGCCATTGCCAGCCGCGCGGGAGCCATCCTCCTGCCCCTTGCGGCAAAAAATGATATGGCCGGCGGACCAAGGAACCGCCTCTATACTGATTCGCCCAAGTGGGCCTACGCCCAGGTCCTGAAGAAAATCTACGAGGAAAAATGGCCCAAAGAGGCCGTTGTGCTTAGCGCCAAAGCCGATATCCATTTTGAAGCGCGCCTCGGCAAAAACGTCAGCGTCGGCGCATTTTCCGTGGTTAGAGGAAGAACGCTGATCGGCGACAACACGCGCATCTCGCCGCAGTGCTTCATCGGCTACAACGCCCGCATCGGCAAGAACTGCGTGCTGCATCCGCAGGTCGTTATCGGCGACTTCTGCGAGCTCGGCGATAACGTTATCATCCATCCCGGCACCATCATCGGCGGCGAGGGCTACGGCTACGACACCGACCGCAAAACCGGCACGCATCGCAAGGTCCATCAGGTCGGCCGCGTCGTTATTGAAAACGACGTCGAGATCGGCTCCAACGTAACCATCGACCGGGCGGCGACCGGCGCAACCCGCATCGGCGCCGGCACCAAAATCGACAACCTGGTGCAGATCGCCCACAACGTGACGATCGGCCGCAACAACCTGATAATTTCCCAAGTGGGGATCGCGGGTTCGACGCTGGTCGGCGACCAGGTGACATTCGCCGGCCAGGCGGGCATCGTCGGCCACCTAAAGATCGGGGACGGCGCCATTATAACTGCCCAGACGGGCGTCATGGGAGACGTCAAGCCCGGGGAAATATTGTTCGGTTCGCCGGCGCGCCCGCACCGGGAAGCCATGAAGCTGCAGGCGATCATGTCGAAGCTCCCCGACATATACGGCTTTGTGAAAAAAGCCCAAAAGATGCTCGGCAAGGAGACGGCCCATGCCAAAGGATAACATCGACGCGCAGACGACGATCGACAAAGAGGTGACGCTGGAGGGGATCGGCCTGCATACCGGCAACGCCTCCATCCTGACCTTCCGTCCGGCGCCGGCGAATACGGGCATCCGCTTCTTTCGCCCAGACCTGCCGGACTGCCCGGTAATCCCCGCGCGCCTCGGCTTCGTCGTGGCAACGGTCCGCGGCACCAACATCGGCCTCAACGAGGCGCGCATCCACACCGTCGAGCACGTCCTTTCCGCGCTGACGGGCATCGGCATCGACAACTGCGACATTCTGGTGACCGCCAACGAGCCGCCGATCATGGACGGCTCCGCGCTCCCGTTCTTCAAGGCGCTGATGGGCGCCGGCCTGCGCCGCTACCCCAATGAGCCCAAGCGCTACCTGGTGATCCCCGAGGAGATCACCTACGAGGACAAAGGCTCCTTCTACCGCGCCCGGCCCGCCGAAAACTTCGAGGTCGACGCGACCTTGATCCACGACCACCCGCTGGTCCCGAGGGTGGAGATGACCATCACGGTAGACACCAAGAGCTACGCGACCGAGCTCGCTCCCGCGCGCACCTTCTGTTTCGAGCATGAGATCGCCTTTCTAAAATCCCAGGGCCTGGCGCAGGGCGGCAGCCTGGAGAACGCGATTGTAATCGGTCGCGAAGAGATCCACACCAACGCCGAAGGACTGCGCTACAAAGACGAGTTTGTCCGCCATAAGGTGCTGGACCTGATCGGCGATTTAACGCTGATCGGCCGCTCGCTGTTCAAGATGCATATCGAAGCCGTACGGCCCGGCCATGCCCACAATATTGAGTTCGCAAAGCTTCTCAACCAATCAGCCATAAAAATGCGGGGCAGGAATCCCGTAGGCTGAGCAACGGAGGAATCATGACGACAGAGACAACGGAAACCGCACCCGCACCCGTACGCACCCTTTCGCCCATGGAAGTAAAAGCGGCGCTACCGCATCGCTACCCCTTCATGCTCGTCGACCGAGTCGACATCATAGAAGAGGGGAAAATCGCCATCGGCACCAAGGGCGTAACAATGAACGAAGAGTTCTTTCAGGGACACTTCCCCGACCATCCGATCATGCCGGGAGTGCTCGTTATTGAAGCCCTCGCCCAAACCGCCTGCGTAATGCTTATGTCCACGGGCGGCTTCGAGAACAAGATCGCGTTCTTCCTCGGCATTGAGAGCGCCAAGTTCCGCAACCCCGTGACGCCCGGGAACATCCTCCAGCTCAAAGTCGAGGTCCTTAAGCTCGGCGGCCGCTCCGGGAAGTTCCAGGGCACGGCGATGATCAACGGCAAGATCGCCACCGAAGCGCAGATGTCGTTCATCCTCGCCGACAAGAACAAGAAATGAACAGCATCCACCCCACCGCGATCATCGACCCTTCCGCCAGGCTCCACCCCTCGGTGCAGGTCGGCCCCTACGCCGTCATCGGCGAGGACGTGGAGATCGGAGAAGGCACCACGATCGGCTCCCATGCGGTAATCGAGTACGCCCGGATCGGCAAGAACAACCGCATCTTTCCAGGCTGCTTTCTCGGCACTGCGCCGCAGGACCTGAAGTACGCCGGCGAGCGCGCGCTCCTGATCATGGGCGACAACAACACGGTGCGGGAAGCCGTGCAGATGAACCGCGGCACTAAAGCCACCGGCAAGACCGTGATCGGCTCCAACTGCCTGTTCTGCGCCTTCACTCACGTGGCGCACGACTGCGTCATCGGCAACAACGTCATCATGGTGTCCTTCGCGGCGCTGGCCGGCCACGTTGAGCTGGCGGACTACTGCGTGCTGTCGGCACATGTCGGCATCCACCAGTTCGTCCGCGTCGGCCGCATGGTCATGATCAGCGCGGGCTCCAAGGTGGGCAAGGACATCCCGCCGTTCTGCACGGCGCAGGGCGACCGGGCCAAGCTGCGCGGGCTCAACGTCGTGGGGCTTCGCCGTTCCAAGCTGCCGCGCGACGTGGTCAAGGCCGTCCGCGGCGCCTATAGGACGCTGTTCCTTTCCGGCCAGCCGATTGAGGCGGCCTTGGCGCAGCTCAAAGCCTCCTCGCCGCCGCCGCCGGTCCAGGACATGATCCAGTTCATCGAGGCGGCGCAGAAGGGCCGGGGCATCACGCGCCCAGGCGACGTCAAAAGCGAAGAAGAGGTGACGGCCTA
This sequence comes from Elusimicrobiota bacterium, assembly GCA_043827405.1. Taxonomy (GTDB): domain Bacteria; phylum Elusimicrobiota; class Elusimicrobia; order UBA1565; family UBA1565; genus JBDRPD01. The sequence goes on along the minus strand of JBDRPD010000034.1, from coordinate 16,925 downwards.
ACCGCGGCCCGCAGCGCAGCCATGCCTACGGAAACGATCGGCCTGATTGCCGGCTCAGGCCGCTTTCCCCTCTTATTCGCACAAGAGGCGAAGCGGCAGGGCCATCGCGTCGTCGCAATAGGCATCTCCGGCGTAACCGAAACTTCCTTGTCCGAGATCGCGGACGAGGTCCACACGTTCAAGCTCGGCAAGGTGAGCGAACCGCTGCGGATCTTCAAAAAAGCGGGAGTACGCCGCGCCGTCATGGCCGGCAAGGTCCAGCATAATTCGCTATTCGGCGGCATTATGCCGGACCTGCGGGCCATCAAGATCCTCGCGGGGCTTAAGGACCGCCGGACCGACACCATCCTGCGCGCCATCGCCGACGAGTTTAAGAAAGAGGGGATCGAGCTGATATCCTCGGCCACGCATCTCTCGCGGCTGATGCCCGAGCCCGGCGTGCTGACGCGGCGGGCGCCGTCAAAGGCGGAAGCCGCAGATATCGAGTTTGGCTGGCGCGCCGGCAAGGCCGTCGCCGGCTTTGATATCGGCCAGAGCGTGGTGGTGCGGGACCGTGCCGTCGTCGCCGTCGAGGCGATGGAAGGAACGGACGCGCTGCTGCTGCGCGCCGCCGAACTGGTCCGCTCGCACGGCAGAAAGCCCGGACTCGTGCTGGTTAAGGTCGCCAAGCCGGAACAAGACTTTCGCTTCGACCTGCCCGTGCTGGGACCGGACTCGCTGCGCGTATTTCGGGAAGCGGGCGTCACCGCGGTCGCCGTCGAGGCTCGCAAAACCCTGATTATCGACAAGGATGAGTTTCTGCGCGGCGCCGACGGCATGAAGCTGGCCGTCGTCGCCCGCGACGAAGAGACGCAGGAGGCCGCCACGTGAGCAAGCGCAAGATTCGTTTCGGTGTCGTGGGCGCCGGGCGCATGGGAACCCACCATGCCCGCACTCTCAGCAAGCACCCCGACATCGAACTGGTCGGCGTGAGCGACACCAACGTCTGGCGCGCGCAAGTCGCCGCGTGGCGCAGCGGTGCGCTGGCGCATAAGGACTATCGGGATTTCCTCGGCAAGGTCGACGCCGTCGTCGTCGCTGTCCCCACGGCGCTGCACTTCGAGGTCGGCCAAGCGGTCCTGACGGCGGGCGCGCACTGCCTCATCGAGAAGCCGCTGGCCTCGTCCGTTGAGGAGGCGCACAAGCTCCTGGCCCTGGCCGAGGAGAATAAGGTCCAGCTCCAGGTCGGCCATGTCGAGCGCTTCAACCCCGCGATCCTGCAGGCGATCGAGCACATCCGGCATCCGCGCTTCATCACGGTGGAGCGCCTCGGCCCCTATGACCCGCGCATGCAGGACATCGGCGTGGTCCTCGACCTCATGATCCACGACATCGATATTCTCCTCACGCTGGTCAACTCCGAGGTCGAAAGCATGGAGCCCCTCGGCGCGACGCTGCTGTCCCGGCACGAGGATATCGCCAATGTCCGCATCCGTTTCAAGTCGGGCTGCATCGCCGATCTAACAGCCAGCCGCATCTCGCTCAAACGCTGCCGCAAGATACGGATATTCCAAGAGAGCAGCTATATCTCATTGGACTATCTCAACGCGTCGCTGCAAATATACGAGAAGAAAAAACCGGAGATACGCAGCCTCAAGGATATCCGCCACATCGCTCCGCGCATGGACAAAACGCAGCCCTTGTCCAACCAGATCAACCACTTCCTCGACTGCATCCGCAACAACCGGAAACCGTGGCCCTCCGGCGAGCACGGCCTTAAGGCGCTGAAGCTTGCGCTGCAGATCACCGAAGAGCTCAAGCGCTACGAGCTGTCCGGCTTTAAAACCAAGACGGTCCTGCCGAAATGGGACAACCCGCTCGAAAAAATTGCTCAGTCGATAAAACGCTCGGTGCGGGGCCGGAGAGGATAGCGCCATGCCGCGCATCCTCATCGTCGCAGGCGATCCGTCGGGAGACCTCTACGGCTCCCTGCTGATACGCGCCTTGCGGCGGGCGCGGCGGAGCACGCGCATAGAGGCGGTGGGCGGACCGCTGATGAAAGCCACGCTCGCCGCCGGCGACATTTTTCACAGCGACCTGGCCTCGCTCGGCGTCACCGGCTTCATCGCGCCGATCAAGCGCCTGCCGACGTTTGTTCTGCTGCACCGCGAGCTGCGCGCGCGCATGGAGCAAGGCGCGATCGACGCCGTCGTCTGCATCGACTTCTACGGCTTCAACCGGCACATTCTCTCCGCCGCCAAGCGCTGCGGCGTACCGGCGCTGTATTTCATCAGTCCCCAGGTTTGGGCGACCCGCGCCGGCCGCATCCGGCACATCAAGAGCTGCGTCGACCGCATGCTCGTCATTTTCCCCTTCGAAGAGGAGCTCTACCGGAAGGCGGGGGTGCCGGTCACCTGGGTGGGCCACCCGCTGCTCGATGTCCTGCCGCCGCCGAACCACCGCTCGCCGTCCCGGACGCTCCGGCTCGGAATCCTGCCGGGCAGCCGCTCGACGGAGGTTCAGCGTCATCTCCCCGTTCTCCTGCGCGCCGCGGAGCGCATCCGGCGCGACTTCCCGCATATGCAAATCCGCGTCTTTGCCGTACCGCAGCTCAACGACAGCCATTACACGCGCTGGCTGAACCGCCGGCGCACCGCAGAAACCCTGCGCCCCGTGCTGGTACGCGAAGCCGATTACGCCGAGCGCTCGCGCCAGGACTTTCTTCTCACCTCTTCCGGGACCGCCACGCTGGAAAACGCGCTGCTCGGCATCCCGATGGTCGTAATCTACAAGGTCGCCTGGCCGACCTATCTCATCGCCCGCTCGCTGATCCGGGTGCGGCATATCGCCATGGCCAACATCCTGGCGGAGCGCGAGCTCGTCCCGGAGCTGGTCCAGCATCAAGCCACGCCGGAAAAGATCGCCCGCAAAGCGCTCGACATCCTGGGCAATCCGCGCCGCCTCCAGGAACTGCGCCGCGACCTCTCGGCTCTGCGCACCAAGCTGCGCGGACCCGGTGCCATCGACCGCACGGCCGAAATAATCCTCAACGCCGTCGGCACGCGGAGGGCCGCCGCATGAGCGCTCCCGGACGGCTGCTCCGGCGCGTTCGGCCGCACCGGCTGCGCTTCTACCAGGCGGCCGTCGCCATGATCGTCGTCGCGGCCGCCAACGGATTGACGGTCCTGCTGATCAAAATCGTCGTCAACGGCCTGTTCGCGGGGAAGGACATCTCCAACTCCATGTGGGGCGAAGCGATCATCAACATCCTCGAGAGGTTCATGGAGTTCACCGCCTCGACGCAGACGCTGGCGATTCTTACCGTGAGCGTTCCGCTGCTGATCGGGGTCAAATCCATCGCCGCCTATATCCAGAACTACCTCATGAGCTGGCTCGGCCAACGCGTCACCCAGGAGATGCGCGAAGAACTGTTTCGCCACCTGCATACCCTGTCCCTGGACTTTTACAGCGAAAACAAGAGCGGCGAAGTCCTGGCCCGCGTCACCAACGACCTCACTTTGGTGCAGTCCATGCTCCAGTTCGTCCCGCTCTACCTTATCCGCGACCTGCTGACCGTTATCGTGCTCATGGGCGTGCTGTTTTTCCTCAACTGGCACTTCGCGCTGGTCGCGCTGGGCATGATCCCGATCGCCGCGGTTCTCATCGTCATCCTGGGCCGCAAAATGCGCGACGCGAGCTCCCAGAGCCAGGCCATTATGGGACATATCTACCACCGCTTTCAGGAAAGCCTTTACGGAATGACTCTGATCAAGGCCTTCAACTACGAGGAGGGAGCGATCGATAAATTCCGCGGGGAAAACGCGTCTTTCTTCAGCCAGATGATGCGCTATCTGCGCGCGACGGCGCTCTCCGGACCGCTGATGGAGTTCTTCGGGTCCTTGATCCTGGCGCTGCTGCTCTACTTCGGCGGGCGCGAGATTCTGCTGGGCCGGATGGATGCGGGCGATTTCGCGGCGTTTCTGACCGCATTCTTCTCCGCCTACGCCCCCACCAAGAACCTCGGCAAGCTCAACTCGGAGCTGCAGCGCGGCCTCGCCTCAGCCGACCGCATTTTCTACATCCTCGACGTAAAGCCGAGCGTCGTCGACCGGCCCGGCGCGACGGCGTTCACCGAGCTGCGCGAGGAGATTCGTCTCCAGGGTCTGCGTTTTAAATACACGAGCCGCGAGCTGCCGGCGCTTGACGATATCGACCTCACCTTCCGGCGCGGCGAGACCGTCGCGATCGTCGGCCCCTCGGGATCGGGCAAGAGCACCATCGTCCACATGCTGCTGCGGCTCTACGACCCGGACGAGGGCGCGGTGCTGTTCGACGGCAGAGACCTGCGCGACTTCCGCATCCGCAGCGTGCGCAAGCAGATCGGCCTGGTCACCCAAGAGACGGTGCTGTTCAACGACGACGTCCGCGCCAATATCGTCATCGGCCGCACGGAAGCGACCGCAGACGACATCGTCCGCGCCGCCAAGATCGCCGACGCGCACGACTTCATCCTCGCCCTGCCGCAAGGCTACGACACCATACTCGGCGACCGCGGGACGCGCCTGTCCGGCGGCCAGCGCCAGCGGCTCGCCATCGCGCGCGCCGTGCTGACCAACCCGCCGCTGCTGGTGCTCGATGAGGCCACAAGCAACCTCGACTCAACCAGCGAAAGCGAGGTGCAGAAGGCGCTGGAGAATCTTATGCAGGGACGGACCGTGATCCTTATCGCGCACCGTCTTTCGACCGTGCACGCGGCCGACCGCATCTACGCGCTCAACAACGGGAAGGTCGCGGAAACCGGAACCCACGCCGAACTTCTGCGCCGCGACGGCCTCTACCGCCGGCTCTATGAGCTGCAGCAGACGGAGCCCGAGGAGAAGCCGGCATGAGCGGAGCGCTCCTCAGCTTTAACGTCGCCGCGGTCGCCCTGACCCTGCTCGGCGGCGGCCTCCCGCTCATCAAGAACTTATTCTCTCGCCGCTGGCTGTGGCGTCTATTTTCGCTGCGCTCCGGGGTCCTGATCGCCATCGCCTTCGTCGAGATCCTTCCCCATGCCTGGGAACACAACGCCGAGGCCGCCGGCTGGGGCGCGCTCGCCGGCTTCGCCCTGCTGTTCTCCATGGAAAGCCTGGCGATGTCGGACAGCTGCCCGGAGTACCTGGAAAACTGCTCGGTGCACCTGCTGGGCTGGTCGGCGCTGGTCGCCCTGTTCATCCACTCCTTTATCGACGGGCTCAACCTGACGATCTCCTTCTCGGCCGGAGCGCTCGCCGGCGCGGTCATCGGCTCTTCCGTCGTGCTGCACAAGCTCGTAGACGGCTTCACCCTGACGTCGCTCCTGACGCAGGGCGGCTACTCGCGCCGCGGCGCGCTGCTCGCGCTGCTTCTTATCGCCTTGGCCACCCCCTTCGGCAGCGCTCTGGGCCTGTGGCAGATGCGGGCCCTGCCGCCGGCGCTGATGTCGGGGCTCCTCGGCTTCGCCGCGGGCTCCTTCGTTTACATCGGCGCCGCCGACGTGCTGACCCGGCTGCACAAGACCGAGGATAAGGGCTGCCTCGCGCTCTTTATTACCGGGCTTATCATCATCGTCGCGCTGCGGGCGGGGCATTAGGATGACGCTTGAAGAGATGCTCGAGCGCTTTAAGGAATACTCGCCGCACGTGGATACGACCCTGCTGGAGCTGGCCTACGGCTTCTCGGAAGACGTGCACAAGAACCAGTCGCGCGCCTCCGGCGAGCACTACTTTATTCACTGTCTCGCCGTCGCCGAGACGCTCATCGACTTCAAGCTCGACTTGCCCACGATCTGCGCCGGGCTGCTGCATGACGTCGTTGAAGATACGCCGATCACCATGGAGCAGCTGAAAAAAGAATTCGGCGACGAGATCGCCTCTATGGTCGACGGCGTAACCAAGCTCGACTCGCTGAAGTACAACTCGCGCGACGAGGCGCAGGCCGAGAACTGGCGCAAGATGCTGCTCGCGACCGCCCAGGATATCCGCGTAATCCTTATCAAGCTGGCCGATCGGCTGCACAACATGAAGACCCTGTACTTCCTTGAACCCGAGCGCCGGACACGCATCGCCATCGAGACCGTTTCGCTCTACGCGCCGCTTTCCCACCGTCTCGGCATGTTCCAGCTCAAGAGCGATCTGGAAGACCTGGCCTTCAGCCACCTCCACCCGGAAGAGTTCGCCAAGCTGCACGCCGACATGCAGGCCTTCGTCTCGGGCCGCGAAGCCGCCCTAAAGGAGTTTCGTACGGATCTCGATGAGCGGCTGAAGCCGACCAAGATCCCTTACCGCATCCTCGCACGCTCCAAAAGCCTGTACTCCATCTTCCAAAAAATGCAGCGGCAGGAAAAACCGTTCGAGGAGATCCAGGACATCATGGGCGTGCGCATCATCACCGACACCGTCGCCGACTGCTATGCGCTGCTCGGTCTCCTGCACGCCGAGTTTAAACCGGTGACCGGAAGCTTCACCGACTACATCTCCGTACCCAAGCTCAACCTGTATCAGAGCCTGCACACTTCGGTCATCAGCCAACGCGGCGACATCATCGAGGTCCAGTTCCGGACCGAAGAGATGCACCGCACGGCGGAGATGGGCATCGCCGCGCACTGGCGATACAAGCAGGGAGAAGCCGCGGACGACAAGCATCTGACGGAGAAGCTCAACTGGCTGCGGCAATGGATCGAGTGGCTGCAGGACCTTAAGAGCCCGCGCGAGTTCATTGAGAGCCTGAAAACGGACCTGGAGCTTCATCAGGTCTTCGTGTTCACCCCCGCCGGAGAAGTCAAGGCGCTCCCGGCCGGGGCGACGCCTCTCGACTTCGCCTTCACTGTACATACGGAAGTCGGGCTCAGCTGCGTGGGCGCAAAAGTCAACAACAAGATGGTAAAGTTTGAGTACGAGTTGAAGTCGGGGGATGTCTGCGAAATCCTCACCCGAAAGGGTTCGCGCCCGAAAAAGGACTGGCTGAACGTCGTAAAAACGGCCCGCGCCCGCTCAAAGGTCAGGCACTACCTGCGGGAAAAGGGCATCGTCGCATGAGGTCGCCATGAGCATTCAGGAGTTTCTGCAAACCAAAGTCCCCTTCCTGCAGGGCCTTACGCAGGAGCATATCGCCGCGCTGGCCCAGGGCGTCGAGCAGCTGCGTTTCAAGATGGGGCAGACCATCCTCTTCAAGGGCGCGAGCGTCGACGGTCTCCACGTCATCGCGGAAGGCAAGGCCTCGGTACTAATCAAGCCCGACAAAAAAGCATGGGTCCAGGTCGCCGAGCTCGCGGAAGGCGACATCTTCGGCGAGACATCGATCATCGAGTACAAGATGGCCAGCGCCACAATTAAGGCGGCAGCGGACAGTACGCTGATCTATGTGGTGCCCCAGTCCGCCTTCCTCGACCTGCTAAGAACGGACGTGAGCCTGCGGGACCGCATCATCAAGCTGATACGCGATCGCCAGACCGACCGGCATAAGGACGAACCCCAAAAAGCGGAGACGAAGACGGCGGCAGAGGCCGCGGCGCCGGCGGAAACCTCCGCTAGCGAAGCGCCGGGCGTCGCGGCGGGTCCGCCGTCTCCGCCCGCAGACGAAGCCGCTCCTTCTTGAGCTGTTCCCGGCTTATCTCACCGCGCGCCAGCGCATCCTGCCGTGCCGCGCCGTCGCGCGGCAGCAGCAGCTGGTACTCGAGCGGCGCGAGCTCCGTATCCTTAAGCCGCTCCCGGCGCACGAACAGCAGGGCTTTCTCATCCCAGTAGACCAGGGCCCAGCTCGGCCGCGGCATATATTGGATGTAATAGGGCCGCGGGATCGCCCGCCGGGAGCCGTCCGGGTAAACCCGCGTCGTGCCCATCATGGTCGGACGGTTCTGCAGCAGCGCCGCATCCGCGCCGCGGCGCTTGAGGAAAACCTGCCACACGTCCGGCTTTTCGGCCGCCGCCCCTCCCTCCATCAGCAGCGAGTGAAAGATATAGCGGCCGTCCTGCAGCAGCCGGACGCGGCCGCCCAGCCGATAGCCGAGATAACCTCCCCAGCCCCAGGCGCTGTAAAGACGCAGCCCCGCAAGCTCGGGATGCCGCTCAAGATAGGCCGCCGCACGCACCGGCGTGTAGACGTCGCTAAAGATGCCGCCGGCGACACGCGCCCCTCCCTGCCATAGCGCGAACACGGCGACGAGAACCAGCGCCAAGGCGGCCGTGCGGCCGCGATTAACGGCATCCATGACCTCCCGGTCCCCCGCCGCGAACCGAAACACGTAAACCACCGCGCACAAGGCGAAGTACGGCGCCAACCGCGAATGGCGCAGCGCCGCCGCCGCAAAAACTACGAGGAGAATTGCGGGGCCCAGGGGCAAGGCGGCACGCCGGCGCAAGCGCCGGGCCGCGAGCGCCGCCAGGCCGAGCATGAGCAGCCAGACCGGCCAGTGGGCGCTGTTGGACACGGCCAACGGACCCCATTCGTCGATATACGGCGCCAGCCCGCCGGTTTCCAAAGCATGACGAACCAGGACGCGATGGACTCCCCAGCCGTAGGGATTGATGAATGTTCCCGCGGCGGCCGCCAACCAGCAGGTCAGCAGGCCGGAGTTCCCGCCGCGGCGGTAATCCTCATACGCGTAGGCGGCGAGCAGCAGCAGTCCATAGATGAAGCCGGCGTGCAGGTTCGACCAAAAAGCGAACATGAACAGCGCGGCGGCGGGCGGCATCCGCACCCGTCCCTTGCGCTCGAGCCCGCACAACAGCCAGGCGAACAGAACGAAGGAAAAAAGCTCGGTGCGAATATCCGAGCGCGCGGCCATCGCCGCCGCCCAAACGGCGAAGCCCAAGGCGCGCGCCGGCGGCGGCACCCCGATATGACGCAGCGTCCGCAGCAAGGCCGCGCCGGTCCCCGCAAGCAGTAAAATCTTCAGCAGCCACAATCCGGTCAGCCCTCCCGTCCAGCCCGCACCATAAAAGGCCAGCTGGGAGAGCCATTCAAAATTTATCCATTCCAGGCCGGACTGGGTAGCGGCGAGCGCATCGGTACGCAGCCAGGCGAAATGATCGATCATCCAGCGGGCGGCGCTCAGATGCCACCAGAGGTCGGGATCGGCTATCGGCATTATCAGGACAGGGATTACGGCGGCCCAGCCGGCCCGCAGCCAGCGCCTTTCCACCTGCGGATTCACGCCGGGCCGTCCCCGGAAAGCCAGCGCTCAACTTCGACCGCGGCTCCAGGCTCGCCGCGACCGGCGAAATGCCGCTCGACTTCGGCCGCCACTTGGCCGGCGGAAATATGCCCCTCCCGCACCAGACGGATGACGGCCTCGTGGTCGCCCGGCCGGAAGTAGCGGTACTCGCGCTCGCGCAGCCAAGCCGCCGGCACGGCCGCCCGCTTCACGAAGACCAGGCCCTGCTCGTCCCAGTAAACCAGCGCCCAGTCCCGCTTGGGCAGATAAAACAGATAGAAAGGACGCAGCAGCAGCACATTCCCGCCATCCGGAGTGCCGAAACGCATCGGCATAAGCTGCCGGGTACGCAGGACAGCCGCCGCTTCAATGCCGTGCGCGTCGAGAAATGCCGCATAGCGCTCCGGCGTGCGCCGCGCTTCGTCCATGGGCTCAAGCAGGTGATGGAATATATAGCGTCCGTCCACAAACACGCGGTAGTCCGGATGCAGTTCGTAGCCGAGATAACCGCCCCAGTGCCAGGGATTGAGCAGCTTCAGCCTGCCCAAAACAGCGCGCTCGCTATGCAGAAAGCTCGTCAGCCGCTGCGGGATATAAGCGGTGCGCCGGATCTCGCCCCGCGACAGGGGCGGCGCGATGTAGGCGGCAAAGAACGCCCAGGCCGCGACAAAGAATGCGGCGTAGAGCCCCCGCCGCGCGGCCGGCCGGCGGGCCAACAGGCCGGGCAGCAGCGCCGCCGCTGCCGCCGGTATCGCGAGCGCGACGAAATAGACGCCGGTTCGCACATGCGCCGACGCGGACAGCCCGAAGAGGCAGAGCGCCGCCACATGTTCCAGCGGAACGTCCCGGCGCTTCACATAGCGGCCCAGCACGGCGGCGAAGCTCGCCGCGAGCACGGCCCAAAAAGGCCACAGCCAGCGCTGCACCAAAGACGCTTCCTGCCATTCGCGGATATGCTTCTCCAGCACCGGCAGGGCCGACCAATGCTCCCAAAAGACGCCGTAGACGGCGACCCCATAGGGATTGACGAGCGCGGCCAGGGCCGCCGCCGCCCACCCTGCGGCGAGCTCGCGCTTGCGACGCCCCAGTTCGAATGCCGCATAGATGCCCAACAGGATCAGGCCGTAAATAAACCCCGCATGGAGATTGGCCCATAGCGCAAAAAACACGGCGACGGCGGCCAGGCCCCGCCGCCCGGACGCGCTTTTAAGCCGGCCCAAACGCCGCGCCTCAAGCGCATACAACAGTCCCAAAAACGCCAGCACCGAGAAGTTTTCCGGCCGCAAATCATTCGCCGGTGAAATAGCCAGCGCCCAAATAAATACCGCGAGGCCCCGCAGCTCGGCCGATGCGGCGTAGAGTCCGAGCAGCCGCCAGAGGACATAGGCGCAGGCGCCGTATGCCGCCACCTTCAGCAGCCATAATCCGGCGAAGCCGCCGGCTGAAAACGCCGCCAGCCAGATCAGCTGGGTCAGCCATTCAAAATCCGACCACGGCGCGCCGGCCATGGTATGCGACAGCCAGTCCGCATGCGGCCAGGCGAAATGTTCGGCCATCCAGCGCGCGGCGCTCAGATGCCAATAGATATCGGGGTTGGAAATAGGCAGGCAGAGCACGGCAAAGGCACCGGCGGCACAAAGGCCCGCCAGGTACCGACCCGCCGACCGGGCCATACCAGCGTCCTACTTTGCGGGGCGAACGGCCTTGCCGGCTCGGATGCAGGAGGTGCAGACGTAGGCCGTCACTGTCCGGCCATCGCGAACAACCTTCTGCTTATGCAGGTTTGGGCGGAATTTCCGCTTCGTCGCGCGGTTTGAGTGACTGATGCTGTTGCCGGCCACGGGGCCCTTCAAGCAAATGGTGCACTTATAAGCCATAGTGGCATATGCTAACAAATCTTCCTTCCGACGGTCCAGCGGTGCTAGCGCGCCGCGGCTTGGTTATACTCGTTGAGTATCAGCTCCGCCGCGGCATGATAGGCCTCGGACGTGATCGGATGGGCGACGTCCAGATAGCGCGTTTCTTCGCTCCTCTCGACCCGCCGGCTCGGGAATGAGATGAACGGCGCGCTGATCTCGCCGCCCGCCTTTTCCGGATTAACCTGCAGAATCCGAATGCTTTTGATCACGAACGACCCGCCGATCACCAAATCGGCGTAGCCCAATAGATCGGCTTTTCCCTTGCCCTCGGCCCGGAATACGCGAACCCGGGTCTCCAGCTCCGGCGTCTCCTCATTTCTTTTTCCCATTTTCCCCCCCTGCTTCTCCCATCTTTTACGAGCGAGGCGGAAAAAAGTTCCATCTGACAAATCGCAAAGAATCCTGGGGGCATTTATTCTACGCTACCGCATACTGGAGGGATCATGATACTGATCGATATTCTGCTCAACTGGGTGCACGTCATCTGCATTGTCATCTTCATGGGCGCCATGTTCTTCGCCACTTTTCTGATGATGCCCGCGCTCAAGGCGAACCTGGAATACGAGGACCGGCACCGGCTCGTCGTCAACCTCATCCCTAAGATTCGCCGGGTCGTTCGGGTGGTGGTCGCCCTGCTCGTCCTCTCGGGCGTTTCACGGGCGCTGCTGCTGCATTTCACCCACAGCGGACCGCCCGGGCTGCCGCGACTGGCGCTCTTCGGGCTGAAGATGTGCTTCGCGGCGCTGCCGATCGTCATCTTCATCCTCGCCCCGCGCATTCTGGGGAAGAACAGCAAGGAGAAGCTGTGCTGTGACCCGGACGCGGAAGGCTCCTGCTGCGGCCCGGCGCCGAAAGCCGACTCGCCCTACGCCGGAGTGCTCAGCAATACCGGGGAGCTCCTCCACTACACCGCGATCGCCGGCGGCTGGCTGGCCATCCTGTGCGGCATCTCGCTGGGCAAGATCAGCTGAGGCGTTGGACTAGAAACTCATCCGCCAAGACAGGGCAAGATTGCGCCCGGGCGCGGCGATCTCCTGCGCGCTGACGCCCGCGGTTAGATGCTCCCGATAGAAGCGGTTGAGCAGGTTGACGGCACTGATCCGCAGCTCACCGCCCTTCAGGAAAGACGCGGCGCCAAAGCGGTAGCCCGCAGTGAGATCCAGCGTGGCGAAACCGGGCGTCGTATTCTCAGTCCCGTTGCTGAAAAGACTGGCCACCCGGTTCTGGCCGGCCACCGCGCGCATGCGGACCTCGCCGGAAAGGCCGGTCTCAGGCTGCCAGCGCGCGCCGAAACTGAGCTCTCCCGGCGGAGTGCTTTCCAGCGGCTCATCGTCCTCCTCGTTTTCCGCCCGCTGAAACCCGCCCTCCAGGAACCCCGTTCCGAAACGGCAGAGATCCTGTTCCACGGAAAACTCCACGCCGGACATATCGACCCGGCTAAGGTTTTCCGTCGCCTTGATGCTGCGGTTGGTGCCGGGAGTATCGACCGCGCCCGTAGCCCGGCCCGCGATATAGTCCTTGATGCGCGCGCCGTAGACCGAAGCGCTGTAGCGCGTTGCTCCCGGACCGCCCTTAAGCCCCGCCTCCAGCGTAAACATCCGTTCCGGCTTGATGCCCGGATTGCCGACGTGCAGAAAACCGTCGCTGCGAGGCGTTCGCTCGAAGCGCTCCCGCATATCGCCGGCCCGGTAGCCCATGGAAACATTGGCGAACGGCCGCAGGAGATCGTGCGACCGGTAGACGGCGCCCGCCGACCAGGAGACAAGATTATCCGTACTCTTGAGGTCCCCCGAACGGCGACTGGCCCCGGTTCCCATGCTTTCGGCGTCCGTGGTCACGCTGTCAAAACGTGCGCCCGCCTTCAGCGACAGGCGCTCCAGCACGATCTCATCCTGCGCGAATACCCCGACCGACCATTGCCTCCCGCGCTCGAAAGGATTGCTCTGCGTGCAGGCGGTAAACGTCGGCGCGGCGCACAGCGTCTTCTCCGGCCGCGCATGCGTGCGCCAGCCGTCGACGCCCACGAGGAGGATATTCGATTCCACGGGCGCGAGCTCGATCTTGGCCGCTCCGCCGTAGGTCTTGAAGTCAACGAGCGCCTTGGCGTAGTCGCGCCCCAGCGTATCGCTGTGGATATAGAAGCCGCGATGGAACTGCTGGAAGTAAACATTGGTTCTAAGCTTGGGCGACCAGCCGGAAGCAAAGCGTCGGGCGAGCGCGATATCCGCCAGTCCGCGGCTCTGATTCGGCGAACGGACGGTCGTATTTCCCAGCAGCACATTCTGGTATTCGCGCGTACCGGGATACCATACGTCGAGATCGGTTTGATGCTGCAGCAGCGCGCGAACTGCGCCGTCGTCGCCGAGCCGCCGGCCGAGCTTGCCGTGAAAAGCGTGCCGGCGAAAACCGCTGCGAAACACCGGCCCGCGCGGCGTATCATAGTCGCCCACAGACAGCCCTGAGTAGCTCGCGCTCAGCGCCTGCTCGCGTCCGCTGACATCCAAGTCCAGCCCGCTGCGCAGGCCGTCGTTGACCGTCGTGGCGGCCCCCATCACGCTCCCGCCCAGACGCGGCTGCGCGGCGTAGACCAATGGCCGGGTCACGATATTTACCGCCCCGCCCATGGCTCCGGCGCCATAGAGCACGGAGACCGGATGCTTGACGACCTCCAGCCGCTCCACCTGATATAGGTCGACGAAAGACGCCACGGCGCCGTAGGGCTGCGCGGAGTTCATGCGGATGCCGTCGATCATCAACAGGATTTGCTCTTTCTTCATCCCGCGGATAACCGGATTCATCCCCCAGGCGCCGTCCGACTGCACCGCCAAGCCGGACCGGCCGCGCAGCAGGTCGCCGGGCGTGGGGTAGACCGCGCGGCGAATCTCCTCCGCGCCGAGCACGGTCACGGCATGCGGTGTCTCCAAAACGCCGGACGCATAGCCCTTGGCGCTGATAATCACATCCGGCAGCCGCCCATGCGGCGCGGCGGCGGCCGCGGGAGACAGCGACAGGGCCATGACAAAAACGGATAAAAGTCGGGAAGTGTTCGCTCTATTCATGACAGCGATTCTGTCACATCGGCGATAAAGATAAAATTGGTTTTGTTAAGAAAGGGGCTGACATATATCAATGTATACTATGCCCGTGAACGTCCTCGAAGAATCGGTCCAATACATCAAGGGCGTCGGGCCGAAGCGCGCGGCCCTTATGGACCGGCTCAATATCCGGACTCTCCGGGACCTGCTCGCGCACCTGCCGCGCGCCTGGGAAAACCGCGCGGCCACGCCGCCGGGCACGCTGCCCGAAGATGCCCCCCTGGTGCTGCGCGGCAAGGTCAAAAGCGTGTTCCGGGAGCGCAAGGGGCCGCACTTGGAGCTCTTTTTCGCCAAGCTGGAGGTGCCGCAGCACGGCGCCGTCGACGCGATATGGTTCAAGCGTCCCAGCACCCGCTACGACGTATTTCAAAAGGTCGCCAAAGACGTCACGCCGGGAACCGAGCTGTGGGTGGTGGGGCGCGGTGATCCGGGATTGCTGAAGATCCGGCGCATCAACGTCGACGAGCATTATCGCGTTGACGCGCCCGGAACCCACCTGCACGTCGGCGGGCTGACGCCCATCTATTCCACGACCACCGGCCTGCCCGCGCATTTCCTGCGCCTGGCCGTCGCTCATGCCTTGGAGAAGGGACTGGGCGGCGTGCACGATCCGCTGCCGGACCCTCTGCGCCGCAAGCGCGGACTGCTGCCGCTGCCCCAAGCGATAGCGGGCATCCATCGTCCGCATGACCGGGAGGCGCTGGAAGCCGCCCGGCGGCGCCTCGCCTTTGACGAGCTGCTCCTGATGGAGCTCGCATGGACGGTAAAAAACCGCCAGCTGCGCACCATCGATAAAGGCTATGCCTATGAGCTCAAGCGCTCGCTGCTGACGCCGTTTCGCGCCCGGCTCGGCTTCGAGCTGACCGGAGCCCAAAAGCGCGTCGTCAATGAAATATTCACCGATATGCAGCGCCCGCATCCGATGACGCGCCTGCTCCAAGGCGACGTGGGCTCCGGCAAAACCGTAGTGGCGATCGCGGCGCTGCTCTTGGCTGTGGAGAACGGCTATCAGGGCGCCTTCATGGCGCCGACCGAAATTCTCGCCGAACAGCATATGTGGACGCTCGAGAACTTCCTCAAGGATCTCCCCATACGCATCGCGCTGCTGACCTCGCGCGTACACAAGAAAACCCGCGAACGGCTGCTGGCACAGACGCATGCGGGCGAAATCGATATTCTGATCGGAACGCATGCCCTCATTGAAGGAGACGTGCGCTTCAAAGACCTGCGCCTCGCCGTCATCGACGAACAGCACCGCTTCGGCGTACGCCAGCGCACCATACTGCGGCAGAAGGGGCCGCCCATGGACCTCCTGGTCATGACGGCGACGCCGATTCCGCGCACGCTCAGCCTGGCGCTCTACGGCGATCTCGACGTATCGACGGTCGACGAGATGCCCCCAGGCCGGACCCCCGCTCTCACCCGGCATGTGTCGCAAGAGGAGGCCTTCGCCGGCGCGCGCCGGGAGGTGGCGGCCGGACATCAGGCTTACATCGTTTATCCGATCATCGAGGAATCCCCCAACCTCGACCTCAAGGCGGCGCTCGCCGAGTTCGAGCGCATCCGGGCGGAGGTTTTTCCCGACCTGCGCGTCGCCCTGGTCCATGGACGCATGACGAGCAAAAAGAAAATCCTCGCCATGGAGCAGTTCGCGGCGGGCGAGCACGACATCCTGGTCGCCACGCCGGTCGTTGAGGTCGGCGTCGATGTCCCCAACGCCACGGTGATGATCGTCCAGAACGCCGACCATTTCGGCCTCGCCAGCCTGCACCAGCTGCGCGGACGCATCGGCCGCGGAAAAGCCGCGTCATCCTGCTTCCTGGTCGCCGACGCCAAAACGCCGGAATCGCGGCGGCGCATTGAGATACTCTGCGCGACATCCGACGGCTTCCGTATCGGCGAAGAGGACCTGAAAATCCGCGGGCCAGGCGAAGCGCTGGGCACCGCCCAGCATGGGGCCCTGAGCCTGCGCGCGGCCGATCTTACCAAAGACCTCGACCTGCTCGCCGCCGCCCGCTCCGACGCCCAGGAGCTGCTCGAGGCCGATCCGCACCTAAAGGGCCCGGACCTCCAGCTCCTGCGCGAGCATCTGGTGGGCCGTTATCGTGAGAAGTGGCAGTCGATCGACCTGGCCTAGCCTGGGCCCCCCGGCCGTAAAGGCCCTAAAAACCTTGTTAGGTCCCATCGCCCCCCAATTTCACCCCACTGTCCCAGAGAGCGCTAGGCCTAAAAACTGCGCATTTTTCGCCTAAAGGCCCATCCTGAAAGCATGGGGTACGGCTATTATATGGGCATGAACGGCAGGAGCTCCATCATCTGGATAATCTTTCTGCTGGCCGCGATGTTTCTGGGGCCGACGGTGATCCTCAACAAGATGACCGCCTCCAGCCCCAAAAAGTATGAGCATACGCTGCGGCCGGGAGAGGTCAGCCGCCTGGACCTGCGCGCCCTCATTGAGCAGGAAAAGCTCATCGATGCGCCGGCCGCCCTGCCCGAGACGTCCGACGACCGCTAAGCCGATCCCGCTCAACCCGCCGCATTGACCCGCCTCAAGACGGCCGCCGCCAATCTTGTCGTACAATACTAGGCCATGCTCGGATACGCCCTGCTCACTTTCGGTTCGCTGTTCGCGATCGTCGACCCGTTCGCGGCGGTTCCCGCCTTCCTGGCGATGACCTCGCGCGACACGGTGGCGGCGCGCCGCCGCATGGCTCTGGTCGCCTCCCTGACCGCCGGCCTGGTCATCCTGGCCTTCGCCTT
>JBDRPD010000033.1:0-50912 GCA_043827405.1 Elusimicrobiota bacterium | reverse complement strand
CCCGCCGCCGAGAACTTCGATCGCCTTCTTGAGCTGCGGGTCCGGCGCGGGCTCGGCGACATCTCCGCCGTTGAGCTCACGGTAGATGTCCTGCATGATCCTGCCCGCCTGCTCCGGGGTGACCTCGACGTCGATATCCGGCACGACGCCGCCGGTCCCCTCGATCTTGGCGCCGGTCGCCGGATCCTTATCGGCGTCGATAGTGCGGTCATGCGGCGTATGCCAGCGCGAGCCCGTCAGCTTCAGGGCCCGGCCGCTGGGGCCGGGAGTGATCGACTGGGCCGTGCCCTTGCCGTAGCTGCGGGTGCCGATAATAATGGGGGCATCCACATGGTCCTGCATGGCGCCGGCGAGGATTTCGCTGGCCGAGGCCGAGCCGCCGTTGATGAGAACCGCGACCGGGATATCGACGAACATGCCGTCGCCGTCGGTGACCTCGCGCGACTGCCAGACGCCCTGCTTCTTGAAGGTGACGATCGGGTCGCCGTCGCGCAGAAACTCGGAAGCGATCGACGCCACCGCCGTAACGCGGCCGCCGGGGTTGCCCCGGACATCGATAACGAGCGACTTCATCCCGGCCTGCTTGAGCTGCTTGACGTGCTTAAACACCTCCTGGTCGGTATCGCCGCGGAACTCCGAGAAGTAAACATAGCCGATGCTGGGAGTCAGCATCTTCGAGTAGACATTGGCCATCTGGACCTGGCCGCGGGTAACGGTAATCGGCCTGATCTGCACGCCGCCGCGCTCGATGGACAGCTTGACGGCGGTTCCCTCGACGCCCTTGATGCGTTTAATAATCTCGCCCAGGTCCTTATCGCCGGCCGGTACGCCGTCGACCGCGGTAACGATGTCGCCGTTCTTCACCCCGGCCTTCTCGGCGGGCGAATCGGGGAAAACGATTTCGACCTTGGCGCCCTTGCCCTCCTCGAGCTTCATCGAGGCGCCGATACCGGAGAAGGAGCCCTGCATCATCTCCATGAACTCTTTAACCTCCGCCGGATTCATGTAGGAAGAGTGAATGTCCTTCTGCTCGCGCACCGCCTTTTTGAGCATCTTATCGACCACTTCGTCCCAGTTGGCGGCCGAAGCGTCGAGCTCGGTCTCGGCGATCTTGTCGAGCTCGCCGACGATCTCGGTCCAGCGCCGGGTCGATATCGGATCGACGAAGTTGCGGTCGACTTGGGCCAGCCGGTTGATCAGGCGGTTGAGATGCGACTCCGAAAGCTTCAGCCGCTTATTCGGGGCGCGCAGGTCCAGCATGCCCCCTATTCCGCCCCGGGCGACCTCGCCGTCCGTGATGCCGCGCTTCTTTTCCTCGAGCTGCACCATCCGCTCCATCAGGCCCACGACCTGCAGCTGCCGCAGGTTGGGCGGCGCCGCGCTGTCGGGGTCCACATAGCCGGGATTCTGCTCCGTCCGGTACTTGACCGGCATGACGGCCGCCGGCTTGACGCCGCCCGCGGGCGTGATCGAACGCATGCCGTTATACGAGGGAATGAGCAATTCCGCGGCGCTGATTCCGGGCGCCAGGAGCAGGGCGGTGATGAGGCTTAAAATCTTCTTCATAAGTCCCTCCGGTACGGCTCTGCATAAAGGATAGCCGCAGCGGCAAAACTCGGCATGGGCCGGAGAGGGAGGTTCAGAAAGGCAATGGGCCTAAGGGAAAAATTACCAAAAAGGCCCCCCGGGAGAAATGCTATTTCCTACGCCGTTTTTCCTTGGCCTTGAGGATATTCCAGCGCCGCACGACTTCTAGCGGCGTCATTTTTTTCCCGCGTGTTTTGCCGAAAACGTGGGGATGCCGCCGGATGAGCTTGGACTTGAGCGTGGTGAGAACGTCATAAATATCGAAGCGCCCGGCCTCGCGGGCGATCTCCGCATGAAAAAGGACCTGCAGCAGCACGTCGCCCAGCTCTTCCCGCAGATTGTCCCAATCTTCATTCTTCACGGCGCGGGACACTTCACGCGTCTCTTCCCGCAGGTATTTGAGGAGAGAGGCATGGGTCTGCTCGCGGTCCCAGGGGCAGCCCCCCGGCGCCCGCAGCGTATGCATGGTCCGCACGAGATCGCGCATGCTTGCCCTTCTCATTTCTTGCCGCGCTTCCATTTATTCCTGGTGTTCTTCCCGGCCTTCTTCCCGGCCGGCCGGGGCGCGGCCTTCTTGAGGCCGGAGCGGAGGATTTCCAAAGAGATCTCGCCCTTGGCCTCCAGCACTCCTTGAATGCGTACCCGAACGGGCGTGCCGATGCGCGTCTTGGCGCTGCGCGCGAGCCCCGAGACGCCGGTCCCGACGAGTTCCACGAAAACGCCGTAAGGCGCCGCCCGCATCACCACCCCGTCGAATTCCTGACCGACCTGCCGCCCCATAAACTCGCCCCGCAGCACCTTGGTAACCTGGCGCTCGGCCTCGGCGGCGTTGCGCTCCCGCTGCGAGGCGTGCACGCAGAGCTGTTCGTACTCATGCGTCTGACCGCGCGCGCGGCCCTTGCGGCCGCGGCCGCGGCTCTTGCCCCTCCTGTTCGCGGCGTCCGGCTTAAGGCTCGCCTGCAGCTCCCGGTGCGTGAGCAGATCGGGATAGCGCCGGATCGGGGAAGTAAAATGGCAGTAGGCCTTCGACGCCAGGCCGAAGTGGCCCAAATTGCGCACGGAATACACCGCCTGCTTGAGGCTGCGCATGACCATGACGCCGAGGATGTCGCGCAGCGGGTGGTTGCGGATGGTCTTGAGGACGTTCTGCAGGCCGCGGCTGCCGGCGGTCGCCAAACCGCCCGCGACGTTGACCCCGAGCGTCTGCAGCTCCTCACGCAGCGCCGCCAGCTTCTCCGGGTCGGGGTCCTCATGGATGCGATTGGGAAAGACCCGGCCGAGACCGCGCAGGTGAACCGCGACCGCCTCATTGGCCAGAATCATAAACTCTTCGATGAGGCGATGGCTGTCCAGACGCTCGCGCCGAATGATCGCCGTCGGCGCGCCGGAGGACGACACCTCGACCGCGTATTCCGGCAGATCGATATCGAGCGCGCCGCGCTGCAGCCGCGATTGCGTCAGCCGCTTCGCCAAACGGCCCATGGCCAGCACCGCGTCCTTCACCGGACCGCGCACGCCGCGTACCGTTGCGCCCTGCAGCAATGTTTCGACTTCCTCATAAGTGAACCGTCGCCAGCTGCGGATAACGCTCTGGACGAACTTGCGGTCCACGACCCGGCCCGCGTCATCGATGTCCATAAAGCAGCTGAAAGCCAGGCGGTCGACCTCGGGCATCAAGCTGCATAGGTTGTCCGAGAGATTGGGCGGCAGCATCGGTATCACGCGGCCCGGCAGGTACACGCTGGTGCCGCGCCGCGCCGCCTCGCGGTCGATCTCGGAGCCCGGCAGCACGTAGCTGCTGACGTCCGCGATATGCACGCCGAGACGGACGACGCCCCGGTCCAGCCGCTGCAAAGACACCGCGTCGTCGAAATCCTTGGCATCCGCGCCGTCGATGGTAAACAGCGGCGTCGCCCGCAGGTCCAGCCGCCCGCGGCTCATGGCGGCCGTTACGCTGCCGGGGAAGGTCCGCGCCTCGCGCAGGACCGCCTCCGGAAATCTTTCGGGAATCTCCAGCGCGCGCACGATCGCCCGCGTCCGCGCCCCCGGCTCGCCCGGACGGCCCAGCAGTTCGGTCACCTGGCCGGCGGCGCCCACCGACGGCGTCGGCCAGCGGGTAATGCGCGCGGCGGCGAGCATACCCGCCTGCGGATGTACGGCATCAAAACCCGCCACCTCGATCCAGGGGGCGTCCTCCTGGTCGGTGGATTCGAGCCACCATTTGCCGCTCAGCGTACGCAGCACGCCGACGACGGTGCTGCGGGAGCGGTGGAGAACGCGGACGATCTCCCCCTCCGGGCGCCCGCCGCCGCCGCGCCGGCGCACCTCGACGGTGTCGCCGTCCATCGCCAAACGCAGGCTGGGCCCGCGCACGAAGATGTCGCGCTCCCCCGGCTCATCGACGAGCAGGAAGGCGAAGTTTCCCCGATGCTGCAGCACGCCCCGGCAGGTATTCTGTTGTCCCATAGGACGGTCATTTTCGCATTTTGCCGGTCCCGCCGCTACGGGGAATCTGCTAAACTTGGGCACCTTGGAGGTCAAAGCTATGAAAAGAATTTCCGCCGCCTGTCTGCTCCTGTTCCTGGCTCCGGCCCTGCAGGCCGAAGAGCTTAAGACCCTGCACCAAAAAACGCTTTATGCCATCGGCCTGAGCCTCGGCGAAGAGGCGCGCGGCTATGAGCTCAAGCCCGAAGAGCGCGTTTACGTCACCATGGGACTCGAGGACGCGCTCAAGGGAAAAGCGCAGATGGAGCTCTCCGCCATGCGCCCCAAGCTGGCCCTCCTGAAGCAGGAGCGCTGGCATCACCCCTTCCTTGACGCCGCTAAGGTCCAAGGCGTAAAGAAGCCCTCCGGCCTGATATACCAGGAAATCCGCAAAGGCTCCAGACCAAGCCCGAGCTCATCCGCCGACCGGGTCCGGGCGCATTATCACGGGACCTTCACCGACGGCAAGGTATTTGACAGCTCAGTCACGCGCGGCGAGCCCTTCGTCGCACCCCTCAACCGGGTCATCAAATGCTGGACCGAAGGAATCCAGCTGATGCACGCGGGCGGCAAGGCGCGCCTGACCTGCCCGGCGGAGATCGCCTATGGCGCGCAGGGGCGCGGCGGCATCCCGGGCGGCGCGACTTTAATCTTCGACGTAGAGCTGCTGGCCGTCAATCCGTGATCGCCGCCGCTCTTCTCCCGCTGCTGCTCGCAGGAGCCGCTCACGGGGAAGCGCGGCCGCCGAGCCGCGGGCCGTACTTCGTCGCCGCCTCCTCGACCGCCGCCCGCGTATGCTGGCGCTCCGGCCCCGCGCGGGAGGGCGATGCCTGCCGCCGGATCGAAGGGCTCGCGCCGGGCGCGACCTTTTCCTATACCATCGACGACTCCACCGCGGCCTGGACCGCGAAGGCCCTGCCCGCGGACGGCGCCGACCTGCGCTTCGCCGTATTCGGCGATATCGGCTCGGGCGATCCCGCGCAGCACAGCGTCGCCGCCGTGCTCGAACGCTGGGAGCCCGAGCTGGTGCTGATCACCGGCGACGTCGTCTATCCCAAAGGCAAGGACCAAAGCTACGACGCCAAGTACTTTCTGCCCTACGGCGGGCTGCTGACGCGGACGCCGTTCTTTCCCGCGCTCGGCAACCACGACTACGGCAATACAAGCGAGCGCGAAAAGGGCGAAAAGCGCTTTCGCAAGCACTACCGTCCGATCCATCACCGGCCGCGCTACTACTCCTTTGACGCCGGCGGGGCGCATTTCATCTCGCTGGACGACAACCGCGAGGGCTACGGGGTCAAGGCGGCGGCGTCCCTGGCCCCCGGCAGCGAACAGCGGCAGTGGCTGGAGCGGGACCTGGCGGCCGCGCAGGCGCGCTGGAAGATCGTATTTCTCCACGTCCCGCTCTACACTTCCCGCCCGCACGGCAACCATGGCCGGCTGCGCGACGAACTGGAACCCCTCCTTGTCCAGCACGGCGTCGACGTGGTCTTCTCCGGGCACAACCATCATTACGAGCGCCACCAGCCGATCAAGGAGATAACGCATATCACCGCCGGCATGGGCGGGGCGGGGCTCTATGAAGTCGCCGAGCAGGGCCCGCAGTCGGTGAAGTTCCTAAAAGATTTCGGCTTTGTCGGAATAACGCTCACCCGCGACCAACTGACGCTGGAGATGATCGACCGGCACGGGCGCGTCCGGGACCGCCACGTTATCGAGAAGAAGCATTAAGAACGTCCGGGCCCAAAAGCTATAATCCCCATCATGTACGCTGAAATCTACACCCGGTTCCGCTTCATTTTGGGATCGCTCTTCACCGTGCTGGCGCTCGGCACCGCCGGCTATACCCTGATCGAGGGCTGGCCGCTGTTTGACGCCCTCTACATGACCGTCATCACCTTGGCCACCATCGGCTTCGGCGAGATTCACCCCCTTTCCAACACCGGCCGCGCCTTCACTATTATGCTCAGCATATCGGGTCTCGGCGTCGTCGCGTATTCGTTTTCCGCCATCACCGCCTACATCGTCGAAGGCGGCTTGTCGGAAACGCTTAGGAGGCGGAGGATGGAAGACCGCATCAAACAGCTTAAAGACCATTACATCATCTGCGGCGCGGGCTTCACCGGGCAGTCGATTATCGACGAGCTCGACAAGACCGACCGCCCGTTCGTCATCGTCGACATGGACGAAAAGAAGGTGAGCAGCCTCGCGGATCGCGGGCACCTCGTGATTCAGGGCGACGCCCTGCGCGACGAGACCCTGGAACGGGCCGCCATCATGGACGCCAAGGGCCTATTCTGCACCCTCGACCGCGACCCCGACAATGTCTTCGTCGCCATCAGCGCCCGCGGACTGAACCCGCGGCTGCGCATCATCAGCGAGGTCCACGACGGACGGGTGCGCGACAAGCTGCTGCGCGGCGGCGCCGACGTCTGCGTCAGCTCGACGCATATCGGCGGCCTGCGCATGGCGTCGGAGATGATCCGGCCGACCACGGTAGGATTTCTGGACTCCATGATCCGGGACCGCGACAGCGCCTATCGATTCGAGGAAGTCACGATACGCAAAGGCGCCCGGGTCATCGGGAAAAATATCGGCTCGCTCAAGCACGACGATGATGACTCGCCGCTGGTGCTCGCCATAAAGGAGCCCGAGATCGCGCGCTACCGCATCAACCCGCCGGCCGAGCACAAGATAGAGGAAGACGATATTCTCGTCGTTATCGGCGACACCGATCAGATCCGGAAATTCCGGGAGAGTCTCTAAGCCCTCAAAGGTCCAACAACTGCCGATATATCCGGCGGCTTTCCTCGTCAAAGCAGACGAAACGAATGCGCATCCCCGGGTATTTGCTTATGAAGCTCCAGCCCTCACGGCAGGCGATATCGGCGGCGGGCTTTTTCGGATAGCCGAACACCCCGGTGCTGATGCAGGGGAAGGCTATCGATTCCGCATTTTTATCCCGCGCCAGCGCCAGCGAATTCCGATAGCAGGAAGCGAGAAGCTCCGGCTCGCCGGCGCGGCCGCCCTGCCAAACAGGCCCCACGGTGTGGATAATCCACCTAGCTGGAAGGTTGTACCCCCGCGTTATCTTCGCCTGCCCGGTCTCGCAGCCGCTTAAACCACGGCACTCCTCCAGAAGACCCGGACCCGCCGCGAAATGAATGGCTCCGTCAACGCCGCCGCCCCCTAAAAGGGAGTTGTTAGCCGCATTAACAATGATATCCACATTTTCCCTGGTTATATCTCCACCTGATATTTCTATCATGATTAATAATTTTGCTTATTTATAAACGATATTGTCAATATAAAATAATATCTGATATATTTTATTAGATAATCTATTGATATCATATAAATAACCTTATATAATAAATAAATGGAACATGCAGGCCTGGATGAAATGCCGGTTTATACGATTTCGATCGCCTCACGCCTGACCTCTCTGCCCATTCATACCATACGCTGGCTGGAGAAGCAGGGCATAGTAGAGGCCTCAAGAAGCGCCGGCAGACAGCGGCTATTCTCCAATCCGGATATAGAGCTCCTGCAGGAAGTCGCGGCGCTCCTCCAGCGCAAGGTTAATCTGGCCGGAATCCGCATTATCCTGCAAATGAAGCAGACCCACCACATAGAAAAACTGCGTATCCCCGACGAGGAGCGGGATATTCAGGTCTTCGGCGGCTAAAACCCCGCAAATTAAAAGCCCCCAGGGGTGGTTGGGGGCTTTTTTCGATCGGACGTTGATATCCGGTCAGATTGTTATATGAGGCGCGACTCCTCGCGTCCGACGACGCCGCAGGGGTTGGGCCATACGCAGGGCTTGAACTGAGCCACCTGCACCGGCTCGTTCTGGCTGCAGGGGTTGGGCCATACGCAGGGGCGGTACTGGGCGACCTGGACCGGCTCTTCCTGCTCGCTGCAGGGGTTGGGCCATACGCAGGGGCGGTACTGGGCGACGGTCGTCGTCTCTTCCAGAGTCACGCCGCAGGGATTGGGGTAAACGCAGGGCTGAAAACCGGCGATCATGGTCGGCTGGCTGTTCAGTCCGCTCAGGCTCAGTAGCATCAGAATCTCGATCATTTCATTGACTCCTAAAAATCTTCTAATGCTATTGTACCCAGCCGCCGTCTAGGACCATATGACCGCAGGCAACGGAAAAAGTTGATTATCGCCGTTGATGGAAACTATTGATCTGGGTCAAACAGCGGGCGGGAAAGTCTCAGCCGGCTTCGTCGATGCTCAGGAAGACCGCCGGACCGATCTTCTGGGTGGAGATGCGGAGTTTTAGGCTTTTTACGCCCGCCGGAGTCTCGACGTCCTTTTCCACCACCAAGCCGAAAAAGGGCCGGCCCGTCGCATAGGTCGTCTGCACCGTTTCGCGGATCACGCAGCCCGCGCAGTGCTCGCTCCTGCCGCAGCCCCCGGGGCCGGCGGAGTTGACGCATCGAATCAACTCGCCGCCCTTGACGCCCCGGATCTCCGAGAGGGTCCGCCCCAAGAGTTCACGCGCGCGCCGGTTACCGGTCACGGTGACAACATCGGATTCCAGCAGCAGGATGGGGACGTCCATCTTTTCGAGCGCCTGCTGCAGGGATATCGCGTCCTGCGGAAAAAGACGGGCCTCGCACGCGGCGCAGATGCCATGCGTGACCATCGCGGAGGAATCCTGCTCCGCTCCCGCGGACGGCATCTCGTTCCGGCACCAGGCGCAGATTCTTTTCATTCCTTCTGTCCTGAGGCGAGATTGGCCTTGATGCTGTCTTCGAGATAGCCCAAGTCGAAAGGTTTTGTGACATAGTCGACCGCTCCCAGCGCCATCGCCTGCTTTGCGACCTCGGCATCATCGCTGCCGGTAACCATAATCACCGGCACCGCGGGAATGAGCTGCCGGGCCTGCCTTAACACCTCCAGGCCGTCGATGCCCGGCATATTGATATCCAGCAGGATGAGGTCCGGCGGCTGGCGGCGGATGATTTCCAGCGCTTCCGCGCCGCTGGAAGCGATCGCCAGCGCATAGCCCAGCGGCTTGAGAAAACGCGACAAGACATTAAGGATGCTCTCATCGTCGTCGACCGCCAGGATGCGCCGCTCTTTTTCCATCAGCGCTTCTTAAACGACCAGCTGTAGAACATCCAGCAGATCAGAACCATGGCGCAAACCGAGAAGATGTCGAGCGTGCCGGAAGACAGGCTCTTGCCCAACCCCAGTCCGCCGATCCCGAAGTAGGCGAGAATCGCCAGGGCCACGCCGATAAGCGACTCGCCGGCGATGATGCCCGATGAGACCAGCACGCCCCGCTGCAGGTTCTTGGTTTTTTCGGCGGCGCCGGAATCCCGGCCCACCAGGTGCGCCAAAATACCGCCCAGGAGAATGGGCACCGAAAGCCCGAACGGCAGGTAGATGCCGACCGCGACCGGCATGAGGTGCAGGCGGAAGCCGGAGCGCCGCCCTTTCAGCATCCAGTCCGCGACCAGAATGAGCAGGCCGACGATCACGCCCACCACGATCATGCCCCAAGGCAGGGACCCCTCGCCGAAAAAGCCCTTGGCCAGGCTGGCGAAAAGGTTGGCCTGCGGGGCGGGATAGTCCTTGCCGCCGATCCCGGTCCCCCCCATGCGCAGCGAGCCCTCATGCATGGCGATCAGAACGGGCGCCAGAATGAAGGCGGCGAAAACCACGCCGACGATCTGCATAATCTGCTGGCTGCGCGGCGAGGCCCCGATCAGCGCGCCGGTCTTCAGGTCGTTGCAGACGTCGCCCGAAGTGCAGGCCACGCAGCAAACCACGCCCGCGACACCAAGGGTCGCCAGCATCCCCTTTACCCCGGTATAGCCCATAACGTAAAGCAGCCCCGCCGTGGCCAGGACGGCGGTAATGGTCATGCCCGAGACGGGGCTGTTGGAGTTGCCGACCAAGCCCACGATATAGCTTGCGACCGCGGTGAAGAAAAACGACAGCACGATCATCGCGATGCCGGTGACTATGGTCTCGCCGACATCGCCCGTAAGGTGGTAGTAGATGGCCAGGATCATCGCGATGGTAATGCCGCCCAAAATCATAATGGTGCTGCCCGCGAGATTGCGCTCGGTCTCCGGCACCTCCTTGGTGCGGCCGCGCAGGTGCCCGCTCATCTCCTTAACCGCGAGCCGCAGGCCGTTGCGGACCTTGTAGATCGAGTCGATGCCGCCCACCACCATGGCGCCGACGCCGATATAGCGGATCTGGGTGCTCCACAGGTTCCAGGCCGACTCGATAGGATCGCCCTCCGCTCCCCCGAGCAGCGGGATGCCCACGAGCCAGGCCCCGGCGCCGCCGAGAAAGATGAGCACGGCGATCGGCAGCTCGACGATATAGCCCACGGCCACCAGCGCCGGAGAGACATCGCTGCCGAAGAAGAACACCCGGGAACCGAGAATCTTCGCCGCCTCGAGGGACCCCTTGAGCAGCCCCGCGAAAGAGCCCAGGAGCTTGAACAGGCCGCCCACCAGGATCGAGCGGAAAACCAGCGCCGCCCCCGTCTCATTGCCCTGCTCGCCGGAGCGGAGGACCTCGGCGCAGGCGAGCCCTTCAGGAAAGGCCAGCTCCTTGGAGTCCACTACGAAGACCTTGCGCATGGGAATCATGAACAGGATGCCCAGCAGCCCTCCGGTCAGGGCGATCAGAGAGGTGGTCCAAAAGTTGAAGGTCTGCCAGACGCCCGCGATCACCAATGCCGGCATGGTGAAGATGATGCCGGCGGCCAACGACTCGCCCGCCGAGGCGCTGGTCTGCACCAGGTTGCTTTCGTAGATCGTGCCGCGAGGCCGGAAAAAGCGCAGGATGCCCATCGCCATCACGGCCGCGGGGATGGACGCCGACACCGTCATTCCGGCCTTGAGGCCCAGATAGACGTTCGCCGCCGCCATTACGACCGACAATACGACGCCCAGGACCACCGCCCGGACCGTCAGCTCAAGCCTCTCGCGCATAGCTTCCCTCTCTTTCCGCCGCTAGGCGCACATTTTACAACTTCGCAAGGTACGAAATGATATAACGGGCGCATGCGGCCCGATCATGTGCGCGCCCGTCTGGCGCAATACCGCCCGCGCGGCCTGACCGTGCCGGGCGCCGGCGAAGCCGCCGTTTCTCTCATCCTCTCGCCCCTGCGCGGCGGCGGCTGCGAAGCCCTGTTCATCCGCCGCGCGGTGGACCCCAAAGACCCCTGGTCGGGGCAGATCGGCCTGCCCGGAGGGCGGCGGGAGGACTGCGATAATGACCTGCTGGCGACGGCCCTGCGGGAAACCCTGGAGGAAATAGGCCTTTCTCTGACGCGCGAACAGGTGCTCGGCCGGCTCGACGACACCCAGCCGAAGGGGCGCGGGCTGCCGCCCATCGTCTTCCAGCCCTTCGTCTTCGAAATCGACGGTCGCGCCGCGACCCGTTTAAGCGCCGAGGTAGCGGACGTATTCTGGCTGCCGCTCGAGCGGATAGCCGCGAGCAGGAAAGACGCGACGGTTGAAGAGAAAGGGCGGCGCCTGACCGTACCCGCCTACTGCGTGAAGGATTACGTCATTTGGGGCGCGACCCAGCGCGTCCTCGCGCGCCTGTTCGAGATTCTCAGGTAGGCGAGTCGATCTCCCGCAGCAAGCCGCGCAGGTTGGCCAGATAACGGTGCGTGCGCACGGCGGTTGAGCGCGGGACCACGGCCTCCCGCAGCGCGGCGCGAACGGACGTCCGTGCCTGCTCCCTTTTTCCCAGCTTCAGTTCCAGCTTGGCCTTCAGGTAGACCGTCCGCAGCCAGTTGTCGCCGTAAGCGTGCGCCTCGGCCTTGCGGATGCGCGCATAAGCCAGCTCGTATTCTTCGAGCTTATGCAGCACGCTGGCGTAATTGTAGTTGAATGTAAACTCCTCGCCGTAGGTTTCGGCCAGCTGCTCGTAGAGCGCCTTGGCCTCGGCGTTTTTGCCCGCCAGATGCAGGCAGGAGGCGCGCTCCATATTGGCGCCCCGCGCGAGCTTCAGGTCCGAGCGGGCGGCGACCTCCTGCAGCAGTTCGGCGGTCTTTATGTAGACCGCCTTGGCGGCGTTCTCATCGCCGGCGGCCTGAAACAAAGACGCCTCCTGCCAGTACATATCCGTGCGGGTATAGCCCGTCGCATCCAGCGCCGGCGACCGGCGCCAGCGCTCCAGGCTCTTGAGCGCCGGAGCCAGCAGCGCCGCCGCGCCCGCGTCCTTCTTATCCAGCAGGACTTCAACCCAGGAGGCGTACTCCACATCATTGGGAAACTCGCGCACCAGCAGGCGGACCGCCGCCAGCGACGCCTTTTCATCGCCTTCCTGGCTCGCTTGACTGCTCGCCGCCTGCAGCGCGGTCTTGCGCGCTTCCGGGTCGGCAAGGCCGTCAAGCCACTTCACGGCCTCGGCGTATTCCGCGCGCTGATGCCGCCAAATTCCGATCCGCTTGCGCGCGGCGGACGGCGCGGCATCCGCCCCTCCGGCTTCATGCGCGGCGAGCAGCCGGTCGATCGGCTCATCCTTGTGCGCCGCCGCCTCCCGCACCGTCCGCACCATCGCGCCGAGCGGCCGGTAGCCGACGACGCGCGTGATCTCCTCAAGCTTCTCGTTGGCGATGATAATCGTCGGGTAGCCGCCGACCTTGAAATGCGCCTTCCACTCCCACGACAGATCCGAGTCCGCATCCAGCATCACCCGCACCATATCCTTGGTCGCGTCCAGAAACGGCCGCTTCTTGTAGACGTATTCCTCCAGCATATTGCAGGGCGGGCACCAGATGCCGTAGAAATCGATAAACAAGAGCTTGCCGCCCGCCTCCGCCTCCGTTAGGGCCTTGCCGGTATCGTTCATAATGAAGCCGGGCAGCGGCGGGTGGGCGTGCGTCGGCGGCTGGAGAACGGATTTCTTCGCCGCCGCGGAACCGGCATAGCCTTTCGGCGCTTCCGCGGTCGCCGCGAATTTCACGAACTTGCAGTAGGTCCTCTTGTCATCGCAGACGCTGAGCTCAAGGCGGTGCGTGCCGGGCGCGGTCACCTGACAGCGCATGACCCGCGGCGTCTTGAGCTCAAAGGGGAAATCCGCGCACTTCTGCGGCGCCTGCATCTCGAAATGGTGCTCGGCGGCCGGCTTAAGGGTCAGCACCTCATTGGCGAGGATGCGCTCGGGGACCTCCGCCAGCAGCTCGGTATTGACCGCGGTGAACGCCGGCTCCTTCTTCGCGCAGGCGGCGAGCAGAAGCATGACGGGGATAAGACGCAGGGGGTTCATTTTCATAAGCGTCCCAGTGTATGAAATATTGCATACTGATGACTCCGTGAGCGTCAACTCCCGTCCCAGAATCTTCGCGCATCGCGGGGCTCTGCTCAATGCCCCGGAGAACACGCTCGCGGCTTTCCGGCTGGCCTTCGCCAACGGCGCCGACGGCATAGAATGCGACATCCGCCGAACCAAGGACGGCGAGCTCGTGCTGTTTCATGATCCCGACTTGCGGCGCGTGGCCGGCCGTCCCGAGCGCATCGCCGACATCCCCTACAAGCAATTCAAGGAAATCCGCGTCTTCGGCAAGGAGCCGGTCGCGCATCTCAACGAGCTCTTCGCGCTGCTCGCCGAATATCCGGGCAAGCCCTGCTTTCTTGATATTTCACTGGACCAGCGGCGGGATATCGAAAAGCTCGCGCGCGCGGTCGTCGATGCGGGCTTGGCGGACCGCCTCCATATCCTGGCATTCATCCACCTGCGGCGGCGGCTCGCCCACGCCCGGAGGGTCTGCCCCGAGGTCCGGCTCTCGGTGATGCCCCTGACGCCGGTGCGCCTGCTGGAACTGGCCCGGCTGGCCGGGGCGGCCACGGTATGCACGGGGTGGAACCAATGGTGGATCGCCAAGAAGTGGTTCCGGCTCGTCGCCGGCCTGACGGATTTCCGCGGCAGCGTACGGCGCGCCCAAGCGGCCGGCATCGAAGTCACCGGCGGCGTCGCCAACACTCCGGACGAGGTGCGCTGGTTCGCCGACCAGGGAGTATCCGGCGTCTGGACCGACGACGTGCCCATGACGCGGGAGACGCTCGATGCGCCCTGAGCTGCACGCCGTCATTATCGGCGGCGGCATCACCGGCGCCGGCATCTACCGCGAGCTGCGGCGCGCCGGGCTGCGTACCACCTTGGTGGAAGCCAACAAGCAGCTGGGCAGCGAGACCACCTTCAACTCCTCCTGGCTGATCCACGGCGGCCTGCGCTATCTCGCGTACGATCCCAATATGACGGCGGAGTGCTGCCGCGACGCGGGACGCATCCGCGATGAGTTCCCGCAGCTCCTGACCCGGCTGCCCTTCTTGTGGCCCATCTACGAGGGCGACAAGCACGGACTGGAAACCGTCGAGTCCCTGCTCGAAGTTTACGACGGATTCAGCAAGGACAAGGGGGCGCGGCCGCATATGCGCTTCAACGCCGAGGAGACGCTGCGCATCGAGCCCGGGCTCAAGGCCCGCGGCCTGCGCGGGGCGCTCTGCTTCGACGAATGGCTGGTCGATCCCCGCCGGCTGACCGCCGCCGTGGCGGCGGCCGCGACCGGCGGCGACGGCGAAATACTTACCGGCCGCGAGGTCATCGGCTTCGTGCAGGAGTCGGGCCGGATCGGCGGCGTACAGCTCGCCGACGGCACGACCCTGCGCAGCCGCTGGGTGATCAACGCTTCCGGACCCTGGACCAACCGCGTGGCGGCGCTCGCGGGGCTGGAGATTCCCATGCGCCTGCAGAAAGGCGTCCATCTCGTCTACCCGGGGCGCCTGACCCGCTGCGCGATCCTCGCCGAAGCCGTCGACCGCAAGCGCCACATCTTCTTTATCCCGAGCGGCGACGTCACCTTGCTCGGCCCGACGGACACTCCGTTCGACGACGACCCCGGCGCCGCCGGCGCCGAAGAGGCGGATGTGGAATACCTCGACGCCTCCATGCGGCGGATTTTCCCCGCGCTGCCCGCGCAGGGACTCGCCCCCCGCACCGGCGTACGGCCGATCCTGGGACAAAGCGGGCCGGAGTTCCTGCTCTCGCGCGACTTCGAAGTGATCGACCACGAGCTCCGCGACGGCGTGCAGGGCCTGGTTACGGTCACCGGCGGCAAGATGACGGCCTTCCCGTCCATGGCCGACGCCGCCCGCCGCCTGCTCATGTACAAGCTCGGGGAGAGCAAGGCCGCCGCCCCCGAACGCCAGCGCCGCAAGCTCCTGAGCATCGCCGCCGCCGGCCTCGGGCTCGGCGCCGCCTATCTGCGCCACCAGATGCGCGGGCTCGCGAAGCGCGGCGCGGAGTCGACGCTCGAGGATTTCGAGACGACCTATGACTGAAGACGCGCTCAGCGGCATCGAGGACGCCCTGCCCGCCGACCGGCTGCTGCGCGACCGGCACACGCGGGAAGAATACCGCCGGGATTCCTGGCCGCGCGCCCTGTGGTGGACCGCTGAGGAAGCCCGCACGCATACCCCCGCCGCCGTCGCCCTGCCGCGCTCCGCGCAGGAGACGGCCGCGCTGCTGCGCTGGTGCCATAAACGATCGGTTCCGGTCGTCCCGCGCGGCGGCGGCTCCGGAGTCCTCGGCGCGGCGGTACCCGCGAC
Source organism: Elusimicrobiota bacterium (assembly GCA_043827405.1). Lineage (GTDB taxonomy): Bacteria > Elusimicrobiota > Elusimicrobia > UBA1565 > UBA1565 > JBDRPD01. Next base: position 35,241 of record JBDRPD010000033.1, on the reverse strand, counting down.
GGAAGGCGCGATCGTGCTGGATCTCACCCGGCTTGACGACAAGCCGCTGACCGCCGACGGTGAGCCGGAGCTGATCAGCGCCGGCGCCGGCATTTACGGCGACGCGCTTGAGCGCAGCCTCAACGCCCGCGGCCTTTCCTGCGCGCACTTTCCCGCGTCCATGGCCGTCTCCACCCTGGGCGGCTGGGTCGCGACCGACGGCTGGGGGCAGTGCTCAACGGCCCATGGCCCTTTCCGCGACCGGGTAACCGCGGTGGACTGCGTTTTGCCCGACGGGCAGATTCTGCGCAGCGCCGATCCCGCGGCCTGGATCGGCAGCGAGGGATCGCTCGGCGTCATGACCCGCGTGACCTTTCGCGCCATGCGCGATGAGCGCGAGCACGCCTACGCCGCCTATGAGTTTCCGGATATGGCCGCCGGCCTGCGCGCTTTGCGCGCCGTGACCGAAGCCGGCCTGCGGCCGGCGGTGGCGCGCCTTTACGACGGCCTCGACCGGCGGTTTTTAGGACCGGAGAAGGAACAGGTCTCGGACGCCGGCGGCGAAGGCGACCGCATCAAATCCAGGCTGCTGCTCCTGCGCGGCAGCCTGCGCCGCCTCGCCGACCTGCCGGGAGTACGCGGGATGCTCAAGCCGCTTCTGGTACTGATCACCGAAGGCGCGGCCGCGCGCTCCCAGCTCGCGCGCGCCGCGGACATCGTAAAGCACTACGACGCCGCGAACCTCGGCGAGAAGCCGGCCCGCAGCTGGTGGCGCCACCGCTACCGCCTCAACTTCGAGAAGGTCGAGAACTACCGCAAGCTCGGCTGCTTCGCCGACACCCTCGACGTGGTCGCGCCGTGGGCGAAGATCGAGACGGTCTACTCCGACATGATCCGCGCCGCATCGGCGCACGGCCTCGCCATGGCGCATGCCTCGCACCTTCATCAGGGGGGGGCCTGCCTGTACTTCACGCTCTCGGGAGCCGGCATGAGCGACACGGGAACCTTGCGCCACTACGCGGGCTGCTGGCGGGCGATGATCGAAGCCTGCATCGATGCGGGCGGCCGTCCCGACCACCACCACGGCATCGGCCTGGCCAAGAAGCCCTGGCTCAACGACATCAAGAGCAGCGAGTGGATCGAGGACTGGCGGGAACGCAAGGCGCGCCTCGATCCGCAAGGAATTATGAACCCCGGCAAGTGGGGCTAGGCCCCTACATCCCCTCCACGATCCGGCTCATCGCCTCTTCTTTGCGCTCGATGTCGCGCGCCAGCGCGAACTGTGCGCGGCAGCGGTCCAGGTTCTGCTCCGGCCGCACGGTCTTGAAGTAGACGTCGCCGTTGAGGTAATCGGTGAGGAAACGCATGCCGAGCTCGAGGGCGATAAGCTTGGCCGAGAACGCCATATAGTCCTGCTCCAAGCGGCTGATCCCGCCCTTGGCCTCGAGAAAGCCCCGCGCCAGCGCTGCGTAGACCGGCATCCGTACCCCGACGCGCGACAGGTCGCGCTCATCTTCGGCGGTATCGCTGACCGCGGAGCGCACCAGGTCGCCGAAGTCGTAGAGCACCAGCCCGGGCATGACCGTGTCGAGGTCCACTACGCACATCCCTTCTCCGCTGGCGGCGTCGAAGAGGACGTTATTGACCTTGGTGTCGTTGTGGACGATCCGTTCCGGGATATCACCGCGTTCCTGAAAGGCGACGAGGACCCCGCTTAGGTCCTTGCGCGCCAGCGCGAACTCCACTTCGGACTTCGCATCCGCCGCGCGGTTCTTCTCGTCATTGGCCAATGCTCGCTCAAACATCAAGAAGCGCTTCGGCGTATCATGGAAGTGCGGCAGCGGCGCGGCGAAATCCCGCGGCGGCAGGTCTTTCATGCAGTTGGAGAAAAAGCCGAAAGCCTTGGCCGCTTCGCCGGCCTGCTCCGGCGTATCGATCACGTCGCGGCTCACCGTATCCTCGATAAAGTCAAAGGCGCGCCAGAACGCCCCGTCCTCGTCCTGCCAATAGCCTCTCCCGTCCGCCGCGTCGACCGCCGTCAGGCGGCGGCGGGGCTCATCCACCTTCGCCCGCAGATGCGCCATAACCTTACGCGAGTTCTCGATATAGGGCCGGGGATCGGCCACCATGCCCAGGCTGAGCCGCTGCAGGATATAGCGCCGCCCGCAGGAGACCCGGAACGTATCGTGGATATTGCCGCTCCCGTACGGCTCGACGCTGCGCGCCTCGCCGTCCAGCGCAAAATGCCGCGCCGCTGCCCGCGCCTTATCCTCCATTCCCGCCTCCCGGCGGCAGGCTCGCCGCCGCTACCGCCTGGCCGTGCCGCTTATCCCGCTCGTCGAGCGTACCCAGAGCGATTTTCTCCCCGAGCCCCGGCAGTTCGATATCTAAAACCTCGCGTGCCGCTGAGATGATCACCGCTCCGCCCGGACCCGACATCACCCGGCCCAGAAGCAGGACATCGGTAAAGGCATAGAAGAACAAGTACTGCAGCAGCGCATAGCCGAGGTAAACGCCGATGCTCTCGTAAATCGAGAACGCGGCGGAATCGCCGGCGCCCATGCGCTGCTGGACAAACCGCAAAACCTCCGCCGGGGCGTTGTTGGCTTGGTCGCCGAAGCCCGCCGCCCTGGCCAGACGCACGACCCCCTGCTGGGAGAGATACTGCGCCGCGCAGCCGCGTTCGCCCGACCAAGGATCCCGGGGAGCATCGGCGCTGTCATCGATCGGCACGAAGGCCAGCTCATCGATCGTGTCCGGCAGGCAGCCGCCCTTATGCACGTAGCCGGCCGCCAGGCTTGAGCCCATGGCGAGCCCCAGAACGCAATCGCGCCCCAACGCCCGCGCGCCCGCCAGCGCCGTTACGGCCCCGTCGTTGAGAACCGCAAAGGGCGCGTCCTTCCACGGCCGCCGGACCTCGCGCAAAACCGGCCGCACCAGCGCTTCATAGCCGTCCTCCGGGATGCCGCGAAACAGGCTCGAGCGCCGGATTTCGCCGCCGACGATGATGCCGGCGGCGCAGCCGCCGATCGCATCCACCCGCGGCAGCTTCCTGGCGGCGCGGCGGATCGAATCCTGGATTTCCTCAATATGGCGCCGCGGGTCCGTAAACGACCCCGGATTCCAGGCGACCTCTTCGGTGTGCACAACCTCGCCGTCTTTTACCGCGGCGCACTTGCGATCCGTCGCGCCCAGATCAAAACCTACACGGCAGCCTTTCCAGTGACCGCCTAAAGGCGCCGCGCCCGCCGCCGCCGTGCCTTTATAAATCCGGCGGAAGAACTCGCGGTCGAAAGCGCGCTTGCCGCCGGGAGCATACAGGGCGTCGAGGAAGTCCGCCAGCTCCCGGCACCCGGAGAGCGTCACGACGTCGCCGCCGACCTTCCATTGCAGCAGCTTCGCCCAGCGCTCAACCGCCCATTCATTATGCGCCTTCGCTTCCCCCGCATGCGGCAGGATGCGAAACTCTCGCCAGTGGACTTTGGCCCCTCCCCGCAGGACGGCCATGGTGATCAGCGTCCCTTCCGCGCGCCGCTCTTCGTAGGACGCGCAATCAAGCACCTCCCGGAGCTCCTTGCGCTGCGAGCGCACGGGCTGGAACTCGTGATCGAGCGGCGGCCTGATCCGGGGCTCGGCGGCGATCATGGTTTAAGCGCCTCCAGGACCTCGCCGGCGAACCCGCTCAATGATGGGTCGCGCGCGCCCAGAACGAGCACGAGGTCCCCCGCGCGCGCCTCCCGGGCGATGGCGGCGGGGATAGCCGCGCGATCCGCGACGAAACGGGCATCCCGGCCCCGCTCCTGAACCGGCCGCGTCAAATCCTCCGCCGAGATGTCCTTGACCGCGGTGCCGCCCGCGTAATAGATCTCGGGCATCCACAAAACGTCCCGGGGGCCCAGCGCCGCGACGAACGACTCGATGAATTCGTCGCGCAGAAAGCGCGTGGGGCCGAAGCCGTGCGGCTGAAACACCGCGAGCACGCGCTCGGCGCGCAGGTGCGCGGCCGCCAGCATGGCGCGGACCTTGTCCGGGTTATGCGCGTAATCGTCGTACACCTCGATTCCGCGCGCGCTCCCGACGTACTGGAAGCGGCGCGCCACACCCTTGTAGACGGAGAGCGCCGCCGCCGCCGCATTGAGAGATGCGCCCGCGGCCTGGGCCGCGGCCGCGGCCGCGAGCGCGTTCTCGGCGTTATGCCGGCCCGGAAGCGGAACATTAAACTCCACTCCGCCGGCCACAAACCAGCTCCCGTCCGGCATCACGTCAAGGTGCTCGCCGCGCAGGTCGCCTCCGGTGAAGCCGAAGGTGAGAGCCCCCGCGGCCTGCCGCGCCAGCCCCGCGTCATCGGCGTTTACCACGCAGCGCTCGGACTGGGACCGGAAAAGGGAAAACAGCTCCGCCAGCTCGGCGATCTCCTTGTGGTCCTTGCCGATATTAAGCAGCACGCCGATCCAGGGGTGGTAGCGGGGGAGCGTCCCATCGCTCTCGTCCGCCTCAATGACCAGGAGGTTGGACTGGCCGCGAAAAGCGTTGCCCACCAGGCCCTTGCGGCTGAGCGTGATCAGCGGCGCCCCGGTAATCAGCGACGGGCTGCGTTGAGCCGCGACGAGAATCTCAAAGATCATGGCGGTAACCGTGGATTTACCGCTGGTGCCCGCGACCGCCAAGGTGCTGTTTCCCGAAACCTGACCGGCCAGGGCGTCGGCGCGATGCTCGACCGGAACCCCATGGGCGCGGGCACGGACCAGCTCGGGATTGTCCGCCTCAATAGCGCCCGAAACCACAAGCTTGGCCGTTCCCGCGTCGACGCCGCTTCCGTCCTGCGGAAAAAGAACGACGCCCAGGTCCTGGAGCGCGCGCTTCAAATCAGCCTGCCCGCCGCGGTCGAAGTCGCGGTCCGAACCGGTCACCGCGTCGCCCCCGAGCGCGCGAAACTGCGCCAGCGCGCTCATCCCGCAGCCGCCGATGCCGACGAAATGGATCTTGCCGCCGCCGCTCACTGTTTCTTGAACTCCTCCATGGAGCTGTGCATCCCGGTCAGATCGCCGGCCCAATCCGTGATGCCCGCGCCCAGCGCTTTGAGCAGCGGCACGAACTTAATGAGCAGCGGTTCACGCACGTAGAGCTGGTCTTTCCCGACGGCGGCGACGATCTTGTCGGCGATAGCGTCCGGGCTCAGCCAATTGGTAAACAGCGGCGGCTTCACGCCCTTGAACATCCCGCTGGCGATGAAGCTCGGGCAGACGATCGTCGTGCGCACGTTCGTCGCCCCGGCCTTGCGCAGCTCCAGGCGCAGGGATTCGGCGAAGCCCACCACCGCATGCTTGGTCGCGCTGTAAACGGCCATCCCCGGCACGCCGAGCAGCCCCGCCGCCGAGGCGATGAAGATCAGATGCCCCGAACCGCGCTCGAGCATGCCCGGCAGAAAAGCCCGGGTGCACCATAAATATGATTTCAGGTTGACGTCCACCGTTTTGCTCAGCTGCTCCTCGGTGGCCGCAAGAAAATCGCCGGAGAATACAATACCGGCATTGTTGTTGAGGATATCCACCTCGCCGAGATCCGCCCGCACCTTGGCCGCGGCCCGCTGTACCGCGGCGCAGTCCGTGACGTCGACCTTATAGGTGCGCACCGCGAGGTCCCGGCTGGCGAATTCCTCCTGCGCGTGCTTGAGACGTTTGGCGTCCAGATCCCAGAGCGCGACGCGGACCCCGCGCCGCGCCAGGCGCAGCCCGACCGCGCGGCCGATACCGCCGGCGCCGCCCGTAATGACCGCGACCTTGTCTTGCAGCTCTCTCATGGTTTCCCCCGCCGGCCCGCGACGTAGTTCTTCTTCCACGAACGGTAGATGGGCTCAATCAGCGCCCGGTGCGTCCACGCCACGCCTGAGGTTATGAAAAAGGCGCCCGCCACGTCGATGGAATAATGCAGGCGGCTGAGCAGCACGCAGGACGCCAAGGCAAACGAAAGGCCGAGAAAGACGCCGCGCACCCACCGGGCGCGGTAGATGAGATAGCCCAGAAACGGCATCGACGTATGGGCCGAGAAGAAGAGATCGTTTTTGAACGTCATGTAGTTGCCGATCATATCGAACAGCGCGGAGCCTTCGACCGGGAAGGCGCCCGCCGGCGCACCCATCGGCGTAAGGATCAGGAAAAAGGCGCGGATCGCGATCAGTATCGCGTACATCCAGGCGATATAGAAGATGCGGTCCCGCTCATAAAGATAGGCCGCCGCGCCGGCGAAGGCGAGGAAGGCCGCGAAACCCCAGACGAACAGCACCGTGAGGTCGACCCGGGGGAGCACCTGCAGCAGCAAATCCCCCTCGAGAGCCGGAAGCCGGCCCGCCACCCGGTCCACGTAGCGTCCGGCGTAGTAGTTGGCCACGAAGGCGGCCGCGAAGGCGGCCGCCGCTCCGGCGGTTTCCAGGATCCGGATATCCCGCCGGCGGCTCTCCACGCTCATGCGGCCGCCCGCCGCCCGAGGAGGTGCGCGGCGAGCCGCAGCGCGAAGGAGTAGATCGTAATCTGCGGGTTGACGCCGAGGCTTTCGGGAACGACCGAGCCGTCGCAGACATAGACGCCGGGAGCCGCACGGAGATCCTCATCGACTACTTCGCCCATAGCGCAGGTTCCCAGCGGATGGAAGGCCATCATCTGCAGCTGGCCCGGCCGCAGCGACGCGAAATCGAACTCCGCGAGCTCCCGCTCGCTTCCCAGTTCGCAGTCCGGCCGGTTGACGGGCAGCACGACGCGCTCGGCGCCGGCGGCGAAAAACACCTGGGCGACCCGGCGCATGCCGCGCCCCATCCGCGCGAGGTCCGCGCCCGACATTTCATAGCGGATCAGCGGCCGGGCGGGGCCCAGCGGGTAGCGGACGCTGCCGCGGGAATCATCGCGGATCATATAGCCGAAGGTCGCCACCCGCTCATAGCTCTCCATCCAGCGCCGCAGCGCGCGGCCCTCGAGCGGCATGGTGAGCGCCGCCATCTCGGGCGGCGTATAGACCCCCTCGCAGCGCACGGCGTCGTCTTCCGGGTCGAGAAAACCCACCCCCTGCGGCACGCCCTCCCAGCCCCGCACCGGAGCGGCGAAGCGCGCGAACAGCTTGGCTGCCGGGTGCAGCGAGAGCCCGTCGCCGGCTTTCACGCCGCAGGCCCGCAGGTAGTACGGCGTTGCCAGCGCCCCCGTCGCCAGCACCAAGGTGCCGCACTCGATCGTCCCGCCGCCGCGCACGGTCAGCCGCACCGGCTCACCGGCGGCGCGCGGCGGCCGGATCGAGACCAGCTCGCAGCCGGTACGCAGCTCGGGCCCGTCGTCCTGAAGGAAGGCGCGATCGGAGGTCATCTTGCCGCCGCTCGGACAGACGAAGCAGCAGCGCCCCAGCCCCGTGCAGGCGTCCTCGCAGCGGTCGAGAGGTCCGCCGGCGATGCCGAGGCGCGCCAGCCCCTCGAGGACCAGGCGCGAAGACCGGCTCAGCGTGCTCTCGGGAGCGCGGCGGACCTTGAGCGCGCTCCAGGCCTCATCGAGCCGCTGCGAAAAATCGGCGGCAGCGAAGCGCCCGGCGGATTTTCGCTGCCAGCGGCGCAGGAGCTCCGGCGGAGTTTTCAGGCAGGTTCCGGAGTTGATCGTCGTGGTGCCGCCGACGGTGATCCCGGTTGGAATCGGCAAAAGAGCGCTGCCCAGCGCCGCGGTACAGCCGGCTTCGGCATAATACCGGGCGACCGCGTCCATCGCGTCAGCGGGGGCCTTGGCGCGGCGGCCTTTCTCCAGCAGCAGCACCCGGGCGCCGCCGGCCGCCAGCCGGCCGGCGACGGCGGCGCCGCCGGCGCCGCTGCCCGCGACGACGACATCGGGATTTTTCACCGCGGTCTCTCCGTGAGCGAGTAGCCTATGCTGGAAAGAAAATCCTTCCGCCCGTAGCAGGCGGGAAGCACGATTACTTTCAGCAATGTAAACGCTCCGCGGACCATACGGCAGCGCGTGAACTGCAGCCGCCGCAGCAGCGCGTCGGCGTCCTCGGCGGAGAGCTGCTCAAACCGGCGGCAGCGGCCGAGAAAAAACAGCGGCGCCCACCAGCGGATCGCCCAGGCGCTCGCCCGCGCGACGCCGCGGGCCCACGGCGGCATGGCGGCCGTCCGCCGCCGAATATCGTCCGCGGAAACTTCACGGCCGGCCAGCGCCGCATAGGCGCTGGCGTAGTGCTGCAGCGAGCTCGTCATATTGCGCCCGCGACCGTCTCCACCGCGGCCGTGTCATTCGTCGCCAAACGTCCCAGCGTCCTGCCGTCCCGGCCGATAATGGACAAGCGCAGAGAACCCGTCTTGGAATTGCGGCAGACGAGCCGGCGTCCGTCGACATCCGCGTACTCCAGCGCGGCGACCATATCCGGAGCGCAGCAGCATTCTCCCTCGACGCGGAAGTCCGCGAAATCCGCAGAAAACGTCCACCCTCTTCCCTCCTCGGCCGTCGAGTTGAAGAATCCGCGGCACAGCCCGGCGGAACGGTAGTGCTTCCCCTGATACCACAAGTGCGCGGCCGTCCAGCGCGGCGTACGCAGCCCTCCGGCCTTTCCCTGCGCCGAGAGGATTTCGAAGACGGCCGCCTCCGCGGGGAATACCGCATGCGCCCAGCGCCAGTTGTCCCCCATGCGCCGGCCCCAGAGATGGCCGACGCCGCCGACGGCATCCGCCAGCGCGAACTTGCGGCCCGCGATGCACGCTTCGCCGCGGAACTTCCCGGACGGCAGCGGCGTACCGTACAGCGTGCCGGCGACGCCGAGACGGTAGAGGATATCCGGCACGAACGAGAACGGCGGCGGCGCTCCCGGCTCCCAGGCGATGTCCCAGCTCGCATCCGGGCCCGCGGCGCGCGCGCCGTCCCGGCGCAGGACGCTCCGGCCGATGCGGCAAAGCTCGCCCGCGGCCGCCGGCGCAAGCGCGCCCTCCCATCGTCCCTGCTCCAGCCGGCGATTTTCCGCGTCAAAGAGCACATACCAGCAGGAACCCTCCGCCTTTTCCGGGGTGCGCCGCAGAGCATAGCGCAGCCACAGGGCGTCACGCGACCGCGGGTCATTGAGCTTGATGAACCAAACCTCATAGCCGCACGGCGTCAGCCGCGCGAAGCGCGAACGCCAGGGGTCGGCCGCGACCTCGCCGCAGCGCTCGTCCGCCCGCACGCGAAGATACAGCAGATGCAGGAAGATCGGCCCATCCACCGCCGAACCAAGGAGGAATACGGCATTGCGTTCGGTCAGCGCGAACAGCGCGAACAGCAAAGTCGAGCAGCCTTTCGACAGCAGCAAGGCATCCCAGGCGATCGCCTGACCGGGATCGCGCGCCAGCGCGAACGCCAGCAGGGAGATCATCGCCATCATCGAGCCCGTCAGCCCCAGCCATAGAGACGGCGCGGCGCCCGCCGGCGGACGGGCGCCGGGGAGATGGGCCGCCAGCATTCCGAGCGCCTCGGTCAGGAGCGCGGGCCGGACAAGAAAGACCGCGCCGGACGCCAGAAACAGCCAGCCGTAGGCCCGCAGCATCGCCGTCCGCTTCGCGTCAGCATCCGGCATGGCGAACCTCCAGGTCGATGTGCACGCCGCGATGATCGCTGAGCGTGACGCGGCGGGAATCGGCGAGCTTGCGCGGCCGCGCGAAAACATAGCGCCACTTCCGAGCCCGCACGCGCCAGCTGCCGCCGCCGCGGTGCAGGATATAGTCGAGGCGCTTCTCCGGCGCGCGATTGAAGGGCACCCGGTAGTACTTGCGGCCGATGATGCTCGGCGTGCGCACTCCCGCCATGCTGTCGCCAAGGCCGGTTCTCTGCAGGAAGCGGCGCATCATGTCGGAAGCCGGCGTCAGATTGAAGTCCCCGGCGAGCAGGACCGGCTCGGAGCGGTCCATGCCGCCGATGAACGCCCGCAGCTCCTCGATCTGGCCATGCTGAAATACCTGGTAAGGATCGCGCCGTCCGGCGCCTGTCTTGGTCGGACGACGGTAGTCGGCGAGCATATGCGTATGCACCAGCTTAAAATCCGCGCCCGACGGGTGATGGAGCCGCGCCGCCATATAGCCCTTGCCGCTGAACTTGGCCAGCGCCGAATAGCGGATCCAGGAACCCTGCTCGCGGTAGAGAAAGAACTTCGCGCCCGTAAGCGGATAGCGGGAGAAGATCGCGAGCCCGCCGGCATGCCGCCGCAGCGTGCGCGGCCCGAAAAAACTGTACGGCCAGGAACTGAGCGCCTGCTTCAGGAGACGCAGGTGACGGGCGAGAAACACCTCCTGGAGCAGGATCAGATCGGGCGCCAGGACAACGAGTTCGCGCCCGAGCCGCCGCAGCCGGGCCGGAATATCCCCGGTAAGCACGGGAAGGGCGCAGCAGTTGAAGGTGAGGACCCGCATAGCTCCTTAGAGCTATTGTCGCAAATTACGGCGCTTCCTCAACCTTCAGCGTAAACCCCGAAGAATGCGCCGCGAACTCGGGCGCGTACATCGACTGCATTACGGCGGCGCCGATGCGGTACTCGCCCGGCGTCGTCGGCCGTACGCGGTAGCGCAGAACGTACTCGCCGTGCGGCAGCCAGGAAACGAAGAAGTTGGTCAGGGAATCGCGCGGCTCTTCGTAGCGGCCAAGCCGGTCCCACTTCCACCCCGAGCGCAGCTCCTCGGCTTCAAAGCCCGCGCCGCGCGGATCCTTGATATGGACGTACTCGAACTGCGAGCGGGTATTGATCGTCAGCCGCACCTCAATCTCGTCGCCGACGCGGACCGTGTCGCCGCGCTTCAAGGGCTTGAGATGATAGTCTTCCCCCTGCTTGACCCGGCGGTAGAACTTCCGCCGGACATTAAGCATCCCTTCCTTGGAGGCCTCGGCGAGCTTTTCGGTCGAGTAGATGTGGGTGACGGAAGCGAAGGCGAGTCCGGGACCTTTCTTATCGACCCGGGGCCGGGCTTCGGCCGGCGTGATATCCGCGCCCCTCTTCGTCCAGCGCAGCGGCTTGGCCAGCCAGTCGTAGGGCTCCACCTGGACGCTGTCCTTTACCCCGCCCCAGTCGACCGCGTAGCTGTCGCCCTTGTCCAGCGCCCCGCGGCGCTTCATGAAGTCGAGCAAAGTGAAGATCGCCGCCGCCGAAGCCTTGGTCGACTTCCATTCGGTCCCTTTGCGGTTGAAAATCATCCACTGGATGAGGCCCGGGATGCGCTTATCCTTGGGCCGCAGCGTCTGCAAAGCCCGGGTAATGAAGGCGTGCGTCTCCAGCGTGTCGTTGTACCACAGCCAGGAGTTCTTCTCCGGCTGCCAGTAGACCCCGGCGGTCTCATCCTCGCGCGCGCCGTCCATCGCGCGCTTGAGATACAGGTCGCCCTTCTGCTTATCGCCGAGCCGCCAGTACGCATAGGCGGCATAGGCCTTGCCCAGCTGGGTCATGGCCTGGTAGTGCTTATCGGCGTAATCGAGCCAGGCCTTGGCCATCTGCCGCGCCCGGCCGAACTCGCGGATGTCGGTCTTCCCCAACGCTTCGGGAAAGGACGTCACGACGTAGGAGGCGTAGAGGAGCAGCGCGACATCCCGCTCTTCGGGCTTGAGATGCAGCGGGATCTCATTCATCAGGTAGTTCAGGGCTTGGCGGACGACGTCTTCCGGAACCGGTACGCCGTAGTGCTGCGCCTCGGAAAAACCCGCCAGGACAAGCAGCGTAATATAGGGGTCGGCCCGCCCGCCGGGGAACCACGGAAAGCCGCCGCCGGGCAGCTGGGCGGCTTTGAGCTTCTCCAGCGCATCCTTCTTCTGCCTGGCGACCGTCTTGGCATTAAAGAGGTCGATGATCGGCCAAAAGCTCTCGCGCCCTTGCGACGCCTGAACCCACGGCGTCTCCATGAGCTGCGTCATGCGCTTGGGGTCGTCTTTCTCCCAGGCCGGCGTAATGGTTTGACGCTTCGGGAGCTTCGCCGCCGCCTGGGCCAGCGCCGGATGCTTCCCGTACAGGGCGTGGACGACCGCCAGCGGCACATAACGGTTGAGAGTCTGCTCCACGCATTCGTAGGGATAGCTCACCAGAAACGGCAGCGAGTTCATTACCGTCAGTATCAGCTGCGGATCGACCTGCAGCTGCAGCAGCTCGCTGATCCGCGAGGGATCCTTCTCGATCAGGCTCTTGAGCTCGAGCGTCTTTTTGACGTCGCCGTTAAGCGCCACCACCAGGCTCTCGATCAGACGCTGGCGCGACGGGAAAATCGGCAGCTCCCGCTCCTCGGCGTCGACCCGTTCGCCGGCGCGGGCGATCGTCTGGACCTTGTAGGTCGCGATCCCGCCGGGCACCTCGATCTTCCAGGAGAAGGCCTGCAGGCCATGCGGCTTAACTGCAAAGCGGCGGCCGAGCGTCTTGAGCCCCAGCTCGGAGGCGGCGGGCCGGCCGTCCCGGCTTACCGCGATCGTCACCTCGCCGCTCATTATGGAATCGGTCTCATTGTGCACGATCGCCTTGAGCGTGCCCCGGTCGCCCTCGCGGAAGAAGCGCGGCGTTTCCACCCGCACCATGAGCTCCTTCTTGGTAACCGCCTCTTGCGAAAAGCGGCCGAACTTCACATCGCTCGTTATAACATGCCCCGACACCCGCCAGGACGTCAGGCGTTCGGGCGCCTTGAAGGAAAACTCGCCGACCCCGGCGCGCAGCTTTAAGTGCGGCGCAAAAACCGCGGTCTCGGAGAAGTCCTTGCGGACCTGAACCTCCGGCGCCGGCGGGTCCAGCGGCTCCGCTGCGGCAGCCTCTGAACGGCGCATCGACTTCTTCGCCATTCCCCCCATCGGCGCCGAAGCGGGCATCATCTTGTCCGCCATCATCTCCGACGCATCCAGCCGCCCTCCCCTTTCCATCGCCAAACCTTTTGTTTGGAACATCATATCCCAGCGCCCGACCCGGCTGCGGTTGAGGCGCAGCGCCGGCGCCAGCGGCTCCTCGATGCGCTTCTGAAACAGCTCAAAGATCTTCTTGATCACGCCGCGGACGATCCGGATATGGGTCGAACTCAGCGCATGCAGCGAGCCCCGCGCCGAGCTCGGCCGCGGCCGCGCCGCGTACAGGGACTCGATCGGCGCGCTGATCTCCTTGGCATAGTATTCGAGCGAGCGGTCAAACATGCGCACCGTGGCCTCGCCGCGCACTTTTCGCCGCTGCGAATCCTCGGCGGTGACCGACCACTTCGCCTGCTGGCCGGGCTTTAGGACCTGGTCATACTTCAGCGCGACATTGAGCTCCTTTTCCTTCCACGGCACCCGGAGCGTCAGCGCGCCGCTGCGGGGCTTGAAATTCTGCACCCCGAACCAGCGCACGGTCACGCCGCCTTTGTGCTGCTCGGTCAGCGGCAGCTCCAGGGTCCGGATGCCGCCGCCGCGCAGCGCCCGGCGTTCCAGCAGAAAGCCGCCGCCCCAGATCTCCACATGCGTCAGGGCGTCGAGCTCCGCTGAGCCGATAAGCATTCGCGCCGTCTCCCCCACCCGGTATTCCTGGTGTTCGGGAAGCGACAGGGAATAAATCCTGAGCGGGTGCCGCTGCGCCCGCGGGTCGACCGCCAGCACGATAATCGACTGCTCGGTCTCTCCGCCCCAGGGGTCCTCGGCATAGAGCGTGAGCCGGTAAGCGCCCGGCTCCATCCCCGTCAGCTGGATCGTATCGGCCTTTTCCTTATTGAACCACAGCCGTCCCGCCGCGGCCTCCGGACCATTCTTAACCTTACTGTATACCTGCTCCAGCGAGGGGCTGCTCGGGAAACCCCCGCCCCATATCGGCGCGGGGTCCGCGGCCTCGGGATCGCCCTCCAGACGATGCAGCGTATAGCGGCCCTCACCCGCGAGCGGCTCGCCGTTGAGGTTGACCAGGCGCGCCTCCACGGCGTGCGCCTTTCCCCGCGCAGCGAAGCCCGCCTGCGGCTCCAACTTGAAAAGGTATGCCTTGCTGCCGGCAAGATAAGCCTTCTCGGTCTTGATCGTTCGTCCTCCCGAATCGCGGGCTTCGATCTCGACGATAAAGCGCGCCGGCAGCGAATCCTCCGCGAAGCGGTCCGTGGGCTGCGGGGTAAAAGGGAAGGAAAAATTACCATCCTCATCCGTGCGGGTAGCGGCGCGCAGGACCTCCTGGCGCCCGCCCGACGGCGCCCGCCACGACCACCACCAGCAGAACCATGGGCGATAGGTTTCACGCTGAATCTTATACGTGATCGCCGCGTCCGGCACCGGTCCGCCGAAGTAATAGCGGACCTTACCGCCGACTTTCGCTTCTTTGCCGAAACGCCAGGCCCCCGCGGCGTCTTCAAGCGAAGCCTCAAATTCCGGCCGCTTGTACTCTTCCACGGCGAAGGAGGCCGACGCGGAATACGTCTGTCCCGCCACGACGATCTGCGCCTGGATCGAGTAGCTGCCGAGCAGCCGGCCCGTGGGGATGCGGAATTCCCCGGAGAGCGTCCCGTCCGGTCCGACCTTCTTGGCCGTCTTATGCACCTCCTGCCAGTTGGCGTCCCGAATACGGATATCGACCTTCGAAGTTCCGACATAGGCTTTATAGCCGCGCGGAATGCGCTCGGTCACCGTGAACTTATAGCGCACGGTCTGTCCGGGACGATAGATCGGGCGGTCGGTTTCGGAGAACAGCTGGATCTGCGAGGGCACGGAGAATCCCAAATGCGACGGGCTTGCCCAATAGGCCCAGTGCCCGCGATGCTCCGCCAGCGGGTCGATACGGTAAGAGTTGGGTGAACGCGGATTAAGCTGCACCGCCACCGACCACTGGGCGCGGCCCAGCGCATCGGTCGCCAAGTCGGCGTCGGACCAGCGCCCATTGCCCACGGAATGCCGCAGCGCCAGCGGCGCTTCGGACACGGCCTCACCGCTTCTTCCATTCAGCAGGTAGAAATGAAAGGCGGGCAGGATGCGCTGCGCGCCCGGCTCTTGCGGCCGGAAGATCAAGTCCCGGTCATAGCCTTCCAGTCCCGTCGTTCCCACCAGAACGATATCCGAAACGTTGACGATCGCGCCGTAAAGCAGCGACGCTCCCGGCTCGAACGATGCGTCACCGGAAGCCACGACCAGGTATACGCCGGGCGCGGCATCCGGCAAATCGGCGGTGGTCGAGGCATGGTCGTAGATGCTCTTGCCTTTAACGGCGACCGTCCAGCTCTTGTCCGGCTGCCGCGCCGAGAGAAAATTCTCAATAAGCTCGGTGGAAGGATAGTTAAGCGCCTGTGACCAGCTCCAGCGCTCATCGCTGTCCCAACGCCGGGAAACGCCGCGCTCCGTCTTGAGCAAATCTCCGGGGGTGGTCTTGTACCGGCGCAGGTAAACCTGCCCGAGATTGCGGGAAGTCAGCGTCAGCGCCTGGTCGCCGGGCGGCGGGACGATGCGCGCCGAGAGACCCAGGTCCGGCCGCCGGATCTGCGCCAAGAGCTTTTCGCATTTCTCGCCGCCCCGCGTGTCCGGCCAGCGCTTGCCCGCCTCTTCGCATAGCGCGACCGCATCGTCAAAGCGCGCGCTGCCGTTGTACAGCTCGGCCGCCTCATAGGCCGCGGCGGCGCGGCCGCCGGGCGTGACAAATTCCTCCATCCATTTTTTCAACAGCTCGGCGGCGGCGAGCGACGCTTTTTCGCGATCCGCGAAAGGGAGCACTCTCCCGCCATGGCGAAAACCGAGCATGAGCCGCCGCAGGCGCCACAGCTCCCGGGCCTGCCGGCGGCCGGGTTCGCCCTTCAGCAGCCACCCCTCCTCCATGATCGCTCCGGCCAGCGCCGTCGGATGGGCGGAAAGGGAAACCTTTTTCCCATAGGCGCGGCCGGCGAAAGAGATGGCCTTAGGCTTGGCCTGATCCTGGGGGAGCTCCGCTTCGTCAAGGAGATAGCCGCTCCAGCGGTGGATGAGGAAATCCAAAAAAGTAGGATACACCGCGCGGTCGGCCTTCTCCACATCCACGAAGTACTTCTCGTCTTCGATTTCCTGGTCGACCAGTTTCTTGCGCAGCCCCCAAGCTTCCCAATAGGCCTGTTCCACCTCGGAGCGCAGCTGTTTGGGCGTCAGCCGGTAGACCTCCGCGGCGTCCTCCACGACATCAGCGTGCTGGCCGCGACCGTACTGTTTGAGGTATTCGCGGTGCATCTCGGCCCGCAGGAGCAGGAAGCGCGCGCGCCATGCCGGCGCTTTCGGCAGCTCGACCTTGCGCAGGCGCTCCACGGCCTTGCCGTAGCGGAACAGCAAAGCCTCGGACTCACAGGCGCGGTAAAGCGCCCTCCACCGCGTCTCTTTTTTCGCGGCGGCCGACAAAAGCTCGTATTCCTTGAGCGCCTCTTGGTAGAGCCCTTTATCGAAGTTCGCGTCGGCTTCCCGCAAACCGGCGGCAGCCGGCGCCGCCAGGACGGCGGCTAACAGAGCGGACAGGAGGCTGGATGCTGTTCTCATGACGATTGGACCCCGCTGGGGATGCCGGGTTCCCGCCGTCACATCAATTGACGGGAATCTTCCGGACGTACTTCTTAATGCTCTTGGTATCAAGAATAAAAAGAATTGTGCACTCGGCCTTCAGGCTCATTGAATAAAGCTCGACCTGCGACAGCAGGAGAGTATCCTTACGGCCGTCATAATCCTTGAAAGCGTCCGCCAATAGGTCGACCTTCGGCCCCTCGCTGATCTGCGGCACGCTGAGGATAATCGGGACCTCGATCGCGTCGGCGAGCGCGCCGACGATCCCGTGGCCGAGGATATTCGACACCTCGCCGACCGTCAGGGTGACGAGGTTGCTGAGCTTGCTCATTTTCTCGCGATAGGGCCTGGTGACCACATCGCACACGGCCTCGGCGCTGCCCTGCGCGTAGAGAAACAGCACCTCAATAAGCAATTCGGAGGTGGAGCTGAATTTTACCGCGTAGTGTTTTTCCTTGTTGCGGCGAAACCACGACAGCATGCCGACGGCCGTCATCTGCTGGGAGCCGGTGGACATCAGCCCCCACTGGGTCCGCGACAGCTTCTCGATCTGACTTGTGCAGCGGGTAACGCCGGCGGAAAATTGCCCCTGAATAGCGCGCCGCTCTCTTTCGGTAAGCTCCATATCTCCTACCGCTTGATGTGAGATGCGCACTTTTCCAGCATTTTGCGCAGGTCCCCCTCGTCGAAAGGCTTGCGCAGCACGCCCAGCGCCTTGAGCGCCAGAGCCTTGGTCTCGATCGCCTTCTGGTCATTGCCGGTGACCATCAGGACCTTGGCCGCCGAATCGACGCGCCGGATATTCTGCAGCACCTCAATGCCGTTCATGTCGGGAAGGGAAACATCCAAGGTGACCAGGTCCGGCTTCTTCTCACGGTAGAGGGCGACCGCCGTCGCCCCGTCCTCGGCCTCGCCTACGATCTCATGGCCCATAGCCTCCAGCATCTCCTGCAGCATGATGCGCAGAACGGGGGAATCGTCAACGATCAAAATACGGTAGCCCATAACTGCCTCCTGGATTTTCAGTGTAGCAAGGTCGGCGATATCCCGCAAGTCGGCTCCGGATCAGTTTTAGACGGCGTGAAAGAGCCGGTCAAGCGGTTCGGGATCAAAGAGCGCCACCAGGCTGCACTCCGCCGAGAGCTTGCCGGAGAACAGCTCCACATGCGACATCAGCAGCAGCTTGGAGGGATCGTCGCACTCGGCGAAGAATGTGCACAGCAGCATCTCTTTTGCGCCCCGGCTCACCGCGGGAACCGAGAGGGTGATCGAGGTTTCATACTCATCCGCCAGCGCCCCGACCACGCTCTGCGCCAGAATATTCGCGACCTCGCCCATGGTATGCTCAAGAACGTTCTTGACCTGCTTCATCCGGTGGGCGTGGTCCCGCAGCACGGCGCGGGCGATGGCGAGAGCGCTCTTCTCCGGGAAGAACACCGCGAAGTCCGCGCTCAGGTTGTCGGCGACCGTCAGCCGCGCCGCCAGCGCCGGCTGCTTGCCGGCATTGGCCGCGACCAGCAGACGCTCCTCGGCTATCTCTTTAGTACTGGCGGTCGTGATGTCCCACTGGGTCTTGGACATCTTGCCGAGCCGTTCCGAGCTGCGCTCGACCCCGACCTCAAGGAGCTTTATGAGGGACTGCTTCTCTTCCTCGGAAAGACTCATCGGCGTTCGTTATCCAAGAAGCTTGAGCAGGGCGCGCACCAGCTTATCCGCGCCCTCCGCGACCTCGGAGATTCGTCCCGCGAGCATATAGGCCGGCGTCGTCACGATCAGCCGCTCATTATCCACGACCACGTCGCCCGCCGCGCAGACCGCATGCCGGGCGCCCATGCTTTCCAGCGCCTGGGCGGTTCCGGGATCGCTGCCGATGGTCAGCACCGGATGCTCGTCGCCCAGCGCCTTGGCCAGCACCGCGGGCGCAATGCACAATGCGCCGATCGGCTTGCCGGCCTGGCGCATCTCCTTGAGCAGCCGCGCCACGTCCTCCTGCACGGTGCAGTCCGCGCCGTCCCTGGCGAAAGTCGAGAGGTTCTTCGCGGCGCCGAAGCCGCCCGGCAGGATCACGGCGTCCAGGTCTTCGGCCTTCACGTCGCGGATATCCTTAATCACTCCGCGCGCGATGCGGGCGGATTCCACCAGAACGTTGCGCGTCTCCGCAACGGGCTTGCCCGCCGCATGGTCAATGACGTCGGCCTGGGGGATGTTCGGCGCCATGCACACCGCCTCGGCGCCGTGCCGGTCCAGGGCCAGCAAAGTTAAAACGGATTCGTGAATCTCGGCGCCGTCCTTGACGCCGCAGCCGGAAAGAACAACACCGATCTTAGCCATGCTTCCTCCCATAGACGTACGTACCTTATATCACATGGGAGTACGGCGATTCAAAGCGGCGGGAAAGAGCGCTACTTGTCCTTCTTGTCCGCGGGCTTGCCGCCTTGGTCGCGATTATGACCGCCGGTATCGGCGGGGACTCCACCGCCCAATACAACGACTTCGCTGTCGGACGCCTTGTCGGGGTCAAAATCCGCGATGCGGTCGGCCCGCGTCGCCCGAACCTCCGTCCCCTGCGCGTGCTTGGCGGCGATACGGCTGAGAAACTCCTGCTCAATCGACGGCAAGGGCGCGAGCGCGCTGCGCGGCGGCGGGGGAGCGGCCGGCTGAAACTTGTAGGGTCCACTTAATCCCATATTATGCGGCGCCCGGGCCGGGCTGGGCTCGGTCCCGCGAGAAGCCGGCGCCGTGGGAACCGGCGCGGGCGGCGGCGTCGCGGCCCGGCGCAGCATGGGCCGAGACCGAGTACTCCGGATTGCCGCGCGCTGACTGACCGTCCCCGCGGCCGCGGGAGAGCATGAAAAAGCACTTATTATTGCTCCAATAATGACTACGGAAGCTGTTTTCATGGCACCCTCCAGGACCGGGGCAAGTCCTGCCAATAACATGCCGGAACAATGGAACGCCGGTGTTACCGGCAGGTAAATATTTAGTAAAGCGGGACGCCTTTATCCCGCTCTTCCTGATCCTGTAAAGCGGAAGGCTTTCCGCTCGGATCGAACGCGCGCTCGCGCTTGGGGCGCTTAACCGGCTTGATGGTGCCCAGAATTTGATACAGGCCGTTCATTCCGTCCGGCTGGACCGGCACTTCTCCCTCGATACGGTAGAGCGTCTCGCCCATATTCATAAAACCCGCGACTTTCTGCCGCGCCGACCGGCCCTGACGGCTGCGCCGGGTGAAGAAGTAGTACTTGAGGCTGTTTGGGAGGGTCTTCTTATAGACTTTAGAGAATGCGAAATCCTTGCTCTTTTCCGGCGCCATGGCGGCGCGCGCCTTTTTAGCGGCGGCATACGCTTTCACCTGCCGGGCGGAGACCCGGGTCATCGCGACAACAGAACCGTCGGCGGTATGCGACCAGCCGGCGACGGCCGCCGCGTCGGCATCGTGACGGCGATAGCCTGGCGGCAAAAGGTAGGAGAAGTCCTTGCCGCGAGACAGCTGCCGGCTGTCGCGCGTTTTGGATTTTTTGGCCGCGGCAGCGGGCAAGGTCAGCGACAGCAAGAGAACGCCGAAAATGAGCCGTAACCGCACAAGGCTACTCGCCCTTAAAATGCGGCTCCCGCTTTTCGCGGACCGCCGCCAATCCTTCGGCATGATCCTGCGTCCGTCCCAAAAAATCCTGCAGCTTCGCCTCGTACTCAAGCATCGCCTCATACTCGCCTCCGGCGGCGCGGTTAAACGCCCGCTTGGTGAGCGCCACCGCCCGCGCCGGCGCCCGCAGCAGCCGGTCGGTCAGCCGGCGCACGGTCCGCTCGAGCTCTTCGGAGGGCACGACCTCGTTGACGAGACCGAACTGCTCCGCCCGCCGCGCCGAAAGAGGCTTCGCCGTCCAGGCATGCTCCAGCCCCAACGACAGACCGACGGTGCGGACCAGCGCCCGCGTGAAGCCGGCGGCCGGGCTGAGCCCGCCCTGGATAAAAGACGGGATAAACTTCGCGGTGGCCGAGCAGATCTTTATATCGCAGGCGAAAGCCAGCGCCGCGCCCGCTCCGGCGGCGGCTCCGTTTACCGCGGCGATAACCGGAATTTCCATGCGGCGGATTTGGCTGACGACGGGGTTATAGTAGCGCTCCAGCTCCCGCCCCAAAGCGGGGGCGGACTCCGGCGTTTCCTTGATGTCTTTCCCCGCGCAAAATGCGCGCCCGGCGCCGGTGATCACCACCACGCGCACGCTCGGGTCCTTTTCGGCCGCCTTGAGCTCGGCGAGCAGGCCGCGCAGCAAGCTCCAAGTCAGGGCGTTGAGCGCGCCGGGACGATTGAGCGTCAGCGTGATGACGGCGTTCTCCCGCCGGACCAGCAGTTCTTCCTGCGCCGCCGTCTCGCTCATGGCTTCATCGTCCCCTGTACTCGGGCTTGCGCTTTTCGCGGAACGCCCGCATCCCCTCTTTCTGGTCCGCAGTGCCGAACACTAAATAAAAAAGCTTCCGCTCATACTCCAACGCCGTTTCCAGGCTCATATCGAGCGCGCGGGAAACGCCGTCCTTGGCCAGCCGCACCGCGACCGGGGGCTTCTCCGCGATCTTCTTGGCCAGCGCGACGGCATCCTCAAGGCAGGTTTCGACGGGAAAAACGCGGCTGACCAGGCCGTGGCGCAGCGCCGTCTCGGCGTCGATCCGGCGCCCGGTCAGGACCATATCCATGGCGAGGGATTTGCCGAGCGCGCGCGTCAACCGCTGGGTCCCGCCGGCGCCCGGGATAACCCCGATATCCACTTCCGGCTGTCCGAAAACAGCCGACTCGCTGGCGACGATAATATCGCAGGACATCGCCAGCTCGCAGCCGCCGCCGAGCGCGAAGCCGCTTACGGCGGCAATGACGGGCTTGGCGAGCCGCCGGAGACGGTCCCAGCCGAGCATGCGGCCGCTCAGGACCATATCGACGCTGGTCTCGCCCTCGAGCTCCTTAATATCCGCACCCGCCGCGAAAGCCTTCTCGCTGCCCATCAGCACCATGCAGCGTATGGAATCGTCGCGGTCAAACGCCTCGAGCGCCGCGCCGATATCTTCGATCACCGAGTAGCTAAGCGCGTTGAGGACCTTGGGCCGGTTGATCTGCACTATCCCGACCGCCCCCTCGGTGCGCGATAGAACATCCTGAGTCGCCGCTTCTTCCATAGTTATCGCTCACAAAACGGAATATGCTCAAAGGTAACATTCCCTCGGCGGAAGGGTCAAGGAGAAGCGGCGGCGGCCCGCCCTTGACCTCTGCCTGATGAGGGGATATGATTTATCAGATTCGCGTGATCTATCGCGCTGCGGAGGCAGGAAACATGGCTGAGAAGAATATTCTTATTTGTGACGACGAACCCGATATGGCGGATTTTCTTATGGCCGCGCTGGAAGCCGAGGGCTATAAGGTCGAAACCGCCGCTTCAGCGGACGCCATCATCGCGAAACTCAAGGAATTCAAGGCCGATCTCATTCTGCTCGACATGGGCATGCCCGGCCTCAACCCCGACACCCCGGCGTATGATATCCGCACCCGCACCCGCACCACGGCGAAAATCCTCATCATGACGGGCCGCGACCTCGCGCATGAGAGAAAGGGTCAGGGGCTCAAGGGCGCCGACGGCGCGCTGCAGAAGGGTACGGGGATGGACGCGCTCGTGTCGAAGGTTAAGGAGATCGTCCCCTAAAACAGTCAGCGCTTTCGACGCCTGGAGCGAACCGCGGCTTTCAGCGCGCTTTCGCCGTCCGCAAGACCGGCCGCTTGATGCGGCCGTTTTGCGTAATACGCCGTCCACAAATCCTCCGCGTTCGCCCCCAGCGCGAAGCGCGACCGAATCCACAAATTGCGCAGGGAGTTGCGCAGCGGACCGGTCTCATGCAGGCGCCGCGCGCCGGGATGGATGCGGGCGGGTAGGAGGGTGATCGCGCCATGCCGACGCAATCGCTCGGAAAAGATCACATCCTCCATCAGCGGGATCTCCGGGATTCCCCCGCAGGCGGCGTAGACCTCGCGCGTCGTACAGAACCCGGCGTCGCCGTAGGCGACCTGCCGCCAACGCACCCGCGCGTTCTGCCCCCAGGCCACCAGACGGTAGTTCCAGTGCGCGCCGTAGTCCACGCTGAATACCGTCGCCGCGGGCGTGACCCGGTGCGAGGAGAGCCAGAACTGCTCGAGGCATTCCTGCCAGTTGCCGGGAGGCTGGGTATCGGCGTGCAGGAAGAAAAGCAGGTCCCCGGCCGCGATCTGTGCGCCGGCATGCAGCTGCGCGCCGCGATTGGGCTGGCGGTGATTTATCACGGTGTCGGCCCATTTCGCGGCCACCTCCCGCGTATCATCGCTGCTTCCGCCGTCGACTACGATCAGTTCCATATTGTCGTAGATCGATATCTGGCGCAGACGCCGCAGCGCCGAAGCGAGCTGGCGGCCTTCGTTCCAAACCGGAATGATCACCGAGAATTGCATGCGCAGATTCTACCGTATCGGAGACGCTTCTAAAAGGACCGAAAAGCCAGACCGCTCGCGATCTTGGGGAAGAAGTACGTCGATTTCTGCGGCAGCAGGCCCGCCCGCCGCACCGCGCGCCGGATATCCGCGACGGAGAACGGACGGCCCATAAACGCAAGCCCGTGCCGCCGCTTCGCCTCCCGGACAGCGTCGCCCGCTGCGTGAAAATAAGCGATTTCCTGCGGATCGACCGCGGCCAGAATCCGGCGCGCCAGCCAGTCGAGTCCGAAGCGGCTGCGCACGCCCCGGTCGCCTGCCGCCGGCTCCATTAAACGATAAGCGCCGTCATAGAGGCCGAAGGCGTAAGGCGAACGAGCGCGGGCCAGCCCGCGCATGAGCGCCGCCAGGCCGGCGCTGGATCGCCCCGCGCAGCGCCGCTCCAATGCCCGCCGCACCGCCGCCGTCGGACGCGCCACGCGCTGCGTCGGGCTCACCAGCAGGCCCGGGTCCGTCTCGGCGACAAGATAGGCGAGCACGCCGTCGGCGCCGTCGGCGCGGGAAGCCCGCCAGTAGTCGCGAGCGACCTCGTAGCGATGATGCCCGTCCGCGATCAGAACGCTGCGGGTGCGGAATATCCGTTCGATGCGCCCCGTCTTTCTCGGATCGTCGAGCCGCCACAGCCGATAGGACACTCCCTGGACATCGCGCCCCGCCGCCAGCGGACGCCGCCGGCGCGCCGCCGCGAGCTCGCGGCGCAGCCGCCCTCCGGGATCCGTGCAGATGCCGAAAATCGGCGACGTATTTGCCTTAAGGGTCTTTAACAGCCGGGTGCGGTCGACCTTGGGCTTGGCCATGGTCCGCTCGTGGCGTAAAACCCGCCGGGCGGTGCCGGCGTCGAGCCCCAGCGCGCAGAGAATGCCCGTCCGCACGCGGCCGCGGCCGCGGAAGCGAAAGCGCTGTTCGACGACATAGTACGCGGGCGTCCTATCCTGGCGCAGAACTCCGGCCCGCAGCCAGCTCTCCCAACGCCTTCTGGACGCCGAGTAGCGGACGGACGAAGCCCCGGCCGGCAGCTCGAGGTGGACCGCGTTCTCGCGCACCCGCCGCAGCCGGCGCGTGAGCTTCGGCGTAAAAACGTCATAGGGCGGGCATAGCACGCGGCCCAGAGAAAACCGTTTTTCATCGAAGCGTACGCCGCAGAATGGACGGACGGTCAGGCTCATCGGAGGCATCATGAACGTTTTCCCGGTCCCTGTCAAGAAGCGTCCCGGCCGCGACACGAGAAGTTGTAGAATGTTTGCCCATGAACGAGAAGGCTGCGGACCGCATAAAAGCCGCCGGCGTCGTCGGCGCGGGCGGCGCGGGCTTTCCCACGCACGTCAAGGCGGAAGCCCGGGCAGAGTACGCGGTCGCCAACGGCGCCGAATGCGAGCCCCTGCTGGAGAAGGACCGCGAGATCATGAAGGCTTTTCCCGACGAGGTCCTCGGCGGCCTGCGCCTGATGGCCGAAGCGGTGGGCGCCCGGCGCGCGACCTTCGCCTTTAAAAAAAAGCACGCGGACCTCGCGGCCGACTACGGCAAGCGGCTTAAAGACGACCCGCTCATCAAGCTCCTCACCATGGGCGATTTTTACCCGGCCGGCGACGAGTACTGCTTGGTCCATGCGGCCACGGGGCGGCTGATTCCACCCGGCGGCATCCCCCTCCAGGTGGGAACCGTCGTCAACAACGTCGAGTCGCTTTTAAACGTCTTCCGCGCGTCGCAAGGCATCCCCGTCACCGAAACCTTTCTGACCGTGGCCGGGGCGGTCAAACGCCCCTGCACCCTGCGCCTTCCCGTGGGCGTCTCCATCGCCGAGGCGATCGCCTGCGCAGGCGGCGCGGCCATAGAGGACATCGCGGTCATCGACGGCGGCGCGATGATGGGCCGTGTCACGACCGACCTGGAGGCGCCCGTCACCAAGACGACCGGCGGCCTTATCGTCCTGTCGAAAAACCATCACTTGATTCGACGGAAATCAGCGTCCCGGGAACAGTTCTCGCGCATCGGCCGCGCCGCCTGCGACCAGTGCTCGCTGTGCACGCAGTTCTGCCCGCGCTACCTGCTGGGCTATGCCATCGAACCGCACCGCGTCATGCGGAGCCTGTCGTTTGCCGGGGCGAAGAAGAATCTGCTCAGCGAATGGGCGCTCCTCTGCTGCGAGTGTTCCCTATGCAGCCTCTACGCCTGCCCCGAGAACCTAGATCCGAAGAACGTCTGCGTCTCAGGCAAGGCCGATCTCCGGGAAACAGGCGTAACCTGGAAGAACTCCAAGCTCAACACCGGGCAGACACCCCAAGCGCATTCACTAATAGAGTACCGCAAGGTGCCGGTCGAAAGGCTGACCAAACGCCTGGGACTGTCCGCTTACAAGAAAAAGGCCCCCCTCATCGCCGCCGGCCGGGATTTCCCGAGCGTGCGCATCCCGCTCAAGCAGCACCTGGGCGCCGCGGCCGAGGCCGTCGTGCGCGCCGGACAGAAGGTCAACAAAGGAGACGTGATCGGCGAGCCGCCACCCAACGCGCTCGGCGCCCGAGTCCATGCCAGCATCGGCGGGACGGTCCGGGCGGTCGGCGCCGCCGTCACTATAGAGGCTTAGCCATGCTGAATTCCATCGGAGGCGTCGAAACCAGTTCCATGGTGCGCGGCTATGACGTCGGCGACACCATGCTCAAAGCCGCCAATATACGCCTGCTGCTCGCGCGCACGATATGCCCGGGCAAGTATATCTGCCTGGCCGCCGGAGAAGTCGCGGATGTACGGGCGGCCGTGGACGCCGGCGCCGCCCGCGCCAAGGAAGCCTTGGTCGATCAGTTCGTGATCCCGAACATCCATCCCGATGTCTTCCCGGCGATCGAAGGCACGGCCGTGGTCGGCGAGATCGAAGCGCTGGGACTCGTCGAAACATTCTCGGTGGCTTCCTTGATCGAAGCCGCGGACGCCGCGGTCAAAGCCGCGCACGTCAAGCTGGTCGACATCAAGCTGGCGATGGCTCTGGGCGGCAAGGCCTACGTCGTGCTGACCGGACCCGTCGCCGCCGTGAACGCGGCGGTCGCCGCCGCCGCCGACAGCGCGGGGAAGAAGGGCCTGCTGTCGGACCGGGTCGTCATCCCGCAGCCGCGGCCGGAAATGATCAGGGAAGTCCTCTAGCGCGGCATCCGCACATGGACCATCGACGCGCGCGGGTACTCATCTACGGCGGCAGTTTCGATCCGCCGCATACCGGCCACATGCGAATGCTTAAGGCGGCGCTCCGGCAGATCAAGCCCGCGCAGGCGTACGTCGTGCCCGCTTTCCATTCACCGCTGAAGCATCCCGCCCGTGCCGACGGCGCCGAGCGGGAAAAGATGGCGGCCCTCGCGCTCGAAAAAGGTCTAACCCGGCGGGAGCGCCGCCTGGTCGAGCTCTCCCGATTCGAGCTGGCGCGCGGGTGCATGACGTACACCTATGAGACGCTCCGCTATTTCGCACGACAGCATCCCGAGGCGCAGCTTTATTTCCTCCTCGGCTCCGACAGTACCTTAAACTTCCGTAAATGGAAGCACACCAGCGAGATCCGCGACCTGTCCCGGTTCTTGATCGGCCGGCGGCCGCGGGCGCCGCTGCCGCATGCGGGGCTGGGCCTGCCCCCCTACGAAATACTGCCCGGGGTTTTTCCCGACATATCGTCGACCGAGGTGCGGGCACGCCTGCTGGCCGGAGAGCAGGTCGGGGACTGGCTGCCCAACGCGGTCCGCAGCCGCATCACGCGCCGCGGCCTCTACGGACTCGATATCCACAAGCGCCTGAAGTCCGCGCTGCCGCCGCCACTGTTCCGGCATTCGCTGGCGGTCGCCCGCATGGCGCTGGAACTGGCGCGGCGCCACGGCTTGGATTTGGAAAATGCGGTCCTCGCGGGGCTGCTGCACGACTGCGGGCAAAAGATGCCGGCCGCGGATATGGCGCGCTACGTGCGCGACAACCGTCTAAGCGTCCCGCTGGCGAGCGAGATTGCCCGCCATCAGCCCTCCCTCTTTCACGCCCACATAGGAGAAGATGTGGCGCGGCGCGAATACGGCATCGAAACCCCGGCGATCCTGTGCGCAATCCGCAAGCACACGCTCGGCGACCTGCTGATGTCGCCGCTGGACCGGCTCGTCTTCACCGCCGACGCCTGCTCGCTCGACCGGCGTTTTCCCGAGGCCGCCGCCATCCGGCGCCTGGCGCTCCAGGATTTGGACGCCGGCTTCAAGGAGACGGTGCGCACGAAACTAACCTACGTGCTCCGCCTCGACGGCTGGCTGCACAGCTCCGGCGTCGGCGTCTGGAACAAGCTGGTCGGGGAAGGATGACGCGCCGGGACACCGCGGGCAGAATCCTGGCGCTCTCGGCACTGGCCGTGGTGCTGGCGGCGATCCTCTGCCAGCAGCGGTCGCAGCTGGCCGGCGAGCTGGCGCTGTCCCGGCCCGTACATGGTCTGCTGTCGGCGCGCTTTGCCGGTCAAGGGAAGACCGTTCCGCCGGCGCTGTACTACCTCATATACAGCGCTCCCGCCGGCGCCCTGGAGCTGGTCCTGATCCCGCCGGCCGCGCCGGCGGAGATGACGCCCGGCGAAGGCCGGCGCGACCGCACGCTCGCGGACGTCTACGGCGAGGCCTACGCCGCCGCCGGCGACCCCGCCCGCGCCGCGCGGGCGATGGGCGAGGCCGCGCTGCAGTTGGTGCGGCGCGCCGGAACGGACGGGGAGGGCTTTTGGCCGAAGCATGCGTTCTGGCTGGACCTGGAGCTGCCGCCGGACGCGCGGCCCGCTTTCCCCGTAGAAATGAAGCGCTCGGTCATCGGTATTTTATCCAGCACCCTCTACTGGCCGAAATTCGCGGCGGCGGCGCGCGCACTGCTGGCCGCCGAACAGACCCGCTGGGGCCCGTACGATCTCCTCATCGCCGCGCGCGAATTCCAGCGCATACGGCAGGAGAATATCCGCTTGTCCAGTCTCCCGGCGCCCGGGCTGCAGCCCCATTTCCTCCAGTGGCTCAACAAGCGCGCGAACGGAACGTCGGCGCAGGACACGAACGAGGCGGCCAAGGTGGAAATTCTCAACGCCACCGAAGAACCCGGAGTCGCCTTGAAAGCGACAAAAATACTACGATTGCAGGGGTTTGACGTACTGCATTTCGGCAACTCGCAGACCCTGCAGCAGGAGTTGCGCGTCGTCGACAAGACCGGGCGCTACGAGGCAGCGCGCGCCGTTTTGCGGGCGCTCGGCTGCCGGGACAGCAATGTCCTGACCGCCATGGAAGAGACGCCGCGAACCGATATCACCGTTATGCTGGGCAGGGACTACACCCGCTGTACGGAATTAACCAAGTCTTAGCCGTAGGAGGCGCATTATGGAATTGGTAGAAATCCTCAAGCAGGCCGTCGGCTCAGGAGCGAGCGACATCCACATCGTCATCGGCCGCGCTCCCATCATGCGCGTGGACGGCGAGATTCAGGAGATCCCGGGCTTTAATCCCCTTTCCGCGGATGAGGCCAAGCGGCTGATCTACTCGATCCTGTATGAGGAACAGCGCGCCAAATTCGAGGAGCACTGGGAGCTCGACTGCTCGTTCGCCGTCAAGGGCTTTGCGCGCTTTCGCGTCAACGTCCTGCTGCAGAGAAACGGCGTGGAAGCCGTGATGCGCGTCATCAACTCGGTTATCCCGACGCCGGAGCAGCTGCGGCTGACCCCGTCCATCATCAACTTTTCCAATCTGCCGCGCGGACTCGTCCTGGTGACGGGCCCGACCGGCTCGGGCAAATCCACGACTTTGGCCTGCATGATCGAGATGATCAACCAGAAGTTCAGCCACCACGTCCTCACCGTCGAGGACCCTATCGAATTCGTCTACGAATCGAAGAAATCCATATTCCGCCAGCGCGAGGTCGGACAGAACACCAAGAGCTTCGGCGCCGCCCTCAAAGGCGCGCTGCGGCAGGACCCCGACGTCATCCTCGTCGGAGAAATGCGCGATCTTGAGACGATCTCCCTCGCCATCACGGCGGCGGAAACCGGCCACCTCTGCTTCGGCACTTTGCACACCAAAGACGCCCCGTCGACGATCGACCGCATTATCGACGTCTTCCCCCCGCACCAGCAAACCCAGATCCGCGTCCAGCTCTCGGTAACGCTGCAGGGCGTGGTCAGCCAGCTGCTCCTGCCGCGCGCTGACGGGGGCGGCCGCATCGCCGCCCGCGAAATCATGATCACCACGCCGGCCATCTCGAACCTGATCCGCGAGGGCAAGAACCACATGATTTACGGCGCCATCGACACCGGGGCCAAGGCCGGTATGCAGTCGATGGACCAGGCGTTGGCCCATCTGGTCAAGCAGGGCCTGATCGGCCTTGAGGAAGCCGCCAAGCGCGCCCACAGCATCAAGAACCTCGAACAGTTGACCGGGCGCAGGATCGACGTCAATAAAGCCGTTTCTATGTGAGGGCGACGGCATGGACGACCAAGAGAAGCTCGGCTTGCTCAAAACGGTCAAACTGCTCTCATCTATCCCGGACGATCAGCTGACGAAACTCGGGGACTTTCTGGTGCCCGAGAACTTTTCCGACGGCGGCATCGTATTCGAGGAAGGTTCGCAGGGCGACAGCCTCTACTTCATCTCCCAGGGGCACGTCCGCATCGCCAAGAAGCTGCGCACTCAGGACAAAAAAGAAACGACGTTCAAGGAGCTCGCGATCCTCGGGCCCGGCGACTGCTTCGGCGAAATGGCGCTCATTGAGAAGGTCAGCCGCTCAGCCGACGCCATCGCCTCCGGCGACAGCGTGCTCCTGCGCCTGGGCCGCAGCGAGCTCGATGCCTGGCTTAAGTCCAATCCCGAGCTGGCGATGGGATTTTTCGCCCAGCTCGTTGAGGTGCTTTCCGGCCGGCTGCGCAACTCATCCAACGAACTGACGCTGCTCTACGATCTCAGCCAGCTGCTGCTGGAGTCCTTCGAGAGCCCGAAGGACCTGCTGGACCGGGTCATGACCCGCATCATGCAGTACCTCGAAGGCGACTGGTCCGCCGGCGCCTATGTCTACAACGAGTTCAACGCCGAGATGGACCTCATCGACGTTGAGGGCGACTACGAGTCGGTCAAGGATTCGCTGCCGATCAGCGAGTCGCCGCACAGCAGCAGCTGGACCGACGACTCGACCTATCAGGTCATTTTTCCCGGGAAGAAGCGCGTCATGGGCTTTCTCATTTTCCACCGCCAGCCGCCGCTCGACGGCGAAGAGCGCAACGAATTCACCCGCACCATGACAACGACCGCGCGCCTGATCACCTCGGCGCTCGAAAATATCGGCTACCGCACGGAAGACGCCATGCGGGCGCGGCTGCAAAAAAACGTGCACCACCTCGGCGGAGAGTATTAAAATGAGCCCGACACCACAGCAGCAAGGCCGGCACTTTAAGAACATCGCGACGCAGGCCGCACTCGCCGCCGACGACAAGAAAGGCGAGAAAATTCTCCTGCTGCATATCCGCCCGGTCAGCTCCATCGCCGACTACCTGCTCCTCGTCAGCGCGACCTCCTCCCCTCACATGCGGGCTATCGAAGAGGCGATCCGCATGCGGCTCAAAGACGGCGGCGTGAAGATCAACCACCGCGACGGCCGGCAGAGCGACGTCTGGCGCGTGCTCGACTACGGCGGGCTGCTGGTCCATCTCATGCATCCCAAAGCGCGCGATTTCTACGCTCTCGACAAGCTGTTCCACGACGCGCGTCCGGTCGAGTGGATGCCGCAGCCGGAGAAAAAGAAGCCGGCAGTAAAGAAAACGAAGAAGAAGCCGGCGAGCGAAAAGAAGGCTGGCGCAAAAAAGAAAAAGACGAAGGCCGCCGGCAAGAAACCCCCCGCCCGGAGACGCGCCCATGGCTGAACTGACGGACGTGCTTAAATCCGCAGTCCAGGCGGGCGCCAGCGACGTTCATATCGTCGTCGGCCGCCCCCCGATGATCCGGCTGCACGGAGAGATTCTGCCGGTCCCGAACCTGCCGGCGCTGTCCGAAGAGGACACAAGGAAGATGGTCTACTCGGTTCTCTATGAGGGCCAGCGCGCGCGCTTTGAGGCGGATATGGAGCTTGACTGCTCCATCGCCCTGACGGGGGTCTCACGCTTCCGCGTCAACGTCTACCAGCAGCGCAAGGGCGTGGGCGCCGTCTTCCGCGTCATCCCGTCCAAGATTCCGACGCCGCAGGAGATCGGGCTGATGCCGTCGGTCCTCAAGCTGCTTAACGAACCGCGCGGCCTCGTCGTGGTGACCGGGCCGACCGGCTCGGGGAAATCCACAACTCTCGCCAGTCTCGTCGAAACGATCAATGCGACCCAGCGCAAGTCGATTCTCACGATCGAGGACCCGATCGAGTTTGTTTACGACGACAAGCAGTCGATCGTTCTGCAGCGCGAGGTCGGACAGAATACGAAGTCTTTCGGCGAGGCCCTGCGCCACGCCTTGCGCCAGGACCCCGACGTCATTCTGGTCGGCGAGATGCGCGACCTGGAAACGATCAAGCTCGCGCTCTCGGCCGCCGAGACCGGCCACCTCTGCTTCGCCACGCTGCACACGCAGGACGCGCCGACCTCGATCGACCGCATCATCGACGTCTTCCCGCCGAGCCAGCAGGAGCAGATCCGGGTCCAGGTCTCGACGACGTTGAAGGCCGTCATCAGCCAGGTCCTGATGACGAAAAAGGGCGGGCAGGGCCGGGTCTGCTCGCGCGAAGTCATGATCATGTCCTCCGCCGTCGGCAGCCTGATCCGGGAGGGCAAGACCCATATGCTCTACGGCGCGATCGAATCGGGAGCCAAGCACGGAATGATCTCCATGGACCAGCACCTCGCCTTCCTCGTCAAGCAGAACCTGGTCGAACCGCAGGAGGCGCTCGCCAAGGCGCATGACGCCGCGAACCTCCGCGCCCTACTCCAAGTCGGACAGCCGAAGCAGCCGTGATCCTCGACGAACTGCGCGCCGCCGCCCAGGCGGCGGTCGACGCCTGGAGCGAGGAGGCGGGAATCAGCAAAGCGCTGCCCGTCGTTTTCACCGTGCCGCCGCCGCATGTCGAAACCGACGTATCGATCCCGACGCCACTGGCCGCCGGCAAGGCCGCCAAATGCCGGCCGCTGGACGCGGCGCAGGCGATCGCGGACAAAATCCGCGCTCCGGGGACGGCACAGAGCGTACCTCCGGGCTTCATCAACTTCTCATTCAGCCCCGAGGCCCTGGCCGGCAATCTGGCCGCCATCCTCAAGGCTCCGCAAGAGCACGGCCGCGAGCCGGGCCTCAAGCCGCGCAGCATTCTGTTGGAGTTCGTATCCGCCAACCCCACGGGACCGGTGCACCTGGCCTCCGGCCGGGCGGCGACGCTCGGCGACTCGCTCGCCCGCATCCTGCGACGGCGCGGCCATGCGGTCGCGACCGAAAACTACGTTAACGACGCCGGCCGCCAGGTCGAGCTCCTTGGCCTGTCGGTCAAGGCGCGTTACGACAAAGCGGCCGTTCCGGAAGACGGGTATCAGGGCGACTACATCAAGGACCTCGCCGCGGCCGCCCCTCCGGAAGCCGCGCGATGGACGCCGGCGGAGTTCTCGCGCTTCGCGGTGGAACGCATGCTCGCCGCCCATCAGGCCGACATGCGGGATTTTGGCACAATTTTCGACCTTTGGTTCCGCGAATCGGAGCTCCACCGCCGGCAAGCGGTGGAGAATACGCTCGCCAAGCTCAAAGAGCTGGGCCGCGTCAAGGACCGGGACGGCGCCGTCTGGCTGGCCGCCGCAGACGGGGATTCCGCGGACGATAAAGAACGCGTCCTCGTCCGCTCCGACGGCCGCCCGACCTACTTCCTGGCCGATATCGCCTATCACCAAGACAAGCTCGACCGCGGCCACCGGGAGCTCATCGATATCTGGGGCGCGGACCATCACGGCTACTGCGCGCGCATGCAGGATGCGATGACCGCCCTGGGCCGCGCCAAAGGAACGCTCAAGATCATCCTCCACCAGCTGGTGCGGCTGTTCCGCGGCCAGGAGGCCGTCAAGATGTCCAAGCGCGCGGGCGAGTTCGTGACGCTGCGCGAGCTCTTCGAAGACGTCGGCGTCGACGCCTGCCGCTACTTCTTCGCCAAGCACTCGCCCACGGCGCACATGAACTTCGACATCGAGCTGGCCAAGAAGCAGACGCAGGAAAACCCCGTCTACTACGTGCAGTACGTCCACGCGCGCATCCGCTCGATCTTCCGCGAGGCGCCGGCCAAGGGCGTCGCGCCCGACCAGGCGTCGGCGAACGAACTCCGGCTTCTCACCCACCCATCCGAACGGGCGCTCCTCGTCAAGCTGGCGTGGTTCCCCGATGTCCTGCGGGTCTGCGAACGCGACCTCTCGCCGCATGCCCTGCCGACCTATCTCGGCGAGCTGGCGACCCTCTACCACGCCTTCTACGAGCAGTGCAAGGTGCTCGACCCGGCGCAGCCGGAGCTCTCCAGGGCGCGGCTGGCGCTGTGCGACGGCGTCGCGGTCGTCATCAAGGACGGCCTCGGCCTGCTCGGCGTCTCGGCGCCGGACCAAATGTAACATTGGTGTTACCGTAGGTATCACCGCTGTGAATCGACAGCTCCCGCAGCGCCTGCTATCACATATGAATGCGGGTTTTCCGAACGGCGGTCGGTCTTGGCTCCATCCTGTCGGCGGCGCTATGGGCGCCGCCGGCAAGGTGCGCTCAGCCGCAGCCGCACCCGTTGGGAACGCTGGTGCGCGCGGTCGGCACGGTGCTGACCCGCGAGGAGAACAAGGCCGCCTGGAAGCAGGTGGAAGAGGGCCGGCAGCTGCGCCATAATACGGGCCTGAGGACCCGCCGCGAATCCTGGGCGCGCGTACGCTTCCCGGACGGTAAGGAGCTGAGGGTCGCCCCGCTCTCGATGGTCATCCTCAAAGCGCCAAAAGCGGCCGAGCAGCACCTGCGCCTGTTCCAGGGCGCGGTCCTATCGGCGCAGAAGCCGGTCCAAACGGAAAGCGCCGTCATCCGGCCGCGCGGAGAAAACGCGTCGTTCGACGTCGCGCAGAAGAAGGACCGCTCAACCGTGGTCCGCGTCACCTCCGGCGAGGCCGACGTCAGCGACCTAAAGGGACGCCGGCAGGTTATCGTGTCCGCCGGCTACGAGACCCGCATATCGCTTGACGGCGTTCCGACGGAGCCGGTCAAGCTGCAGGCGGAAAAACCGCCCGGCACCACTCTCGACACGTCGCAGCTGCGCGCGGCCGGCGGCGACAATCCCGTCGCCGCCTACCACCTCCAGATCGCGCGCGACCGGGAGTTCACGCAGCTACTATTCGACCGCTCCGTCGACGCCTTCGCCAAGCCGAAAATCGACGTCCAGAAGATCGCGCAGCTGCCGCGCGGGAGCTACTGGCTCCGGGCGGCGATCATCGATCTTTTCGGGGGACGCGGCGAGTTCTGCAACCCGCGGCCCTATACGGTCGGCGCGCGCTAAGTCCGCCGTCAGCGGGACCGCGGCAGAATGGTGCGCGGATCGACCAAGTCCCCGTTCTTCTTGATCATCAGGTGCACGTGGGGGCCCGTGGTCGTGCCGGTCATCCCGATGTAGCCGATCTTCTGGCCCGGGCGAACAAGCTGCCCCGGCTTCACCGTCGGCGCCCGTTGGCCCACGTCGAGGTGCCCGTAGGTGCTCACCCTGCCGTCGGTGTGCGCGATGATCACGTGCATGCCCAGACCGCTCTGATGGCGCTGGACGTGCGTGACCTTGCCGGCGGCGATGGCGCCGAGCGCCGTGCCGCGAGGCGCGGCCACGTCCAACCCTGAGTGAAAGTGCGCGTAGTTCCACCCTTTATAGGTCCGCGGAGGGCTGAGATGGAAATCCGACGGGCCGAACTCGTACGAAACCCGGCCGGCGCAGGGCCATGTCGTACGGGGATCCAGAAGCGCAGCCGACTTGTCCCGCTGCGCGCGGGGATCGACGCCGGAGGTCGCCGTCGGTACGGCGCTCGCCATTTCCCGCACGGGCAGAACCACCCCCTGGGCGGCGGCTTGGTCCATCGCTTTCTCCGTTTTTTCCAGGGCGCGCGCGTGGCTGCGGCGGATAAAGGCGCTCTCAACCGGCGTCAGCTTGGCCCGGCGGCGGGCCTTGCGCATCACTTGGGCGAAATCCCCGTCCTTAAGACCTTTCGCGCCTTGATCCGCCGCCTGCTCGGCGCGGATATCCTCCCGGCCGCGAGGATGAGCCGGCGTGCTGGAAGCCGGCGCGAGCGGCGAAGCCGCCGCTTCCGGCTCCCGCGGCGTCTTCCGCCGGCGGGCGGCGGCC
>JBDRPD010000032.1:0-52872 GCA_043827405.1 Elusimicrobiota bacterium | reverse complement strand
TCCGTTCGCGGGGCTTATGAAGTGCGGCCACTGCGACGAGCATCGGGCCGTGACCTTCGAGGTCAAGAAAAAGAGGTTTGTGTACGCGCACTGCACGGGCGTCCGAAAGCCCGGCATTTGCCCTGAGTCAAAATATGTTCGCCTCGAAGAACTCGATAAGCAATTTCGTGAAGCACTCAAGGCGGTGCAACTCACGCCCGAGATGGCGAACTTCATCATGGACGAACTTGGGATGGAATCCGGGGACGAAGCGACAGCCAAGGTCACACAGTTGACTCTCATGAAGCAGGAGATAGGGCGGCTCAAGACGCGCATCGACCAAGCCTACACCGATAAGCTTGATGGCAAGATACCTGAGGACTTGTGGACGAAGAAGAACAGCGAGTGGCAGTTGGAAAAGGTCGGCATGGAGGAGAAGGCGAAGAATTTGGAGGAATCCGGCCCGGCCTCTTACCTGCCGTCAGCCAGAAAAGTGCTCGAACTCTCAGAACGCTTGGAAACTCTATACTTATCCGCAAGTCCGCTGGAAAAGCGGGAACTCGTCGATTGTGTCTGCTCGAACCTTTTTCTTCATGGAAAAAGAGTTGAGTTCACATACAAAATGCCCTTCGACCTTTGGGCCGAAGGGCATCGTTCTGCAAGATGGTTGCCCGACTAGGACTCGAACCTAGAATACCTGCTCCAGAGGCAGGTGTGTTACCATTACACCATCGGGCAATTGAGCAATATTACATAATTGGAAGGCCGGCTTGAATACATAGGTTGAAACTCCCGGCTGCGCCAGCATGACCCGCCGCTTGCGACGGGTCGTTTTTCGTCCCAAAAATCTCCGGTAGATATTTACAAAAATGCAATAAAATCCAGCAGTTTATCAGCTATCTCAAGA
The DNA here is from genome assembly GCA_043827405.1 of Elusimicrobiota bacterium. GTDB lineage: Bacteria > Elusimicrobiota > Elusimicrobia > UBA1565 > UBA1565 > JBDRPD01. Next base: position 51,986 of record JBDRPD010000032.1, on the reverse strand, counting down.
AGGGCCGTTGCCGACAGGCAGCTGGCCGAAAAGCTGATCAGGAGGGTCTCAAGGGTCTGTAACATTTATTTAACAGTTTGTTAATAGGCGCTTAACGTCATTACATTATGGTTGAAGTATGACGCAGCGCCGAGAGCCGAAGGGGCAGAAAACCAGCGAAAAAGGACATCGTTTCGTTTGGGACCTTCGACCTGCGGCCGCCTCCAAGAGGCGGGAGATTCCCATGAAGCGATCGATCCTGGCGCTCCTCGCCGTATGCATTTTCGCCCTGCCGGCCGCCGCCGAGCAGCGCTTCAAGATCAAGGACAAGGGCGGCTTCGCGCCCACCGGCCGCTTCATCGAGTTCGCCAGCCGCTACGGTTGGGAGTCCTATGAGGTCGAATACGATTTGGGGGTCGATATGGCAAATCGGCGTCTCGCCAGCAAGTCTTCGCTGCGGTTGACTATACACCGAAAGGACGGCAGCGCTTGGAAGTACAAGTGCCGCGCGAAGAACGGCAGTGAGATGTGGGCTAATGTGAATAGGCTGTACGGTAAAGGCGTTTCCGTCCTGACCGAGTGCCGTATCGACCCCCGCAAATTCGCCAAGTCCGTCGAGCTCGACTACGATCTGGTCGGCGAGCCCACGCTGGTGTTCCAGGTGACGATCAACCAGGACCAGGCTCGGGTGGGCATCCACAAAGGCATGTACTTCCTCGCCGGCGGACAGATCGAAGCCAGCCCGATGAACCTGTACGCGACGTCGACGGGCGATCCGTCAAACCTGGGGGTGCTGTTTTCCTCGAAGCCGACCGGGACCCGCGAAAGCACGCCGTTCGTGATCTCCTACAGCCACTTGGCCGACTAGTACGACAACAGCTTGCGGGAACCCCGCGCGTGAACCGCGCGGGGTTTTCTTTTATATATACTACGGGCGTGAAGCCGCAGCGCTACCGCATCGGGATTCTCACTTTCGACGAGAAGGACCGCCTGGTGTACCGGCCCGACGCTCTGCTGTCGGTGGACAGGCAGGGGCGTATCAGCGAGGTGCGGGCCGTGACGTCCGGGCGGCGCTCCGGCCTGCGCGGCGCCCGGGCCCTGCGCGGCCTGCTGGCGATCCCCGGCCTCATCGACGCTCACTGCCACGCCAGCCAGTATCCCGCGGTGGCCAACGACGGCCTCGAGCTCCTGCCCTGGCTCAAGCAGCGCATCTTCCCGCTGGAGTCCTCCTTCAAGGGCGCCACGGCGCGGCGTACCGCCGAGCGCTTCTTCGGCGACATGATCGCCCACGGCACCACCACCGGCTGCGTGAATACGGCGATCTGGAAAGAGTCGACCGATACTTGCTTTAAGGCCGCGCGGGACGCCGGCCTGCGCGTGATCATGGGCAAGGTCATGATGGACGTGCACTCCTACGACAAGGACTACTCCCGCGCCGACCGCCGCACCAGCCGCACCGAGACATCGCTCAGGGAGAGCGAGGAGCTGTGCCGCACGTGGCATGGGGCGGCCAACGGGCGCCTGCTCTACGCCTTTACGCTGCGCTTCGCGCTCAGCTGCACGCCCAAGATAATGTACCGCGCCGGCCGGCTCGCCGATGAGTACGGCGCCTATATCCAGACCCACCTCGCCGAGAACAAGGGCGAGCTGGAGGCCATTCGCCGGGTCTTCCCCGAGAGTAAAAGCTATACCGAGATATACGCCCACCTGGGCGTCCTCGGGCCGCGGACCTTGCTGGCGCATGGCGTTTGGCTGACAGAGAGCGAGTTTAAGCTTATCGAGCGCTTCGGCGCCAATGTGGTTCACTGCCCCGGCTCCAATGCTTTTCTGGGCAGCGGCATCGCGGATCTGGGCCGCCTGCGCGCCGGCCGCATCGCGACGGCGCTCGGCTCGGACGTCGCCGCCGGGCCCAGCCTCTGCATGTTCGACGTCATGCGCCAGGCGGTCTACGGCCAGCGCCTGGCCCGGGCGCATGGGCTGCACAAGAAGGCGCGCGGGCTCTATGCCTCCGAAGCGTTCTATATGGCGACTTTGGGCGGCGCGCGCGCCTTGCGCCTGAGCGGCCGCATCGGCTCTCTCGCGCCCGGCAAAGAAGCGGACTTCGTCGTCGTCGACCCGGCCGTTTACGACACCGGCTTTCCCGACGGCAAAGCCGATCCGGTCAAGGCCGTCGCGCGGCTGGTCTATCGCGGGCACCGGGCTGCGGTCACGGCGACCTTCGTCGCCGGGCGGCGGATCGGCGGCCGGCTGTGAGGCGGCCGGCGCTCGTCCTTCTGGGCGCGGTACTTTCTCTGGCCGGCTGTGCGGGAGCGGCCCGCGCGCCCGGCCTCGCCAAGTGGGCCGAATCCGGCGACAAGTATATGGTCGCGGCGGATCATCCCCTGGCTTCCAAGGCCGGCGCCGGTATGCTGGCGCACGGCGGCAACGTGGTGGACGCGGCGGTGGCCACCTCCTTCGCCCTGTCCGTAACCCGGCCCTACAGCATGGGTATCGGCGGCGGCGGCTTCATGATTATTCACCGCGTCGGCAAGGAGCCGGTCGTCCTCGATTACCGGGAGGCCGCGCCGCTGGCCGCCAGCGCCGACAAATACCTCGACGAGCAGGGAAATATCATCGAGGGTAAGACCGTGCGCGGACATTGGGCGGTCGGCGTTCCGGGACAAGTCAAAGGCCTGGCCTACGCGCTTGAGAACTACGGAACCAAGAGCCTGCATGAGGTGCTGCAGCCCGCCATCCAGCTTGCCTGGGAGGGAATTCGGGTCGACGAGCATACGCATGAGGCGATGAGCAAGCTGGCGGCGTATATTAAGGAACATCCGGAGGAGAAGGCGCTGTACCAGGAGATAGCCAGGATCTATCTCAAAGACGGCGAACCGTACCGGGTCGGCGAGCGCCTGAAGCAGGAGGAGCTGGCCAAGACCCTGCGTCTGCTGGCCGACGGCGGCGCCGATGCTTTCTATAAAGGAGTGATATCACGCCGCATCCTCGATGATATGCGCACCCAGCTGGGGCCGATGACGGCGCTCGACCTGGGAACTTATGAGGTGAAGGTGCGCAAGCCGCTGCGGGGGACTTTCCGCGGCTACGATGTTATCGGCATGCCGCCGCCCAGCTCCGGAGGCGCCTGCCTGCTGCAGGTGCTCAACGTCATCGGCGGCTACGACCCCAAGACGACGCCGGAGGCCGACTACTACCACGTGCTCGCCGAGAGCATGAAGCATGCCTTCGCCGACCGTGCCGCCTATCTCGGCGACGCCGACTTTCATCCCGAGGTCAGCGCGGACGTCGCGCGCATGATCTCGAGCGAGCATGCCGCCAAGGTGCGCGCGGCGATCCGGCCGGACCGGGTGAGCGACGCCACGGAGTACGGCCGGCGCTGGCTCGGCGACGACGGCGGGACCTCGCATTACAGCGTGATCGACAAGGACGGCAACGCCGTCGCCGCCACCGAAACGATCAACCTGTATTTCGGCTCCTATGTCGTCCCTCACGGGACGGGGATTATCCTTAATAACGAGCTCGATGACTTCGCGGTCAAGACCGGCGTGCCCAACGAGTTCGGCCTGCTGATGTCGGAGCGCAACGTCATCCATTCGCGGCAAAGACCGCTCTCCAGCATGAGCCCGACCATGCTGCTCAAAGACGGCCGCGCCGTCATCGCGGCGGGCGCCTCCGGCGGGCCGCGCATCATCACGGCGACTCTGCAGACCCTGCTGCGGATCGTGGATTTTTCCGAGCGCCCGGACGCCGCCGTGGCGGCGCCCCGCATCCATCACCAGTGGAGCCCGGACGTGCTGCGCTACGAGCCGGGTCTCAGCGCCGCCGTGCGTTCCGTGCTCTCCGGCCGCGGCCACCAGATGAAGGAATATGACGGCTCGGGCGTATGCCAGGTCGTGCAGCGCGACGGGAAGCGCCTCATCGGCGCCAGCGACCCGCGCAAGGGCGGCCGGCCCGCCGGGCGCTAGTCTTTTTCGGCGGGCGCGAGCAGGCGGATGCCGAGCGCGACCAAGGCGCCGCAGAGGATCGCTTCAATGAGCATGGCCGGCGGCGGCAGCGGCCCCAGCGGATAAACGCGCAGGCCGGGCAGGATGGCGCTGATGACGGCCGAGAGTATTTGCGCCGCCAACGCGCCGAGTACCGCGCCCAAGCCGGCTTTCCAGCCGCGCAGCAGCCCTTGATTGCGCGCTCCCGCTCCCAGCACCCAGACCGTAGCCAAGGATGCTCCCATGTATACCAGCAGGTGCACGAAGGCATAGTTTGCTGCTCCGCCGCCGCCGGTCCGCAGCAGATAGGTCGCCGGAATCAGGGGGGCGGCAATTAGAACTGCGGCCGTACCGAAGCCTTTGACCGCTCCCCGCAGGCGCTCCGGTCCGCGAAATATCCCGGCGCCCAATCCGCCGTAAAGGCAGGCGGTGTAGAGGGCCAGGGTGAAGAAGGTCGGGGCGTCGGGCGGCCTCAGCGAAGCGGTGCGGGCTGTCAGGATTTGCGATAGAGCGACCGCGCCATGTCCGATCAGCGCCCCGGCCAGAGCTCCCAGAATCCCCTGAATGGCTGTTTTGACCCGGTTTTCCGGTATTTCGTCGGTCATGGATCGGGCCGATTATAACATATGCCCGTATAGGCCCTTTGGGGAAGATCGATATGGGCCTAATGTCTCTTACATTCACAGGCCTTTCGTGCTATAATCATTGTAGGACGTAGAGACGTATTGTTCTTTGCGACGCAGCTGAGCCGCAACTCGTGTAACCTGGGGGACTAGCCCCGGGGTGAAACGCGACCCCGCCTTGCGGGGTGTACCCACGGGATCACCGAATGCAGTAGTAACTGCTGCATGCGGTGATCCCGTTTTTTATTTGCCAAATGACGGGATGTAAGGAGGAAGGATGATGAAAATCAAGCTGATCTCGGGCCTGATCCTCGCGCTGACGCTGGGCGCTTCCCCGGCGCGGGCTTCGTTCGAGGTTATGGGTTCCACTACGGGTGAGGCCATGATGATGGACCTTGAGACCATGGCCAATCCTTACTCGCCGGCGGATGCCGCCAAGATGTACACCAGCTACTTCGACTCCAGTCTCAGCCGTTCGCGCAATGCCGTGCCGGTGACCGCGACGCCCTTTTTCACGCCGCCGCCGCGCCGGGACGGCGGCTATAACCGCAATCCGGTGCGCAATCCCAATCCGTACAATTCCTATCCGAACCTGAACCCGCGGCCCGGCGTTCCGTATCAGAGCAGTACCCGCTACAATCCCCGGCTGCCCTATGGCTACACGCCGTACCCCGTTCGCTACAATCCACGGCCCAGCGGGTTTCAGAATCTGCCGCCCTCGCCTCTTTATAATCAGGGCAATCCCTTCTATCGCGGCGGCTATCCGGGATTTCCCGGACAGGGCAATCCCTACGGCTACTACCCGCCGCGCCGCAACCCGACCTGGGGCGATAAATTCGTCAACTTCCTCAACGACGTCGAGGCGACGGTCAATAATGTCCGCGCCGCCGTCGCCGACGTGATTGGCCCGAAGTATCCCTATGTCACCCGCTACCTCGACAGCCCCTACGGGGACCAGCGTATCCCGGTTTACCGGAACCGGTCGCAGACCTACGACATGCCGGGCTATGCGATGCCGGCTGCCTACAGCCACTACGCCCAGATCGGCTTCGGCTATCCGGGCGATTACCGGGGCAATGAGTCGCGCGCCCAGCGCGCCAACGGCGGCATCGCGCAGAACGTGCCGGGCTATCAGTACACGTCGCCGCCCTACCGTCCGGGCTACGGCTATTCGGCCGGCTTCGGCTACTTCCCTTTAAAGGACGACGGCGGCCGCCGGGCCATGCAGGGCCTGACCGGCTACCGCTACGTTCCGTACCAAGGTTACGTTAAGGATCCCGGCTACAGCGGCGGACCGGCGTTCGTCCCGCAGCGGCCGGCTAAGTCATAACGAGTATTCAGGAGGCTGAAATGAAAAAAATCATACCGACGCTCATCGCAACCGTCGCCCTGGCCGTTCCGGCCGCGGCTCAGCAGGCAATGAGTTTTGCGAGCATGCTCGGCCAGGCGAGGGGGAAGATCCTCCAGTCCCATGCGGCGCAGATCAAGGACAAGCAGACGAACCTCGCTCAGGAGATCGGCCGCGCCGCCGACGACGTCGCCAGGTTGGAAGGAGACCTTAAAGACCTCAATAAGGCCATCGACGAAGTGCGGACACGGTCCCGACGCTATCCCGACAGGCTTTTGGGCGAGGCGGCGCAACGCTTGGCATGGGGCCTGCGCGGCTTCTACACGAGCGCCGACTACCTGTCCGCCCATGCCGCGCGGCTCAGGCGGTTTGTCCGCTACGGGGATCCGTCTCTCGTGAAGCCTGTCGATGAGCTCTATGGCGCTGCCAAGCACCTCCGGTTTAAGGCGGAGTTGATGGCGAACGCCTCCTGGAACGCGGCCGACGATCTGCGGCGCGTCGGCTTCGAGCTCGAGGCCAGCAGCGTCCGCCAGCAGACCGTGGACGCCGTGAACGCGGCCCGCGACCTGGAGATGGAATCCTGGCGCCTGCGCGCGGCGGTAGGAAAGTAATGCGTGATGTGCCAGCGCTGCTCGCGGCCCTGCTGCTGTCGGCTTCGCCGTTATGGGCCGGCGACGGTTTTCCGGACATAGATCCGAAGAACTTCTCGTTTGAGGAGATTGCGGCGGCGCTCCAGCATCCGGAGATATACACGCTGGATCCGGCGAGCATCAAGCTCGAGGAACTCGGCCCGGCCGGAGAGGCTCCGGCGGGGGGAATGCCGTTTCCCGCCTCGGCCGCCTGTGGAGAACCTGCCCCCGAGCTCATCGATCCGTCCACCATCATCAATATCGGCAAGGAGCTGTGGCGCATCATCGAGGCCAATAAACCGGTCGTCGATACCGCGCAGAGCTATGCGACGGCGATGCCGCAGGGGATCAAGGATCCGAGTCAGCTTCAGGGATGGCGGCCGCCGCAGGGGACCGTTTACCGCTTGACGGCGGAGAACTTCTGGAAGTGGCGGGTTATCGACCTGAAGTTCCAGGTCCTGCGGACCTGGGGGGGGGCTTGCGGCGATACCGGCAGGTATTTGACGGCGGTGACTACCGAGCCGCTCCTCATCAACGTCATCTGGGGCTACCGCTTCTCGCTCAACGCCTCCGTGCCGCCGGAGACGATCACGAATGTGGGGACGGTCGAGGATCCGTTGGCCGCCATGACGCATACGCTCAAGTTGACGATCAAGACCGCCATTAAGGAAGTGCAGGGCGCCTACGTGTTTCACCTGCGCGGCGACGGGACGTTCCAGCAGCTCGGGAGTCCGTTTCCTGCGCGCGTCTTCGCCGAGGCGCGCGAGTCCGTGAATAAATTGCGGGAGCCCGTTCGTTGGGATTGAACAGCCGGTAATGGAGACAAAAATGAGAAAGCTGCTGATTATTCTGCTGTTTGGATGTTTCTGCACGTCGGCGTTCGCCGATGTCGCTGATTTTACGATAGACGCCGACAGCGTGCGGATTCGCCGCATCGGGACTGTTGAGGAGCCGCCGCCGGCAGATGCGCCCTCCATTGATCCCGGCATGATCATCAATATCGGCAAAGCGATCTGGCAGATCATCGAGGCGAACAGGCCGGTCGTCGACGTCAAGCAAAGCTATGCGACCGCTGTTCCCAGCGGCATCACCCACTGGACCCAGTTGGCGGGCTGGAGCAAGCCGCAGGCCACGCTCTATGAGTTCACGGCCAAAAATTTGAAGGGCGAGAAGATGATCACCATGACCTATCAGGTGCTGCGCACGATCGGCGGCCAATACGACGGCAAGGGCGCGTATCTTACGGGTGTGAGCATTCAGCCGATGCTGCTGGAGGCCTCGTGGGGCACGAAGTTCTTTCTCGAGGCCAGCGTGCCGCCCGAAAGCGTCGCCAACGTCGGGACCGACGACGAGCCGATCGCCAGCATGCTGCTGACTCTGCGGTGGAAGCTGCAGTCGACGATGAGCGAGAAGCGGGGCGCCAAGCTCTTCTACCTGCAGGGCGACGGCTTCTTCCAGGAGATCGGCACCGGCTCGGATGGCGGCATAATGCGGCATGGGCGGCAGGCGCTCAAGCGGCTCAAGCCCTCCGTCGCGTGGAATTGAAAAATGAAATCCGCACTCTGCTTCTGGCTCACCGGCCTCTTTTTGCTCGCGGCGCTCGTGCTCGGGCCGCCGTCGTCCAAGGCGAACGGTTTCCTCGATTTTGACGGGGTGGTGGAAAAAGTCGGCCGGGCCGTCTCCGGGATTCGGGACACAGCGTCTCCCCTGTCAGCTCCCGAAGTCCGCGGCGGCCCGGCCGCAGTCGTTCCGGAAGATCAGTTTGAGCGCCGGATCGTTCTTTTCAGCAAGCATGTGCCGTATGAGCTGCGGCGAACGATACTCCGGCAGGCCGGCCTCGTGCCGGTCAGGGACTTATGGCTTATCGACGGGGTGGCTGTAACCGCGCCGAAAAAATCAATGCCGCGGAGCGTCGAGGCGCTGGCGGCGCGGCCCGAGGTCCGGCGGGTGGACCGCGATGATATCCAGAAGTGGCTGTTGGCCGATGCGGATCCCGGCCAGATGATCCCTTGGGGCGTACGCCGGGTCCATGCTCCGGCCGCTTGGGAGACTACGCGCGGCGACGGCGTTAAGGTCGCGGTCGTCGACACCGGTATCGATCATCGCCACGCCGAGCTCAATGTCGAAGGCGGCTTCAATGCCTACGACAATGCCGCGCCGTGGACGGACGACCATGGCCACGGCACGCATGTCGCCGGGACCATCGCGGTGCTCGACGACGACGGGGGCCTCGTCGGCGTGGCGCCGAAAGTCCGGCTCTTCGGGGTGAAGGTCATCAGCAAAGAGGGGTATGGTTCCTACAGTGATATCATCGAGGGCCTCCAGTGGTGCGTGGCGGCGAAGATGGACGTCGTCAATATGAGCCTCGGGGCGCCGAAGACCGTCAGCGCGCTGGACGAGGCGGTACGGGCGGCCGACGCGGCGGGCGTCGTCATCGTCGCCGCCTCTGGAAATTCCGGGCAAACGGTGGTTTATCCGGCCGCCTATCCGCAAACAATCGCCGTCGCGGCCTCGGACATCAACGATAAGGTGGCCGATTTTTCGAGCCGCGGGCCGGAGGTGGACCTCGTCGCGCCCGGAGTCAGTATCCGGTCGACGGCGATGGGCGGCGGCTATTCATGGAAGACGGGGACCTCGATGGCGTCGCCGCATGTCGCCGGGCTCGCGGCGCTGGCCATCGGCGCTCACGGTCTGCGGGGCGTGCGCGCCGTACGAAAGGCCCTTAAGGAAGCGGCGGAGATGCTGCCGGACGCCTCCGCCGAGATGCAGGGCGCGGGCATGGTCGACGCCGCGAAACTCGTCGCCCAAACAGAAAAGGCAGGTGCGTTATGACTATTAAACTGTTCTCCGTCTTGCTGCTGGCGGCGGCGCTGTCCGCACCGCGGGCGCATGCCGGCTTCGAAGTCATGGGGTCCACCACGGGCGAGGCGATGATGATGGACCTCGAGGCGATGGCGAACCCGTACTCCGCGGCCGATGCTATGGGCATGTACGGAAGCTTCTTCGACCGGTCGCGCGGCAACTCGCTTGCCGTCAGCGCCGTGCGCGTCGAGGGCATGACCCATCTGCAGAAGATCGGCTTCGAGGCTTATACGCCGCAGCAGCAGTATAGTCCGTACATGCCCGGGGGGTATCCGGGCTACTATCCGCCCCCGCGCAATACGTACGGCTCCTATAACCCATACAACCCGTACTATCCGCCGTACCGCCGGGAGCCGACTCTGGGCGCTAAATTCGTCAACTTCCTCAATGACGTGGAGGCCTCGGTCAATAACTTCCGCGAGGGCTTGGCGAAAGCGATCGGCCCGAAGTATCCTTACGTCACCCGCTACCTCGAGCCGCCCTACGGCGGCGAACGCATCCCGGTGTACCGCAGCCGATCGCAAACCTACGACATGCCGGGCTACGCGATGCCGTCGTCCTACGGCTACTATTCGGGCTATGGAGCGGACTACGGCTCCGGCCGGCGCGCGCCGCTGGGCGGCGTGCCGCGCTATGAGCCGGGCTACGGAATAGTGCCGGCGTTCGGCCGCAATCCGGACGCCCAGTACCATCCACAGTACGGGCTGGTGCCGCGGTCGTCTTAAGGCTGCTTTTCTTCCAGGTCCCGCAGGGGTTCGACGGGCATCGGCGGCGCCTCGGCCTCTCCGGCGGGCAGGCCCAGGTCGCGGTCGAGAAGCACGATCTCGATGCGCCGGTTCTGGGCTCGTCCCTCGGGCGCCTCGTTGGAAGCGATGGGCCGGTACTCGCCATAGCCGGCCACCGATAACAGCGTCGGATCGAGCCCCGCTTTTTCCTGCAGCAGCCGGGCCACGTTGGTGGCGCGGGCGGTCGACAGCTCCCAGTTCGTGGGGTACTTCTCGCGCAGGAAGCGCGCCAGGGGAACGTTGTCGGTATGGCCTTCGATGCGGATCTGCTTGTCGGGCAGGTGGCGGATCACGTCCGCGACCCGCAGCAGCACCTCGCGGCCGCTCTCTTTGACGGCGGCCCGGCCGGAGTCGAAGAATATTTTTTCCGCCACGTTGACGGTGAGCTTGTTCTGGTACTGCGTGATCTTGACCTCGCCCTGCTCGATCTCATCCTTGAGCTCGCCGAGAAGCCCTTCGTAGGTGGTCTTCGTCTCCTCGAGCTCGCGCGTCTTTTTGGCGTCGAGCTCTTCCTGCGCCTTGGTGAGAGAGCCGATGCGGCTTGCCAGCTCCTGCTTTTCCGCGCTGAGCTTGGATACGGTGCGCGACAGCTCGTCCTGGCCGGACTTGAGCGACTGGGTCAGCTCCTCGTTGCTCTGCCGCAGCTGGACGCGCTCCTTGTCGAGCTGAGACGCTTTCGCGCTGAGCTGGTCCTGCAGCAGCGACAGCTCTTCGACGCGGCGCTCGAGCTTGCCGATGCGCTCCTGCGCCTGGGCCAGGCTTGCCTTCGCCTTCGTGGTCTCATCCTGCAGCTTCAGGTTCATCTGCGCGAGCTCGCCGCTCTTGGCGCTGAGCGCTTTCGACAGGTTCTCTTCGACGCCGTGGAGCCGTTCGCGCTCCGCGGAGAGCTGGGTGATGCGTTCTTTGGCGCGCGCCAAGGTCGCGTCGAGCCCTTCCGCCCGCTTCTTTTCCACGGCGATGGTCTGGTGCGCCGAGGCGAGCGAGTATTGGGACTTCTCCGCGGCATCTGAAAGCAGCTTGTATTTTTGCGAGCTCACGCAGCCGCTCAAGGCGGCGCCCAGCAGCAGCAGGAAAAACCATCTCATGTCGATACTCCTGTTTCGGCGAGTTTAAGAGTCCAGCGCAGCAGCAAGCCGGACGCGGCAAGCATTACTATACCTAACAGCGGCCGCGCCAGGCACAAGTGCCCGACGCCGAACATGGCGGCGAAAGTGCCGGCGCAGCCCAGCACCCAGGCGCCGCCCAAGCGGTAGAAGCCGTTTTCGGTGCGGCGCTCCTGGTCGGCGTAGTCGCCCCAGAAGCCCACCGGCTCGATGAGCTTGTAGAAGGCTTTCAGTCTTTTCTTCGAGGTTTCCGGCGCCCAGTACGTCGCGGCGAGACAGCACAGCGTGCTGACGCCCACGATCCCCAGCAGGATATACTCGGCGCGGGCGTTCGGGTAAAGCGTATATAGAACGGCGGCGGTCAGGATGGCCGAGCTCATCCCCGCGATCTCGGACCAGGCGTTGATGCGCCACCAGACCCAGCGCAGCATGGTGGGCAGACCCATTCCCGCGGTCAGTGCGATCACGAACTTCCAGGCTTTTTCGATGCTTGAGATCTGGCTGGCGATGAGGATAGCGGCGACGGCCAGCAGGACCAGAGACATGCGGCCGGCCGCGACGAGTTCCTTCTGCGAGGCCTTGGGCCGCAGGAAGCGCTTATAGACGTCGTTGACCAGATAGGATGCGCCCCAGTTTAGATGGGTGTCCACCGTCGACATAAAGGCGGCCAGCAGGCTGGCGAACAGCAGGCCCAGCACGCCGGGCGGCAGGATCAGCTTCATGAGAATGGGATAGCCCATCTCGCGGTCCGCGGCCACCGCGGCGCCTTCCTTGAATATCGCTGTTTCGTCACCTTTCGGGAACACCACCAGCGCGGCCAAGCCGACTAGAATCCACGGCCAGGTGCGGATCGCGAAGTTGGCGACCGTATACCAGAGCGACCCCCGTACCGCGTCCCGGGGGGTCTTGGCCGTCAAGATGCGCTGCGCCAGGTAGCCGGTACCATCGGCGTCGTGCTTGGCCCACCACTGCACCAGGACGAACACGAGAAATACCTGGAACGGCAGCCACACCGCATCCAGAGACGGGGTGAAGCTGAGGATCTCGCCGGCGTCCGGGTACTGGCTGTGCAGGCGGCCGAGCAGCCCGTCAATGCCGCCGACGTAGGACACGGCGAGCACGGCGAAGGTTACGCTGCCGGCCACGGCCATGCCGAACTGCAGGAGATCGGTCAGGATGACGCCGCGAATGCCGCCGAAGCCGCTGTAAATTACCACCAGCGTGAAGATCACCAGTACCGTCATGGTGTTGTTCGGATTATCGAAGACCAGCCAGGACGGCCAGCCGGAGACGAGCGCGGTGAACGCGCCGGCGGGCAGAAGCGCTTCCCAGCGGATGAAGGGGTCGGCGATCTTGCTCATGGCGCGAAACACCCAGCCCAGGATGATGCAGTTGATGACGATCGCGAGAAACAGCGCCTTGAAGCTCCGCAGAAAGGCGGCGGGCTTGCCGTCATAGCGCAGCTCGATGAGCTCGGCGTCGGTCATGACCCTGCTGCGGCGCCAGCGCGCGGCAAAGAACACCGTCATGGCGACGTTGGAGAATATCCAGCACCACCAGAACCAGTTGCCGGCGATGCCGTTTTTGGCGACGATGCCGGTGATGGCGAGCGGAGTGTCGGCGGCGAAAGTGGTGGCGACCATGGAGGTGCCGAGCCACCACCAGGGCAGCGAGCGGTCGGCGATGAAGTAGGAGGCCAGGCCGCGCGAAGCCTGACGCGAAACGAGCAGCCCTGTGATCATGGTCACCAGGAGGTAGCCGATGATGATGGCCCAATCGACGGCGGCGAAAGGCATGCGCGGATTATAGCAATACTTCCCAGTGACGGCCTCGGGCTTGCGGGGCCCTGCGGGGCCCTTGCGCGGTCCGCGCGCCGCTGATAAGCTAAGGTCGTGGCGAAGGAACAGTATGGGTACAAATACCGCTTCATCTTCCCGGACGGCCGGGACCGGACCTTCGAGCTGCGCCTGGACGATACCCTGAAGCTGTTGCTGTCCGAGAGCGCCGACTATCCTGATTGGACGCGGCTGAGCTGCAACCAATGCCCGGGCTGTCCGCTGCGGGAGTCGGAGAACCCCCGCTGCCCGGTGGCGGTGAGCCTCATAGAGCCCATTGAGTTCTTCAAGGATGCGCTTTCAGTCGAAGAGGTCGATGTCGAGATCGAGTCGCCGACCCGGACCTACATCAAGAGGAAGGTTCTGCTGTCGCACGGGGTCAGCTGCCTGTTCGGCATCTACATGGTGACCAGCGGCTGTCCGATTCTCGGCAAGCTCAAGCCGATGGTGCGCACCCATCTGCCTTTCGCCACGCTCAAAGAGACGGCGTACCGCGTCATCGGGATGTATCTGCTGGGACAGTACTTCATGGCCAGGCGGGGAAAAGCCGCGGACTGGGACCTGAAGGGGCTGATCTCGCTCTACAAGGAAATCACCAAGGTTAACCGCAGTTTTTGCGATCGCCTGCACCTCGTCTGCGCGCAGGATGCCAGTCTCAACGCCGTCGTCCACCTCAACTGCTTCGCGGACAACTCCGCCATCGTGCTGGAAAAGATCGGCCTCCAGGAGATCGAAAAGTCGTTTGACGAGTTCCTGGCCGGCGGCTAGCCCTACTTCCCGCGGTAATTTTTCAGGACGCGCAGGGCCTTTTCCGTTCCGATGCGCTCCAGTGCGGTCTCGGCGCTTAGGCGCAGGTTGGCGTCCTCGCTGCGCAGGGCTTTCTTGAGATCGGGGACCGCCTTGCGGCCGGCCGGGCCGATATTGCCCAGCGCCAGCGCGGCGCTGGCGCGAACCCGGAGGCTGTTGTCTTTTCTCAGCGCCTGGATAAGCGGGCGCGCCGCGTCTTCCGCCGTCTCACCCATCTTGCCGAGTTCGTCGGCCGCGCGTGCGCGCAGCCTTGCGTCGCCGCGCTCCAGCGCGATGATTAGATCGGGGATCGCGTCGTGCGTGGCGAGGTGATCGCTGCCTTCCAGCAGTATCGCCAGGGCGCGGACCGGGATGCCGCGACGGGCGGGAACGGCCTTGGGCGGCGCCAGGGCGCCGGCTTCGTGCTCGGGAAAAGGCTCTGGTCCCGGCGCGGCGGGCGCGGGCCTTGCCGTCGCGGCGTGCCGGGAGGCGGCGCGCACCGGTTGCGCTCGACGGGCCGGCGCTGCGCGGGGGCCGGGAAGCTTCGTCCCGCTATGCTCGGGCCGGTTCCGGTAGGAGGCGAGGACAGGGGATATGATCTCCGGCTCGACCGGCAGGGGGCAGGGAGGGCTCCAGTCCTCCGCCTGGGGAAGATTATCCTGCGTCCGGTAGTGCGGGATCTCAAAGATGCCGCCCGCGGCGCAGCCCTGAAACGAGGTCTCCCGCAGGCCCGTGGCACAGCGGATGCTCGTGATCAGCTGACGGTAGTCGGCCCCGCGGCGGTTGAACTCCTTTTCCCAGCCATGGGAGCTGGCACAGGCCCGGTCGGCGGGGCGGTGGATGACGGGAATGCCGTCCGGCACGCCCCGCACCTGCTGCTCTCCCCGCCCTTGCACTACGATGCGGTCGATGTCCGCTCCCTTGGTAATCGTAAGGTCCCACAGAACGGGCTCGGCGGCGTTGAGCACCAGCATCGCCGGTTTATCCGTATCGTATACGATGACGCGAACCGCCTTCTCTGGAGCGTCCGGGCCGCCCCGTGCGAGATTGGCGGGAAAGCTCCCCTCGCCGACGCTGACGACATGCAGCTCGAGCGGCGCCTCCGGATCCGTCTTGATGATATAGTTCGATGGGGTATCGCCGATTTGGGCGCAGTTCTTGATATCAGGCGTCGACTTCGGGAAGGCGATCTTGATCTTGCGCGCGGCCGGCCGCAGGGCGCTGCAGGAGGGGAATTCCCCATGGGCGTAGGGGACGGCGAATAGCAGCAGCAGGGCCGCCAAGCTCGGCATACGACGAGTATAGCAGGATAAGGGCACAGAAATATTTCGCCCCAAAGGACCTATATTGTATTGGGCCGTTCGGAGGATATAATTGGGCTATGAAACAGATAATCGCCGCCGCTCTCGTTCTCGCCATCTGCCTCGGTCCGGCCCAGGCGCTGGAGACCCCCGAGGCCATCAGCGTGGAAAACTCGCTGGGTTTTCAGACCGCCGTTCCGAACCTGAAGCGGTTCAAGTTCGCGGGCAGCCAGTACGTCCACCTCAGCGGTAATCTGTCCCTGCGCGGCAACGAGTATCTGCACCAGGAGACGGGCTACGTATCCGTCACTCTTTCCGGGTCGACGAGCCTGTTCGGTTCCGGCGGCGTCTCGGCCGGCAATGTCCGGATCAATGAGCGGGTTTCGATCTACCTCCGGGAAGGTTCGAACTACATCTCCGAATCGGTGCAGGTATCCGAATACGTCTCGGTCTACAAGAACGGCCGCTATGTGGGCAGCACCCACGTTACCGGAACGATCCGCGTTTCGGGCTGGCTCTCCGGCAAGTGGCTGCGCCTAGACGGTTCCGGCACTATCTCCGGCAGCCTGTTTGTTCAAGACGACAAAAACAAGGGCTGAGCTCATCTTCGTTTACCGGTCACCGTATGGCGTGGCTTGACAGGATTCCTTGGCTGGTCGCGCTCGTCCTGGCGCTGACGATCGGTTTGGCGCCGTTTGTGCCCAAGCCGCATATCGTGGAGAAGCTGCAGCTGCTCTGCGCCGGGAACCTCAAGCGTCCGCTCGACATCTTCGACTTCCTAATGCACGGCCTGCCCTGGGCCCTGCTGCTCGCCAAGGCCTTGCGTCGTCTGCTGCAGGCGATCTAAGCGCTATTCTATCTCGGCGGCCTGGAGATATTCCAGGATGAGGTCGGTGCCCAGTCCTTGGGCGCGCCAGGATTTCTGCTCGTTGCGCTGCTGGTCTTCCAGGGTGTCCGCAGTGCCCGGCTTGTCGGTTATGACGAGCAAGGTCGCCGCTTCCACGGACGGGTCGCGCAGGTCCGCGAGCGTCTTGATAATCAGCGGGGCTTCTACGTCGACCGAGGCGAAATGTTCGGCGCGCGCCTTCGTCATGTATTCGGGGGTCTCCACCAGCGGGGAATAGACGCGGGCATGTCTGCCGACCGCCCGGATCGCGGGATCCCGCGGCTTTTCGCTGAACGTTCGGAAGCCGTTGCCCGGGCGGCGCGGGACGGGCCTGCCGTCCGCTTCGTGGAACCGCTCCGGCACCACGATGTCGCCGATATTAAGCTCAGGGTCCAGTCCCCCGGCGCTGCCGAAGACGATGAAGCGGCGCAGCATCAGCTTCTTGTACAGGATCTCCGTCGCGACCGCGGCGCTGTCGCCCCATAGGTTGCGGAGGGTGAGGATATTGATCCGGCCGCCGTTTTTCGTCTTGAGCGTGAAGACCATGCAGGCGAGATGCCGGTCGGGGAAGTAGCGGCCGGCTTTATCCGGGTTGTCTTGGCGGTAATAGGACGGCGGAAAATCTTTTTCATGGGCCTGGACGTCCGCGGCGGTGGGCAGCCCCGGCGTCTTCAGCTTGGCCTGCAGGATCTTGCGTTTGGTGAGCTCCCACATAAATGAGTTCTGGTAGCCCATGACGACCGCGTAGTAGGGGATGTCCGGCAGTGCCGTTAGGGCCCGCTCGTAGTAGCGCCGCGCCCAATCGCCGCCTTCGGGGTCATGACGGTAGATCGTTACCCGGTCGGGCTCGATCAGGTTGCGGCGCAGGGCGAAGCGCAGGAGCAGCTGGGTATGCAGAAAGCGTTCCTCACCGTAGACGTTGCCCAGGGCCGCGAGCTGCGCGGGCTCTCCAGCCAGGACGGTATGGTTGACGACGTAGTGCCGCCGGGGCCTGAGCACGGTCAGCTGGGCGTTCCCGCGCTGCTGCAGATGCGCGGTCATGACGTCTTCCGGGCCGTAGTGCAGCTCGATCGGGATATTGGTCCGCGTGAGCAGGCGCCACAGGGGCTGCCCCAGGCCCTTGATGAGATAGGCGTCCAGGTCGCCGATGGAGTGCCGGGTGAGGGAGTGCGGGCCGGAAGCGGCGTTAAGCCGCCGGTCCCACTTGATCTGCTTGGCCGCGGCGGCCGTTTCCGGCTTGACCGGGGCGGCGATGCGGACGGTCTCGAACTGAGCGGAGTCGAGGGCGGCGCGCATTTGGGCGTCGCTTTCCGGCTCGCTCCCGTAGAGCGCATGGCGCAGGATGTAGCCGAGCACTCCCGGCGGCAGGAGCTCCCCGGGAATCTCGCCGGCGGCGAGCATGTTCCGGATCCGGGTGGAAGAGAGCAGCGGCAGTTCGCCCCGCACGACATGAACGCGCGGATGTTTGCCGTATTGTTCCAGCTTCTCCTGCGGCAGGTCGTAGCCCGGCCGCGCGACGACCGCGAGGTGGCTGCGCCGGCGCTGGAGCAGCTTTTCCGGCTCCGCCAGCCGGATGAAGGAGTCGCTGCCCATGATGTGGTAGAGCTCGGCGTCCGGATGCAGCCCTTCGATATGCGCGGTCAGCCGCTTGGTCTCATACGTCTTCTCGTGCTCGTCCCAGGTTAGCCGGAGCATGTCGTCCATCGACAGCAAAACGATGAAGGGGCGCCGCATGCCGGCGAGCTCGATCATGCGGTAGCGGAACGGAAAGGGCGTGATATCGGGTTTGTGTGCGGGCTTGATATTGGGCAGGAAGTAGACCTTGTCGAGGCCGAGCGCGTCCTTGGTCAGTTCGGCCATCCGCACGTGGCCGATGTGGAGCGGGTCGAAGCTGCCGTAGAACAGGCCGATCTTCTCCGCCGCGAAGGCGCCGGCCGCGTTGAATAATATGAGGAGACCGGACAGGAGGCCGGTGATGGCGGTCTTCGGCATCACCGGCATGATACCAAAGCGCCGGCTTAATTGGGTTCCTTGACCGGATAGAGTCCTGTTCCGGTCCGGGCTTCTTGCCCGGTGCGCCGAGTCTCAAGCCCCTGCCATAGTTACAACTTTAAAGCACGCGTATACGGTTAACCCAACTCCCGCTAATGAGTTCGCCGCAGGTGGCGTGAAACCATGCTCAGGATGCGCATGCGATCATGTCCCTGATTCGGTTCGGCATGAACGGCATGTTCCCGACTATTGGTTGAGCGAACTGGATACGCATGCTTTAAAGTTGTATTTCGCGGAGGAGATGAAAAGCGACACCCGGCGGCCGTGCCTATTGCTTCGCGGCCCCGCCGCGCGGTAAACTGCACGTATGAACAAGCTGATCGCCCTGCTTTTTGCCGCGCTGCTTCCTGCTGCCTTGCGGGCTCATCCAGGGAAGATGGACTCTTCGCCGCCAGGCTGTCATTACGGAGCAAGCGACTATCATTGCCATATGGGGGTATTAGCGGGGCAGTCGTATAAGAACAGAGAATATGTTTCGGGGTATCTGGATCACTTGGGGAGAAAGCATGGTCCGCAGGTGGGCAATGACCTGCCTCCGGTTGAAATCGTGTGGACAGAAGAGGATGAAAAGCGCACGCAAGGGAGAGCGAAGCTGGAGCGCTACTATGGTGGCCTTGGGGACGAGTGCGTTAAGCGCAGCAGTACTTCGTGCTGCAGAAAATCGGTTCGCCAGATGAAGCGGGGAAGCTATCGCGAGGCCGTGAAAGGGAAATGCCCCGAAGGGGAACGGCTGGATATGCTGCGCTGCAAGGATAGTTTCCAATGGTGCGTGCCCGCCCCCGCGGCCGACCGGGTGAAGGTGATCGAGGTCGCCGACGGCGACACCATCACGGTGGATAAGGGGGGCGAACGTGTTCGCATCCGCTTCTACGGCGTCGACGCTCCCGAGATGGGCCAGCCTTACGGCGAGAAGGCGCGCGAGTTCGTCGCCGGAATGATAGAGGGACAGGAAGTCCGCCTGGTGCCGCGCGACGAGACCAGCCTCGGCATGATGGTCGCCGAGGTATATATCGGCGAGTCGTCTTTAAGCAGCGCTTTGGTTCGCGCCGGCCTGGCCTGGTGGTACAAGCAGTACGCGCCCAAGGACAAGAACTTGGCGCAGTTGGAGCAGGAGGCGCGGGCGGCGAAGCTGGGCTTGTGGGCCGACCAGAACTCGATCCCTCCGTGGGAGTGGAAAGAGAAGGCCAAGCTCAAGGACTAGACGCGCGCGCAATGGCCACATGAGGCGCGAGAGCTTCGGCGAAATCTTCATTGTTCTTCTTGCGTCCGTCTACCAGTTCATCAATGAGTTCGCCCGGGGACTCGGGCTCCGCGAGGCCGCTTACCCGCTCTATGTCCTGGCGCCTTTTTTCGGCGCCTTCCTGGTTCTGCCCTGCCTCAAGGGCGTTCTCTACTTCCTCTCCGAGGTGGTCGCCGTTAATGAGGGGCACGCGGCGATCTACCGCAGCTGGCGTCTCGGCTTTCGCCGGCAGTATATCGTCAGCCTGACAATCGCTTCGCTGTTATGGGCCTACGCCTTTTTGTACTTCCGGGTACCGGGTGACCTAACGCTGGGCCTTATGCTTGCCCTGTGCGGGGTATTCCTGCTCCCGGTTGTATTGCTCGGAGTGCTGATCTTCGCCCGGCACAGGATATTCCGGACGGATTCGTCCGGCGGCCGGACGGTCGAGCGGGTCGGGCCCTGGGAGCGCGCGTTCAGTAAGCGCCTGCACGGCGCTATCGGGTGGTGGGACGGCTTTCCGCATAAGTATTTTTTTATCGCCTTTGTTTCGATCCTCGTCGGTACGGTCGTTATCCTGGTTCCGGAAGCGGGCCGGTTCCTGGTTGTGATCTGCGTTGTCACGCTGGGCTTGCTGGTAGTCGGCTGGATGCTGCTGCGAATGATCTCGGAGACCAGCGACGGCTATCGGGGAAAGCCGATAAACGAGCGTGATTTTGATGAATGGCTGGAGAAGCTGGAGAAGGATTATGCGCAAATTCGCAGCTACCGGGGAGCGCAGGCCGCGCCGCCGCCGCCCAAGCTGTCGGAGGACCGGGATATCGCACGGGGCGACGAGGTGCTCGACGCCAGCGATCCCGCGGTCGATCCCTACCTCCTGCTCGGGGTCAAGCGCGGCGACAGCCCGGATGAGATTCGCCGGGTGTTCCGTATCAAGATCGTCGAATATCATCCGGACAAGCTGGCGCATTTGGGCGACGAGGTGCAGAAGCTGGGCGAGGCCCGGGCGCGCAAGCTGGTCGCGGCCTATAGTAGGATACGCTCAGGGAAGGGATGATCAGCTCCAATAAATTCATCGTCGCTATCGTCGGCGCCGCCATCCTCTGCTGCCTGCTCTTGGCGTTCTGGGCGGGGGTCCAACTGCGCGGGCATAGCGCACCCATTCAGCTGGCTCAAGGATTGGATGCGCAGCTCAGCAAGTGGACCGCCGGCAAGGTTCCGCCCAGTCAGCGCGCGGTGACCCTTATATTCGGCGCTTCCGGAACGGATCGGGCGCCGCTGGACGCGCCCGAGGGGGAGGTATATCTCGGCGGCGCCTGGGGAGACGAGCCGTCGGGCGGCTTGGCGCAGGAGCATCCGCCGCTCATCAAAGCCATGGCGGAACTGCCGGACACCGCGGCCTGGACCTTCGCGGGAATAAAGAATGAACAGGAAGCGGAGATCGTCCAGCAGATCGCCGATATTATCACCCAGGCCCACGAAGCGGGCGCCGAGATCAACGTGGTGTCGCAGCGCGACATGATCGTGCCGGTGATGAAGGCGCTCAAGACCCTCGAGGGGGTGTCGCGCGGCGGGGCGCAGGTCGGCGTCAACAAGATCGTCGCCCTGGGCATGCGCAAGTCGCGGCTGCAGAAAATATATCCCGGCGCGCTGCGGAACGCCGGTTCGCGCAACTACTACGAGCTGGCGAATGTTTATCTGGACCGCGGGAGCGCGTCTCCGGCGACTACCGTGGAGCTGTTCAGCGACCGGCACCAGGAAGGGACGACGTACCGCGGCAGCTATATGCTCTTGGGCTCGGCGGGGCACGGCGTCAGCGCCACCGAGCTGGACCTGGCGAAGTCCCTTATCGATCTGGCGAAGTCCATCAAGTCCATGGACAAGCTGTTCGCCGAGCGGCAGCAAGAGGCGGCGAAGAGCCTGCCGAAGAAAGCGCCGCCGCCGCGGCAGATGCGCGCCCTTGACGGAACGATCAGCGTGCAGGGCGGCGGACGCAAGAGGGCGTCCGCCGCGAGTCCGCACTACGGCGGCGGCTACAAGTATGAAAAGCCGGCGGCTCCCGCGCAGCAGACCTCCTCCCTTGGGTTCGTTAAGAAGGAGGAAGGGATGGTCGGCGCCGCCGGGGGTGCGCCGCCGGCGGAGGAAAAGGGAAAAGCGACCAAAGAGATCGCGGCCTGCGCGGAGGAAAACCTGTACGGCGTCGGCTGCAAGCGGGAAGTGTTTGATCCCTGCGTGGAGGATTGCCGGAAGCGCTATCCCAAGTACCACGAGCGCGAGTCGGAGCAGAAGGCGGCGTACCGGCAGTGCACGAGAGAGTGCGAAAAACTCTATTGCAAGAGCATGGCCTGTGTGCGCTGAGCCGGACAAATCTTTCGTATCATAACGACGAGAACGGGGCAGTCGCACCTATGGGGGATGCGTGTTGTTTGTTGGTGAGCCTGTCGAGGCGCGCAGTCCCGTTTGAGGCGGATGATCGCCGCTATGTCGTACGCCGAAAACGGGGCGTAGCTCAATTGGCAGAGCGCCTGCTTTGGGAGCAGGAGGTTCCCGGTTCAAGTCCGGGCGCCCCGAACCGATCCGACGGAGGCCGGCTATGAGATGTCCGAAGTGCAGCTGCATCATGGAAGAGGTCGCGCATCAGGGTGTCACCATCGACAAGTGCTCCGGCTGCCAGGGTCTGTGGTTCGACATGTTCGAGCACGATGAGCTCAAGCAGCTCGCCGCCGCCTATGCCGTCGATACCGGCGACGCGTCCATCGGCAGGGAGTTCAACGCCAAGGACGACTACGACTGCCCCAAGTGCGCGGGCGCCAGGATGAGCAAAATGGTCGACGCTAAGCAGAGCCACATTTGGTACGAGGCCTGCTCTAGGTGCCACGGCGTCTTCTTCGACGCCGGAGAGTTTAAGGACTTTTCGCAGGAGGACTTCTTCGACCGGGTAAAATCGCTGCTGAAAAAGCCGCGAGGCTGAACGCATGCGTGCCGCCCTCGCCGCCGGAGTCGTCTCCGCCCTGCTGCTGTCCTGCGCGAAGAAGGAAGAGGCGCCGCTGGCCCATCCCAAGCTTACCCAGCTCAGCGGCACGGTCCTCTACCTCGACGCCTCGAGCAACTGGGTCAAGGCCGCGAGCGGCCAGGAGCTGCCGCCGGGCTCCCAGCTGATGGCCAAAAAGCGCGGCTGGGCGGTCGTGTCCTTCCCCGACGGCTCCGAGGTGCGGCTCGCGCAGGAAGGCAGCGCCGTCCTCGAGACGCACGGCCGCGAGCAGGTGGAGCTGAGCCTCAAGAAAGGCCGGCTGCAGGCCTGGGTGAAGCTGGCGCTTAAGCGGCGCTTCTCGGTGCGCACGCCGACCTCGGTGTGCAGCGTGCGCGGCACGCGCTTCCAGGCCGCCATCGACCGGCGCGGGCGCACGGTCTACGACCTGTTCGCGGGCGTGATCGCGGTCTCCGACGGCCGGGAGGGGGAAAAGACCCTGGCTCCGGGCCAGCGCCTGATCGTTTCGGCGGCGGGCATGCCGGAGCCGGTGCCGATTCCCGCCGGCCTAACCATGGATGAGCTGCCGCCGGTTGAGCGGGCGAAGAATCCGCTCAAGGCCGCGCTCCCCGGCAAGGGCGTCGACCGCCGCCAGGTCGACCGGCTCAAGGCGCCCGAGGAGATGCTCGAGGTCGACACCATAGACGACCTGGAGGCGCCGGACGCGCTCGAGCAGGACAAGGTGAAGTCCGCCGACGATCTCAAAACGCTCGAGCTCAAAGACGACATGAAGGAGAAGGACCTGCTGGAGCCGCAGCAGAAGCGGCGCAGGAAAAAGCGCCGCTGATGTATTCCGGCCTGTTCTGGACCTCCTTCGCCGCCGCCACCGTCCTGCCGGGCGGTTCGGAAGCGGTGTTCCTAATCGTCATCAACGACGGCGGCTCGTTTTCCGCCGCCGTCTTCTGGGCGACTCTGGGCAACTTCCTCGGCGCGCTGACCTGCTACTACCTGGGCTGGTTCGGTCACCTGAAGGGGATCGAGAAGTGGCTGCGCATCCCCGAAGAGAAAATCATGGCATTGGAGCCCAAGGTCCAGAAGTGGGGACCGTACCTCGGGCTCATCGCCTGGTTCCCGTTCATCGGCGATCCCACCGTGGTGGCGCTCGGCTTTTTCCGCTCGCCCGCCTGGCGCACCCTGTTCTGGGTCGCCTGCGGCAAGTTCTCGCGCTACGTCTTCATCGCCGTCACCTACGCCTCCATCGCGGGCGCCTAAGAACTTTTTCTATTATGAGGGCAGATGCTGATCAAGCTGCGCGTGCACCCGGATGCCGGGAAGAACGATATCCGGCGCAAGGCCGATGACTGCTACGAGATTTGGACCAAAGCGCCCGCGCAGCGCGGGCTGGCGAACGCCGCCTGTCTCGCTCTTCTGGGGCAGGAGCTGGGCGTGGCGCCCCGCCGCATCCGGCTGATCAAGGGCGGCAAATCCCCCAGTAAGATCGTGGAGGTCCCATGAGAAAGCTCATTATTTACATGCTCGCCGCGGCGTTGTTTTCCGGCTGCGCCAAGAAGGCCGACCCCGACCTCTTTACCTATGCCGCGACCGGCGAGATCACCAACCTCGATCCCGTCTTTCCGTATGACGCGGTGAGCCAAGGCGTCATCTTCAATATCTACGAGACTTTGATCGCCTTCGACCGCGATCGCAACGACCGCTTTGTGCCGCTGCTGGCGACCCAGGTCCCGAGCCAGGAAAACGGGCTGATTTCCAAGGACGGCCGCACCTACACCTTCCCTGTCCGTAAGGGCGTGCGCTTTCACGACGGCAAGGAGATGACGCCCGAGGATGTGCGCTACTCTCTGCTGCGCTTCCTGCTGACCGACCGTTCGGGCGGACCCTCGTCGCTGCTCTTGGAGCCGATCCTCGGGGTGACCAGCACCCGTGACAAGGACGGCAAGATCCAGGTCGATTTCGCGGATGTCGACAAGGCGGTCCGCGTGCAGGGCGATAATGTGGTGATCCGCCTGCCCGCTCCCTTCGGACCTTTTCTGGCGATTATGGCGCGCTGGTCCTACATTATGAGCAAGGACTGGGCCGCCGCCAACGGCGACTGGGACGGCCGTGCTGAGACCTGGAAAAAGTACAACGATCCGGAAAAGGACGCCAGCTACTTCTACGACCATATGAACGGGACCGGAGCGCTGGCGCTGGACCGCTGGGACCGTACCGGCCGCCGTCTCTACCTCAAGCGCAACGACGCCTACTGGCGCGCGCCCATCGCCTTCGCGCGGGTGCTGGTGCTGTCGATCCCCGAGTTCTCAACCCGCAAGCTTCTGCTTCAGGGCGGCGACGCCGATATCATCGAGGTGCCGCGGCCTTTCATCACCCAGGTTAAGGGGATGACCGGTACGCGCCTTGAGGACGGCCTGCCGCGGCTGCTGACCGACCCGGCCTTTTACTTCACCTACCAGATCAATACCACGGCCAACCCCGACATCGGTTCGGGCAAGCTTGACGGCCAGGGCATCCCGCCCGACTTTTTTACGGACCGGGATCTGCGCAAGGCTTTCGCTTATTCCTTCGATTATGACGCCTTCATTAACGATACCTTCAAGGGCTCGGCCGACCGCGCCAAGGGACCGATCCCGCCGGGGCTGCTTGATACCGAGGGGCTTCCCTACTATACCTTCGATCTGCAGAAGGCCGAGGAGCATTTCAAGAAGGCTTGGGGGGGGCAGGTTTGGGAAAAGGGCTTTCGCTTCACTTTGACCTACAATACCGGCGGCGACGTGCGCAAGTACGCCTGCGATATCCTCAAGAAGGGAGTTGAGTCGCTTAACCCCAAGTTCCGCGTCGATCTGCGCGGCATCGAATGGGCGGCTTTTCTGGACGCGGGCCAGAAGCACAAGATGCCGATCTTCTCGCGCGGCTGGACGGCCGATTATCCGGACGCGCATAACTTCGCCTTCCCCTACTACCACAGCAAAGGACGCTATGCTATCGCCCAGGTCTACCGCAATCCGGCTCTCGATGAACTGATCGACAAGGCGGTGCGTATGGTCGATCCGGCCAAGCGCCGAGAGCTCTACCGGAAGATCCATACGCTGGGCTATGAGGATGTCCCCCAGATCTGCACGGTCCATCCGCAGGGCGTTTACGCCATGCGGGACTGGGTTAAGGGCTTCTACGACAATGCGGTGTTTATGGGCGTCTACTTCTATCCGCTCAAGAAGGTCCAGCAATGACCCCGGCGGAGCGTAAACAGCAGGCCCGTGCCGCCGTGCGCGCGCTGCGCCGGCTCTACCCGGACGCGCACTGCGAACTGGATTTCTCCAATCCATTGGAGCTCGCCGTCGCGGTGATCCTTTCGGCCCAGTGTACCGACAAGCGGGTCAATATGATCACCAAGGACCTGTTCAAGAAGTACCGCACGGCGCGGGACTACGCCGCCGCCAAGCCCGGACAGCTGGAGAAGATGATCCGCCCGGCGGGATTCTTCAACGCCAAGGCGAAGTCCATTCGGGCGTTCTCCCAGGCGCTGGTCGACGAGCATGGCGGCAAGGTTCCGGACGCCATGGCGGACCTGCTCAAGCTGCGCGGGGTGGCGCGCAAGACCGCCAACGTCATCCTCGGCACCGCCTTCGGCAAGTCCGAAGGGATCGTTGTGGATACGCATATGAAGCGCGTTTCCTACCGGCTGGCCCTCACCGACGAGAAGGACCCGGTAAAGATCGAGCGCGACCTTATGGCCTGCGTGCCGCGCAAGGAGTGGAATTTTTTCGGCCACGGCATGGTCTGGCACGGCCGGCGCGCCTGCTATGCGCGAAATCCCGCCTGTCCCAGCTGTTCTCTAAGGAAGTTCTGTCCCCAGCGCGGCGTCTAGAAGACGACGGGGAAGGTCTCGCCGTCCATCGTATGGACGGTCTCGGTCAGGCCTTTGGGGCCGATCTCGACCCAGATGTAGTGCGCGGGCTTGAGCTGGGGATAGCCCGGGGGCAGCGGGTAAAGGGGCGAGCCGCCGCCGGCGGTCAGCACGTAGCCGACCCCGTCGACCATGGCCGTGCCGTAGGCGTGGATATGGCCGAAGTAGACGCGCTCGACCCGCCGTTTCTTCACGATCTCGCGAAAGCGCTCAGCGCCCTGCGTGAAGTAGCCTTCGGGCTTAAGCACTCCTTGCGGCTCCGCGGGCTTCTTCGAGATGATGCGGCCGTGCAGGTAAATCGGAGGGATGTGCAGGAACAGGAGCTTGCGCTGCGGCGTATCCAGCGTCCGGTCCAGCCAGTCCAGCTGGGCGTCGGTTACCCGGTAGTCCGCCGAGTCGAAGGCGACAAGCCGCCAGCCGTTGTAGTCGAAGTAAAAATCAGTCTCGCCGAAGAGCGCTTTGTAGAGCGACTTGTCGGCCTCGCCGTTGGGCTTCGAGCGGTCGTGGTTGCCGATCACATGGAGCAGCGGGACGCGCAGGTTCTGCTTAAGGAACTCGACGTGCCGGCGGTAGTTCTTCTCCGTGCCCTTGCTGACGAAGTCGCCGAGCTGCATGACGCAGTCGGCGCCGCGGCCGGGAACCGACTTCAGTTGGCGCTCGAACGCGTCCCGGCCCGGCGACCACCAGCGTTGGAAGAAGAAGCGGCCTTCCTCGGAGTCGCCGATGACGGCGAAGGAGAAGGCGGATTTTGGGTCGGGCTGGCGGCGGCCGAGGTCGGCCAGCTGGGCGGGGTTGCCGAAGAGCTTGCCGGCCTCGGCGATGTCCTCCGGGGGCGCTACGGGGCCGGCGATGCCGGGAGCGGGCGGCTCTGCCGCTTCCGGCGCTAGGCGGTTGAGCTCCTGCCGCGCCGGAGCGGGATTATCAGCGGCCGACAGGAGGGTTGTCGACAGCAATAGACAGGCGGCGATGGGTATCCGCGTCAAGTCGTTTTCTCCCCGGCCACCTTCGCGAACGCTTCGACAAGCATGGCCGCGCTCCAGCTGAACGGTCGTTCCGACCGGTACAGCCAGGTCCGTACCTCCTCGCCGCTGTCGGGCCGGTAGACTTCCGATACCGCGCCCGCATCGACGAGCAGCTTACAGACCGACTCCAACAGTTTATACCCGATTGCCTCGCGATGCAATAGGAAAAACGTCTGCAAAAGCAGGGCGGTATTCCACAGCCAGACGTAGTCGTCATGGTAGCCGGGTATGCCGGCGAGCAGAGTCAGCAGCCCTTTTTGCCGCCAGGGATGGCGCTCTCCGGCGCGCGGCCCCCAGGGGGTCAGCAGGCCGCAGCGGTCCATGGAGCGCAGAATCCGGGAGGACTCTTCCTCATCGGCGAAGCCCCAGGCGGCGGCCGCGAGGTTGCCGTCGGACGAAAAGCGCGGAAAAACGAGGGTGTCGCGGAAGTGTCCCCGGTTCGGATCCCAGAAAGCGCGGTGCGTGCGCCGGGCCAGTTCGCGGACCCGGCTCTTTTTGGCCGCGGCCATGGAGCGGCGTCCCATCGCGGCGTAGAGCCTTCCCAGTTCGACGAGCGCCTTCCAGCGCAGGAGCTGGGTGAAGAACACCGCGCCCCGGCGGCCCGATACCGTGTCTTTCCAGTCGGAGCAGGGCGGCTGATGGATGAAGCCGCCGCGTTCTTTGGCGTCGTAATAGGCCATGGCGCGCTCAAGGCGCGGCAGGACCAGGCCCGCCCAGGCGTAGTTTTCGGTATGCAGGGCGTAGCGGGCGGCGGCCCAGGAGACGAGGGCGTTGCCGTCAATCGAGGTCACGAAATGATCGGAAGTGAAGTTCGCCTTGAGCGGCGCGACCAGCGGGATGGGGGCCCGGGTCGCCGCGCGGACAAAATGCGTCGCCCAGTGATAGGAGTCCAGCAGGCGCGGGAACAGCCCGTCGGCACGCTGGCGGTCGATGATTTCAAGGAGGGTGTGGCGGACGGTCTGCGCTTCTCCGACAGCGAGCAGCCCGCCGGCGGCAAAGCAAAAATCCCGGGTCCAAACCGAGGCGAACTGGCCGGCTCCGGCGACGAGCACGGTGCGGTCGCGGCCTTCGGCGTCCTTGAGCGGACGGATGTTCGCGCGCAGGCTGGCGGCGGCAACACCCATCGCGGCCGACAGCAACTGGCGGTCCATGGGATTAGTTTACCACAGGGATACGAAGCTGCGGACGGTGTATGAGTCGATCGCCTGGAAAGCCGCGAGACTGAAGGCCGCAAATGCCAAAACGGCGGCGGTGCGCCGCGGCGCGCCGGCCGATCGCCAAAGCTCGTCGAAGCTGCGCCACAGGCTGGCGCAGCTCAGCGCGAAGGGCGGAAAGCCCAAGTAGCCGAGCAGGGGCATTTCAAAGAGCTTCGGTCCCCGCGGCCAGGGTACGGTGTATTTCCATTTGGCGCCCGCCCAGAAGTTAAGCGACTCCCAGAGCAGGCCGCAGACGAGGCCGGACAGGAGCAGGGCGTAGAAATCATGAGGGCGCCCTGCGGCCAGCGCCTTGAGCCAGGACCGGCGCGGCACGCGGCGGGCGAGCCAGGGTTCGCACAGTAGGAAGGCCGGCGCCCAGATCAGGGGAAAAAACCAGCGCGGCCACAGCAGGGGAAGCGCCAAGCAGAGCATGCCGAGAATTGTGTATTCGGTCGTCCAGCGCTTGTCGCTTAACCCTAGCCTTGGAGTTATGGATAAATTGTCCGGCAGCCGCGGGCGAAGGAATTCAGCGGTTTCCAATATCGCGGGCAGCACGGTGGCGTAGGCGAGTGCGTAGCCGGGCCAGCGTACCGCTGCCGACGCGGGGAGGCTCCAATATTCCCAGTTCAGCAGCCGTACGTTGAGCGCTTCATAGGCGAGCCAAACGGGAATTGAAAACAGCGCCAGGCGCAGGTAGGTCCCCGGTTCCCGGAACAGCAGTGAACGCTGCCCGCGCTGCAGGACCGCCTCGAGAGCCAGCAGGTAAATCCCCCAGGCGATGAGGTAGAAGAAGGTTCCCAACGGCCCGGACATTACTTCTTGAAGCTGGTGATGTCCTGGAAGGTGACCCCGGCGCCGGTAAGTTCGCCCTTGGTGTCCTGGATGAGCAAGGTGCTGTAGCCGAGGATGCGGGTCCGGCCGTCGTATTGCCACTGCAGGTCCTGGCGCTTGAGTGTTTTTTTGGAGGAGATCGTCTCCCGCATGAGGGTCGCGAGTTCCGGAATGTGGGCGAGGACCTTTTCCACCGGCAGATCGGTGACCTCGCCTTGGACGCCGAGGATGCGGCGGGCGGCGGGGTTGCAGAGCATGACCCGCCCCTGCAGGTCGATGGCGAAGAAGCCGCCGGAGAGGTTGTCGAGTATGCTCGCGTTGTAGGCCGTTACGCGGTTGACCATGTCCTCAAGGCGCAGGCGGCGGATCGCGTGCGAGGTTTCCCGCACGATAGTCTGCGCCAGCTCAAGGTCCGCCTCGTCGAAGCCGCCGCCGCTCTTGTTGAAGAACTCCAGCACGCCGACGAAGTCGAGGTTGATGTGCAGGGGGAGCGCCAGGACCGTGCGGGTCGCGCTTCCCGGGACGGCGTCGATATCCGACCGGAACTTTTTTTCGGCGGGCGCGTCCGGCGCCAGGAGGGCTTCTTTGAACTGGGCGACCCAGCCGCAAATTCCTTCGCCGACGGCCGAGGACTGGACCTCGCTGGCGGGGGTGTCGGTGCCGAGGATATGGAAGGGGACGAGGGTGCGCCCCATGGTATCGTAGTAGCGGTAGACCGCGCCTTCCGCCTCAAGGGCGACGGCGGCTTTCTCGAGGATGCGCCCCCATATTTTCAGGTCATTGGGCTCACGCAGGCTGGCCAGGAACTCCAGCGTGTCATAGAGCTGACGCAGGGCGCGGGGCGTCATCGGCCGGTCAGGAAGCTCCCGAAATAGATGCGCCGGCGCACCGGCTGGCGGCGGGTTAGATCGTCGATGAGATCGCCGGACTCGATCCGGGTCAGCGGCTTGCCGAAGCGTTCGGTGAAGGTCGTGCGCAGGGTCTTGCCGGCGGAGGAGCGGCTTTCAATGAGGCCGTCGCCGCCGGCATAGAGGAGGACGTGATCGACTATTTTCGAGCGCGCCGATTCCGTGAGGAATATGAGATCGCCCGGCTTCAAGCTCCGGCGCTTTAGCGCGCGCGCGCGCGCGTGCTGGTCGGCCGCGTCGCGCGGAACGGCGATGCCCACTGAGCGGTAGGCCAGGTGCACGAGCCCGGAGCAGTCCACTCCCCAGCCGGGCTGCTTTTGCAGGCTCGAACTGCCGCCCCAAATATAGATGTCGCCGAGATACAGCGCCGCCGCTTCCAGAATGTCGCGGCGGTCGACGTGGGCGCGGGTGTCGCTGTCGAGCAGCCGCATGGAGCTCGACTGCGCGCGGGCCGGACGCCCGCCGACCAACCGTACGTCCCAGGTAAAGCTGTTGACGTCCTCGGCAAGGAGCATCGCGCCCTGCGGCAGGGTCAGAATCTCTTCCGAGCCGGCGGCGTCCTCCCAGCGGAGGTCGGCGCGCTTGGCGCGGATGACGGCGTTTGGACGATAAGGGAGCTCCGCTTTGCGCAGGTCTTCGGCGCGCATCCAGCCCGGATAGCCTCCCCATTTTCCGTCCGGCCCGCGGAAGGGCTGATCGAGCACCTCTATGCGCACCCAATCGCCCTTGGCCTCGAGAGCCCGGACGCGCTCACCGTAAAGCACCTGCGTCGAGAGCGCTTCGTCCTTGACGCTGGGCTTGCGCGGCGGCCGCGGCACCCGCCGGACATCCGCGGTGGGGACGCCGACGGTCAGCACGTCGGGGAAGCGCTCGGACAGCAGGTAGGCAAGCCCGCGCTTGTTGCGCACCCAGGCTCGTTCAAACTCGCGGCGCCGATAGACGCGCCGTACACCGGAGGTCTTCTTGGCCGCCGGGTCTTGGACGATCACATCGCCCTTCTTGGTGAAGCCGACGACCACCAGCAGGTGTCCGCGCGTGTGCTTGATCGGGGAGCCTTTGAGCTCGCCCTCTTTGTAGGAGATCGAGACGATTACGGGCCGGCCGGCGGCGATTTCATCCTGCAGCTCAAGCAGCGAGGGCAGGCGCGCGACTTGTCCGGACAGACCGGTGCCGGCCGCCGCCGCGATGTTGAGGGGCCAATTGCCGTACATGCCGGAGCTGCGGTCCTTGACGAGTTCGGCGACCTCGGCCGTGCTCTGCGGGCGGTCCCAGTACTCCAGGACCATCGCCAGAGCGGTCGGGCTGCAGATGTCCCGGCGGTAGGACGCCTGCTCCACCATCTGCGAGCGGGAGGCAAGCTTGAGCTCACGCACCCAGGGCCCTTTGACGAACGGCGGCGAGGCTGCGGGCTTATGCCCGGTATCCTCGTAGGCGACGGCGACGCGATGCAGCTGCACGTGGCGCGTTCCGGTTGAGTTCATGATGATGCGGTAGCGGAAGGAGAGCGATTTCTTCTTGAGCTTGAGCGTGTCGATGTCGACGTAGCCGTTCTCGTCTTCCTGGCGCTCAAAACTGCGGGGCGCGTCCTGCTCCCAGCGCGACAGCCGGTACCACTTTGTCCAGCGGCCGTCCTGGCGCGTCTGCACCAGCATCTCGATCGAAGCTCCGGGAGGGACCTGAGCGTTCCACGAGCCGACCAGGTCGTTGAACGGAAAGGCGGAATCAAGGACCGGCGACTGCAGCAGGCCGTCGCCTTGGAGCAGGCCTTTATCGAACGGCAGCGGCGTCAGCCCTTCGATCCGGGCCCCCTGCAGGTCGAGGGGGGACAGGTGCACCATGGTCATGCCCGCCTCCACGGCGGACACGGCGCCCAAAAGGACGGCCGCCAGCCATAACGCGGGATATTTGCGCATGTTCGCCTCATGGTCGTATCAATGCAAACCGAGCACCGCATCCGGAGCCGTGACCGGGCTCCGTCACAGTGCTCGGTCGGCAGATTGCAGCGGCGCCGAGCAGCGCCTAATTGACCAGCTTATTGTCCGGCTTCTTGGGCGGATCGTTCGGCGGCCGCGGGGTCACCTTCGCGTTGTCTTTGTACTGCGGAGCCAATTCGGCGTTGATGCCGGCCCAGTCGCCGCCTTCGTCCTCGGAGCCCGCGATAGCGCCGATCGGGCATTCGGGAAGACAGACGCCGCAGTCGATGCAGACTTCCGGGTCGATGACCATGAAGGTTTCTCCCTTGTACTCGCCGGGATAGATGCAGTCTACGGGACAGACGTCGACGCAAGCCGCGTAGACCTCGCCGAGGCATTTCTCATTGATTACATGTGCCATTGATGTCGCTTCTCCCTAGTAGGTTTACAACAGGACGCCGACCTGTTATACTGAGATTAAGCCGAAAAAATCAGCGGATGTGTCGACGGGATTCTAACTCATTTCTCCCAGGGTGTCAACGAGTGTCCATAGCGTTATCCATCGTTCTTTGCCTCGGCGGGCTGCTGGCGTCGCCCGTCGGCGCCGCCGATACGGCTCCAGCGTCGGCGGCTAAAGCTAAAGACGGCCTCCGTTTGGAGAAGCTGCTTTCCCAATGGAGCATCGGCGGCTCGCTGTCTTTCAACTGGCGCGGCGTCGGGCCGCGCGAGCCGGGCTTCGAGACGCAGATCCAGCACGAGGCCTTTCTATCCGATATTTACTTCGACTTTCATGGGCCGGTGCTCGACGATGTCCCGTTCCGCATGGAGTTCAATTTCCCGACCAGCGGCCGGGGCGTGCCGAACCTATACCAGATGTTTTTCGAATACGATCGCGTCCGGCGGTGGCGGTTCCAGCTGGGCAAGTTCCTGGTCCCCTTCGGGCGCTACAACGAGCTGTATCGTCCGGACATGTTCATGACGGTCACCCGGCCGCTGCTCTACGCCTCGCCGGACAGCCTCGATCTCGTGGTCCGCATCAACTCGCCGCGGCCGCCGTTTTCTTCCGGCTATACCGATATCGGGGTGCGCACAAGCTACTACACCCCCTGGCGCCGGTGGTGGCTTCCCGACGAGCTTACGTTTTATGTGGTCAACGGCCTTAGCGAAAACAATAATCGCCTGCGCACCTTCCCGTCTCCCGAGAACCTCGGCATCACGCCGCCGCCGGCGAGCGGCGTCGCCCCCGACTTCGATCATGACAACAACAACCTCGCCGACAACAACAACAACAAGGCCATCGGCGGCCGCATCGTGTATTGGCGGGGCTCGCCGGTGCCCCCCTGGCCTATTCCCGAGGGGCGCCACGATTTGAAGGCCGTGCTGCTCGGCCTTTCGGCTATGGGCGGACAGTACAATCTGGAGTCCCAGCTCAACTACCGGATGATCGGCGTCGATCTCGGCTTCGAGTACCAGGGTGCGGCGCTCATGGCCGAGTATATGTACAGCTTCACGCAGCTGCAGAATCCCCTGACGGCGGGGCCGGGGAGTTCCACTCTGCTCAACGAGAATAGTGCGAACGTTCCGCTGAACTTCCATACCTCGTTCGAGGAAATGCATGGCGGCTTCGTGCAGGCGGTCGTACCGCTCTGGCGGCGGCCGCTCTGGGGCAAGCGAGTCAGCGGCATTGTCGTCTACAACCACCTGCAGCGCCGCGGCGAGCGGTTGTCGCTGCTGCAGAATAAGACGATCGACGGAACCTTCTACGAATCCATCGCCGCCCACGACACGAGCCAGCCGCGGCTCAAGACCTACATCAATAAGGTCACCATCGCGCTCAACTACCAGCTGACGGATTTCTTTATCGGCAAGCTCGAGCATTCCTATTGGTTCATGGGCCGGGCGTCGACCTTCAGCCCGACGACGGATATCTACCAGAGCGCGCTGTCGATCGTCATGGCTTTTTAGGCATGCGGCTGGCCCTGCTTTTCGCCGTTCTGGTCTGCCCCGCCGCGGCGCAGGATCGCTTCACGGCCCAGGTCCGCGTCGAGGAGGACACCTGCCGCTATACGGTGTACGAGGTCCGCTTCCCTTCCGCCGTGCGCAGCCCCTTCGCGGCGAATAATACGGTATGGGGGCGTCTCTATCTGCCGAAGAAGCCGCTCGACGGCTGGCCGCCGCCGGCGGTTCTGGCGCTGCCGATCATGGCGGCGCCCAATGTCTGGATCGAATCGCAGTTCGTGAAGGCTTTGGTGCGCCGCGGCATCGCCGTGCTGCTGTTGGAGATGCCGTATCAGTTCCACCGCCGGCCCGGTCCGCTGATGCCCAGCGGCCAAGTTTTTCTCGCCCGCAAGGCGGAGCGCTTGGGGGCCAACTTCCGGCAGTCGATTGCGGACGCCCGCCGCGCGATCACCTGGCTCCAGCGCTCCGGCAAAGTTGATCCGGAGCGCATCGGGCTCTTCGGCGTGAGCCTCGGCGCGATCGTTTCCGCGGCGGTTTATTCGCGCGACGATAGGCCTAAAGCGGCCGTGCTCCTGCTCGGCGGGGCGGACTTCCCGGAGCTCGCTTTTAGCGGAGAGATGACCGCGGAGTTCATGCGCCGGGCAGGCATCCGTCGGGAGGAGCTGGCGGCGGCCTGGAAGGGGCTTGATCCGCTCGATTACCGCGAGGATAACTACGGCAAGACGGTCTATCTCATCAATGCCCGCTCCGACAAAACCATTCCGCCGGCCAACGCCCGCAAGCTTAAGGACGCTTTTCACGGGGCCGAGCAGCTGTGGGTGCCGCTGGGGCACTATACGTCGATTGTGCACCTGCTCTGGCTGCCGTCCCATGCCGCCCGCCGCTTCGAGAAGTACCTCAAAAAAAGCTAGGATGGGCAGAACTTCCTCAAGGGCGGTATCAATATTCGGGACTTCGACCTGAAGCACGCGGCCTTCCTTACGTCGGGATTGAAGCTGCGCTGCGGAGATTAGCGCCGCGTGCGGGACTGGATTCGGCCGGCTGTTCTGAAACCCGCCGTCTGGGCGGCGGCGGCTACGGCTTTCGCTTCCTACTCCCGCATCGTGCTGTGGTTCGACCGGCCGGAGCAGCTCGCCGTTCTGGCGTCATTGATCTTCTTCCTCTCTTTTGTCCTGTGGGGTTTCGTGCTGGCCTGGCACGAGAAGTATTCGGGCCGGCCCGTGCTGGTCCCGCAATGGGAGCCCGCGCTGTGGCTGGCGGTAACGGCCTGCGGCGCGATAGGCGCGGTCTCCATGCATCACTTCATTGATCCGGCGCTGCGCCCGCTGCTGCCCGAGAACTATCCGCAGTCGTTGGAGAAGCTGGCGGCGATGACGCTGTTTACCGCCGCCTTCGCCCAGCTGTTTCTCTGCTTCGCGCCGATGGCCTTCTTCCTTCGCCTGTTCCGCTCGACGCCGCAGTCGATCCTGCTGACGGTGCTGGTCGGAATATTCGTGGTCTTTATGAAGCTCTCGCCGCTGCGCCTGCCGCTGTCTTTGCTCGTCTGCTTGCTGGCGGTTCGCGGCCTGTCCGGCTATCTCGCCGTGTTCTTCTATATGCGGGGCGGCGTGCTGGCCGCTTGGTGGTGGGTGGTTCTGCTCGAGGCGCGGCACCTGCTCGCGCTGACGGCTAATTGACGGCAACCGCCGTGCGCGGTCCGGCGCCCAGCTCGACGGCGTAGCCGCGTCCCTTGCCGTCCTTGTCGAAGTAATGCCGCGCTTCGACGTAAAGGCGCAGTTCGTCGCCGGCCGAGCCTTCCACGTAGTAGGAGCCGTCGACATCGCTGAGGACGGGGGTCTCGATCGTTCCTCTCCCCAACGCCTTGATCGCCAGGACGTCCACCGGCTTGCCGCCCTTGTTGGCGACCTGGATATTCCACACGCCGGGCACGCCGGGCCGCGGCGCCAGCGTCACGCGCAGGCCGTGCGGGAAGACGATCGCCTGGTCGATGGAGGTGATGCGGACGGCGCGGTAGGCCGAGGCGGTATGCGCCGTGCGCGGCTGCGACGCCGGATAGTCGCCAAACGAGTCATGCGCGATGAAGTATGTGGTCCGCCCCCAGTCCTCGTCGGTCTTGTTGGCTGAGCAGCGGATCAGCTTTTCGCCCGCTTCCATGCAGAAGTAGCCGACGGCGGCTACCGCATGCGCTCCGGGCCAGCGCGGATGGTCGGTGTGCTCGAGCTGGACATAGGCGATGCCCCACCGGTCGATCCCGCGCGCCAGAACTTTGGCGTATTTGGCGGGGGTGCGGTCGCGGAAGACGCTGTTGGTGAAGAGCTGCTTGTACTCTCCTTCCATCGCCGACATGGCCGGATCGTAGCGGTAGACCTTGCCGGTGATGGGATCGGTCACGTCGTAGGGCTCGTCCTCGATCAGCAGCTTGGCGTAGCCCCGCGGCTCGTAAGGGAATCCGGTATGGCGGACCGGGTCCTCCTGGACGAACTTCGGGGGCACCACGTAGTCGGGATCCTCCGACCCGGCGCGGCGGAAGTACTCCAGCTCCAGCAGGTAGGGGTCGAGCCCTTCCTCGGTGCCGCCGTGGGTGATGCTCTCATGCCGGGGGATCGGCTTGCCCAGCTCGTGCGACCACCAGTCGTTGGCGGTAGCGGCGCCGTGCGACAGGCAGTTCCAGACCGGCTCGTTGAGGCGGCCGTCGTAGGTCCACTCGTCGATCCGGCCGAACGTGCGGCCCTCGTTATGCCGGCGGATATGCTCGTTTATGCGGTCGACCTGCTGCGCCGTTTCTTCCTGGTTCTTGTGAAACAGCTTCTCGAAGCCGCGAACGGTATGGCGGAACTCCGCGGGGACGGCGTCAATGTTTAAGGCAAAGCGCGGGGCGGCGGGCGGCGTGTCGGATTCGGGATAGAGGATGCGCTTATCGGCCGGCGCTCCCGGGACGGGCTCCGCCGCGAGTTCGGGCTTCAGCCCGGCGCCGTCGAATACGCGGTCGAGCTGCTGCTTCGACCAATTCCTGTTCGCGGGGATGGAGGCGACCTGCGCTTGGGCGCTCGCGGCGATCCCCAGCGCCGCGCCCAGCAGCATAACCCTGTGCATGAACCCGTAAATTATACCACGTCTCGTCGGGTTTACAGCGGGAGCAGCGAGTAGCCGTACGGCGGGAGGGAAGTGCGGTGCTCGATGCCGAGACGGCTGAAGCGCACCTCGACCGTGCGGCCGGACGGGTTGGCGACTACCGCCGCCGCTCCTTCGCGGCCGACCAGAAGGTAGCCGGCCCAGCCCTGGTCGCCGAGCGGATCAAGGGGCTCGATTTCGGCTTCGCCCAGCTGCGTGTGGATGCGCCGCGCCAGAGCGAAGGTGTCGTTATGGAACTTCGTCAGGTCCGGATCGGCGCTGGCCCAGTCGACCTGGACGGGCACCGAGAACGGCAGCGATTTGGGCTCGCTGGCGAGGTTCGGCCGGTCGAAGCCGATCTCCTGGGAGCCGTAGAAGAGCAGGCCGCCGGGCATCAGCAAAGTCAGGAAGGAGGCGCCCTTCGTCCATTCGCGGAAGGCGCGCTGGGGAGACGCTTCGTCGTGGTTGCCGACAAAGGACATCATGTCGGTGCCGCCCTGCTGCCAGTTCAGGAAGGCGGCGCGCTTGATCGCCGCGCGAATCCAGCCCGCGTCGCGGCTTTCCAGCGCGTCATACCAGCCGTGGTGTCCGCCCGGGCGGTCCATGTTGTTCTTGCCGTACAGGAGGTCAAAGCCGGTCTCGGACAAGGTGTCCCACTTGTCATAGGCCTCGCCCAGGAAGCCGGTGCCCGGATAGCGCGACTTTACCTCGGTGATGAGCTCCTCCAGGAACTCGCGCTTGGGCATGCGTTTGCCCCAGGTGCGGGCGAAGACATCGTTGGTGACCAAATGGGTCATGTCGAGACGGAAGCCGTCGACGCCGCAGCGCTCGACCCAGCCGGCGACGATGTCGATCATGCGCCGGCGCAGCAGGGGATTGGAGTAGTCGATTTGGGCGGTGTCGATCCAGGGGCTGACGCTGCCGTAGGCGAGGTAGCCGCCGTGGCGAATCCACAGCTTGGCGCCGGTGTTCTTGTCGGTGTGGGCGAAAAATCCGTCGGGCGGAGCGCCGGGGCCGGCGGGGCGGTGGACGAAAAACCGGGGGTCTTCGTTGAGTAGTTTGGAGTCCAAGGAGGTGTGGTTGGGGACGAAGTCGATGATGACGCGCAGTCCCTCGGCGTGGGCGCGGCGGACGAAGCCGCGGAATTCCTCCGGCGTGCCGAGGTCCGGATGGATGCCGGCATGGTCGCGGATGGAGTAGGGGGAGCCGCCGCCCGTACCGGTGCGCCCGCGTTCACCGATCGGGAAGATCCCCATGACCCAGACGGTGTCGAAGTTCTTGGCCCGGATGTCGCGCAGGTCCGCGGCGCCGAAGTCGGCGAAGAACCTGCCGCTGGAGCGCGCTTCCCACCGGTCGCGCGCGGCCCGCTTGCCGTCGAGGTTGTAGGCCCGGGGGAAAATCTCGTAGATGCGCGCTTCCCGCATCCAGGCCGAAGCGTCGGAGGCCGCGACTTGGGCGCGCAGGCCGTTTGTGTAGTCCTCGATGAAGGCCATCAGCCGCTCGTACTTCGCGCGCGGTCCGTCGGACGAGCGCTCGATTGCCTGCATCTGCTCCCGGGCGTCGGCGGCCCAGGCAACCGGGGCCAGCAGCGCGTCCAGGTAGCGGAAGTAGTCGCTTAGATGATGGGCTACGGCTTGCCGGCCGTACGTCTGCGCGATATCCCTCTCGGCGTACAGGAAACCCTCAAGGCCGGCGCTCGGCGCGGTGACGGCGGCCGCTCCATGACGGAAGGTGAACGGCAGGATGGGCCCGCCGTCCGGCAGTTCGGTCCCATGGCTTAGGAGCTTCTTGGCCTGCGCGAGCCGGCGCAGGTCCAAAGTTTGGGAGCGGGTCGCCGTCATAACGCCGGCCGTCAGCGCCGGTCTTTCCGTCCCTCCGTCAAAAATAGCGGAAAAGGAAGCCGTACCGGCAAGGGCTTTAAGCTGGCTGAGCGCGGCGGCATGCGCATAAGAAGAGGATACAAGAACGGCCAGCAGCAGCGATACGGATGTTCGGATCACGTCCACCTCCAGAGCTCAACACGCGAGGTGCTTATTATAGTCCAGAGGACCCGGGATCCCCTAGAAGCGAAAGGCCTATTGGATTTTGGGTCCAAAGGCCTAGAGGCGCCGCGGCGGTGCTAGCGCTTTTCCAGGAGCTTCTGGTATTCGGGAGGGATTTGGCTCTTGTCGATGTTGGACATGTCCGGCATGCCCGGCGGTGCGCCGCCCTGCTTGGCGGGCTTTTTCGCTCCCTTCGCGTCGCCGCCCTGGTAGCCTTCGTAGCCTATCTTGCGCAGCTTCTGCGGGCGGCTGCGCGGGCGCGTCTGGCGTCTCTTTTTCGCCACGGGTTTGGTGCCCGATTTGGATTTCGCCGTCTTTACCATGGTCGACGGGAGGCCGGCGCCTTGTCCGTAGAGGGACACTAGTTTGATGACGTACGGGTGATCCTGCACGTGGAAGAACAGCTTCAGCAGGTCCTCGCGCAGGTTTTTGTCGGCGAACATCTCGGAAGTTAAGCTCCGCATCGCCTTGGTCTTGTAGTGCTCCTTGAGCATGTCGCGAAACGCCTTCGATTTGCCGATGTGGGTGAGAAAGGCCGGGAAATCGCGGTCCTTGTCGTACTGGTCGGCGTACTGCTTGAGATACTTGTTGGCGAGGAACTCATTGTACCAGACCGGCTGCATCTGATGGACGCCGTCGACGACCTCCTGCATGATCTGACGGATGCGGCTGTTGGTGAGCCCGCTTTGCGCGTCCGGGACGTCGCCGCCGTCCTCGCGGATGCCTTTAAGCACGCCTTGAGCGTCCAGAGATTGCGCCGCCTCGGCCGCGCTTTGCGACGGCGACCCCGGCGAAGTCCCGCCGGCTTGCTGGACCGCGCCGCGCACCATGCCCAGCGAAGAGGCTTCCCCCGTGCTCTTTGGCTTGAGATCGTCGGGATGGCTGATCGGATCGCTTGACGCCGCCAGCTGCTTGGTGGGAAAGGACGGTTGTCCGGCGGAATCGATTTTGCGCTGCGTCTCGACCGCGTTATACTCGGTCTCCTGGGAGGTGTCGATGAGCAGGTAGTTGGCTCCTGCGATGACGCCGCCGATCAGCACCATCATGCCGACGCCGATTAGGAGGGCCTTCTTATCCATTAATCAGATTATGCTTGGACTGAGAATAACTGTCAACCCTATTGTGGCTCCATAATATCCATGATGTTGGACTGCTTTTCAAGCTTCATTTTGCCGGCGGGTGCGGCGGCGGGCGGCGCGGCTTCCTCCGCGGCGTTGGCGAGGTCGAGGTGCCGCACCAGGGCCGCAATATGGGCGTCCTGCATGAAGGTTTTGGCGGAGTCCTTGACGGCGTCGGAACTTTTCATCTGGCGCAGGAAGTCCTGCGCCTCCGGGCGGCTGAGATGCTTCTTGAGCAGCTGGCGGAAATTCGGCGACTTCGTCATCCCGACCATGAACTCAAGAGCGTCCCGGTCTTTCTGGTATTTCCGGTTCACTGCCTGCAGGTCGGGATAGGCGAGAAAATCCCGCTTCCATTCGCGTACCAAGGGCGAATTCCTGAACTTTTCGCTGTTCTTTAGTTTGTAGTAGAAGCTGACGGCGCGGGAGACCTTGCGGCGGCGGGGAGCGGAATCCTGGCGAGCGGCGCCGGGGACCGGCGGGCGCGCCGCGTCCGTTCGACCCCGGCGGTGCGTGGCCGACTGTTCGGGGACGACATAGTCAATGCGGTCTTCGGTTTGCCGCGGGCTGTCTGCCTCTTCTCCTGCGGTATCCGTGTATTGAGGTTTTTCCGCCAGAGCGAAACCCGAGGCATCAAAGCTCTTTTGTTCACGTCCGCGCTGGTATAGATGCCAGCCCAAAATAAGTACGCCCACCACGGCGAGGGCGAGGATGGAGGTGGCCAGCGGAACGGCCGATCTTTTGGCGGGGGAATCTCTCTGCATCCTTTGACACTTCCTTAATATCTTTCAAGTATGGAACGGGTAAAATCTGTTGTCAATGATTGTGATATAATCACGCGCGTGAAAAGACAAATTACCCATATTTTGCTGAGCTTCTTCGGCCTTCTCTGCGTTCCGGGCGCTGTTGCCTCAGGGTTGAGCGACGTGCTGCCCGGCGCGCGTCCGGCATCTATGGGGATGGCCTATACGGCCGTGGCCGATGATATGTACGGGATGTTTTACAATCCCGCAGGGCTGGCGGGCAGCGGCTTCACTCAGGTCGGCAGTTCTATCGGCCGCATGATCTCTCCGGAGGGATTGGTGTCGTTTGTCGCCGGCGCCTACAACCGGCCGTTTCCCATTCTCCCGGGATCGACGGTGGGCGCGGGTTTTTTCTCCATCCAGCAGGGCGGGACCGAAGCGGAGCGCAACGAGGTGCTGCTGCATTTCTCACATTCGATCCGGCTCCCCCAGATCCGCCTGTCACGGCCGCTGAAGTACGGCGGGAACATTAAGGTTAGGCAGGCGGTACCGGGACGGGAGATGAAGGTCAATAAGGTCGGCCTCGGCCTGGATGCGGGCGCTTTGTACGATGCGGGCAGCAACTGGAAGGTCGGCATGAGCGTGCTGAACCTCGAGAGCGGCGTGGGCCTGCCGACGCCGAACCTGAATCTGGGATTTGTTTACCGCCTCAAGCAGCGGGTCAACCTCGCGCTGGACGTCCGCCTGCGCAAAGGTCTCGCCGAGTTGACCACCGGCGTGGAGATCGATCTGTATCAACGGCTGCTTAAGCTCCGTTTCGGCAAAGGTTTGGCGCTCGATACGCAGAAGCAAGTCGCCTTCGGTCTCGGCGTCAACTTCTCTCCCGTTATCATCGATATCAATATGAACATCCCGTTCAAGGGGATCAACCATCCGAGCGGCGCCTATCAGTTCTCGCTCAGCTACAAGTTCGGTGCGCCGCCGTTCTACGGCCGCTTCGTCGGCGACGCCGCCCGCACGGCGGAGGACTTGCGCTCGGTCATTCTGGACCTCGGGGAGCGCAAGAAGACGTTGGACGCCGGCGTTGAGGCGGCGGCGTCCCAGAATGAGGGGCTGGAGGGGCAAATCCGCGCGCGTGAAGGCCGTTTGCGCGACCTAGAGAACAAAATCCGGCAGCTGGAGTTTAACCGCGATAAGAAGGTTTACGACCAGGGGCATCCGCCGCCGCCGCCGAATCCCCAGCCGGTGGTCCGGCCCCGCCGTGAGCCGGCGCCGAAAAAGAAGCCGGCGGCGCAAGCGCCAGCGCCGATCCGCTATCCGCGCCGCCATCAAGTACTGCCTGGAGACACGCTGCGCCGGCTGGCCGAAAAATACTACGGTGACCCGACGTTGTGGGAGCAGATCTACGAAGCGAATCCGGACAAAATC
Source organism: Elusimicrobiota bacterium (assembly GCA_043827405.1). Taxonomy (GTDB): domain Bacteria; phylum Elusimicrobiota; class Elusimicrobia; order UBA1565; family UBA1565; genus JBDRPD01. The sequence goes on along the minus strand of JBDRPD010000032.1, from coordinate 9,434 downwards.
GAGCGCGGCCTGCCGATCGAGGGTGCGGTGCTGCGCATCCCCGTGCCGGCGAAGCGTTGAGGCGTCATGGCGGCTATCGGCATACTGGCGGAGGACGCGCGGACTCGGGGAGAGCTCAGGCTCATCGTCGAAGAGCTCGGCTACCGGGCGATGCCGGCGGGGGATATCCAGGGTGCTCTGGAGTTGCTGAATTCGGAGCACCCGAAGCTCTTTATCGTCGCTCAATCCGCGGATGAGCGGATGTCCGAGGCGCTGCTCAGCGAGCTCGAGCGCGAGGCGCCGCTGCTGCCGGTCGTGACGGCGATGCGCGAGCGCCGGGCCGCCCGCGCGATTGAGCTGATGAAGGCCGGCATTTTCGACGCCGTAGCTCCGCCCTGGACGGCGGAGAACTTCGGCGCCTGCTTGTCTAAGGCGGTACGCTACAAGGGGACCGCGCTCGAGGTCGTCCACCCGCGAGAGGAAACGCGGGGCGCGCTGCATTACTTCCTGGCCGCCTTGGCGGTTCTCAGCCTGGCCGTTGGATATTCCGCCTACGGCAAGCGCACGCAGCTGGCGGCGATCGCCGCCCAGGATGTCCCGCTCACGCAATGGTCCCTGCCCTACAACCATCCTTCCGGCCTGGCTTTCGACGGGAAGCACCTGTGGGTCGCAGACTGGTTCTCCAAGTCGGTCCATCTGCATGACCTGCAGGACAAGCATGTCGTAAGGTCGGTGCATTTCCCGCGCGAGGTTCCCGGCGCGATCACTTTCGCGGGCGGCGCGCTGTGGGCCGCGGTCGCGCCGCGCAGCATCGCCAAGCATATGCTCGACGACCGCCTGACCGTGCTGGGGCGGTACCGGGACGCGGTGCCGCAGTCGGTCGGGATGGCGTACGACGGGCTCTATCTGTGGACCTGCGACAGCAAGCGGGGGCAGCTGCATAAGCGCATCCTCGACGAGGACCTCTCCGTTGTGGAAAGCTACAAGTATCCGGGGGCCAGGGCCGCGGCGCTGACGTTCGACGGCGAGGCGCTGTGGTCGCTCGATGCGGGCAATCGCGAGATTCTGCGTCACGAGCTCAACCGGCCGCAGCGGATAACCCTGCGCGTGCCCCTGCCTGTCTACCGCTCGGGCGAGTGGAAGCCGACCGGGCTGGCCTGGCAGAAGGGCGGCTTCTGGACCGTCGCCGAAAGCGTCCCCAAGGGAGAGCTTCCGGGGCGGCTGTTCTTTCACGCCATGCCTCAGGCGGAAGACGCCGGGGCGCCGTGAAGGTCAACGCCGCGCGCTTTATACCCGTGCTGGTCGCGTTTCCCGAAGCGGAGGCCCGGCAGGAATCCTGGGGCCGTTTCCTCGAACTGCAGTCCAACCGCGCCCGTCTGATCACGCGCACCCGCATGGAAAAGGGCGATGTCCTCATTTTGACGTTCGATCTGCCCGGCGAAGCCTTTGCCGGCGTCGACGCCGAGGTGGCTCGCGCGGCGGCCGATGAGGACGGCTATTACGTGTGCACCGTGCTCTTCCCCGAGGAGGAGCAGCGCGTTCGTCTCGGCCGGACTTTGCAAAGAATCCTCGCCGCCAGCTGACGGATTTCGCGTCCCCATGTTGCCGCTCTTGACTCGAATTGTCTAAGCTATTCCTGATATGACGACCAGGATGCTGCGGCGTACGCCGCTTTATAACCGGCAGTTCGAGCTGGGCGGCAAGTTTGTTGATTTCCACGGCTGGGAGCTGCCGATCCAATTTTCCAGCATCATCCAGGAGCATCAGGCGGTGCGGACGGCTTGCGGTTTATTCGACGTTTCCCATATGGGACAGCTCGAGGTTACCGGCAAGGATGCGCTGCGGCTGATGCAGACGATCCAGTCCAACGACGCGGCCAAGCTGGCGGAAGGCCGGGCGCTCTATGCCCATCTGCTTAATGAGCGGGGCGGCGTTGTCGATGATGTGATCTTCTCGCGGCTCGGACCGGACCGCTACTTCATAGTCGTCAACGCGGCCACCGCGGAGAAGGATTTCGCTTGGATCAGCGGTCACTCCAAGGGCTTGGAAGTCGAGGTCAAGGATCTCAGCAGCGACTACGCGATGCTGGCCCTGCAGGGACCGCAAGCGCACAAGATCATCGCGGAAGTCTGCAAAGATGCGTCCGCGCTCAAACGTTTCGGAGCGATCGAGCGGATGACGTATGGGCAAAAGGTCGTTTACACGCGCACAGGCTATACCGGTGAGGACGGTTTTGAGATCACCGCGCCGGCCGAGATCGCCATTCGGATATGGCGTACGCTCAACGTCAGCGGCAGTTCGCACGGTCTCCTGCCCTGCGGCCTGGGCGCGCGCGACACGCTGCGGTTGGAGGCCGGCTACCTGCTTTACGGGACCGACATCGATGACGATCATACGCCGCTGGAAGCGGGCTGCGGCTGGGTCGTGAAATTCGATAAAGCGGACTTCATCGGCAAAAAGGCGCTTGCGGAGCAGAAGCGTGAGGGCCTCAAGCGGAAGCTTTACGGCGTCCGTCTTACTGAAAAGGGCGTGCCGCGCGCCGGCGCCTCGGTGCTGATCGCTGATCGCGCCGCCGGGACTTTGACGAGCGCGACCTATTCTCCGACTCTGGAGACGGGGATAGGCGTCGGTTACCTGGACCGCACGGACATCGATCCGGGAACTCCCGCCGCCGTGGAGGTACGGGGACGCCGTTTTGCGGCCGAGATCGTGCCGCTTCCGTTCTATAAACGCAAAAGGAGCTAACTGCCATGCCGAATCCTGAATCCTGTCGCTATGCGGAAAGCCATGAATGGGTCTCTTTAGAAGGTGACGAGGCCGTTGTCGGCCTTTCCGATCACGCGCAGAAGGAGATCACCGATGTGGTGTTCGTTGAACTGCCCAAGGTCGGACGGCAGGTCGCCAAGGGCGAGGCGCTCGCCGTTGTGGAGTCCGTGAAGGCCGCTTTCGATATTTACGCTCCCATCGCCGGGGAGGTCGCGTCTATCAACGAGGAATTGACGCAGAATCCGGCGCTGATCAACGATTCGCCGTTCGATAAGGGCTGGCTCTACCGGCTGAAGGCCGCCGATCCGAAGGAAGCCGACGCGCTGATGGATCACGCGCGCTATCAGGAATTCCTGAAAACCGCCGCGCAGTAGAGGCTGATGGCCCCCGCCGAGCTGAAGCTGCTCGTCCTCTCTCCATCCATAAAAAACTGGCCGGTCGTATTCGTCTGCGCCGCGCTGGTGTTCCTGACGGGCGCGCTCGGCCTGGTGCTGCTGTTCCTGCCGCTGCAGGCGACCGTGCTGCTGTGCGCTTTCGGTATGGCGCTGCTGGTTTGGCCCGCGCTGCATGCCGGAAACACCGAGTACTGGGTGACGAATCTCCGGGTTGCGGTTCGCGGCGGGGTCTTCTGCAAAAGCGAGAGCGAGGTTTCGCTCCAGGATATCCAGGAGATCCGGATCATGCGTTCGCCGCTGCAGAAAATATTGGGAGTCGGCAATGTCGACTTTATCCATGCGGGGGGAGCGCTGTCTTTCGCGGGAATCGAGGAACCTGAGAAGCTGCGCGATAAGGTTCTCACCTTGACCTGAGCGGCGATGCGAGCCTATCTCCTGGAAACCCCGCCGCAGGATGTCTTTGATCATATGGCGCTCGACGAGGCCGTCCTGGATCGTGCGCCGAAAGAGCGTGAGGATTGCTGGCTGCGCGTGTATTCGTGGTCCGGCCCGCCGCCATGGGCCGTTACGTTCGGCTGTTCACAGACGTATGAGTCCGTCGCCGAGGCCGTTCGCCGGCGCTACGGCGGCGTTACGTTGCCGCTGGTGCGCCGCTCGACGGGAGGGGGCATCGTCTATCACGAGGACGATCTCACGTTTTCTTTTGTTTTCCCCTGGCGGCGCATGACGGCTCCGGCCGAGATCTATCGCGGCATTCATCTCGGCCTGCACGCGGGCCTGAAAGCGCGCGGACTGCGCTCGCGGCTGTGGAACGTGCCGAGCGCCCGGGCGCCGCAGGAATGCTTTACCGCTCCGGAGGCGACGGACCTGGTGCATGAGGACGGCACTAAGTTCGTGGGCGGAGCCCTGCGCCGGCGTCGGGAGCGCGGCCTGTATCAGGGCTCGATGCGTACCGAGCGTTTTGCCGACCGGTCCCGGCTCGTCGAGGCGCTGCTTGAGGGTTTTAGCCTGCAGTGGCGTGTCGTGTTCGATTCGACCGGCCCGGATGCCGCCGTCGCGGCGGCGGCGAAGCTCCTGCGCGCGGAAAAATATGCGAAGGATGTTTGGAACCAAAGGAGATAGGAGGTTGTTATGAAAGCGTTTGTTCTATGCAAGCTTATCGCCGGTCTCGAGCAGAAGGCCATGAGCCAGATCCGCAACATCAAAGGGGTTACCGACGTCTTCCTGACGTTCGGCTCCTGGGACGCGATTCTTACCGCCGAGGCGGACACGATTGACAAGCTCAGCGGGCTCATCGTCCGCGAAATCCGGGGCATCCACGGGGTGCAGACGACCGAGACTTTGGTCACGACGAATATTTGACCGTTAAGGGCTGTTTTTCCTGTTTTGAATTGTTAGAATAACAGCCGTCCGTCCGCTCTTCCCTCGATACGGCGGAAGGGCTGCCGGGCGTATGCGGTATATCCCAGAATAAGACTAACGGCGCGGTTATGAACGGCGAAGGAATGGGCGGAGAGGGTATTATCCCCTCGAATCTCGCGGACCCCAAGGACAAGCTGGTTCTCATTATCGACGATGATGAGAGCATCCTCGATCTTCTCGATCATGTTGTAAAGCGGGAGGGCTTCCGGGTTGAAAAGGCGGCCGATGGCGAGGAGGGCCTGCGCAAGATTCATGAGCTTAAACCCGATATCATCGTCCTTGATTTTATGCTCCCGGGAATGGGCGGCTTTGAAGTGCTTAAAGAGCTGCAGATGAGCGACGCCAAGCAGATCCCCGTACTCGTGATTACCGGACGGCGCATCGATCCCCAGACCGCCGATATGATCCGGCACGAATCGAACGTGAAGGATTATGTCGAGAAGCCCATTAAGCCGGCGGTGCTCATGGCGCTGCTGCACCGGGTACTGCAGACGCGTCCTCCGGAAGTCAAGAGCGACGCCGGCGGCGGGTTCGGGCAGCAGCCGGGCGGCTTCGGCCAGCCGCGCGGCGGCTTCGGCAAGCGGGGCTCCTGGTAGCAGCCGTGCTGCGCAACGTCAAGATCGCGGCGGCTGTCGGCCTAATCGTCCTCGGCCTCGTTTATGTCGACCTCGTCCTGCGCGCCCGCAGCGCCTACCTCGAAGGCGAGAAGTATGCCGCTTGGCACCGCCAGCCGGAGATGAAGAAGGCGCACTTTGAGGCGCTGTTCCGCCGGGAGAAGGAGCAGCTTGAAGCGGAGCGCGCGGCCGGAAAACTAACCGAGGCGGAACTGCAGCAAAAGCTGGAGCTGGAGAAGTTCCGCCGCGACGAGGCGGTCGCCGAAAGCTCGCTGAAGTATGCCTATCACTGGTACAAGACGGCCGTTGAGCTGTTTTCTCCGCCGGAGAGCCGCTGGATTCGTCTGTCGCGGGAAAAGATGACGGCGACCAAAGCGCTCTGGAAAGCCGAGCTCGACCTCAAGAAGATCCCCTACGAAGACTACATGCTCGAGTGAGCCGCCGCCGCAAGGGGTGGAAAGCGCTTTCCGTCCTGCGTTCGCTTTTGGGCGTCGCGCTTGCGCCCACCGCCGTGGCCGCCGTTTTCACCGCCGCCGCTGCGCTCGGCGGTCTCTCGAGCCGCTTGCCCGGTACGGTTTATTTCCTATCGGCCTTCGCCGGCTACAGCCTGCTGCATGCCCTGCGCTTCCTGACGCTCTACCGCTTTTACGTGTTCGCGCACGAGCTTACGCACGCGCTCGCGGCTTGGGCATTGGGGGGAAAGGTCTTTGCCTTGGCGGTCGGCAAACAGAGCGGGCACGTCGACCTTTCCCGCACCAATGCCTTCATCGCGCTGGCGCCGTACTGGGTTCCGTTCTACTCTTTGCTCGCGGTCGCGGCTTACCGCATGGTACTGTGGTGGGGCTCGCCGCCCTATGCCCGCGAGACCTTCCTGGCGCTGATGGGCGCGACCTTGGCTTTCCATTTCGCGCATACGATAGAGGCGTTGTGGACAACGCATCAGAGCGATCTGGACGAGGCGGGCTTCCCGCTGTCGATTTCCTCGATCGTTCTGCTTAACGGACTGCTGCTGCTCGCCGCGGTGAAATGCCTGTTCCCGCATGCCGTTTCTTTCGCGGACGGTCTGCGGCAGATGGGCGCGATTACCGCGCTGTTCTGGGGCGGCGCGGCGGGACTGCTGCATAAAGGCGGCACGTGGGCCGTTAGCGCGGTGCGGTGATGGCTCTGAGCGCGGACTACCGGCGGGAGCTCTTGCGCAAGCTGTTCCATTCGCTCAGCCTGGTCTACCTTGCCGTCTACCACCTCCTCGGCAGCTCCTGGTTTTTGTGGCTGCTGGGTTCCTTTATCGTCATCGAGGGCGGCCTGGAAGCCGTCCGCCTGCGCGTGCCGGCGCTCAACGAGAAGCTGATGCGCATGTTCGGCAATATCCATCGCGAGTCCGAGGTGAATAGGATCAGCGGCATCTTCTGGACTTCCAGCGGCTGTTTTTTGACCGTTGTCGCCTATGGCGCGCACCCGCGCTGCGTCGCGGCGGGCTTCCTGTATCTGGCGCTCGGCGACGGTGCGGCGGCGCTCGCGGGCAAGGCCTGGGGGCGGCACCCTTTCGTTATTGGGGGCCGGACCAAATCGGTGGAGGGCTCGCTGGCCTGCTTGATCGTCTGTCTGCTCGCGGGCTGGGCCGCGGGGCTGTCCTTCGCGGGGGTGGCCGCGGGGGCGGTCGTGGCGACAGCCATCGAACTCCTGCCGGTGCCAATCGACGACAACTTCTGGAGTCCGCTGGCCTCGGCGGCGGCCGTCTCGCTCTTTTGAGCCACTTTGCTATAGTTTCAGCGCGCCGTTATTCTTGGGAGGACGCTATGGCCGACATCCGTTTACAAAGGCTCGCGCAGGTTCTTGTCGATTACTCGTTCGCTATCAAGAAGGGCGACCTATTCGCCATTCAGGGCGGCGCGGAGTCCCAGCCCCTGATGAAGGAGGTCTTCCGCCTCGCCGTCAAGAAGGGCGCCCATGTCGAGATTTACCCGGCGCTGCCCGAGATTAAGCCGATTTTCCTCAAGAACGCCGGCGCCGAGCAGCTTAAATGGGTGCCGCTCCAGGTGCGCAGCCTCCTCGCGGACTACGATAAGAACATGACCGTGTTCGGCTCGTCGAACACCAAGGAGCTCTCCAATGTCCCGGCCGCGAAGCTCAAGGACTCCATGCTCGCGGTCAAGAAGCTGCGCGAGAAGTTTTTCCAGCGCATGGCCGAGGGCAAGGTCCATTGGTGCGGTACCGCCTTCCCGTCCAACGCGCTCGCCCAAGAGGCCGGAATGTCGCTCGAGGAGTACGAGGACTTCGTCTACGGCGCCTGCCTGTGCGACAAAAAGAACCCCGTCGCCCGGTGGCAGGCCATCTCCAGGAAGCAGCAGAAGATTGCCAAGTTTCTCAACCGCATCAAGGAGATTCATATCGTTGCTCCCGGCACCGATATCAGGGCCTCGGTCAAGGGGCGCAAGTGGGAGAACTGCGACGGCCGGATGAACTTCCCCGACGGAGAGGTGTTCACCGGGCCGGTTGAAAACAGCGTTAACGGCCATATCCGTTTTTCGTTTCCCGGCATCTACATGGACCGCGAGATCGAGGATATCCGCCTTGAGTTTAAAAACGGCAAAGTCGTGAACGCCACGGCGGCGAAAGGCGAGGACCTGCTCCGGCAGCTGCTCGAGACCGACCCCGGCGCCAAGTACGTCGGCGAACTCGCCATCGGCACCAATTACGGCATCCAGGCTTTCACCCGCAATATGCTCTTCGATGAAAAGATCGGCGGCACCGTCCATTTGGCCGTGGGCGCGGGCTTCCCCGAGACCGGCTCGAAGAACAAGTCGACCCTGCACTGGGACATGCTCTGCGATATGCGCCAAAACGGGCGCATCTATGGCGACGGCCGGCTTATCTACAAGAACGGAAAGTTCACCAGGAAATTCTAAGTTTTACCCCTGTTCCTCGTACGCGCGCCTGCCCGCGTACTGAAAGATGTTAGAATAAGCGCCGTATGACTTCGCTCGCGCGCAAAAAGCTGCGACGGCGCCTGTGGCTGCAGGCCGCCTTGCGCCGTACGGCGATCACTCTCATGGTGCTGGCCGTTCTCGGCCTGCTCGCCGGCGCCGCCCTGCGCTTGATCATCACGCCGCAGATGCTTAAGGCGCAGATCGCCGCCCAGCTCGCCAAGAGCTTCAAGCGTCCGGTCAGCATCGATCACGTCTCGATTGTCCTGCATCAGGGTCTGAAGATCAGCGGTCTTAAGGTCGAGGAGTCGGCGGAGTTTCCCGGCGACATCTTCCTCTCCAGCGAATATCTGATCGCGAAGTACAAGCTGGCGGCGCTGCTGCGGGGCCGGCTTGAGCTCAGCCAGGTGCTGCTGATGGCGCCGCACATCAATCTGGTGCGCCGCGAGGACGGGGTATGGAATCTCGAAGATGTTCTGAGCGCGAGCGAAGAGGAGCAGCCGCAGAAGCGCTTTTCGATTCCGCCGCTGCATGCCGCCGATTTGATCGAGATCGAGCGCGGGCGGCTGAGCGTACGCGACCCCAAGCGCCGGATCAATCTCAAAGTAAATGGTTTCCGGCTGCATGTCAGGAACTTCAGCACCAAAAACATCTTTCCCATCCAGTTCGGCTTCACCAATGAGAACCGGATCAAGGGCAAGCATATTGAGGCGCGGGTGGAGTTCGTGGGCGGGGTCTCGCTGGGCGGTTTTAAGCCGGAACATGGTTTGTTGGTCGCCAAGAAGGTGACGGTTCTGCTCGACGGCAATCGATTGTCTTTTTCCGGGATGATGCAGGGCTTCACCCGCTCCGAGATCGAAGCCAAGATCGAGCTGCCGGCGTTCGATTCCGAACTGCTGGGGAAATACTATGAGGTACCGGAGGGTATTCGCATCCCCAAGTCGAGCTGGGAGGTGAAGCTCGCGCTGCCGTACCTGGTGGCGGAGGCGACGGATACCGGGGGCGCCGTTGTGTCGACGGCCGGCGCACGCGGCGCCGCGAATGATGTCTTTCGCCTGCGGAAGCTCGACGTTAAAGCTTGGCCCGCGCGGGTGATCGCGTCGGGAGAATACAGCCCCGCAAGGGATCGCGCCCAGCTCAACGTGCGTATCCCCCGCGTCGATCTGCCGCCGGTTGCGAAGTTCTATGCGGGCTGGAAGGAAAAGGAGCTTGACGGCACCGCCGAGGGGCTCCTGCACTTCGCCGGGCCGCTCAAGGAACTGAGCCTGACGAGCATGTCCGTGCTGCTGCGGAACTTCACGTTCAGCCACGCGGCCGGCAAGAAGATTTCTCAA
>JBDRPD010000031.1:0-24331 GCA_043827405.1 Elusimicrobiota bacterium | reverse complement strand
GGGCGATGAGACGTTTGTCGAGGAGCCGGCGACGACCGATGACGCTCCGGTAGAGAACCCGTCGCAGAACGTGGAGACCACGACGACTTCGCCTTCGTCGCCGAGCTGCACCAGCTGCATGTAAGGCAAGGATACAGAATCAATAAAGGACCCGGGCCCCAATAAGGCCCGGGTCCTTTTTCTTGGCCCGGCGGCGCTATCGGCCCTGCTTCCCGCGGCGCGGCCGCTGCATAATTAGGCATGCGGCGCTACCGCCATGTGATCGTCGCGGCGCTCTACGCGGGGCTGATCGCGGCCTGCCTCCCGGCGTTCAGGAGGGCTTTGCCGCGGCCTTGGTGGTTCTGGAGCGCCGGCCGGCCGGCGGCCGGAAGCGCGCGATTCTCATCGCTCGCGCTGCTGCGCGGAAAGCTCTATGCCAAAGAGCGAGGCCCTGCGCGCCGGGACCGTCGCCGCCCCGGCCGCAAGCGGTCCGCACAGCGGCTCGTACTGGACCCGATGCTGCGGGACGCGCTCAATACCGGAACGCAAAGCGGTTTCTGGGCGCGCGCCTTGGACGGCATCACCGCGGCGCGCAGAGAGAGCGACGGAAAAGTAAGCAGCAGGCGCTACCGGTCCGCCGCGATCCGCGGCGGTCGAGCGGCGAAGAGCCGGCGGGCCGGCACGGCGGTTTCAGCGGGGAAAGAGCGAAAGCGGACAGCCAAGGTCCCGGCCGCGCACCGGCGCCGCGGGCAGGCAGCGACGGCGGCGGCCGCCGGCAGCGCCGAGCGGCGGCACAGTCCGCGCCGTGCCGCCGGGGGGAAAACGCGAGCGCCGGATTTTGACGGCAGACGCGCGCGCGGCGGTTCTTTCGGGAGCGGCGATTCGGGTCTGCGGTACAACTCGCTGCATTCAGCGCGCACGCAAAGGAAGGATAAGGAGCCGCGCCGCGGTAAGATCGCCTTCAAGCCGCCCAAGCTTTCGGCCTGGCTGGGCAAGGGCGCGCTTAAGCCGCCGGCGGAAGATCTTGAGGCGCCGTCTTTTTCGGCATTAAAAGGGAAGTACCCGGAACGCCTGCCGGACGGCAAGCCGTACACGCGCAAGACTCCCGGTCCGGCGCATGTCGAGCGCCTGGTCCCGCCGGGCGAGCATCCGAAGTATGAGCGCTGGCTGGAGAAAGATGCTCATCGCGGCCGGAAAGATGAGCCGCATTGGCATATCGACGCGGCCAATGTGCCCTTCTATCATATGGGAACGAGCTGGGGCCGGGCCGATTCCGGCCGCTGGACCTGGCTGATCCGCAAAGGCAAGCGCTGGTGGACGGTCGCCGCGGGCGCCCAGCGCATGGTGCGCCACGCGGAACATTGGTGGTGGAAGACGCGGGACGGCTGGTTCCTGCTGCATGCCGGCGAGCCCTGGGCCTACCGCCATTTCGCCGACTGGCGGCGGCAGGGCTTTATTCATCCCCGGAGCGGGACGCGCATCGTCTACAGCGCCGACGGCGCCCGCGTCGCGGTGGTGGCGCCGGACGGCAGCGCGCGCCTGTTCGACGCGCGCACCGGGGAGTTTATCGCCGCTTTCCCGCGCAAAGAAAATGACGGTACCGTTTATTAACATTAACTTTCCTGTGCATAACAGCTGTTTGAATTTCGGAAAGTTAATGTTAATAACCGGTACCGGACGGGGCGCTGGACGGGGTACCGGACGTGGTGCTGGACGGGGCGCTGAAGGCTAGCGGCGCTGGGCCCAGTCCCAGGCGGTCCGCACCATGGTCTCCAGTTCGCCGTAGCGCGGCGACCAGCCCAGCTCCTGCTTGATTTTGGCGGAGGAGCCGATCAGCCGGGCCGGATCGCCGGGGCGGCGTTCCACCTGCTCGACCTTGAAGTCCTTGCCGGACGCCTTTTTGACGGCGGCGATGACTTCCAGCACCGAGCGGCCCTCCTCGTTGCCGAGGTTGTAGGCGGCGCTGGCGCCCCCGTCCAGCAGCCGGCGGAGCGCCAGGATATGCGCCGCGCTCAGGTCGACGGTATGGATGTAGTCGCGCAGGCAGGTGCCGTCCGGGGTGTCGTAGTCGGCGCCGAAAACCTTGAGCCCGGCGCGTCTGCCCAAGGCGGCCTGGATGGCCAGCGGTATGATATGCGTTTCAGGATCATGCGCCTCGCCGGTCTCGCCCTCCGGGTCGGCGCCGGCGGCGTTGAAGTAGCGCAGCGCGCTGTAGCGCAGACCGTAGGCGGCGTCGAAATCCTGCAGCATCTCTTCGACCATCAGCTTGCTGCGGCCGTAGGGGTTGATCGGCCGCCGCGGATGGTCTTCGCGGAGCGGGACCTGCTCGGGCTCGCCGTAGACGGCGCAGGTCGAGGAGAAGATGAAGTTCGCCGTCTTGGCGCGAACCATGGCCTGCAGCAGGTTGAGCGTGGCGGCGACGTTATTGCGGTAATACTTGCCGGGGTTCTCCATGGATTCGCCGACCAAGGCATGCGCGGCGAAATGCATGACGCCGGCGAAGCGGCGGCTGCTGAATACTTCGTCGAGCAGGGCGCTGTCGCCGATGTCGCCCTCGATGAACGGTCCCCAGCGCACGTTGTCGCGATAGCCCGTACACAGGTTGTCCAGGACGACGGGCTCAAACCCGGCCTTTTTCAGCTCCTTGGCGCACTGCGAGCCGATATAGCCCGCGCCGCCGACGACCAGAATGCTCTCGTCAGCCATGAGCCGATATTATAGTATTAGTCATGCTGCGCTTTGCGACGGCCCTCGCGCTCCTTGGTTCCTGCTGCGCCGCCGCGCGGGCCGGCGGACCGGTTTACGCCGCCGGCGACCCCTTGGGCGTCCGCCGCGCTCCCATTACGGTATATGACGCCAGGCGCTCGACGGCGCCGCTGCTGCGGGCGGTGCTGGCGGAAGGCTACCGGCAGTCCTCCGGCGAGATGGGCGCGCCCGTGCTCGCGGTCTTCAGCAAAACGCTGCGCGTGGGGGAAGCCGCTATTTTGGTCGAGCGCTACAGCGCGGCCGACGGCAGCGCGGCCGACAAGGAGCTGTTCCTGCGCAACCTCGCTCCCGCAGGGGAGACGCCGCGCGAGACCCGGCATAAGGTCGGGGCGCTGGAGTTCCCGGTCCGTCACGGCCTGGAGTTCGTGCGCTTCACCCGCCGCATCGGCAGCGGCGACCCCTATTCCGACTATCTAGGCGCGCATTTCCCTCCGCCCCGCTTGAGCCTCTTCGAGCGCCGGCGCTTCCTGGTCGGCGGCGAAGCCTACCGCCTGTACCGCTGCCGGCGGCTCGATGCCTGGGGCATGCTCGGCGACTACCGGCGCATGCGCAGAAAGAAGCGCTTGGGCGAGCATCAGCGCGTCTCGCTGCGTTCGACCGAGCGCAAGATCATCGCCGCCTGCTTCGGCCGAGAAGTGATCATGGCGGTCGGCCGCGGCGACGAGGTCCCGCGCATCCCCAAGCCCAGCATGTATCGCCTGCGGATCATGGCGCGCGAGGAGCGCGCGCACGGCGCGGTGCGCAGCGTGGAGCATGAATGCGTGCATCTGCGCGCTATCGAGGACGGCTTCCTGGTGCTGCGCTTTCGGGCGCCCGCGGCGAGCTTCAAGCGCGAGCATGCGGCGTTCGAGACCTTCCTGGGATCGCTGGTCTACTACGGTTTCGACAAGCCGTAAATCTCGAGCGTGGTATTGTCCTCGGCGATGCGCAGCCCCGCCGGATAATCGCCGAAGAACTCCTTGCGCAGGACCTGATCCGCTGTCAGATCGGAATAGGCGATGATGTAGGTATAGAAATTGTGCTCTTCGCCGTCCCGGTCATCGTGGACCAGCACGATGCCGAACTTGTCTTTGCGCATCTGCGCCGGCTTGTTCGCGCCGTCCAGGTCGAAGGAGAAAAACACCATGTACTCGCGGCCGCCCAAAGTTATGCGCCGGCCGGATAAATAGGCCTGCAGCAGCAGGTGCTTGATGCGCTTGCGGTAGACCGGCTGCTCGACGCCTTCCTTCCTGATGACGATGTAGTTGCTGATGCGCTCGCGGAAAATGCTGACGTCGAGGTCGACGCTGTACTTGCCGCCGGGGAGCTCCCATTCACCGTGCAGCGTCCGCTCCAGCTTGTAGAAGTTCGGCTGCTCCCACTGCGCGGCCATAATCGACAGGTAGGCGTCGCCTTCGAGATCAAAGGTTATGCTGAGAAACAGCTGGTCGTCCGCAATGCCCAGAACTTCGGCCTGCTTCCATTGCCGGTTGAAGATGGCGCCGAGATGGACGCTCGCTTCCGGCGCGGCGGCGGGGACTTGCTGGTAATCGCCCTTGCGCGTCTCGCCCCTGAGCCGCAGCTTCTCCGGCTCGAAGACCACCCCGCCGTTGTCAATCGCGGGGACTTCGGTTCCGGCGGCGGCCCACAGCCGCGCGCCCGCAGCAAGACCCCCGGGAAGCGCGCCATGGGAATAGGACGCGACGCCGAGGAGCGCAGCAATCGTGAAAAAGACTGCTGATTTCACACGCATCCCGCATAGTATGTCGCAACACGGATTATCCTACACGAGCCGATAAGCCTAAATGACCGCGGATAAAGGGCCCTTTTTGCGCTGGGCCCCCGGGCCCATAATAAGGACTCCATGAGGAGGATGGGGCTGTCCAAAAATTGTAATCAGGGCCTGCTATAGTAGAATATCCGCCATGCTTAAGAGCGCCTTAATGCTGCTGCTGTTCGCGGCTCCGGTTTGGAGCGCGGGCGTCATTTCCGGGGATAAGCCTGTGTCCAAGGAAAAGCGCGGCCGCGGTGATATCCAGGTGGGACCCGACGTGGAAGAGAAGCGTCCGCTGACCCAGGGCAAGAGCCGGCCCGGAATTTATCCGGTCTATGAGGCCGGCGGCCGCTGGATGCTGGTCGACCGCGAGCCGCAGATGAGCCGCCGCCGCGTGCGCCAGGGAAGCCTGCTGGCGGTGATCGGCAGCAGCGGGGTCGATGTATTCCGCGTCGGCGGCACCACCCGGACCTGGATCGCCGCCTGCGAGGGAAGACATCCGGTGCCGCGTACCGCCTATCTGCTGACCGCCGGTTCGGCCAAGAAGTTCGCCGCGGTGGGAACGCCCATTATCGCGCTGCTGCTGCCGAAAGGCAAGACTTTCGACAAGAAGCGCTCCTGGTTCTACCCGCTGCGCAACGAGGTCAAGGAGCAGACGTACCAGAAGCTGCAGGATGCCATCCGCGCGGCGGTGGTTTCCGATCTGCGCAGCGGCGCTTTTCAGATCGACGTGACCGATGAGAAGGGCCATGCCTTCGCCAAGGATCCCGACCCGCAGGCGGTGCAGTTCAAGATAGATTTCGGCTCCAAGATCCGCTACCTCGGCTTTGCCGACGCCTTCGTCCTGGTCGAGGGAACGCAGATATCACAGACCTACCGCCGCTGCCTGCGCATGTTCAACGGAATCAAGCCGATGGGCGACTGCGAGGAGATGCCGCATGAGCTCAACGTGGAGACCCGCCAGATGCAGTTCGTGGCGTATGATCCCAACCGCCGCGGCCGGCCGTATATATTCGCCTATACCAAGACGCAGCCGCTGTGGGGGCATGAACGCTGGGGCTTCCGCATCACCGATCAGGGGCCGGAGCTCTTCATGCGCGACGCGCTAGATCCGCGCTGCCGCGCGGGCTTCTAGGCAGCGGTACCGCGACGCGCTTTAGGCGGTACCGGTTTTTAACATTAACATTCCCGAACTCAATCCGCAGTTGTACACAGGAATGTTAATGTTAAAAACCGGTACCGGATGGGGTACCTGAGGGGGTATCTGATGGGTGCCGGATGGGGGGGGTCAGCAGCTGCGGATCAAGTCGAAGAGCTTCACCAGGCCGGCGAGCAGGAGCGCCGGCAGCAGCACCGGGAGCAGCGGCGTGAGCGCGGAGATGACGTGGGGGCTGCGGTTGAGCCAGTCCGCGATGATCAGGATCACGACCATGCTCGCGCCCGCTTCCAGCGCCAAGGTCGCCCATTCCAGCGGGCCGAACACCGGGGGCTTGAGGAACTTCTCGAGGCGCATGCGGGCGAAATAGCCCATATCCTCCAGCTTCAAGCCGTAGCTGAAGTAGTGCCCGGAGGGCTGGCTCCAGCGGACCCGGGCCTGGGCGCTTACGGGCGTCCCCGATCCGGTCGCCAGCTCAAAGCCCAGACGCTGGCCGACCGCCAGGCGGCGGCTGCTTTCTATGCCGACGCCCGAGTCGCTGAGGTTTATTAAACGGACGGCCTCGTCCGCGGGCCGGTTCTCGACGTCCAGCATAGAGATGCGAAAATCGCTGCTGTAACGCGTTGAACGGCGCTGTTCGGCGGGGTTAACCGCTGATGCCGAGGGGTCGGCAAACGAGGCCGAAATCTTCATGCTTCCAGTGTAGCGGGATGGGGGGATAATAGGAGGGGCATTGGGCCCAATTTGAATTACGCTTAGGGCCCAGCATGGAGTGGGCCCAAAGGCCTATGCGCGGATTCAGCCTAGAACCAGTAATGGGTGCCGAGAACCGCGCTGAAGGCTTCAAACGTGCCGTTGGAGAACTCGCTGCCCAGCCGCAGCTGCTGATAGCGGGCCTCCAGCGTCAGGCTCGCGCGGCGGTGAACGAAGAGCTCGTAGCCCGCTCCGCAGCCCAGGGCGATTCCCGTCGATTTGAGGTTTCCCGCCAAGGACGTGCTCGCGAGGCCGCTGACGCTCAGCGAGTATTCGAAGGAGTAATAGCCCACCGCGGCCGCCAGGTAGGGCGATGAGCGGGGCAGCTCGTTGAGCCGCAGGCGGCCGGCGACCGAGAGTATGGTCGCTTTGGCTTCTGCGCTGCGCGTGACGGGCGGAGTCCCCGGCAGGAGTATCTCGGTCCGGGGGGGGAGCTGCAGCAGGGACAGCTCGGCGCCGATGCCGTAGCGGTTGCGCAGGAAATACATGAACTGCGCATGCGCCGCGTAGCCGGGGCGCAGCAGCCGGGGGAAGTCCAGCTTAGAGTCCAGCGTCAGCGGCCGCGCCTGCCCCAGCTGCAGGCCCGCCTGGTAGCGCTTGCGCCGCTTGCGGTCGGCGTCCTCCCGGTCAAACGAATTGATCTGCATCCGGTCGCCGACGGACTGCTTCTTGCGCAGGCTCGAGAAGGCGTCCGCCTTGCTCTCGCCCTTGCGCTCCGCCAGCGTGATCGAGGTGAGGACATAGCCCAGCGCTTTGCGGTCGGACCAGAACCTCTGCTGCGGCGCCTGGAAGCGCAGGAGATGATAGCCCGTCGGATCGGGAACGACGATCTCCTCCGTGTAGAGGACCTCGGGCTTCTCGCCGATACGAAATTTCGGATCATAGAGGTAGGAGGTGTAGCGGATGCGCTTGGCCGGACGCGCGGCGACCTTCATGTCCTCGATGATATGCGTGTCCTCGATCGAGCCCTTTTCACGCATGCTCTGCAGCAGCTTGACCGGCGTCTTCCAGCCGGGCGAGCCGTTGAGAAGGTAGACGATATCGAAGGTGGCGCGTTCATCCGGATGCGTGAAGCGGTAGACGCCGAGCTTGTTTTTAAGGGGGCCTTTCCATTTGCGGTCGATCTCGAAGGCGAAATCGAGGCTGTCGGTGAAGGGCTGGACCTCCGGCTGGTAGAGCATGGCCCGCATCGACTTGCTTTTCTTAACGAAGCTGGGCGGGTGCGCGCAGGCGGACGCGAGGAGCAAAACCGCCGCCAAAACGGACGCGCTGCTTAGCACCGATGCCGGCGGACGTTTCGCCACGCTGCTTAATTAGCATATTGAGATTGCACAAACATATCGAAAAACATTAAATAACCAACGATCCGGAGGAACAGTGAGAATCGCGCTGGCGCAAATAAATACGACAGTCGGAGACATCGCGGGGAACCTGGAGCTGATACGCGAGCGCTACGCCCTCGCCTGTGAGCATGGCGCCGAGCTGGTGCTTTTTCCCGAGCTGACGCTGACCGGCTATCCCCCATGCGACCTGCTCGAGCAGAGCGATTTTATTCGCGCCAACCTGGACGCTCTCAAGAAGCTGGCGCGCGAATCCGGCGATGCCGGCCTGGTGGTCGGTTATGCCGAGCCCAATCCCGCCAAAACGGGAAAGCCGCTGTTCAACGCCGCGGCATTGCTGCATAAAAAGAAGATCGCGGCCAAGCGCTTCAAGACCCTGATCCCCAGCTACGACGTGTTCGACGAGACGCGCTACTTCGAGCCGGCGGACAATAATATCCCGATCAGCTTCCGCGGGCGGAAGATCGGATTGACGATCTGCGAGGACGCCTGGAACGACAAGAATTTCCGGCCCCGGCAGATATACAAGCAGGACCCCGTCGACGAACAGGTGAAGGCGGGAGCCGAGATCCTGATCAATATCGCCGCGTCGCCCTTCGATCGCGGCAAGGTCGCGCTGCGCCGCAAGCTGATCAAGAGCCATGCGGTCCGCGCCAAGCGCCCCTTCATCTACTGTTCGCTGGTCGGCGGCAATGATGAGCTGATTTTCGACGGCAGCAGCTTCGCGCTCGATCCGGACGGCCACCTGCTGCTCCAAGCCAAGTCTTTCGCGGAAGACCTGCTGTACGTGGACTCCGACGCCGGCGTCCCCGAGAACCGCTGGGATGACCCGGTGGAGATCGAGCATGTCGCCCGCGCGCTGATCCTCGGCATCCGCGACTATACGCGCAAGTGCGGGTTCGCCGACGTGATCGTCGGCCTTTCGGGGGGGATAGACTCCGCCGTCGTCTGCGCCTTGGCGGCCGACGCGCTCGGCCCCGAGCATGTGACCGGGGTCTCCATGCCGTCGATGCACTCATCCAAAGGCAGCGTCGCCGACGCGGAAGCGCTCGCCGAGACGCTCGGCGTCAACCTCTACCAGATCCCGATCACGCATGTCTACAACTCGATGCTGATGGCGCTGCGGGAGGCTTTCCGCGACAGCGAGCCCGGCCTCGCCGAGCAGAATATCCAGGCGCGCGTGCGCGGCAGCCTGCTCATGGCGCTTTCCAACAAGAGCGGCGGACTGGTTTTGTCGACGGGCAATAAGTCCGAGCTGTCGGTCGGCTACTGCACGCTCTACGGCGACATGAACGGCGGCCTCGCGGTGATCGCCGACCTGCCCAAGACGGCCGTCTACCAGCTCGCCGCCTGGCTTAACCGCGACGGCATGCGCATACCCCAGGCCACGATCGACAAGCCGCCCTCGGCCGAGCTTAAGCCCGAGCAGAAGGACCAGGACGACCTGCCGCCCTACGACGTGCTCGACGATATCCTCACCGCCTATGTCGAGCAGGGGCTCGACGTCTCCGCTATCGTCAAGCGGGGACATGCCGCCGAGCTCGTCGGGAAGATCCTGGGCATGATCGACCGCAACGAGTACAAGCGCCGGCAGGCGCCGCCGGCGCTGCGGGTGTCGGGCAAGGCTTTCGGCGCCGGGCGCCGCATGCCCATGGCGCGCGGCTCCCACCGCTGAGCCTGAGCCGATATTGTGTTTCGGCGGGCATTTATTATTAAATAGCGCACCGTATGGTCCTCATGAGCGTCGTTCTATTTATCTTCTGGGTCATTCTCTCCGGTAAGATCGATGCTTTCCATCTTTCGCTGGGTCTGCTGAGTTCCGTCGGCGTCGCCTACTTCACACACCGTCTTGAGCTCGCCGAACCTCCCGTCTACGGGCTGCGCGCCTATACCTGGAGAGGCTGGTTTTCGTATCTGCCGTGGCTGTGCTGGCAGATTTTCGACTCCGCGGTTCAGGTGGCGAAGGTGGTCCTCGCCCCCGAGATGCCTATCGATCCCGGCTTTATCCGCTTCAAATGCAAGCTGCCGCATACGGTGGCGCATTTAACGCTGGCCAACTCCATCACCTTGACGCCGGGCACGGTGACCATCGATCTGCAGGGCGACGATTATATCGTACATGCCCTGACCAAGCCCGCCGGCGAAGCCCTGATCCCCGCCGCAGGCGAGGGGGATATGCAGCGGCGGGTGTTCGAGCTGTTCCAGAAGCGGGGGGAAAGCTGATGCACGCCTACCTCAACGCCATGGCGCTCGCTCTCGGCTTGGCGATGCTGCTTTCGCTCTACCGCGTCGTGCGCGGCCCGACGCATTTCGACCGGCTGATCGGACTGGGGCTGATCGGCACCAAGACCGTGGTGCTCCTCGTGCTCATGGGCTCGCTGACCCATAAGGCGGATATGCTGGTGGACCTGGCGCTGACCTACGCGCTGGTGGGATTTATCGGGACGCTGGGGCTGGCCAAGTTCTTCGAGAGCCGCAGGAACCTCAAGGTATGACCTTGGTCGAGATCGCCGCCGTGGTCCTGATAGCGGCCGGCTTTGTCTTCGTCTGCTTCGGCATCCTGGGCGTCCTGCGGCTGCCCGATTTCTATACCCGCCTGCACGCCCAGGGCAAGTGCGATACGCTCGGCGTGGCTTTGATGCTGGGCGGGCTCGCGCTCTACGAAGGGGCGACCTTGACCAGTCTCAAGATTCTCGCCATCCTGTTCTTTATCGCTTTGGCCAATCCGACGGCCACGCATGCGCTCGGCCGCGCCGCGCACCTGGCGGGCCTCAAGCCCTGGACCAAGAAGCCATGATCCAGCCCCTGGAGACCCTGTTTCTCGTGCTCCTCATTATTACCGCCATCACCGCGCTGGAGGCGGATGATCTCCTCTCGGCGGTCATCCTCTTCGGCGCCTTCAGCTTTTTCTCCGCGACTTTCTACGCCATCACCGGCGCCCTCGACGTGGCGTTCACCGAGGTGGCGCTCGGCGCCGTCATCGCCACCGTCTTCTTCGTCTCCGCCATCCACCGCTCGCACAAGAACCGGAAGGACTCGCCATGAGGGTGCTGTCATTTATCGCGGTCCTGTTCATGGGCGGCGTGCTGTTTTATGCGGCGCAGGATTTGCCGCCGGTGGGCAGCGATAAGTCGCCCGCCGCGACCCATATCTCGCCGGACTATGTCGAGAACTCGCTGGCGGACGCGGCGACTCCCAATATCGTGACCACGGTGCTGGCCGACTATAGAGGCTTTGATACTCTGGGCGAGACCTCGGTTATCCTGACCGCCGGACTGGCCTGCCTGATTATTCTCGGCGCCGCCGGCCGCAAGGAGGACGAGGAATGAAGCGGCCTTTCGGCAGCCAGATCCTCGATGCGGCGGCGCGGCTGCTGGTCCCCTACATCCTTTTGTTCGCGCTCTACGTGCTGTTTCACGGGCATTACAGCCCGGGCGGGGGCTTTCAGGGCGGCACCATGCTGGCCTCAGCCCTCATCCTGGTGCGCTTGGTACGCGGCAGCACGCCCGGCTGGGGCCTGGACCGCAAGCGCTGCGTCGCGCTCGGCGTCCTCGGAGTCCTGATTTACGCCGGCATCGGAGTGGCCTGCGTCGCCTCCGGCGCCAACTTCCTCAACTACGGCGCGCTGCCGCTGCCCATGGCTCGTCCCGAGATCCGCGCCATGGGCATCCTCGGCATCGAGATCGGCGTGACCATCGGCGTGATGGGAACCATGGTCCTTATCTTCGACCTCCTGACCGACCATCGCGAGGACCACGGATGAGCGGATTCTACGCCATCGTCAACTACTGGGCGGTGGCCGTTCTGCTGCTGATCGGCGTGCACGGCATGCTGGCGCGGCCCAACCTCATGCGCAAGCTGATGGCCATGAACATATTCCAGGTGGCCGCGATCATCTTCTACCTCAGCCTCGCCGAGAAGATCGGCGCCGACGCTCCGGTGATCGCGACCCACGGCGGGCACGGGGCGGACGTCTTGGTGCACGCCGCGCAGTACGTCAACCCCCTGCCGCATGCCTTGATGCTGACCGCGATCGTCGTCGGCGTCAGCACCACCGGCGTCGCGCTGGCGCTGATCGTCGCCATCTATCGCCGCTACGGCACCATCGAAGAGCCCGAGCTGCTCGCAAGGCTGGCGAGCGATAAATGAGCTCCCAGTACCCCGCCCTGATCGTTGCCGTCCCGCTGATGGCGGCGATGCTGGCGCCGCTGGTCGCCATGCGCTCGGTGCGCTGGATGCGCTTCATGTGCATCGCGGTGCTCACCGCGGTGCTCGGCTTCGCCGTCGCGATCCTGGTGGAGGCGCTGGCCGTCGGGCCGATCCACTATCACTTCGGCGACTGGACCCCGCCCTGGGGCATCGAGTTCGCTATCGACGCGCTCAGCGGGCTGATGGCCGTCCTGGTATCGTTCTTCGCGCTGCTGACGGTTTTCGGAGTCGAGCGCGAGACGACGCAGATGTCGGGTTTGCGTGCGGGCGCCTTCCACGGGCTGTATCTCCTGCTCGTCACCGGGCTCATCGGCATCTCGATCACCGGCGACCTCTTCAACCTCTACGTTTTTCTCGAGATTTCCGCGCTCTCCGGCTACGCCCTGGTCGCCAACGGCGGCGACAAGGCTCGCGTGGCCGCGTTCCGCTACCTGATCATCGGCAGCGTGGCGGCGACCTTCTGGGTGCTGGGGCTCGGCTACCTGTACGCGGCCACCGGGACGCTGAACATGGCCGATATGAGCACGCTCCTGCCGCAGCTGCATGCGAGCCGGGCCGTGGTCTGCGGCCTCGCCTTCATCTTCGCCGGCATGGCCATCAAGATGGCGCTGTTCCCGCTGCACGGCTGGCAGCCCGACGCCTACACCTATTCACCGCCTTCCGTCATCCCTTTTATCTCGTCGGTGATGTCGAAGGTATCCGCCTATGTCCTGATCCGCGTCCTCTATACCGTCTTCGCCGCGCGCGGCCCGGCGGAGCCGGTGCTCAGCTTCCTCGGCTGGATGGCGGCGTTCACCGTCGTTGCCGGCTCGGTCATGGCGCTGGCGCAGCGCGATATCCGCCGCATGCTCGCCTATTCGAGCGTGGCGCAGATCGGCTATGTGGCGCTCGGCATGGGCCTGGGCGGCATGATCGCCATGACCGGGGCGATACTGCATATCATCAATCATGCCGTCATGAAAGGCTGCCTGTTCATGTGCGTGGCGGGCATCCGCGCGCGCACCGGCAAGACCGATATCCCCGATTTCGCCGGCCTGGCCAAGAGCATGCCGTGGACCTGCGCCGCCTTCACCACGGCGGCCATCTCCATGATCGGCCTGCCCCCGACCTGCGGCTTCTTCAGCAAGCTCTATCTCGCGACCGGCGCCGTCAAGGCGCAGGCCTGGCCTTTTGTCGCCGCCCTGGTCATCAGCAGCCTGCTCAATACCGTCTACTTCTTTCGCGTAATCGAGCAGTTCTACCTCTTTAAGCCCGTAGGCGATCAGCCCAAGGAGGAGGCGCCGGCGGCGTACCGCATACCTTCCCTGATCCTGGCGACGCTCGTGATCGCCATCGGCTTGTGCAATCAGCAGCTGGTCGACGCCGTCATCACCTACGCTTTACCGGGGGCCGCCTGGTGATCGACTACCGCCCTCTTTATCCCGTGCTGTGCGGGCTGGCGGCGGTGCCGCTGATCCTGCTGTCGGACAAACGCCCCAACGTGCGCGAGACCTGGACCTTCCTCGCCGCCTTCGCCATGTTCTTCTGCGTGTTTTCGCTCCTGCCCGACGTGCTGGCGGGATATCCGCCCGAAGCCGTCATCATGGCGATCGGTCCCGGCATCAAGCTGCACCTGCGCGCCGACGCCTGCGGCATGGTCTTCGCCCTGCTCGCTTCCTGCTTGTGGATTCTCACCTCGCTCTACTCCGTCGGCTATATGCGGGGCGGGAACTACAAAAACCAGACCATGTACTTCGCCTGCTTCGCGGTTTGCGTATCTTCCGCCATCGGCATAGCTTTTGCGGCCAACACTTTGACCTTCTTCATCTTCTTTGAGATCCTGACCATCGCGACCTATCCCTTGGTCATCCATAACCGGACCGACGAGGCGGTCGCCGGCGGCCGCAAGTACCTCGCCTATACGCTCGTCGCCGGGCAGGCCCTGCTGCTGGCCCTCATCTGGGCCGAGAGCAAGGTCCCGGGCGCCGAGTTCACCCCGGGGGGATTTTTGGCCGGCGCGGGCTTCTCTCACGGCGAGCTGCGCATGCTGCTGTTCCTCTTTATGCTGGGAATCGGGGTGAAGGCCGCGATCTTCCCGCTGCAGGGCTGGCTGCCGTCGGCCATGGTCGCGCCGACGCCGGTAAGCGCCCTGCTCCACGCCGTGGCCGTCGTCAAGGCGGGCGCTTTCGGCTGCGTGCGCGTGACCGGCTATATCTTCGGGCCTAATCTGCTGCGCGAGATCGGGGCCGACTGGTTTATCGCCGGCCTGGCCTCGGCGACCATTATCGGCGGCTCGCTGCGCGCGCTGGGCGAGACCAACCTCAAGAAGCGGCTCGCCTACTCCACCGTAAGCCAGCTTTCCTACATCGTGCTGGGCGCCGCGCTGGGCTCGCCCGCGGCGGTGGCCGGCGCGATTTTCCATATCGCCGCGCACGGCTTCATGAAGATCACCCTGTTCTTCTGCGCCGGCTCCATCTACACCCGTACGCACAAGACCGAGATCCCGGACCTCGACGGCATGGGCCGGCGCATGCCGGTGACGTTCGCCGCCTTCACCCTCGCCGCCATGGGCCTGGCTGGCGTGCCGCTGTTCGCGGGCTTCGTCAGCAAGTGGAACCTGGGCCTGGGCGCCATCCACTCCGGCCATGAGATATTCATCGCCGTGCTGGTCGCCAGCGCCATCCTCAATTTCGCCTACTTCTTTCCGATCGTCCACCGCGCCTTCTTCGCCGGCGAGGGCAAGCTGCGCTTCGACGAGGCGGCTCCCGCCAACTGGGTGCCGCTGGCGATCACCGCGGTATGCGCGCTGATCCTCGGCGTCAGCCCCAACGCCTTCCTTAAGTTCTACCAGCTGGCCTGGATGGCGGCCGGCGCCATTACCGGCGTGCCCGGGGGCTTGGGATGAAGAAGAAGCATCTGCTCTTGGGCGGGCTCGGCCTGCTGGCGATCAGCCTGATCATGGGCGCCATGGATCACGGCCACGGCGGGGACGGCATCATGTCCATGCCGGGCTTCCTGTTTCTCTTCGGCATCATCGGCGGCGCCCTGCTCACGGTATTCGCCAAGATCATCATGTACAAGCTCATCGGGCGCAAGGACGACTACTACGGCAAGGGGGACTGGGACTGATGCTGCACCCATCCCACTTCCTGTTCGGCGCTGCGGCCCTGGCGATCGTGCTGCGGGGGAATGTGCGCCGGATCGCCGTGACGGCGGCGCCCGCGCTGGCCTTGTGGACGCTGTTCGGCCTGTCGGGCGGCTCGTCTTTGCCCTACAAGCTGCCGGGCTATACGCTGGAGCTGATGCGCTTTGACTCGCTGAGCCTGCTGTTCGGCATCATCTTCTGCCTGATCACTTTCGCCGGCATTATCTACGCCCTGCATCATCCGGGCGGCAAGGAGCAGGCCGCCTCCCTCGCTTTGGCCGGCTCGGCCTTGGGCGTGGTGTTCGCCGGCGACTGGATCACCATGTTCGTTTTCTGGGAGCTCATGAGCGTGGCCTCCATCTTCATTATCTGGATGGGCGACACCCCCGGCTCGCTGAAGGCGGGCTACCGCTATCTGCTGGTGCATGTGATGGGCGGCGGCATACTGTTCGCCGGCATCCTGCTGCACCTGGCAAACGGCGGCAGCTCCGAGTTCCTGGCCCTGACCGGGCAGGGGCCGCTGACCCCCGCCGGCTGGCTGATTTTAACCGGCGTCGCGGTCAACTCCGCGATCCCGCCGCTCCATGCCTGGCTGACCGACGCGTATCCTGAATGCACCGTTACCGGCAGCGTCGTACAGAGCGCCTTCACCACCAAGACCGCGGTCTACGTGCTGCTGCGGGCTTTCCCCGGCGCCGAGCCGCTGGCGGTTATCGGCGTCATCATGGCGCTCTACGGCGTCGTATTCGCGGTGCTGGAAAACGATATTCGCCGGCTGCTCTCCTACCATATCGTCAGCCAGGTCGGCTTCATGGTGGCGGGCGTCGGCCTGGGCACGGCGCTGTCGTTGGACGGCGCGGCGGCGCATGCCTTCTGCCACATCCTTTATAAGGGCCTGCTGTTTATGGGCGCGGGGGCGATCATCTACGCCACCGGCAAAAGCAAGCTGACCGAGCTCGGCGGGCTGGTGCGGCAGATGCCGGCGGTACTCGTCCTGTTCATGGTGGGGGCCTTCTCGATCTCGGGCCTGCCGATGTTTAACGGCTTTATCAGCAAGACCATGACGATCAGCGCCTTCGGCCACGAGCACCGCATCGTCCTGGAGCTGCTCCTCGAGCTCGCTTCCGTCGGCACCTTCCTGTCGATCGGGCTCAAGCTGGCGTATCACGCCTTCTTCGGCGAGGACTGCAAGATAAAGGCCAAGGCGCTGCCGGCCAATATGTACGTGGCCATGGGCTTCGCCGCGGCGCTGTGCACCTTGCTCGGCTTGTTTCCGCAGATGCTCTACGATTTCCTGCCGAACGCCGCCGAATACCACCCGTATACGCTGACCCATGTCGCGGGCTCGCTGCAGCTGCACCTGGGGACCGCCGCCGCCTTCTGGCTGCTGCTCAAGGTGCTCAAGCCCAAGGACGCCATTTCACTCGATGTGGACTGGCTCTACCGCAAGCCGTTCGCGGCGCTGGTCGGCGGGATCGTGGCCCTGCTGCGCGGCATCGGCCGCGTCATGTCGACCGAGGGCGTGGCGCTGTGCGTGAACGCGGTGCCCTTCGACTACGAGGTGGACCGGCGGCGCGCCCCGGTAGGGCTGGCGCTGTTCTGGATCGCCCTGTTCTTCTCCTTCGCCGCCTACTACGCCGCCCGCCACTAAGTCCCGGCCCCATTCCGGTACCGGTTATTAACATTAACTTCCCGGGACGCAAAATCATGGGAAAGTTAATGTTAATAACCGGTACCGCTTGGTAGTTTGGGGTATCGCTTGGGGAGGGACTATTTCTCGGCGGCGATGTAGGCGATCCAGCTTTCGCATGCCTCGCCGGTGCGTACGCGGGTGAAGATGCCGTCGCCTTTCTCGCCGGCGGTGCCTTCCCAGTAGACATGGGAGTGGCGGAAGCCCGCCTCGGCCAGCAGCTCGCGGATTTCGGGGATAGACCACATGCGCCAGTCATAGGTGAAGCAGTTCTCGAACTTCGGCCCGCATTTGGGCCGCAGGTGGATGGCGAAGCGGGTATGGCAGGTGATGGGGTCGAAGAGCTGCTGGTCCCAATAGTAGGTGAAGTCCCCGTGGTCCGTTTCTTCCTCGCCCTCCGTATGGTTGTCGGTGCCGCCGAAGGCGTCGAGTATCAGCAGTCCTCCGGGGAGCAGCGAGGCCCGGCAGTTTTCGAAATAGCTCAACAGCTTGGCCCGGCGCTTGAAGATGAAGTAGGAAAAGTTCTCGGCGGCCACGATGTCGGCCATGGGGAGGTCGCGGTCGAGCACATTTTTGAGCTCGACGCGGACGCGGCGCCGCTGCTCGGGAGCCAGGCGGCTGAGATAGCGCTCGCGGCCGTAAGCGACGGGCTCCGGATCGAGGTCCAGACCGAAGGCGGCGTTCTCCTCGTCGAGCTTGACCCATTCGCAGCAGACCTGAAACGTTCCGCAGAAGTCCTCGCGCAAAATCCGCGGCTGCCTCTCCCGCAATTCGCGGTAGACCTTTTGGAAGAACAGCGCATCCGTTCCGGGATTTTGTACGGCGCGCGAGTACAGGTCATACTTGTCGAAGTCGTGAGCGGGGGGCGGGAAGCGGCTGATTGTCTTGGTCATGATGCCGGTGGACATTGTACCAGTTCGCCGCGGCAAGGGCACTTCTTTGGTCCCACCGGGGAGTGGGACCTACGCCGAGGGGAAACTGGGCCCATCGACGCATCCGTCCCGTCGGGGTTTCTGGTACTATGGCTTCCATGATCGGAGCCAAAAAGATATTCAGCCTTTGCGTATCCATTTTATTGTCGACGCCCGCCCAGGGCGCCGGGATCGCCGTCGTCGGGCAGGCGGCCAAAGGCGGCTCGGCCGCCGCCGCGGCCGGCGCCGCCGGTTCGGTGACGACGCTCGCGACCTTCAACGCCGGCCTCTCGCCGCTGCAGGCGGGGCTCTCGCTTAGGGGAACGCTGCGGGGGGCAGCCGCGCCGTCGCTGGGCGCAATAAACTCGGGCCAGGTCTCGGTCCTGCCGTCCATGACCGAAACGCGCTTTACCGTGCTCGATCTGCCGCGGACCCTGCCTGCGGCCGCCTTCAGCGGTTCGGCGGCGCAGCACAAGGAGCCGCTGCAGCGGCAGATTCAGCAGGCCCTCAAGAAGAAGACCCCGCTGGGGCTGATATATGACGGCGTCCGGAGCCATAAGGGGGAGATCGGCGATGATGTCGTCGCGGCATTCGGCGCATCCCGCTACTTGACGGAGCTCCCTTCGCTCGAGAGCGCGAATAGCTTTCTTTCCGGCGTCGACCGGCTTTACGCGGAGCTGGCGGGCATCCATGCCGTCGAGAAGGATCCCGGCGCGTCTTCGCAGTCGCGGCTGGCGCTTCCCGCCCGCAAGCGGGCCTTTATCCAGCGCCTGGAAGCGCTCGATGGCGGAGTCCCCGGCACCGTCGAGGCGGACAATTTTGCCGCCATCTCAAAGGAGCTCAAGACCCTGCATGCCGGCCGCGCCGCCCACTACCGGCGCATGCGCGCTGCCGCCGGCGATCGCGAGGAGCTCAACGCCGAGGCGATCCGCATCAACCTGACCCTGTTGAAGACGCAGCTGCGGACGGTACGCCTGCTCCTGAGCGAGGACTCGCCTCTGCCGTCAAAAGTCTTCCGCCGCAACGCCGCGCTGTGGACCTTGGCCGGCGCTTACAACAGCGCCGCCATGCTGAAGGCCGAGCTGCGCTATCGCGGCACCTTGGCGCAATCCCGCCGCAAGGCCCGCGAGTCCTTCGAGGTCGACGCCGCCGGCGCTATCGTCCGCATCTTCGATCTTCCGGGCTTCGCTATGGAGCTGCACGGCTCGGGCAAGAGCGAGCGCGTGGTCATCCGCCAGCAGCGCTGGCGCAGCCTGGCCAAAGGTCTCAGCGACGCCGCCCTGCATGCGCGCAACGGCCGGATAGATCAAAGTATCGAGAAGCTGACGCAGCTCGCCGCGCTCGATGCCGCATTCAGCGCCAGGATCGCGCAGGTGCGGGCGCGGGTGGAGTCGCTAATGGCCCCCAACCCGCCGCCGGCCAAAGAGGTTTCGGCCGAGATTCTCGCCGTACGCGACGGGATAGTCTCCCCGCTCTATCCCAACTGGAAGGGCGTCGAGTATGAGAACCTGTCGACCGCCCTGCGCAGCCAGGCGCATACGCTGGCTGCCAACGCCGACGAGAGCGCGCGCATCCTGCGCGCCGTCGCCGACCTCGAGCGCGCCTCCGATCTGCTGAACTCGGCGGTCGAGAGCGGCGTCCGTCCCCATGCCCGGCCGCTGGCCAAGGAGGAGTTCGACGATATCGGCGCCGTGATCCAGGACCTGCGGTCCTGGGCCGCCCGCGGCAAGGTCGCGCAGAAGCAGAGCGCGGCCGGACATCTGCAGAGCGCCGCCGCCGGCCAGGCGCGGGGCGATTACGCCGCGGCGCGCCGGGACATCGCGCGGGCGATCGCCGGCCTCAACGCCCGCCTGCAGACGATAGAGCGCATATCCGCCGGCGTGCGCCGCCGCGCCGCCGCGGTCTACACCGAATACCGCGACCAGGACATCCTGCGCCGCACCGCCCTCGTCGTCAAGGTCCTGCGCGGCGGCTATATCAGCCGCAAGGCCGAGGCCGACCTGCGCGGCGAGCTCAGCGGCCTGCTGCAGACCTACTTCTCCGAGGAGCTCCCCGAGCCCGGCTATGCCCGGGCCAAGAAGCTGCTCAAGCTGGCGAGCAGCGAGATCAAGCGCAAGCGGATTCAGAACGCGATCGCGACCTTGCAGCTGGCGCGCGAGGATATCCGTCACAAGACTTCCTACCGCACGACCATCCGGGTGCGCCGGGAGAAGGACTCGCGCAGCAGCGCCGAGGTTTCCTACCGCTACTACGTCAACGGGACCAGCCTGCAGACCTTGCTCAAGCGCATGAAGAAGGAAGGGCCCTTCTCGCACCTGCGCCTCAACGGCGAGGACTGGCTTCCTTACGACCGCGCGCCTTTGGACCTGCGGCTGCACGAGGACCTGGTCCTGGACTTGGTCCTGCGAAAGTCGTAGACGGCGTTAAGCAGCCGGCGGCTTTCCTCTACCGTCAGCGGCCGCCAGGTGCCGGGCTCCAGCCCTTCCAGCGTCAGCGGTCCGATCCTGACGCGCACCAGCCGCAGCGTGGGGTGGCTGATCGCCGCGGTCATGCGCCGCACCTGCCTATTGCGTCCTTCCGTCAGGCTCAGCTCCAGCCAGCTCGTGGGCACGCTCTTGCGGTAGCGTATCGGGGGTATGCGGGGGGGGAGAGCGGGCTCATCTTGCAGCAGCTTGACCTCGCAGGGCTTGGTCATGCCGTCCTTGAGCTTCAGCCCATTCTTCAGCCGGTTTAGACGCTGGAGCACCGGCACGCCTTCGACCTGCACCAGATAAGTCCGCGGGTGGCCGCGCTTGGGATCGGTGATGCGGTTCTGCAGCCGCCCGTCGTCGGTCAGCACGAGGAGGCCTTCGCTGTCATGGTCGAGCCGGCCGCAGGGGTAGACCCCTTTGGGCAAGCCGAAGTCGGCGAGGGTGCGCTTCTCCAGAATGGGTGAGAACTGGGTGACTATGCCGTAGGGCTTGTTGAAGACTATGACTTTGCGGGCCATGCTGGTGCTATAACGTACATTTTCCTTAATAAGGGGGGAATAGGAGGGAGTCGGTTTGTAACTTAGGTTACAGTAAAAAAGCCTTGATTTATCTGGGGAACGGCTCATAATGGGAGGGTAGTTAACCAGTCACGTTAAATACGTGGCCAATGTGTTCCGGAACTGCATGCCGGAGTCGGAAACGCCGAGAACCCGTACTCTCCCCGCCCTTCTGGGTGCGTTTGTTCTTCTGTTTTCCACTGTCGCCAAGTCCGCCGCTCAGTTCACCACCGAGGAAGTCAACTCAGACACCGATACGGGCTTGTTTAGCGCGATCGCAGTTGAGAGCGACGATACGGTCAATATCGTTTATGGCCATGCCACTGCGGACCGGGTCATGATCTCCACCTATAGCGACTCTTGGGGATACTCGGAAGCGGAGACCATCAACAACAGCTATACGGCGATCGCCATCGGGCCGGACGGCAACAAGCACCTCGCCTACTATCTCGACGGAGCGATGGACCTGCGCTATGCCACGGGCCTCGGCAGCAGCTGGACTATAACGACGGTCGACAGCGGCGGCAATGTCGGCGCCAATCCCTCCATCGCCGTCGATGCCTGGGGCCATCCGCATATCGCCTACCAGGATTTCACCAACAAAGGATTGAAGTACGCCCGCTGGACGGGCAGCGCCTGGGATATCAGCACCGTGGATACTTTGCCGGGCAGCCCCGAACCCAGCCTGGCGCTGGACGCCATGGGGCGGCCGCATATCGCGTACAACGAAAGCTCCGGGTACAGCCTGAGATATGCCAGCTGGACCGGGACCGGCTGGAGCATCTCCACAATCGACACCCCCGCGGCGTTAAGAGATGTTGACCTAGTGCTGGACGGCAACGGCTACGCTCATATCGCCTACTATCATGCGTCGGGGGAGCTGGATCTGATCTATGTAAATTGGACCGGGACATCCTGGAGCACCAGCACCGTCGCCAGCGCCGACGATGTGGGCCGTGACTGTTCGATCGCCTTGGACGGCGACGGCGCGGCGCATATCTCGTATTTCGACTACACCAATTCCGAGGTGCTTTACGCGTATCAAGATGGAGGCTGGAACTTCGACACTATCGATTCGGCGGATGATCACTATACGGGCTTGACGATCGACGGCGAAGGCACTTCCCATGTTTCCTATATGACTTCGGGCGGCGGGCTGAGCCACGCCTACGATGACACCACCGGCTTTGAGGCGGCGATGGCGGGCGGCAACGGACGGGGGCGTTCGCAGGCGCCGACGGATTTTGCCGCTAATACGGTATATGAAACCTCGATCACCTGGAACTGGTCCGATAACGCTACCAATGAGTTAGGCTATCGGATTTACGGCGGCACCTCGCCGACGGGGCAGTTCTCGCTGATCGTCGGCAGTGGGACGCTCGGTGTGGATGCGGATACCTATACCGAGACGGGGCTGACGGCGGGGACGACGTACTACCGCTACGTCGTCGCGGTCAACGCCGGCGGCTTTGTGCCGTCCGCGGGCGCCTCTGCCATAACGGGAGAAGTGCCGCCGCCGTCCGTCGCCGCCGACGAGCAGGCGCGTGGTTTGGACCGGGCCGCGGATGGGAGCCTCTACGCGGTGGGCTGGGCGAGCATGACAAGTTCATACTGGGACATCTGGATCGGCAAATACGACAGTGATGCTTTGCTGGTATCGAGCCGGGTACTTAACGGCAGCGGCAACCTAATCGATGAAGCGCTGGAAGTCGCGGTGGGCGCCAGCGGCGACATCTATGCGGTGGGCTATACCTCGCTGGTGGACCTCGGCCAGCAGATATGGCTTGGCCGCTTTGATTCTTCACTGGCGGTAATCAGCAGCCAGACCTTCAATATCGGCTCCGGGCATAGTTGGAACAAGGGCACCGGTATCGTCGCCGCTCCCAACGGCGACCTCTACGTGACGGGCCACTACAAGAACGGTGGGGCTAACGGTACGATATGGCTGGCGCGCTATAATTCCGCGCTGGTCCTGCAGTCGAGCGCGTCCTTTAATAACGGCTACGACCTGAACTTCACGCACGGCATTGCCCTGGATGCCGACGGCGATGTATTTGTGGCGGGCCAGGTGCCGCCGGCGCCGGCGACATCGAACAATATATGGGTGGGTAAGTTCGATTCCAATTTGGTCTTCATAACCAGTACGACCCGTGCGGGACCGGGCGGCGGATCGGATGTGGCCCAGGCCGTGGCGGTTGACGGCAACGGCGCGGTGTATGTGGGCGGCGGGATCAACTTATCGGGCGGCGACATGGATATCTGGCTGGCCAAATACGACAACGATCTCGCGTACCAGAATGAGATCACGATCGAGGGCTCGGCCAATAATCTCGATTCGGTGATGGATATCGCGATCGGCAACAATAACAACGTGGTGGCGAGCGGCATCTTGACGCCGACGGGCAACGGGGCCGATGTCTGGCATGCCGAATATGACGGCGACCTGAGCCTGGTATCGAGCATGACATACAACCATTCCGGGAGCTCGGATGACGGCGGCTATGCGCTGGCCCTGGCTACGGCGGCTAATTCGTCCTTCGTGGCTGGCCATGTGACCAATTCAGATAAGGATATCTACGTGGCGAAGCTCGGCATCAGCGCCGCAAGTCCGTTGCCGCCTACAGCTCCTGGCACCTTCTCCGGCAACTTCGCGGCCCCGGGCGGCGCGGTCTACGACCTGGGAGCTACGGAGTCCGCCAACCGCGTCATCGTCGACACCATATCGGTCGGCGGGCCTTTCGTCTATATTACCGGGCATGCCTCGCGGGCGGCCACCGGACTGGACGCCTTTGTCGTCAAGTACGACTATACCGGGGCCATGGTCGCCTCGGCTTCCTTTGTGGGCGCCCAGCATGAGCATGGCCGCGCCCTGGCGCATGACGCCTCAGGGAATATCTATGTCGCCGGGCATACGGACAATACCCAGGCCTCGGATGTCCTGGTTCTCAAATTCGACTCCAATCTCACCTTTGTCGCTTCCGCGACCTGGGCGCACAGCTTCGGAAATTCCGATCAGGGACAGGCGATCGCGGTGCATCCCAACGGCGATATCTACGTCGCGGGCAATGCGAGCGACGGCCAGCCGAAACCGGACTCTATGCTCATACGCTATACCTCCAACCTGGTCATGGTCTCCTCGGCGGTATGGGGTGATCCAAGCGGGCAGATCGATCAGGTCTGGAATATCGCGGTGGACGGCAACGGCGATATCATCACCATCGGTGATTCGAAGCCGGGCGGCAGTACTCAGCTGCATGTGCTGAAGTTCGATGCCGCGCTCACTTATATCTCATCCGCCTCTTTCGGCGACGGCAATATCCAGTACGGCTACGGCGTTGTTACCGACGACTCGAACAATATCTATGTAACCGGCACCAACGGCCCGACCTATGAGATCTTGAATATCAAGTACGACTCGTCGCTGGCTTTCGTGTCCTCCGCCGCGCTGAACGGCCCGGCGGTCGATACCGGCCTCGATATCGTCAGGGACGGCAGCGGCGACCTGATCGTCGGCGGCTACTTCACCAACGGCTCGGATACCGACATTATCGCCATCAAGTACGACACGGACTGGGTGCTGCTCTCTTCGGTTGTCTATGCCGGTGCGGGGGGCGTCAACGAT
>JBDRPD010000030.1:0-9155 GCA_043827405.1 Elusimicrobiota bacterium | reverse complement strand
TTCGATTCCTTAAGGGCCGCGAGCGCGGCCATGCCCTCGCCGCTCATGCGCACCGCGGAGACCTTGTCATTGGCGGCGGCGGCGGCGGAAATCGCGGCGGCGTCCTCGGCGGCGCGAACGTGGACGATGAGCGCCTCCTGCTCCCAGCGGTAGCGCTCGGCGCGCGTAAGCACCTGCTGCTCGAAGAACTTGACGGCGTCCGCCCTCTCGGTGCCGCTGTTAAAGATGATGCGCATGGTCTTGGCGCCCTCGACGCTGTCATGCGCCTGGGTCTTGATCAGCGGATCACTGTTGTCGGCGGGAACCTCGAGCGCATCGGCGAGCGCGGGATGGGCGACGATCCGGGTAACATTCTCATCCTTGGCCAGCTCGACGAGATCCTTCACCAGCTCCTCGACGTGCGAGGCCAAAACGCGGAAGCGCCGGATATTGTAGTTCTCTCCCTGCTCGTTGAGGTCGTAGAAACGGCCCTCGACAACGTCGGAGGGCTCACGGATGCCCGGCTTCTTGATGGTGGTCTTCGCCGTGTACTCCGATTGGGCAATGGTCACGTAGGCCCAGTAGAGGTTCTCGCGGCCGTGCGAGCTTACTAAGGAGGAGTTGGTGCCGCGCGCGACCTTGCCGAGCTGCGCTTGCGTCAACGGCAGCGCGGACTCGATGTCCGCGGCCTCCTGCTCCGCGTTGAAGGCCTCTTCGTCCGATTGGGTATTCGCGATGCCGACCGCGGCCTTGGTGTCGCGGTGCAAACCGATGCGCGAAACGCGGTGGTCCCGCCCCAAGCGGGCGGCAAAGATCGCCGCCTGCGCGGCATCGGCGGCGGTAACGCGCATCTCGGTAGCGCTTGTCCAGACGGCGCTGGCCGCCGCGCCCAAGCTGTGATCGAGCGGGAATAAATTGCGCTCGGCGTCGCTCATGCTGTGGTTAATGGCGACCACCAGCTGCGTCGCCTCCAGACCGGCCTGGGGCTGCATCCGAGCCATGGACACCGTCTGGGAATCGAGGAACGCTCCGTGCGCCGCCGGGTGCATGGAGATGGACTCGATCAGGCTTTCCTGCAGGAGCGCGCGCGCCGCCTTGGCCGCTGCGTCAGCAGAGTCGGCGGCGTTGATTTCCGCCTTATAGTAGGTAACGTGATCGGGAGTCGGCATCCGCACCTGCGTTAAAGAGTCGTGCGGGAGCCCCAAGCGCTCAAGCGCCTGGACGACCTGCTGCTCATTGGCGCCGTACGTGAAATGAATCCAGAACGTACTGGCGCGCATATTCTCGACGACCTCGGACTTGATTTTGTGCTGCGGAACATGACTGCCGCCGCCGGAGGACGTTTCGAGATTGCCGCGCATCAAGGCGATCGCACCGATGCCCAGCCCGGCGACCCAGGCGAGCAGCAGCTCGGCGGGCCCGGCCAGGAAGAACGGCATGGCCGCCACGCTTAACCCCAGCAGCGGGATGAAACCGCTCATCCGGCCGCCGCCGGCGCCCCGCTCGCGTTCCTTTTTTGCGGCCTCGGCGGAATCCTTGTACTTCTTCTTGGCTTCCGGGCTGTGTATCTTCTTGAAGATCTCATGCTCGGTCAGCCACTTCTCGAGGCGGTCCTTGAAGGGCTGGTTGCGCGGATCGTTGAGCACCTTTTTGATGGTCTCTACCGTATCCTGGGTGAAGGCCTTGTTCTGCAGGTCCTTAGCCGCGAACTCGGTGAACTCGGCCATAAAGCGCTTGACCTTCTCCGCATCGGACAAGGAGCGGAAGTCTTCCTTGGTCATCAGGTGCTCGAGGAACGAATCCACGGCATGGACCAAATTGAGCTCGACATCGCGTGCGCTGACCTCGCTCTCGACGTCATGGTCCTCGGCGATCTGCACGATGATCGAACCCCATTCGCTCATAAGGTCCATCATCTCGCCGACGGCCTGCTCGGAGCGCACCTTCTCGGCGATGCACCAGTAGTCGTAGCCGCAGGGCAAAGCCAGAAACAGGAATGGGATCGACAGCGTGGAGAAGAATAAGGCGTAGAAGGCGCCCAGGGTGGCGAACATCGCCGCCCGCGTCAGGCCGTTAACCTGATCCAGGTTGTGCACATGCATGCGGCTGAGGATGTTGGCCGGCCCCTCGTAGATGCGGCGGAAGATGCTCTGATAGCCGCCGGGGAGATTCGGATTCGCGGTCCAGCGCGCGTACAGGCTCTTGGGGAACAGCGAGACCAGCAGCTTGCCGCCGTCAAGCCAGGGCAGCGGCAGGATATTGAACAGCCCCATCGCGAGGTTGATCTTCGCGACCGTCAGCAGGATGAAGGCCGCCGTCCCCGCGGCGGCGAGCCCCAAGGCCGGCAGGGCGAGATAGGCGGCGAAAGAAAGACCCGCCAAGGCGAAGTTCGTCAGCGGTCCCAGCGCCGCGACCTTGGCGGCGTCGTGCTGGACGTCCTTGAGATTATTAAAGTCGACCGGTATCGGCTTGGCCCAGCCGAAGAGCAGGGGGAAACCGATAGCGGCCATCGACAGCGCCAGGCTGGCCGCCGGGACCAGCAGCGTCCCCAGCGGATCGATATGCATCAGCGGATTGATGAAATCGCGGCCGGCCGCCTTCGGGGTGGGATCGCCCCAGATGCGCAGTCCCAATACGTGCGCGGACTCGTGAGCCAAGATCGAAAACAGCAGGGTGCCGGAGATCACCGCGATCGGCAGCAGGTTGGCTTGAAAGAATATCGCCGTGGCGCCGATAACCGCCGCCGGAACGCCGTAGCGGACATAGGGGGACCGCCAGAGCGAGGGCTTGGTTTGCGCGGCGGGCATGGGCTCGGCCGGCGCCGGAATCACATTCTGCGCCGCGGTCTCGGCCTGCAAGCCGGCCTTCGACTGCAGACCGCCGTTGTGGCGTGAAGCCCCCATGTCCTTAGCGGCGGGGATGGCGGAAACGCCGCCGCGCCGCGCTCGCGCGCCGTCAAAGAACTCCCCGCTGCGCAGCGCGGCCGCTTTCATCCCGGGCCTGCCCAGCTGGACGGGGGCGAAGCGCTTCATCAGATCGGCGACGACGCCGCTCAGGCCGGTGCTCGCCGCGCCCGGCGCCGTATGCGGCACGCCGGCGCTGTATTTAACCGGCTGCGGAATCGGCGACAACGTGCTGTAGGCGTTGTAGACCGCCGCGGCTTCAGCGACCTTCGCGTCCCGTAACGGCAGGAGGGAGGCGGATATTGATTTCGTGACGTTCAGGGTCTGCGCGGACGGGATGACGGAGCCGATCTTCAGGTTCAGGTTCAGCGTGGAATGCAGGCGGGAGGAACTTCCGAGCCCGCCGTGGACCGCGGCCCCGGCGGCGCCGCTGCCGGCGACGGCGCCGCGGCCGACGGAGGCGCCGGCGACGACGCTGGCCAGCGCGCGATAGCCGAACAGGCCGGGCGACATCGCGACCAAAGTCAGAGAAAGCAGGATAGCTATGGCGGATTTAACCGCTGCGGCTGATGCGCGTGTACCCATCGATCGATCTCCTGTACGCCGTTAAACCGAACATTGTCCTGAACCTTGCTGAGATTATAGGGTAGACCGCACGATGACCCTAGGAGCGATTGTCCCAAAACCCCGCTGTTAATTGACCTAGCCTGATCTGGGCCAACGGACCCAATGGACCTGCCTGATACTCCCAACAAGACTTCAGCGGCTCCCCCTTGCGAAAATTTCGCAAACCCTGCATAGTATTATTCGCGAGCCAAGGGTGGAGTTATGGCAGAAAAATCGATACTCATCATAGACGACGATCAGACCTTAGTCGGCGCGCTTAAGGAAGGGCTGGAAAGCCTGGGGTTCAATGTCAGCGCGGCGTTCGACGGCCTGCAGGGCATCCTTCAGGCGCATCAGGAGAAGCCCGACGCCGTCATGCTGGACTTCAATATGCCGGCAGGAGGCGGCGCCGGCGTATACGAGCGGCTGCGGATATCCCAGGACACCGGGAAGATCCCCATCATATTCCTAACGGGCGCCACGGTCGAAGAGGTCAA
Organism: Elusimicrobiota bacterium; assembly: GCA_043827405.1. Lineage (GTDB taxonomy): Bacteria > Elusimicrobiota > Elusimicrobia > UBA1565 > UBA1565 > JBDRPD01. The sequence continues at coordinate 5,170 of JBDRPD010000030.1, read as the reverse complement.
GCAGAAGATCAAGTCGACGCCGAATACATATTTTCTCAAAAAGCCGGTAAGCGTCGCTCAGATGCGGAAGGTGCTCGACAAGATACTGGGCACGGCGCCGCCCGCCGTGCCGCTGCCGGCAGCCGCCCCGCCCGTCGGACCTCCTCCTCCTCCTCCGCCGCCGCCTCCTCCGCCGTTCGCGCCGCCGGACCCCTTCATGCCGGTCGCAAACCCGCACGCCGCGGCGCCCGAAACGCTGGAGAAGGAAACCTTCGCCGGCCTCACGCTGCCCGGGCAGAAGAAGGCGCCGCCGCCGGCCCCCAGTGCGGCCGGAAAAACGCACGAGCTCACCTTCCGCGTCGCCTATGCGGACACCGACCGCCTCGGCATTATCTACTACGCCAACTACTTCAAATTCTTCGAGCTGGGGAGGACGGAACTGCTGCGCGCGGTGGGACTGAACTACGCCGGCTTGGAGATGGAGCGAAAGATTTTCCTGCCCGTTGTCGAATCACAGTGCCAATATCTGACACCCAGCCGCTACGACGACATGCTGCGCGTGGTCACCTGGATATCCGGCCTGGGACCGGCAAGCGTCTGCTTTCAAAACGAAATCTACGCGGCCAACGCTCCGGATAAGCCGGTATCGCGCGGCTTTACACGGCATGCGGTAGTCAGCGAACTGTGGCGGCCGATCAAGGTGCCGCAGGATATCCGCGCGCGGCTGTCGCCCTACCTAAAGACCGACTAGACGCTTAAGTGAATGGGATGTGCGCGCCCTCGACGGAATGGGGGGGGCCGAGCTGTGCCTCGCTGACATACCAGTCCCACGCCACCCCGATGAGCGCCTTGATGACGCAGGCGGTGGGAACCGCGAAGAGCAGGCCGACAAAGCCGAACACCTTGCCGCCCACCATCAGCGACAGCAGGAAGAGCATCGGATGCAGATGGACCGAATGGCGGGCCACCAGAGGCTGGAGGAATGCCTCGTCCGCCAGGCGAATCATGATAAAAAGGACGACGACCTGGGCGGATATGCCGTAGTCGAAATACTGGAAGAAAGCGACCAACGCCCCCACGACCATGCCCAAAACGGCCCCGAAATACGGGATGAAGCTCGCGATGCCCGATAGCACCGAAATGGCCAGCGCGTAATCTACCCGCAGGAACTTCAGCCCCATATAGGAGGCGGTCGCGACGGCGCCGGCGATAATGAGCAGGCCGCGAATATAGTTGCCTAGAGCGGTGTCGATCTCGCTGACGACGTGCAGGACCTGCTCGACGTAACGGCTGGGACAGCGTTGGATCAGCTCCTGCAGCAGCTTCTTGGAATCCATGAGAATGAAGAAGGTGATAAACGGCACCAGGAAGATCAAGGACAGCAGCGGAAACAGCCCCAGCACATAGGTCGGCAGGCGCGGGAGCTGCTTGGTGATCGGATCGTACATCTTGAAGCTCATGGACTCGATGTACGCATTGCCTAGCGGCGCCCGCTTGGCGGCCTGTTTTTTCAGCGCCTCCGCCGTCCGCTCCAGCGAGGTCAGATATACCGGCACCTTCTCTTTGAGGATGCGGATTTCCCGGGTCACCGCCGGGAACAGGAAGTTCGCCGTAATGGTGACCGCGATAGTCACGACGATGTAGAGCGAGAGCACGACAAACTCGCGGCGCAGCCCGCGCACCTCGAAGTAATGGATCACCGGATTGAGCAGGTAGGCGAGCGCCAGGCTCAGCGCGAACGGAATCAGTACGTCGTGGACCTTGTAGGCCGCGAAAATAAACAGCGCGATGACAACATAGGCCCAGACGGGAGGCTTGGGCGGCAGTCGGCGGGCCATTCCCTTAGACCGTAACGCCCATATCGGCCAAAGTCTGCGAAGTCTTGCGCAGGCGCGCGGACAGAAGCTTGGCGAGATGCGCCGTAATGGAAACCCCGATGCGCGGATGGTAATGCAGGATGGAGTCCAGCTTCGAGCGGTAGAGGAGCAATATCTTCGACTGCTCGAGCGCGACCGCCGACGCCGAGCGCGGCATCTGCTCGAGAAGAGCCATCTCGCCGAAAAACGATCCGGCCTCCAGTACCGCCAGGCGCTGCGGCTTGCCGTCGGGACCGAGTTTGCTCAGCTCCACCCGGCCCTTTTCCACCACGAACAGCGCGCGACCGATATCCTCCTCCATGAAGAGGACCTCGCCTTCGCTGTAGGTTCGGGAATGGAACGACTGCAGGAGATAGCCCACCTCGCGGCTCGACAGCCCCCTGCAGAAGCTGAGCGACCGCAGGAACTCCCGCCGCTTGGCGAAACGCCCGTCGGTCAAAAAACGCCGAAGCTTCTTCAGCACCTAGTGCTTCGACTTGCTGCCGGGCTTTTTGTTGTACGCCTTCTTGCCGGCTTCCCAAGCGGCTTCGATCTTCTGCTTCTGCTCGCTGAGAACGCCGTTCTCGTCGTCGATAAACTTGACCGTCTTGTCGCGGCTCTCCTCCAGCCACGCCTGGATGATTTCGCGGGTTTCTTCGCCCTTGCGGGGGGCCAGCAGCAGCCCCAGCGCGCCGCCGATGATGCCGCCAAGCAGGAACGTCACAAATTCATTTTCTCCGGAATTATCCGCCATATGCCCTCCTGGATTATTTCTTGTCGCGCTGCCGCATGCGGGAAAGGAAATCCACGGTGGCGCCGATTCCCACCGTCATGACCTTAATCCAGCCGGAGCGGACGTTGCCTGCGAAATCGTTGATCCGGCTGGTCGCCTCGCTGAGCCGCTCCACCTGCTCCTGAGCCTGATAGGCCAGAACCTCAATCGCTTCAGAGGACCGCCGCATCTGCGACAGGGTATAGATGATAAAGACCAGCCCGAGGACATGCGTCAACGTCAAAATGCCTAAACAAACCGCGAAATAGATAGTCATATTGTCGTTAGAATATATCTAAAATCCGCGAACAGGTAAAGCGCCGGGACATAGGCCTTTAGACCTATAAAATGGCATAGGTCCTTTGACCCTTGTCCCTATGCCTACCGGCCCGCATCGTATACTACCTAGGGTATGCCGCCCAACAAACGCAGCCGATTCCGCAAGCGCTCAGGCGGGGGAGACAAGAACTCCTCCGTGGAAACGCCGCCGTCTCATCCCGTGCCGAATAAACCGGCGGCTGAACCGGATATCCCCGTACTTAAGAAGAAGGAGAAGGAACGCCGCGGGGCGGGAGCGGCCGGCTATGCCGGAACCGGCGGCGGCAGCCCCGGGCTCGGCTTCAACATCGGTGCCGGCGGCGCCCGCGTCGGCTCCAGCCTGGTCGCCCAGCCGGGCCTGTTGGGCTCCGGCAAGATCGCCGCGATGCTGGCGAACGTATTCGGCGGTCCCAGCACCTTCGTCGGCGGCCTTTTTGCGGGCAAGCTGGGAGCGCCCCTGGTCCTCGGCGGCATGCTGGCATGGGGAGGCGTCATGGCAGCGGCCGGCCTCAAGATGATGGGTATCGATCTCAGCGGCACGCGGAGCACCGCCGAGTCCGTCGCCTTCGCCCCCGGCGCCGTGGACGGCTCGGGCATCGTTATCGACAAGCCCAAGGACCGCTCGCTCGGCTATGTAGCCAACGCCAATCAGGGCGAGGTCCTTTGGGATAAAGAGCATCCGATGGCGCCCAAGAAGGCGGCGGGAGAAGACGACACGGTCGACTCCCCTGACGCCATCGAGGAGGAAGCCCCGCAGTTCGAAACGCCCGACGTCAGCGCCCTGATGGAGGAAAACGCGAAGAAGGCGGGGCTGGACCGCGAGAGCTTCGTCAAGAAACTATCGCAGAGTACGGGCGGCGGAGCCAACGGCGCCCGCCTGTCCAACGGCACCGCCGGCTTCACGCTGGCCAAGAGCCTGCAGCAGAAGCCGCCGCTGACGCCCGCGGGAATCGGCAAAGGAAGCGCCAACGCCATGAAGCGCGCCAACGACAAGCTGAACGTGCGCAAGATGAGCACGGCGCGCGGCCAGTCGAACCGCGCCATGGGCCAGCTCAAGCTGGCGCGCAATATGTCGGCCTCCGGCGCCGCCGCCTCGCCTGATCAGACCGCGCGCCAGTACTCGGCCGATGCTTTCGACCAGACGCATACCATCGGCGGCGAGCTTGACGGCGTCGGCGCCGGCTCGGGCATTGTCGTACCGCCGGGCAACGGCGCCCCCGGCGGCGGGGTCGGCTCCACGCCCAGCGACCTCGCCCCGCCGCCCAGCGCCGGACCGGGCGAAAACGTCACCCCGTATCAGGGCAACGTCGACCGGGCGCGCATGAACGACAACATGGCCGGACAAAATACCCAGATGGGAATGATCATGTTGATTATCGGCGCCATCCTCATCGGCATCGGCGTTGCCCTGCTCTTCTGGCCGATGACCGCCGTCGGACTAGCGCTGATCGCGGCTGGCGCCGCGCTCCTCATGATGGGCATGATGATGATGCAGCAGGGACAGGAGCAGGGTAAGGCGGCGAAAGAAGAAGCCGATCAGATCGAGCAGGAGTACGGCCAGGAAGAACAGGCAGGGGTGATCGACGACTGCGCCGACCAAGCGGTCGCAGACGGTACGCGCGCCAGTTCATGCGCTCCGACGCAGACCACTCAGGACTTCAACCAGCAGATCAACCAGCATACGCCGAGCGTCCAGGAAGCCGTGAAGAACGAGCAGGACGCGACCTATGAGCTTGAAGGGGAAGGCGAGGGCGGCGCTCCCGCGCCGTAGGACGTCCTACTTTCCGAGCTTTTTAAGCGCCCGGCCAATCAGGAATCCATAGATGAGTCCTGTCGGAGCCAGCAGCGCGACGATCTCGCGAAACTGGCTCATCAGGATAATGGCGCAGGATACCGACACCTTGGTGCGCCCTTCGCCATACTCCGTGAGCTTGAATCTCACCTTTAAAACGAATTTATCGACACGGCGGCCGTCCTTCCCGCTATTGACCAAAGCGAAAAAGGAGGGGGGCGCGGAGTCGTCGACGGTAAGATCCACGACGCGCTTGCCGCTCCTTGTCTCCAGGGTAACGACGTCGCCTTTTCTCAGCTCCTGCGTCGCGGCGGCGCCTTCGACCCGGTAACGAAAAGCGCTCCGCATTCCGAGCGTCCCCATAAACCCCGCCACATATTCAGGATGGACCAGGCGCTTCCAGACGCTGCGGATATCCTGATGCACGACATGCGTCGCCGTTGCGCTTCTCAC
>JBDRPD010000029.1:0-47777 GCA_043827405.1 Elusimicrobiota bacterium | reverse complement strand
GCTTCTCGAGCGCGACCGAACCACCCATGTCGCCGCGGTTAACGGCTGCCCCGTGATCAACCCCACCCGCACCGGCTGCCTCGTCGGCCGGGCGACGCGCTGGTTCTCGAGCCTCCGCTATCAGCTCAACTGGGGGCCGATGCTCTTTGACGGCGAAGCGGCCGTGCAGCGAGGGGCGGCCAACCCCACGGGCCCGACCCCGATGTTCAACCATATCACCTACGGCGGCAACGCCCAGTACATACGCGCCAAGTGGAAACAGACCTTCTATACCCGCAAAGCCACCGGGCAGAAGATCCGCGGTATCGCCCGCCTCTCCGCCGCGAGAGGGACGGGGGATAACCCTGCCACCCCCACGACCGATGAGGCATTCTTTCCTTCACATGGCCGCCGCTACGACGGCCTGGAGCGGGTCGGCTTCGGTGAGCTGTTCGCGGCGACCGCCTATGACGCCTTCGGCGGGCAGTCCACAACCACCGCCAGCGGCCTGCCGGTGGGCGTCAGCGGCATCATAGCGATCGGCATGGGCATCACCCCGCCGGCATGGCGCGGCATCATCATGGACGTCGATTACTTCCTGTACCAGGCGGAAAAACAGACCTTTGGCCCAAACCGCACGCTTGGCACCGAAGTCGACGTCCGCCTCCGCTACGACATCAAAGAGCATCTGCAGCTGCGCCTGACCATGGCCTGGTTCGAAGCCGGCGCCGCCCTAAACGCCGAAAAGCCATCAGCTCGGCGTTATATGCTGGAAACGATTGCTCGATTTTAGCCCGTCCAGCCCCCCCTTAAACTCGCCCTTTTCGGTCACCTCAGAAGCATAGAATACGCCCTTTTTACCCCTTTACTGGGCATCCGCCACCTCACCAGATATCCACCTCCCCCGACGAGCATCCCCTTATCCACACCCCTATCCACATGCTAGCAACTTAAACATGACTTTAATGTCTTTAATATTTTTTATTGCCACTGTTTATGACATAAACACGCCATATATATAGGCGCTACTGGCAATTAATGGACTATTAACAGGTTATCACTCATAATTGACTTTTATAATTATTAGTGTCATACTAGAGCCATGACAAATTCCGGCTCGCATAAACTGCGGCTAAAACTCCCAAGCGGCGCCGAAATGGAAGCCGAGGGAACGCCGGAGTTCATTGCCGGCGAGCGCCGCGAATTTACCTCCATACTCGCGGCGAAATCCGGCGGAGCAGTCGCGGCCGCCGGCGGAAGCGCCGAACCCTCTTGGGACGAGATTATTGAAACCCGAGGCAAGAACGATATTCAGCTGCGGGCAAAACTGGGGGGGGGCGGGGGAGACAAAGAGGCCTGCCTCGTTCTAATCGCCGCCTCAAGAGCCTTGCTGCGGACGCCCAAACCCACCGCTGCCCAACTAGCCAAATGGCTTCGCGCCTCAGGATACCCGATTCAGCGCGTGGATCGCGCCATCCAAGCCTCGGTATCACGCGGCGATATCCTGGCCTCAGGAAGCCGCCGGGCACGCCGCTACGAGCTCTCAGGCCCGGGGCTGGCCAAGGCGTTCAACCTGGCCCTGCAGTTGGCCCGCATGATCCGCCCCTCCGACTAATCCGCAGACCGCGTCCAGCCGGGGAGGTGAGGCGGGGGAAAGATGAGGCGAGGTCCCCATCCAGCGATAATCACCGCCCCTAGGAACCGCCCCCCCGCCTAGGCGCCCAATACTCCACGGCGCAAGCCGGACAGATCCACGCCTAAAGGCGCCCACCCAACCCCCCGCGCAAACCCCACGACAGCGCCCTGAAACACGCGAGCCTGAAAAGACGAATCCCACAAGGAACGCGCGAATACGCTCAGCCTCGCAGCACGCCGCGCCGCCCAAACTCCACCGACGGGATCACCGTCGAGATGCCAGGGGGGGCATATCCGTAGCTTACGATAATATATATTATGTTACGTATTAACCAGCTTGGCATGGGCAGCACTAACCTACAATCTGCCTCAGTAAATATAAATTAATTCTTATTATATATGCATAATTTGTCAATACCTAACACGTTGTATTAGATTTTCATTCTTAGCACTCTCGGAAGATACAAAATCTCCGGGAAAATTATGTAAATGAATTTTTAGTGATTTCTACGCATCTGGAATGGTCGGGAGATCCCGGGGGCCGCAGCTTGTAAAATCAGGGTCAAAAAAACCATCAAATCCAAGGTATCCAGATACCTGAAAAACCGGATGGAAATTGGCCTATTTTGATCCTATCCCAGGTGCCATCCTTTAGATCACACCCCATTAAAAACACCATAAAAAGGGACCCTCCTACCCATGGGTATTTGCGCTTGGGAGACGACCAATTTGGGCCGATTCTGGGGAAAAACCACCAAAGCGGCAGCTCGAACCATCCGGGGCATTCCATCCGATCCGTGGCCCACAAAAAGACCATCAAAGGTCCAGCGAAAATCTCCCGGAATCCCGGGCGAATATCAGACCGGAAAAAGGGACAAAGAGACATAATCGTCCAAAGGGGGGCCAGGTCGCAAAACAGCGGGAAAGACCAAGAAGAGCAAAAAGGTGTGTATCGACAAAAGACCAAGAAACTGAAAAAACCATGTAAGGAAATCAAACCCCTTCATGGTCATCCGCATGCCTGCTTTTTGCGATTGGAGGAAATGAGAGGGTTTAAAACATTTCATCAAGCTCCGCCTTCATTGTCCCCCCCTTAAAGACGGAAAAGCCCCATCTCGAACCTAGGGCATTTGCTGGAGCGATTCCAAGGTACCTGGATACCTGGAAAACGTAATACGAAAAGCCATGGTCCAGGGCCGGCACGGATCTGATGGAAAATCATCATTCAGTGAAAAACCATGCATTTAATTTCATCCGCCCGAACTCACGTCCCCTGGCTTATGCTGAAAAGCGAATAGAAGAGCTGTATTACGTGAATAGGCAAATGGAGAGATACAGGAAGGTTTAGGAAGATTCGGGGGCTTCTTTCTTGGTCTCTCTCGCGATAGGCGTAGAAGCTCTACGCTGCGCTGATCGACGGAAGGAGGGAGATAGAGCGGTTTAGGAAGATTCGGGGGCTTCTTTCTTGGTCTCTTTCTCGTCGGGGACCGACGAGGGCTCTTTGCCCGGCAGGAATATACCATAGGCGATAACGCCGTAGGCACCCAGAATTAGCAGCGGCGAGAGAGTGGAGGCCCAGTTCCTGCCCTGAGGATCGGTAAAGGTCAAAATAATAAAGCCTGCGATCAAAAGCGCGACCCCTCCGACGATGGTCTTCCTTCCGGCGGAGGATATCGCTTCTTTCTCATCTCCGACGGCAGATTCGTCATTATTGGGAGTTTTCTCGACCTCTTGCTGCTTTCTTGCTTCCCGGTCCCTTTTCTTTTTTCTTTTCTTTCCCATGGCAGAAGGTTATAACACGCGCCCCTTCTTTGTCAAAGATTACGGGGACGCGCCTCGACGAAGAACTCTCTCGCGAGAAGGCGGTCAAGCGGCGGCATAAACAACGTTCCCATAAACAACAGCTTCTTCCAACGAGGGGCCGCTTTCATGGGGAATTTATCAGGGAGCTTGCTTCCATACAGGCTTCCGATGAGAAATTTGTAGTTAGGGAGCGCTACGATGTCGTACTCCCATCCGATTCGCGCGAAGAAGCGTTCCAGGTCGCCCTTCGCATGCTCGTTGACATGCAGCTTCTCGTCCTCGCTGGAACGGGGCCGCGACGGTTCCCGCACCGGCAAACCAAACCTCCGAGCCATGCGCGCCAGCGCTCTTCTGATGCCGTAACTCAGCGTCTTGTAGTAATGCCTATTCGTACATGTATGCACAAGGACACTTCCCCCAGGGCGCATAACGCGACGCATCTCGGCGAAGCTTTTCTCCAGTTCCCAGTCGTGCAAATGGTCGATGATCCCGACGAAGAATATCCGGTCGAATGTCCCGTCGCGAAACGGCAGGGCTTTTGCGTCACAGCGCAAAACGGGGGCCAAGGATACATCCCGCGCCAGCTTCAGCGCCGCTTGCGAATAATCCGTACCGATAGCCTGCGCCCCACCCTCGCGCGCCTGGTAGAGAACTTCCCCCCTCCCGCACCCGATATCGAGCACTCGCATGCCCGGCCGAATAGCGGCTCTTTTCAGCGCGTATGCCAGTTGCGGCTTGGGGACGCGAGGACCGTAGAGCGCAAAAAACTCCGCCCCGCCGCAAGCCTCTGCGTAATAGGTGTCGGTATATTCTTCGGAGGATACCGGGCGCTCAGAGCTCATGGCGCATCAGGTCCGCCGGGGTCTCCCGGCGCCTCACGATCCGGCTGCGCGAGCCGGAGACGAGAACTTCCGCCGCCCGGGGCCGGGAATTGTACTGCGAGCTCATGCTGAAGCCGTAAGCGCCGGCCTGCAGCACCGCCAGCACATCGCCCGCGGCGGGCAGCGGTAGCTTCCGTCCCCGCGCGAACACATCCGTGGACTCGCAAACTGGGCCCACGATGTCGACCCTTGTTGGTTGACGTCGACTCAACGTGACGGGAACGATCTCATGCCTGGCGCCGTATAGTGCCGGCCGCAAGAGGTCCGTCATGCCGGCATCCACAATAACGAAATTCCGCCGCCCCCTCGCCTTGCGGTAAAGCACCTTTGTCGCCAGCAATCCCGCCTCTCCCACAAGACTGCGCCCCGGTTCCAGTATCAAGCTCATATCGCGAAAATCCAGCAGCTCTCGATTCACCAGCTCCGCCAGAGATCGAGGCGACAGCGGCGCCCCCTTCCCGTAAGCGATCCCCATTCCGCCGCCGATATCGATGTGCCGGAGACGCACCCCGGCCGTTTGCAGACGCCGCAGCAGCCGCGCGATAATCCGCAGCGCGCGACGGTACGGCCCGAGACGGGTGATCTGCGAACCGATATGACAATGAATACCTGCAGGCTCCAGCCATTTATCCGCCGCTGCGCGGCGATACAGTTCGAGCGCCGCCGCAGATCCCACCCCGAATTTGTCGCGTGCCCGTCCGGTTGAGATATGCGCATGCGTGGCGGCATCAACGTCCGGATTGATGCGAATGGCGATCGGGGCCCGCCGCCGCCGGCGGCGTGCCAGCTTCGCCAATACCTCCAACTCCTCAGCGCTTTCCACGTTAATCGCACGCACTCCATGCCGCAGCGCCAGATCCAGCTCGTCTATGGTTTTGCCCACGCCGGAAAAGACGATATCTCCCGCCCGGAATCCCGCGCGCAGGCCGCGCAGCAGCTCGCCGCCGGATACGACATCCGCCCCCGCCCCCTCGCCTGCCAAAAGACGGCATATGGCGAGATTGGAATTGGCCTTCAGGGCATAACAGATCAAGGCGCTGCTGCCGGAAAAAGCTGTCCTATACTCACGATAGCGATCCTGGATGCCTTTGGCGGAGTATATATAGACCGGAGTACCCAAACGCCGCGCAATACGCTCCACCGGCACGTTTTCAACGCAGAGGCGCCCCTTACGGTAGCCAAAATCCCGCGGCATGGCGGAGATTCTACTCAAAACAGCGGCCCCAAGTAGACATAAAAGACGCGGCCCTTGTCGGTAGTCTTTTGCGCATAGTCGAAATGCACCACCAACGGGAAAAGCTGCATGATGAAGGTGTGTATGCGAAGACCGATCCCATAGGAGTGACGAACATACTCCCACTCCATGCGTCCGATTTGCGGCCGCTCGTCCCAGGCATATCCGGCGTCCGTAAACAGCGCCAAGGAGAGCGCTTTGAAGTAAAAATCCGGGAAAATATACCACATGTAATAATCGAGATTAACGATGGGGACGCGCCATTCGGCAGTGGCCAACGCCATATGAGAGCCCGAATTTTCGGTCGTGCTCCGCGCGAAACCCCGCGCCCCTCCGATGCCGCCCAGGGCATAGCGGGGCGTGCGGCGTCCCCAGCTGCCGACGCCGAGTCCCCTGAGCACCAACGCGCTCCGTCCCCCCGTCGGCACGTACTTATGCGCTTCCGCTGACGCCGTCTCATAGATAAAGTTGCCGCCCAGAAGCCTGGGGGAGACCTGATAGCTTAGTCGGAAGCGATCGCCCGAAGTCGCGACCAAATAGCGCCCCCGGACAGTATCGCGCACAAACGATGCTTGACCGATGCGCGCCTCATTGCGGACAGTGTCGCCTACGCCCAAAAACAGCCGGCTGTCGCTGACGGACGTCGCTGAAAAATCCAGACGATGAAACCGGTCAAGCGGGTACGTTGCCCCCACAAACTCCGCATGCGCATACTCGTTGCTCGACAGTCCGGAACGCTCGTCCAACAGGTCGCGCCGCGCCCGGCCGAGGCCGCCAACGCGGAACTTGGTCCGGTACTTGTTGTAGCTGTAGACCGTCTGATAATCAAGGTAGCCGCTGCCCGACGCGTAACTAAGCGCCGATAAAACCTGGTGGTTGCCGAGCATATCCGAACCCTGCCAGTAGCTCGCCCAGAAAAATCCCCCTTCGGTAGAGTAAAAGAAAGCCGGAAGAAAGAGATCCGTGGAGAAAGAATCGCGAAAAGGACGCCCGAGCGATAGGGAAACGGCCGCCGTCGAGACCGGGACCGGCGCGAAACGCTCCTCCTGCTGCGGCGCATCGTCGCTCCACAACTCAGCCTCGAATCGCTCCCGTCCTCCGCGATACACGTGGATGCTCCCGCGCCGAAACCCCGCGAACACAATCCGTCCGTCGGGCGAATAGGCGGGCGTATACGCCGCGCCCACGGACCGCGTCAACCGGTACGTCTTACGGCTTTCCAGGTTCAGTTCGTAGACTTCGTGGAAGCCGTTATGCTCGAGCGAAAAGAGCAGGCGGCGCCCGTCCGCCGCATGATAGGGATCCCGCGCGGAACCGGGGATATCCAGCAGCGGCGCGATGCTGCCGTCGGCCAGACGGATGCGGTACAGACGGCGCTGGTACAGCACATCCCCTCCCGGCGTCTCAAGCTCCGCGCTGTATACGATCGACTCGCCGTCCGGGGAGAAATCCGGGGTTTGATCGTCCCGGGAGTCATCCGTTAGCTGCCGAATCTCCCGGCTCTCAAGGTCCATAAGGTAAATATCCGTCACCGCATTTTTCATCCCGGTAAACGCGATCGTCCTGCCGTCAGGCGAAAACGAGGTCCCCGTGACCGTCTGCATATCCTTGACGGGGATGTGCTCAAGCCGATGGCGCCGCAAATCATAGAGCTGAATCGCTGGACGGTGGTTTTTGGTCCCGGAGAAAGCCAGCCAACGTCCGTCTTTCGAGATCGAGAGCACCCTCGACTGGTTCGTAAAATTTCCCGTATGGACATTTTCCACGCTCACCCGATTGGAAACGAGCTTGCGAATCTTCCCCGTGCGCAGGTCCTGCAGAAACACTCCGGCGGGATAACCCGCGCGCGTGGAAAGAAACGCCATATGGCGGCCGTCGGGAGAAAACACGGGAGAAGTATTAAATTCCGGGATCTCCCCGCTCGCGGTCGTCAGCGCCACACCGTATTTGTCCGGCTCCTGCAGCCGCTGCCGGCGTCGGATCCGTCCGTAGTGCTCTTCGGCATATTCGCGCCAGCGTCTTTCAAACTCGAAGGTGTCTAAGCCAATAAGCTCCTGCAGCACGCTGCTCGTCTCGAAACGCGATTCAAAGAGCTTGAGCATCTGCGCGACCTTGCCATGCCCGTACTCCGTCTCAATAAACGACAGGATCTTCTCTCCCAACTCATACGCGAGACGCACTTGATGCGGCTTGAGATGGCTGAAATGCTCCAGCTTCCAAACGGGAATCAGTCCGCCGGAGGTAGCGGCGTCGCGCACGATGATCTCGCCGGAGGTATCATCGAGCCCCCAAGCATACAGCTCGGCCATCCCCTCCATCATCCACAACGGGTAGACGATCGATTTCAGTATCCGCCCCGTCCGCCAGAAACCGGAAATCAGGACATGATACTGGAATACGTGCGCGAGCTCGTGTGTGGCGACGGTGTCCAGCCACTGCCGGCTGCCGTCGTTAAACACCATGAAGCGATCCTTGAACGCCTCGGTTACGCCGCCGGTTCCGTCGCCCACCTGGACGATATTGGACTGCTGCATATCATCCGCGCACGCATAGAGAAAAAACGGCTTGCGTTCAGTGAATTCCGTCTTGAGCCCTTTACTGATGCGCCGGTAGGAGCGTTCGAGTATTTTGGCGGCGAAGGGGACGAGCGGCGCGGAATCCTCGTAGTAGTGGATATCGAAATGCTCGGTCGAAGAGACCTTCCAGTCGAACTGACGGACGCGGACGGGATTATGCCCGAAGTCCTGGGCGCGGACTACGCGGGGCCCAGCCCCCGACAGAATCAGCAGACTGAGGACCGAACAAGCGAGTCTCAATCTATTCTGCTTCTCGGTTAAACAGCTGCCCCAGAGTGAGAGGTGGAGGCTTCTTCATGTAGAGGGCGACACGCTTGCGGTCCTGAACGGACTCGTAGCGCCGGATCGACACCGACACCTCGAAGGTCGCATTGTGAATGCCCGTAACCAAGGCGCCGACTTTATCGCCCGTTTTCGGCCAAACCGGCGGGAGATTCTCCCCTCTCTCAGGACGCGTCTGAGTTGGGTCCCCGCCCTCGACCTGCAGCTCTCGAACCGGGCAAAACGCCGTATCCCCTTTCGGCAGCTTGATCCTTACTCCGTCCTTCAGCACATCCGAAACGGTCCCCTGGACGACTTTCTTGAAGGGATACTTCTTGCGCAGAAGGTCCGCGGGGTGCGGTGACAGCTGCTTGATCCCCAGGCTGACCTTGCTGTTTTCCGTGTCGATGGAGATCACGCGCACGCGGATCTTCTGGCCGCGTGCGTACTTCTTCGTCGCTTCCTCCGGTTCCTTCCAGGCGACATCCGCGACATGAACCAATCCGTCCACCCCACCGATATCCACGAACAGCCCGCTTTCATGCACGCGGCTGATCCTGCCGACTCGAACCTTGCCGGGCTTGAGGTCATCGAGAATCTTGCCGCGGCGCTTCTGGGCGTCCTCTTCAAGCACGGCGCGCCGGGACAGAATCATCTGTTGCCGCGCCCGATCCAGCTCCAGGATATAGCAGCGTACGCCGGTCCCGACCAGCGAGTCCGGTTTGCGCACGGGCCGGAGATCGGCAAGCGACATCGGCATAAAGCCGGCGACCCCGGACACGTCAACGAGAAATCCGCCTTTGACCGCCGATGTGACCTTGCCCCGCACGCGCTCCTTCGCCTCATGCGCTTTGGCCAGCAGGTCCCAACCCAAGGCGCTCTTCGCCTTAACCGTCGACAGCATGGTCGGGAAATCGCCGCGGCCCAGCTTAACCAGGACGGCGGGGACCCGGCGACCGATTTTAGGCGGTCCGTCTTCGGTAAATTCGGAAGCGGGGATCACCCCCTCGTTCTTCTCGCCGGTCTCAACAAGCACTTGGTCTTTCTGCACCTGGACCACCTTGACCCAGACGACCTCCCGCTTCTTCAGCTTGTCAAAAAACTGGGTCTGCTCTTCGAGCAGGCTTTCCATCGTCTGCTCGGCCGATTCTTGAATCCCTTCCGCATCAGCTGTCATATCGCGCTCCTCAGCCAACATTATAGATAAAAAATCTGCTCCATGACCTTCCCGGCGAAACGCATATCGTCGCTGCGGCCGCCCCCCCCCGTATAGCATATCGGCTCTCCGAAGCGAATGCGCAAAGGCCGCCGGCTAAAAAACGGCACCGTATCAAAAACTCTCGCCGGCAGCACCGGCGCCCGCGATTCGCGAGCGAGCAGCCCAATCCCGGACTTCGGCCGTCCCGGCTTTCCCGGCCGCGCTCGCGTCCCTTCGGGGAACAACACCATACACCCCTCGCCGTCAAGCACCTCCAACGCCTTACGGATGGCCCCGACGTCCGCCCGTCCCCGGTTGAGCGGAATGGCGCCCAAATGGCCAAGCGATCTGCCAAGCAACGGCACCCGAAACAGCTCTTCCTTGCCGACAAAACGGGGATAGCGCACCCGGTAAACCGCAACGGCCGCCAGCAAGGGGTCGAGCATAGACACATGATTGACCCCGATAATCAACCGGCCGGTCCGCGGCACGTTCTCCAAACCTTCAAACTCGACGGCACCGCGCAGCATCCGCAAAAAAAGCTCGCACATCCGGTTTACGAAAGCGTATCCCCACCTGGGGGCCGTTTCGCTCACGATTGCGGCGGGCGCGTCCCCTTACGCCGCTTGATCAGACGTAAAATCTTATCCGCCACCTCGTTCATTTTCAGGTTAGTCGAATCGATAACGATCGCATCCTTCGCTTTGCACAGGGGATTGATGCGCCTTTGCTGATCGCCGGAATCCCGCTGAATGATGCCCTGCTTAATTTCCTCAAGGGAGACCTTCTTCCCCTGGGCTCTCAGCTGCTTCGTTCGCCGCAGCGCACGCTCTTCGATCGAGCCGTCCAAATAAATCTTGAAGTCGGCATCCGGAAATACGCTCGTCGTAATATCACGCCCTTCCATAACGATCTTGCCGCCGTCGCCCAGACGCCGCTGCAGCATCCGCAGGTGCCGGCGAACGCCGGCGACGCCGGCGACGATGCTCGAATTCCGGCCAACCCGCTCCTCACGGATCTTCTGCGTAACGCCTACCCCGTCAATAAAAGTGCGGATGATGACTCCATCCTCATTGCACTTGAACTCCCACCGCAAACGGTGCGCCAACCGCGTCAGCGCCTTGCCGTCGGAAAGGTCGACGCCCTCCTCCAGCGCCTTCCAGGTGAGAGCACGATACATCTCCCCGGTGTTGATGAAGCGGTAGCCCAGTCTCTTGGCCACCAGGCCGCCGACCGTCGACTTCCCTACCCCGGCGGGACCGTCCATCGCGATAATCAGGCCGCGCCGAGTCACGCCGGTACCGCTATCCATGCGAGCATCCTCTGCATTTTCCCGTCGCGACGGTAGGAGAAGAATTTATCGACGCCGCACGCGGTACAGTCGCCCGACACCGAGATGCGGCCGGGATCCAATCCCGCCGCAACCAGCTGCGCGGCGACTTCCCGGCCGAGGTCCAAATGCGTCTGGGCCTCATCACGGAAGCTCTCGCCGCTAAAACGCTCCCTCAGTTCCGGACCAACCTCGTAGCAGCAGGCGCCGATATGCGGTCCGACCGCCGCCGCCAAGGTTTTGCCGGCGCAGCCGAGGTCGGCAAAAGCGCGGACGGCGGCGCCGGCGATGCCGTCCGCCACCCCTCGCCATCCCGCATGGAAAACACCCGCGCTCCCGCCGCTCTCGCTCCACATGAACAACGGCAGGCAGTCGGCGACAAAAACACCCATACATCGTCCCGGCTCATCGGACAGCCAGCCATCCCCCTCCGCCCCGTCCAGCCCTTCTACCGGCCGATGGATTCGTGTTCCGTGCACCTGACTCAGGGTAAAAACTTCGGGGCCAAGGCCCGCCGCCGCCAGCGCTTCACGACGACGCCCGGGATCCTTCATATCCCCCAAATTCCGATGGGTAACGCCGTGAGAGATGCCGCGGCGAGCTAGCGAATCTTCGCGGAAGAGACCGTCTCTTTCCGTCCAGACCGCTGCGGATGCTTTTTCCATTAACCGCACATCAGACTTCGGCATACCTCTCGGTGGGTTCCGTGGTCTCGTCCTGCCCATCCTTCTTCTGGCCCAGAGGCTTGGGCTCCAGCTTGGGGGGACGCCGCATCGGGCGGACCCACTTGGTAAAGCTGGAGGGCTTTAGACTGTACTCGTGGATCAGCCGCACCACCTCACTGATCGGGATGAACTCCTCCCAGTTCAAGCGGAGGATGCGGACACCGGCGCTCTCCATCTCGCCGATAAACTCCTCGTAGTTCATCTTCAGCATCCGCAGGTACTCCATGTCGATGCTCTTCTCCATCACTCGGCCGCGGCTCGAAATGCGCTCAGCGGCGGTCTCCGGCCGGCAGTCCAAATAGATGAGAATCTGCGGAAATACCAGCTCGCGCAGAACCATATTGTCGAACAGGTCGAGATAGGTATTGTAATCGAGATCGGTGATGATCTTGGCGGGATGCCGGTTGAGCATGCGGGCGAAGATGGTATCCTCCCAGATCGTCCGGTCCTGCACCACCCCGCGAATCTTGCCGAGGCTGATGCGCGTAACGAACTCCCGGTGCTGGCGGAACCGGTGATTCAGCAACCAAACCTGCATCATCGTCCCGAATTCCTTCATATCCCCGTAGAAAGGCTCCAGGTAGGGGTTTCCGTCGACTTCCTCCAAAATTGGCTCGAAGTTCAGCGCTCGCGCCAGTTCCGTGGTCAGGGTCGATTTTCCGACGCCGATTGTTCCCGCGATGCCGATATATCCCTCTGCAAACATGTCCCCATTCTCCTCGCTGAGATTTTATCCCTGACGTACTTCCTGCTCGATACCGCGCATCGCCAGCTTGACGTCATCCGGGTTGGACGCCGCCTCGAGGACATCCTCTTCGCTGACCAGGCCCTCTTTGTAAAGCTTGACGAGAGATGTGTTAAAGCTCTGCATGCCGTAGAACTGCCCTTTGTTGATCGCCTCGATGAGCCCCGTACCGTTGTTATCCTCGATCTGCTTCTTCACGTGCGCGGTGACGATCATGATTTCGCAGGAGGGGATTCGTCCCCCCTTAAGACACGGCAGCAGGCGCTGGCTGATCACCGCCTTCAAGGTATCGGCCAGCTGCAGCCGCATCAGCCCCTGCTGATGCGGCGGATATAGATCGATAATGCGCGACACCGTCTGTACCGCGTCGATCGTATGCAAGGTTCCAAAGACGAGATGGCCCGTCTGCGCCGCGGTGATCGCCGCCGAAACACTTTCGGCATCGCGCATTTCACCCATAAGAATTACATCCGGATCCTGGCGCATCGCCATCTTGAGCGCATCGGCGAAGTCAAACGTGTCCTCGCCGATCTCCCGCTGGCTGATGATCGATTTCTGGTCCTTATGCACGAACTCGATAGGATCCTCAATAGTGAGGATATGCTCCGAGCGGTTGGCGTTAATGTAGTCGATGATCGCGGCCAGCGACGAAGACTTCCCCGATCCGGTTACGCCGGTAACCAGCACCATGCCGCGCTGGTTGTCGGCGATCTTGCGGATCGTCGCGGCCGGCAGCCGCAGCTCCTCGACCTTCGGGATTTTCATACTGATGTAGCGTATCGCCATTGCCAGCTTGCCCATCCGCCGGAACACGTTGACACGGAAACGCGCGATCTCTCCCACCTGAAACGAAAAGTCGGCCTCAAACTTCTCGGCGAATATTCTCTTCGCCCGCGGCGTGATCACCTTGGCGACCATCGCCTCGACTTCCTCGTTCGACAGCACCTCGCCGCAAGGCGCCAGCTTGCCGTCGACCCGGATATACGCGGGCCCGCCGGCCCGGACATGCAGGTCGCTGCCGTGCTTGTTGATCAGGGTCTGAAGAAGAGTCTGCATATCCATAACGATCTCCTGAATTATTTAAGCTTGCGCACTTTCCACCGCATGAACGCGGGCTTGTTCCAATCCCGCGGCGAACTGGGACCGCCGCTGGGCGCGGAGGATGGCCCACGCTTGTCGAAACCTTCCGCGGCCGCATACGGCAGCCGGCTTCCACCCCGGGCGCCAAAGGGGCTGAAAGCCTTGCGCCGGGCCGGCGGGAAACCCGTAGCGATCACCGTTACGCGCAGCTTTTCGCCCATCGCCTCGTCGTACGCCTGTCCGAACTTGATCTTGGCTTCCGGACTGGCCGCACGGGACACAAAATCCATCGCCTCACGAATATCCGCCAGGACGAGTTTTCGGCTGCTGACAAAATTCACTATCAGCCCTTTAGCTCCGTCGATGGAGACGTTCTCCAGCAGCGGCGAAGTGATCGCCGCCTGCGCCGCTTCCATGGAACGATTGGGGCCTTCGGATTCGCCGACCCCCATCAACGCCTCGCCCGCCCCGGTCATAATGGCCTTGATGTCGTTGAGGTCCATATTAATATTCCCTTCGGTCGTAATCACGTCCGAAATGGACTGCACCGCTTGGCGCAGGACCTCGTCAGCCCGGCGAAACGCATCGTCGCTCGAAGTACCTTCGTCGATAACGTCGAAAAGCCGGTCATTGGGAATCACGAGCAGCGTATCCACGCAGTCGCGCAGCTGCTTGATGCCGATCTCCGCCTGATTGGCGCGGACCTGGCCCTCGAAGTGAAACGGACGGGTCACGACGCCGATGGTCAGAGCGTTGGCTTCGCGCGCGATCTGCGCGGCGATAGGCGCCGAGCCGGTCCCGGTCCCGCCGCCCATGCCCGCCGTCACGAACACCAGATCCGCGCCCTGCAGGACCTCGCGAATATGCTCCTTGGATTCCAACGCCGCCAGGCGCCCCTTCTCGGGGTCCCCGCCGACGCCGAGACCCCGGGTTATGCTCTCGCCCATCTGGATGATAATATCGGCACGGCTGCGCCGCAGATCCTGAGCGTCGGTATTCGCCGCGATGCGCTCGACATCGCGGATTCCGGCGTCCACCATACGGTTGACGGCATTGCCGCCGGCCCCGCCCAAACCGATAACCTTAATCACCGCCTTGAGCTGCGTGGGCTCTTCCGTGCAGCGAATACGCACCATGGGCTAGAAAAAATCCTTGAAGAAACTTTTCATCTTCCGCATCCAGCGCGGCTCCTGATTGTCCACCCGGCTGTACGAATGAAAGTTGTTCGATTGAGGATAGCACACAAGGCTCAGCGCCGTCGCGTACTTCGCATCGAGGTATTTATCCGGAGACGACACGAGCTCAGGATGCGGGAGCCCCATCCGTGCCGGCATGTTCATAATCTGCTCAGCGGCCAGCGGGATACCGTTAAGCAGCGCGCCCCCGCCGGACAGAATGGCGCCGCCGGGGACGACGGAATCAGCGAACTGCGAGTTCTGGACCTCTTCGCTCACAACCGTAAAGATCTCTTCCACGCGCGGCAGGATAATATTGGTCATCGTGCTCGTTTTGATCGTATGGCTGGTACGCCCGTCCACGCCTTTAAACTGTATCTCGCTGTCGCCGTTGACAAGGCTCGGATGCGCGACGCCGTATTTGATCTTGAGCGTCTCGGCGGTCGGCATATTCGTTCGCAGACCAACGGCCAGGTCGCGAGTGATAAAATCCGAGCCGATCGCCAGCTCTTTGGAGAACACGATCCCGCCCTCGGAATATATCCCCAGGGAGATCGACTGTCCGCCGAAATCCAGCAGCAGCGCGCCCAACTCGCGTTCCTCGGCGGAGACGATAAACTCACCCAGCGCCAGCAGACTATAGACCGGCTCGATCACGTCGAAGCCCGCCTCCGCGACGGCCTTCGTCAGATTGCTCAGATGGCTTCGGGACGCCGTAATGATGTGGACCTCGACATCGAGAAGCGATCCCTCCATCCCGACCGGATCCGGGACTCCCCGCTCGCGATCCAGCGCGAAACCCTGGGGGATAACATCAAGAATCTCACGGTCGGAAGAGATCGCCACCGCCTTCGCCGTCTCAATAACCGCCGCGACATCCTCGGCGGTAATCTCCTTGTCGGTACGGGCGATATTGATCGCTCCGCGGTTGTTGAATGAATGCAGATGGCTGCCGCGGACACCCAGGTAAACTCCTTGGATCATCTGCTGGGCCTCTTCTTCCGCTTTCTCGACCACGGCGCGCACAACACGCGCGGTCTCGTGGATATTGAGGACCACTCCGCCTTTGAGTCCGCGGCATGGCATATGCGCGCCGCCCAGGATCCGCATGCCTTGCCCTTCGGGATCCGGAGTACCGATCACGCAAGAGATGCGGCCGCTCCCCATATCGAGCCCAGTGATCAGATCAGGTTTGGCCATACTTCATTCACCTCGGGCGGACGAGAATCTTTCCATCCTCAAAATGTCTCAGATCCGCCGTTAAATCACCGCTAAAACGCGGTCCCGCATCCGCCAGCACCTCGGCCAAACGGACAAATTTTTCCTCGGTCCACTCCAGCCGGCCCCAAAGCAGGCGGGTTCCGTCCTCCAATCGCGCCACCCAGCCGTTCTCCTGCGCCGCGTGCTCAAAGCGCACCAACCGCGCGGGCAGAGTGCCCGCCGACTGTGCGACCGCCAGCAGCCGGCTCAGCGGCCGCAGATCCGTCTCCGCCGGGAGCGCCCCCATATCCACCTCCGGGAGCTCCGCCGCGCCGAACAGCTCTTCAGGCGCCGTAAAACGAATACCGTCGCGGCTCAGCAGCCCGCCGCCCGTAATACGCGCCACCGGCTCCCGCAGGACGAGCGTGACCTTCACCGAACGCCGCATCCATGACCGCCGTACGCGTGCTTCACGGACGTAGCGGAAACGCTCTTCCAGCCGCGCCCGAACCCGCCGCGCTTCAAACAAACCCCAGCGGTCGCCGGACCGCCATCCCGTCGCCTCAAGAATCCCGGCGGCGGCTCCGGCCGGCGCGGCCTCGATTTCCAATTTATCGACGGAGGCCGCCCGCGGCAGAGGCACCCGCAAGGCGCTCCACCGCACCCGCTCCCACGGCTTCGCCCGCAGCAGCAGCACCAATGACAGCATGACCGCAACAGCGGCGGCCGCGATGCCGGCATAGCCGCGTCTTTGCTTGCGAACCTTGGGTCTCAGCTTCGCCCTACGCCTTCTCACCAACGACCTTCATCTCCAGTTCGAGGCCGATGCCTGTTCGCTTGCGCACGGTATCCCGTATCACGGCCACCAGCTCCAGCACATCAGCGGCGCTCGCATGATCGTAATTTTCAATGAAATTCGCGTGCAAATCGGACACCTTCGCCCCTCTTAAAGTTTTTCCCTTCAGACCTGCGTCCTGGATCAGCTTCGCCGCAAAACAACCGGGAGGATTCTTAAAAACAGAGCCCACGTTGAAGGTATGTATGGGCTGGGTCTTCTGCCGCTGGCGCTGGAAATCCTTGACGGTTTTGATTATATCAACTTTGATTCCTCGACGCAATTCGAGCGTCCCGGCGATAACGATGCGCTTGCGCAGACTGCTGCTGCGGTACGCGAAGCGAATACGGCTTCGCGTCAGCCGCCGGACCTTAAGCGATCCGGGATCGAACACTTCGACCGCGCGAACCAAGTCGCCGATCGCCCCGTTCGGGGTACCCGCGTTCATCACCAGTCCCCCGCCCACCGTCCCCGGCACACCGACCAGAGACTCCGCCCCCGTTAAGCCGCGTTCGGCGCAACGCATCACCAGCTGCGGCAGCCGCACCGCCGCCCCGGCGCGCACGATCGTCTCTCCCAACATCTCGACGCGCTCGAATTCGCCGCGCAGACGCACGACGACGCCCCGGATGCCTCCGTCCCGAACCAGGAGATTCGAACCCCAGCCGAGCACGAGGACGGGCAGCTTATGCCGACGCGTCAACCGATACAGGCATACGAGGTCAGCAACGCTGCACGCCTCGAGATAGACATCCGCCGGTCCGCCGATGCGGTAAGTCGAATGCCGGCGCATCGGCTCATTGAGCCGGGCTTGCGGAAACAGCCTAATGAAGTCGTCGCACCAGCTCACTGCGGGAATCCGCCGGGTCCCTTAAGGCGCAAGGCGCCCCTCACGGATAAAACGCCGCAGTTCGCTCTCAGCAACCGCAACGGACTCCAGCCATTCAAGACCTGCGTAATCGGCGCTGCCCGTCTCGTCGGCGGCGCTCTCTTCAAGCCCGCGCACCGCCGAAACCGTCCCCGTACGGACCTCCCGGCGCTGCCCGCTGCGCTGCTTAGCCTTCTCGGCCGTCTTGCGCAGGTAGTCCTTCCAGCCGGCCATGACGGGAGAAACGAGCGGCGCCGGCGGCAACAGGCACGCCAGCGCGAGAGCGATAAGCCGGTACGGCCCCGTCATAAGACCTCCCGAAATCCGTCCCATTATATACCCCCATCCCGGCGCTGTCAACGCGCAGTGATTTTGGTTATAATCGACGGCAGAATGACCTCCGTCTTTTGCCGCTTCCAGCGCAAGTCCGTGCCGCTCCTGGCGGCCTGCCTCTGCGCCTGCGCCGCGAACCGGGGACCGGCGCCACCCCCCCCCTCCGTTCAGGTCCGGGCCTGGCCGCAAGCCGATGCGCTGTTCCACAAAGACCCGCGCTGGCTCGGCGGGGACGGAGCCTTCTCGGTCGACTTGGGCGCGGAGCGCACGCTGTGGCTGTTCGGCGACTCGTTTATCGCGCCTTCGTTGTCTTCCGCCACCCGCGCCAAAGCGGTCATGGTCAACAACTCGCTGGCGCTGCAAACGGGCGCCGATCCCGCCGCGGCTTCCATGCACTTTCAATGGCGCCTCTACAATGACCGTCCCGCTGCGTTTTTCCCCGGGGAAGGTGATGAGTGGTTGTGGCCGGCGGACGGCATCCGCCTGGAAGAGTCCGCGCTGCTGTTTTTTATGCGCGTGCGCAAAGATACAAGCGACGCCCTGGGATTCGCGCTTAACGGGTGGCTGGCCCTCACTATCGAAAACATCGACGACGCCCCGCCCTCCTGGCGCATCCGCCGCGCCCGTACCGGCAAAGCGGAGAAGGGATTACTGGCGGGAGCCGCCGTGCTCGTATACGACGGATACGTCTACGCCTACAGCTCGCTGGAACCCGAACACAAGATATTCCTGCAGCGCTGGAAGCGCGCCGACGCCCGCCGCGGCAATCTGCGGTCCCCGCAATGGTGGTGCGGCGCGAAAGGAGGCTGGGGGCATGACGCCGCCAAACGGGAACCCTTGTTCGCGGATGGGCAGACGGAGTTCAGCGTACACTGGGACGAAAGGACGCGGTCGTTTCTGGCGGTGCAGACGCTGGGTTTCGGGGCGACCGAGATCGGCATGCGGCGAGCGCCGCACCCGGAAGGGCCCTGGACCCCAACGGTCCGTGTTTATCGCCCCCCGGAATCCGACCTCCAAGGCATCCTCGTCTACGCCGCCAAGGCCCATCCCCAGCTGACCGCCGACAGCGACGAGATGATCGTCACCTATGTGGCGAACCGGTTCGACTTCCTCAAGCTGCTGACCGACAGCAGCGTATACTACCCGCGGTTCCTGCGCTGGAAGCTGCCCGCCCCTACTTCGCCTTACGAAAAACCACGGGCAGGCGCGTCGCGGGAACAACGATAACCTGATAGGGACGAATATTGCGGCCCGGCTGGCGCTTTACGGGAAGCAGGATATCGTACTCCACGATAAACTTGCCGCCCTTCGGCTTGGCCGAACGAATCTGGATGCCGGAGCCCGCCTGCTGCACTCCCGCGAAAACGGCAACGCCCATCTCTCGTTTGAAGTCCGGCTGCGGCATGTCATGCCCTCCCACCGAGCGCCACAGCATGTCCCAGGCCTGCCGGCTGCGAATGATCTGCGCGGTGAACCGCTCCGGTCCCCCCGTACCGCTGAAGGTCAGCGGCGGCGAGCTCTCGGCGAGGACCATTTCGCGGAAGAAATCGCTGGTCTCGCTGCCGAGGAAAGCCTGCTCCCCCTTGTTGGGCGCCAGCCCCATCACGTCGTTGTCGCCGCGCAGGTAGCCCATTCGACCCTGCCGCTTTGAGGGGGAGGCGCGCCCTTCCGCGACATAGCGCATGCTGCCGCCCGCCCCTCTTCCCCCGGCGGGCGCCTCTTCGCGGACGAGGCCGAGCGCCCCGGAAGCGGTCCCGCGCACATTGGCCGGCCGCTCGACGGACTTCCGCGGAGCGCTCAGATCCACGTCCGCTTTAGAGAACTCGACCGGAGCCGCTTTCTCCGCCCGCTGCTTGGCCGTCAGTTGATTGCGGATCTGCAGCCCCGCCATCGCACCGATCAGAAGGACCCCCACGCAAATATAGGTAAAAATTCCGGGACCGCTGCGGGGGACGGGCTTGGGCGCGGTATTGAAATCGAAGCTTTGGGGCATCTGTTTGAAGTATATCGCCCCGTCGTCGGAAAAACAAGAGCACGCAAAAGTCACCTTCGCAAGGACTTGAGGATGCAACATATCCCGATTACACTGAATTAGGGCGCCAGTACCCAAATGACTGCAAGGTTTATTGCGTTTTTCATCTTTTTCGCGGTTCTTCAACCGGCCTATTCTTTGGTCTGGGTGCAGAATAATTGGCAAAGCGGCGCCGGCGCCGGCTCAACAACCACGGCCGCCACCGGCTGGCCGGGCTACGACTCCGCGCAAGGCGACATCGTTATCACCGGCGGCCTCCCGGAGCTCAAGCAGACGATCGGCCGCACCTGGCTGCAGACCGACGAGGGAACGGGCGTGACGGGCTTTAATCTCCCGGGACGAACCCACAGCACGACCACGGTGACCGGCACCGGAGCGGCCGCCGAGCTCACCATGCTGGCGGGAGATTCCGTCGCGCCCCGCGCCATGTCGCTGCTGCAGACGCGCGGCGACATCGTCGCGGTCAACGAGCCCGGCACCGGCTACATTTGGCTGCTCGGCGGCCGCAACAGCGACGGCTCCGCGTCCCGCGACATCCACCGCTACGAAGGACGCACCGATACGATATCGAGCGCCTTCCCCAACCTCAAAGGATATGTCGGCGAGGCCGCCGGCGCCTATCACGCGCCCTTCAACACCATTTTCGTCATCGGCGGTTCCAGCGAGACGACGGCGCTCGAGAGCATATTCTCCTACACTCCCAGCATCAACAGCTCAATCAAGCGCAACGAGGTCCTGCCCTCCTCGCGCGCGCTCGCCGCCGCCGCCTACGTCCCCTACAGCCCCACGCCGAACAACTCCCGTATCTACATTTTCGGCGGCATCGATGAGAACGGGACCTTGCTCGACCAGATTGTGGAGTACATCCCCGCAATCGGCACGGTCGCCAACTTCGCCCCCGCGACCCTGCCGACCCCGCGCTACGGCATGACGGCGGTTTTGCAGCCGGGGACCACCAAGGTCTTTCTGTTCGGCGGCACCGACGCCGGCGGCGACCTGGACACGATATTGGCTTTCGATCCCATCGCGGGGACGGTCACGCCGATGACCTCGGTGCTGCCGGCGCCCCGCCGCAAGGTATCCGCCGTCTACAGCACCGAAGACCATAAAATCCACCTGTTCGGCGGCGTCGCCGCAACCGCCTATGACGACATCATGGTCTTCGATCCTGTCGTCGACACCCTAACCGTGCGTCCGATCACCTTGCCCAGCGCACGGGCGGGCATGGCGGTCGCCCAGGATACCGAGACCCTGCGCATTTACGGCTTCGGCGCCTCCAGCGGCACGCCCGGAGACTTCGACCAGATCATCGAATACATCGCCTATACCTCGGCGGCTTACATCTCATCGGTATTCGATACCGGCAACCTGTCCGACCTCGGAACGATATCCTGGAGCCCCGCCGCTCCGTTCGGCCCCCTCGTCGGCCTCGATATCGGCGTGCGCGCCGGCAATACGCAGGTGCCGGACGGGACTTGGACGAACTCGGGCGCCAGCGCGACCGTAACCAACGGCGCTTCCTTGGCCGCCTTCGGGGACCAGCGCTATGTCCAGTACATCGCCTCGTTCACCCGCACCGACATCTCGACGACCGCCGTGCTTGAGGACCTGGCGATCACCTATACGCAGACCGCCGCCAGCTCGACTTTGGTGTCGAGCGCATTCGATTCGGGGAGCCACGCCAACGTGCTGCAGGCGATCCGCTGGGAAGCCGTTCTGCCGGGGAACACGACGGTACAGTTCCAGATTCGCACCGCCTCCGATGACGGCTCCGGATTCCCCGCGACCTATACCTCTTGGCTAGGCCCCACCGGAACCGGAGACTACTTCACCGACGCCGCCGGAGGCGACGGCATCCATCCCACGCACCGCGACGGCAAAGATGACCGCTTCTTCCAGTACCGCACCGTACTCTATTCCACCAGCACCTTCTCCACTCCGGCCCTGACATCGGTCACTATCCAGTACAACATCCTCCCGTCGTCGCCCAGCCTGGACTCCCTGACGGCCTTGTCCACCACGCAGATCGAGGTGAAGCTCACGGACAAGTCCACGTCGGAAGACGAGTTCCCCATCTCCTACGGGCCGACCGCGCTGCTGGTCGTCGGCGTCTCGACCATCGCCACATCCGACAAGGCCGGAACGGGCGGCCAGGAGACCGGACTCATCACCGGCCTCTCGCCCAACCAGCTCATCTTCGTAAGCGTCCTCGCTCACGTGGCGGCGCCGGACGACATGTTCTCCTCCACCGATACCGGGACCAACGGCAGCGTCTTCACCCTGGCCAACCCTCCCGACAGCCCCGCGATAACGGGGGTCTACCTGTCAAGCCTCACCCTTGCCTGGGGCAAGAACGACAACGCCAACAACACCCCGTACGAAATCTCCATCTCGACCGATGATTTCGCCACCATCGTCTCGACGCCGGTGGTGTTCACCGACAACTGGACGCAGACGACGACCGACGTCCTGGCGCTCGAGCTCGGAACCACCTACTATGCCCGCGTCCGCGCCCGCAACGGCAACGCGTTTATCTCCAGCTTCTCCGCGACCGTCTCCACGCATACGCGCCCGCCCCCGCTCACGGGGCTCACCATAACCGACATCGGGATCACATCGATGAGCTGGAGCTGGAACTCCGGGGGACCCGCGGTGCAGTACCGCGTCTACAACCCCACGGCCAACGTCGTCGTCGCGACCATCAGCGCCACCAACTACACCGGGACCATCTTGGCCACCAATACGGTCAACAGCATCTACGTCGAGCCGTTTAACAGCCACGGCTCGGGCGGCCTAAGCGCGCACGCCTCCACCTACACGTTCGCGGCGGCGCCCGCCGGGCTGAACGCGACGTTCACCAGTTCGACCACGATCAACCTGACCTGGGACCGGGCCAATAATCCAATCGGCACGCCATACGAGTTGCTGCGCTCCACCGACGACTTCGCGACCGATATCTCCACGCCCTTGCCCTTTTCCGCCAACTTCATCAGCTCGTTCACCTCGCAGGGGAACCTGGAGGCGGGGACGACCTACTGGTTCAAGATCCGAGCGAAGAGCGCCGCGGAATACCTAACCCTCTTTGCCGCCCCCCTGTCCACGCCGACGCACCCGTCCCGGCTCGCCGCGCCGACGACCTCGCAGGTCGGCATCACTTCCATCACCTGGAACTGGATCAATACGGGCGGGCCCGCCGTCGACCGCTACGACCTCTACATCGCCTCGGGGACCGGCGCCCTCAACGACCGCAGCGCCGTCATCGCCGCAACAACGACAACGACCTTGGTGGAAACCGGGCTCGGCCCCAGCAGCCGCCATGTACTGCAGGTGGCCCCCGTCACTAATTCCGGCGTCGGTGTTCTCTCTCCAGCGACCACGATCTATACGCAGGCCAATCCTCCCGCCAACAGCCAGATCACCGGCGTCTTCGTCTCCAGCATCACCATGGCATGGAGCACCAGCCAGAACTCGGACTTTCTGACCACCTATGAAGTGGAGCATTCGACCGACGCCGCGCAGTATATCGCGTTCACGTCGTACACGCTGGCGGGGAGCGCCTCGACCAAAACCATCAGCGCATTCTCGCTGCTGGGCCTCACAACCCATTACTTCCGCGTCCGCGCCCTGAACTTCGAGAACATCCCCACCTCCTTCGATGTCGTCGTCAGCACCTTTCTGGTCGGCAGCGCGCCCGAGCCGCCCGGCGGACTTCGCGCCGAACCCTTAAGCGGCGCCCGGGTGCTTCTGGAATGGTCCATTTCGCCTACCACTACCGTTGTCCGCTACAGCATCTACAGCGACGGCGGCACGGGGACGGTCGATTACGGCGTCTTGTTCGCCAGTGTTACCAGCCCCACCACTTCCTACACCACCGGAGCGCTGGCCGACGGAACGACCTATCTTTTCGCCCTGCGCGCGCGCGACGAAACCGGACTGGAAGAGGTGAACACCTCCGTCGTCGCCTCCGTGGTGGCTCTGACGGCGCCGTTTCCCGCCGCGGCTCATATCACCCACCCCCCCAATACCGCGAAGGTGTCGGGCGACCGGGTCGGAATCGTCGCCGAATTGGCGCAGGGCTCCCCGGCGCAGGTCAGCCGCGTACTGTTTCAGTACCGCCTGGTAGGCGCACCCAACTGGACCGACATCACGCCGCAGGAAGCCGGCCATCCGAATCCTGCGACAGAATTTCCCTACGCCGTGCACTGGGACGTCACCGCCCTGCCCGACAACGCCTATGACCTGCGCGCCGTCGCCCGCGACGCCGGCGGCGGCGATGATCCCTTCCCGACACCGATCCGCCTGTTCGTAAACACCAGTGATCCGGACGTGGATGAACGCGTCGTGGGCGGCAGCATCCAGCAGCGCACGCGCGTGCGCAACACAGTCCCCATCGAAACTACGCTGGCCGATGCCGGCAGCGCGGTGCTGACCCGCATCACCATCGCCTCCGGAGCGCTCAATACGGACTCCACCTACCTGCAGATCATCAGCAGCCCGACAGTGACTCCGGCGCTGCCGTGGACATTGGGCAACCCCGGCATATTCCGCGAAATCACGCTCGCCAACGGGCAGACGGATCTGGCCGCCGGCCGGACCGCAGCGCTGCGCTTTTCCCGGCTCGACCGCGACAACGACAACCGGGTCGACGGCACGACGGTCCGCGTGGACAACCTGGCCATCTACGTCTACGATGCCGCGAGCGCCTCCTGGAAGCGTGATTTTCCCAGCGGCGTCGCCGGCGACGACTATTCCACCGTCATCGGCTATACGCCGCATTTCAGCCTATTCGGGCTGTTTTCGCCCAGCGCCGGCGATCTCAGCGCGGTACGCGTCTATCCGGTGCCGTACAAGCCCAACGGCGGCAATCCCGACGAGGGCAAGCCCTACAGCGCGGGCGACTCCACCTCGGGCATCCTGTTCGACAACCTGACGCCCTCATCGAAGATCAAGATCTATACGGTTAACGGCTCGCTGGTATGGGAGAGCCGCTTGATCTCCGCCGGCGGCATCTACCGCTGGGACGCGCGCAACGGCGACAGCCGCGAGGTCGCTTCCGGCATCTACTTCGCGGTCATTACCAGCGACGGGGAGAACGCGATCGTGCGCAAGATCGCCATAATCCGATGAGCCGCCGCCTTGCGCTCCTCGCGCTTCTGCTGCTGGCGGCGGCTTGCCGGCCGCGCGCCGCGTCCTGCTTCGCCGGGGCGGACCCCTTCGACTTCCTGTTCATGGAGAGCGGCGCGCGCCAATCGGCCCTGGGCGGGGCCTTTACGGCGGGGCGCAACGACGCCAACGTTCTCGCCTACAATCCCGCCGGCCTCGCATCCCTCGACCGGAATCACGCGTCGTTTATGCACACCAGCCAATTTCAGAGCGTCCAGCGCGAACGCATCGCGGCCGCGCTGCGCTCCGGTTTCGGCCTCAGCTTTGACCGCTTGACATTCGGCGAGATCGGCCGCACGACGCTGTCCAACCCCTCGGGGGCGGGGACCAGCGGCTTCCAGCCCGCGGCCACCGTCATCGCCGCCGGCATCGGGATAACGGTCTTTGACGGGCTGACCACGGGCGCGGCGATCAAATACATCCGGCAGACCATCGACGACACCGCGGGGGCGGCCTGGGCGGGCGACCTGGGTCTGCAGGCGGTCGTCATGGAGGAGCCGGGACTGGTCCTCGGGCTCGCGGTGCAGCATATCGGCACCAAGGTGCGGTTTCAGTCGCAGTCGGAGCCCCTGCCGCTCAACGTACGGGGCGGCGCCGCCTTGAGCCTGCCCGTTTTCGGCGTGCCGGTCGGCGTTTCCCTGGACCTCAACAAAGCGTCGGAGCGCGAGCTCGTCATCAACGCGGGCGCCGCCGCGACGTTCTACGAACGGTTCGTCGTACGCTTCGGGCAGAACACGCGCAACGATGCGGGTCCCGGATTCTCCTTCGGCTTCGGGCTGATACTGAAGGACTACGGCTTCGATTACGCTCTCGTCCCCTGCGGCGAGCTCGGCGCCTCGCACCAGATCAGCCTCGGGATGCGCTGGGGGCAGTAGGACGACAAGAGGTCAGGCGGCGGTATGGCCGACCATGGGGAGCGCGGCCATTCGGGCCGCGAACGGTGACGCGCCGCTAAGCTCTCCGCGCAGCGCCGCCGCGATAAGCGCGTCGACTTCCGGCGGCAGTTCGGGGATACTACTGTTAACGGGAACATAGTCGCCCGTCGGCTCCGGCGGGGCGCCGGTCAGCAGCTGATAGAAGCAGACGCCGAGCGCGCGCACGTCCGCCGCCGGCTTCGCTTCTCCCGCGAGGCCGAAACCCATAACCTTGACGTCGCCGCAGTCGCTTACCATAACGCGCGCGGGCTCCAGCCCGCCGTGCACGATTCCGTTCGCATGCGCATGTTCCAGCGCGCGGCACACCCGCGTCAAGGTCATGACCGCCAGGTACAGCGGCAGGCGCTTGCGGGCCCGCAGGAAGTCGCGCAGCGTCTTGCCGCGCATCAGCTCGCAGACCAGCCGGAGCTCGTCGCCGCACTCGACGACATCGTAGACCTCGAGAATATTCGGATGCTTGAGCGCGGCGGCCGCCCGGGCATCCCGCATGAGCCGCCGCCGCTCATCCGCGTCCAGGCCGAAGAGCCTTTTCACGGCCGCATCGCGCTGCAGCTCGTTGTCGCGAGCCTCCCAGACGGCGCGGCCTTCGCCTTCAGAGATAACGCGCTTGAACTTGAACCGTTCGTCACCCGGAGCCGCCGCCGAATCTTCGACGGGAGCCGGCGCATCCGCGATCGCGGGAGAGCTTTCTTCCGGCTCCCGCCGCCGCAGCAAAAACCAAATGCAGCCCGCGGCAAACACGACCGCGCCCAGCAGCAGCAGCGCGCGGCCGCCGCGTTCCGGCGCGGGTGCGGCGGGCGGCGGCTCGACTTTGACGACGGGTTCAATTCGCGGCGCGGCTTTTTGCGGCGCTGGAGCCGGCTTCGCCGGCGGCACATTCTTGGCCATCGGGGACTTGGGTTTGGGAGTGGGCTTGGGTTTGGGAGTGGGCTGGGGGGGCGCGGGGCTGGGCCGGGGAGCGATCTTTATCGCTTGGAGAGGCGCGGGCTCCGGCCGCTTGACGTCTTCCAGGTCGAACTCGAATTGAACGCGGCCGCTCTCGCTGCGGATCGCGCCGTCTTCCTGCGCGGCCGCGGGCGCGGTCCACAGGACCAGGAGGGCGATAAGCCGGAAAGTCATCGCGCGCGGTTCTTCCCGAAAGCCGCGGCCGTCGCGCAGCTGTCCACCGTCAGCGTACCCTTAAAGAAGCTCCGGGAATACGGGGACTTGATCTCGCCGACGCTGCCGTTTAGGATCACGCCGCTGAGCGCCCCGCCCTGGAACAGCAGAAAGTAGCGGCCGACCAGATAGCAGCCCTCGTCGTCGGGCGTAAGCTCCGGCTGGAGCTCGAGCGCCGCGTTGACCTGCGCCAGGGTCATGCCGACCTTGAGCTTGCCCGGCACGCCGCGGTTGAGCCGCCCGATCTCGGAGTGAATCTCCGACAGGCGCGCCTCCTGTCCGTCGAGCGCCTGCTTTTTGCGCTCGTACTCGGCGAGGACCTCGGACTTTAGGCGCATTTCCTTGTCGAGCTCGGCCAGCTTCGCCCGCTTCTCCGCTTCTTCGCTCTTAATCGCCGCGATCCGCCTATCCCGGTCGATCTCGATATCCTTGCGGACCTTCGCCCGGTACTCCTCCAGTTCCCGCTCCTTGTCCTGCTCGGTCTTGATGACGGTGCGCACCAGCTGCGCCAGGCGCGCGGTTTTCTTGAGCTTGCGCGTCGCGCCGCCCAGCGCGGCCGAAGTTTCGATATTGCGGATCTTCACGTCGATATCGATCGCGTCGTCGAGGTCGGTAACGCTGCCGTAGACGATGACGCTGGCGCCGAGCATCTTCCCCAGCTGCGTTATGGTGGCATCATCGATGAGCCCCGCCTTCTGCAGCTGGATTTCCTCCAGCGTGAGGTCGAGCTTGCTGCGGTCGACGACGACAAAATCCGGCTTACGCATGACCAAAGCGGTCTCCAGCTTGTCGGAAAGATAGCGCCCGAAGTAGGTGATGCGGCCGTCCAGATCGTTGAGGTCGGCGATCAGCACACGGCTCTGCTTGGGTATCTGCTTCTCGATATCGGCGGCGATGCTCTGGGTCGCTTTGTCGGTAGGAAGCTTGCGCGCGGCCGCGGGGGCCGACGCGAGCAGCAGGATGAGGGCCGCGAGAATCCCTGGCATGCCGCCAGTATAGCTAATTCACTTCTTGGTCTTCTTTTTGCTCTCGCGATCGAAGAAGGGACTCTTGCCCGTGGCCGCGAGCGGAATGCCGATGGCCTGCACGACGCCCCGGCCCAGCAGGCCGAGGTCCATGGCGGTTTTGCCGATGGAATACATGAGACGGTTATCGACGTGGAAGCGCGCCGCCAGCGCGGCGCTGGAGCCGAGGGCGATACCCAAATCGATGGAGTTGAAGGCGCAGACGCCGCGCGCCCGCTTGAGGTCCTTGCAGGTCCGGCGCCCGCAGAAGCCGCAGTCGAGTCCGGCGGCGGCGGACTTGACGCCGAGGACCACGACGTGGTCGACCCCCTTGAGGTTGCCGGCATCGCGCGCATAGCCCGGACGCTTTTCGCGCTTGGCGGTGCGCCGCATGCCGGCGATAACCCTATTCTTATCCGCCTTGGTCAGAGCGGTGATGATGAGAAAATCCTTGCCCTTGGTTTTGGGCGCGGTACGGGCGGCGACGCACATGTGCGCAGCGACATCCTGGAGCGCGGCGTTCTTAAGACGGCGGTATGGTATCGGCATGATCCCTCCGGCGCGGATGATGGATTCTAGCAAGTTGGAGAATATGCCGCTTCTAGCCGACCAACCGCGCCTGGAAGATGGCGGCTAATCCCAGGAAGGCGAAGAACCCCACCACATCGGTAACCGTGGTCAGGATGATGCCGGAGGACTGGGCCGGATCGAAGCCGAGCCTCTTCATGGCCAGCGGTATAGCGGCCCCCGCGGCGCCGGCGACGACCAGATTGACAATCATCGCCAGCCCCACCACGAGCCCCAGAAAAGGATTCCCCTTCCACAGCCAAGCCACCACGGCGGTCACCACGCCGGTGAACACGCCGTTGATCGCGCCCACGCCCATCTCGGTGCCGATAGCCCGCCAAGCGTCCCGGGGCTTGATCTCCCGCATGATCAATCCGCGCAGGATGACGGCCATGGTCTGCGTCCCCGCGTTCCCGGCCTGACCCGCGATGATAGGCAGAAATACCGCCAGCACGGCGAGCTTGGTGATGAGGTCCTCGAACAAGGCCACCACGGCACCGGCCATAAACGCGGTCATCAGGTTGACCTGAAGCCACGGCAGCCGCTGGCGCACCTTGAAGGAAATCGGCGAAAACGGCTTCTCGTCCGCGCCGACGCCGAAGATGAGCTGCAGGTCCTCGCTGGCCTCTTCCTGGCTCGATTCCAGGAGCTCCGCCATGCGGACCGATCCCAGAATCCGCCCTTCCGCGTCCACCACCGGAACCGCCAGGTAACGCCGGTCCTGCGCCAGCTGCACCAGCTCCTCGCGATCCGTGAACGCGGAAACGGCCTTCACTCCGATCGCCATCGTACTCTCGATCGGCGCCCCCGGATCCGCAAAAAGCAGGTCGCGCATGACCAGGACTCCCTTGAGCTTCCGGTCATCGCCGACCACGTAGGCGTAGGCCGGAGGCGACCCCTTCTTGACCGCCGCGCGCAGCCGTCCGATCACATCGCGCACCTTCATCCCCTGCGGAAAAGCGGCGAAATCCGTTTTCATCAGCCGTCCCGCGCTGTCTTCGGGATAAGACAAGTGTTCCTGCAGCGCCTGCTTGCGGCTGGGGGAGAGGGAATCCAGCACCGCCAGGCGCGCGCCGTTTTCCATCGTGCGAAAAGCCTCCGCCGCTATCTGCTCGTCGAGCCCTTCCAGCAGCGAGGAAGCCCGCTGCGGCCTCATCCCGGCCAAGACCTGGCCCGCGAAGGAGGGGTTCAGGTGCCTGAAGCACAACTGCAGGCTTGCTTCCGGAAGCGCGGACAAGAGAGCCGCCGCCTTTTGCGAATCGACGCTCTCGCACCATATCGCCGCGCGTTTCGGGTCGGCGTCTAAAAGCTGCTTGAGCGCGGAAACGGCCAGTGATCCCGTCGCCATATGCTGACTCCCGATGCGGATAAAAGACCTGCCGCAGGATACCGCATTTCCCCCCGCCGCGCTACCCCTGTACGACCCTACCGGGACTTCCTGATTACGTCTTGGTCTCCCGGGAAATTTGAGTTGAAAGAATAGGATTTGATCGTCCCTTCCGCATTGAGCCGAATGTATAGGTCCCGGGTATTGCGGTCGCCGAACAATCTCAGTTTGTAATGGATCCAGGTCGCCGTATCGTCACCGTCGTCAAGCCCGCGGCGGTACGGCTCGCCGAAACTGCGAATGAGGTCCCGCTCTGTGGTCGTTCCCACCTTGATCCCCGCAACGCGAACCGCATCGAACGGCCG
Organism: Elusimicrobiota bacterium; assembly: GCA_043827405.1. Classification (GTDB taxonomy): domain Bacteria; phylum Elusimicrobiota; class Elusimicrobia; order UBA1565; family UBA1565; genus JBDRPD01. The sequence continues at coordinate 17,368 of JBDRPD010000029.1, read as the reverse complement.
TCCCAGCGTCACGCATCCGGCGAAACCCAATTGCAGCACCAGCAATGTCAGGATGATACGCATATAACCTCCATTGGAATTTATCACTCGCCTCACGCTGCTAGGCCTTCGACGATGAGGATAATACGCGGTACACGATGATATGGTAGCGGAAATAGAACACGATTACACAAAAACAGCTCACGATCCAGGCGTACGGTGCTTTCCCTCGACCATCAGTTTGGCGAAGCATATGCCTGCCCTCAGCGGCGATAATGCTACCGTACCCGCGTGCCATGTACATTCATGGCGGCGCTGGCTCAGCGCGGAGGTCGGCATGCAGATAACTTTTTGGGGCAGCCGCGGATCCATCGCATCTCCGGGGCAGAACACCCTTCGCTACGGCGGAAACAGCACCTGCCTGGAGATTCGCCCGCGCGAGGGCGGAGTGATCATCGTGGACGCGGGCTCAGGGATACGCAACCTCGGCAAGAAGCTCGCGCAGGATCCGTCGGTTAACGAGCTCTACCTGCTGCTGACCCATTCGCACTGGGACCATCTATCCGGTTTCCCCTTTTTCTTGCCGGCCTACCTGGCGCGCTACACGATCAACGTATACGGCGGACCCAAAGCCCGGGAATCTCTCAAGCAGTATATTTCGCACCAGATGAGCCCGCCGTACTTCCCCATAGAGTTCAAGCATCTAAAAGCGAAGTTCAACTTCGGCGACGACTGCCTCCCCCCGGGAGATATCGGCCTGGTGGTGCTCGGCGCGATCCCGCTCAGCCACCCCAACGGAGGTTATGGATTCAAGTTCACCAAGGCGGGCAAGCGCCTCGTCTTCCTCACCGACAACGAGCTCGACCACGCGCACGCCGGTGGGCGCGCGCGGGAAGACTACCTCGACTTCTGCCGCGATGCCGACCTGCTCATCCATGACGCCCAATATACGGACCATGAGTACGAGCAGACCCGAGGATGGGGACATACGACCTATTCCAGCGCCGTGCGTCTCGCCCTCGAGTCCGGAGCCAAGAGCCTCTGTCTTTTCCACCATGACCCGGACCGCTCTGACGACGATCTGGATCGTCAGGTCGAACACTGCCAGGGGCTGATCCGGCAGGAGGGCTCGTCCCTTGAGTGCTTTGCCGCCAGGGAGGGGGCTTCGATCCGCCTGTAATGCGCGCCGCAACAAGTCCCCGGCTCCGCGCAGCGTTGGGGCTCACCGTGCTCCTCGTTGCCTGCGGCGCCGCGCGCTACCTGCATAACCTGGCAGACGACCTCCGGCCCCGATTGGAAGGCGCCGCATCCAAGTATCTCCGCCGGAGGCTGCTCATCGAGAACCTGGAGTGGCGCGTGCTGCCCAGCCCCGCCCTGATCGGTCGGGATGTCCGCTTGCTCGAGACGGACGGCTCCGTGCTGGCGTCGAGCCCGGAAATCGTTCTCGATGTCGCCCTCCTGAGGATGCTGTATGGAAGCTTCGAGATCGAGCGGATGACGATCCTGCAGCTGCGAACGCATCTCATCCGCCGCTCCGATGGCCGCTTCCCGCTGGCCCAGATGGTGAAGGAGGCCGCGCAAGAAGACGCTAACGCCGGCTCCGCTCCCTCCGGGGTCGGCTTCAAGTTCCGCCGCATCGAGCTCAGGAAAGCGACTTTGCGCTTATGGAAGGATGACGCACCGCGGCGGCAGACCGCGCTGCAGGCCGACGGCTTCATCCTGCTTGGAGGATCTGTCCCGTTCCGGCTGTCCGGCGAGCTGAGACGCAATGAGTTCAGAAGCGGCCTGACGCTGACGGGAGCCTTCCGTCCCGGCCTGACCGTCCGCGCGCAGTCAGCGGAGCTGCCGCTGGAAGCGCTTGACGAGTTCGCTCCCGCCGGCAAAGGCTGGACGGGAAATATCGCCGCCGCGGCCCGCCTGCGCCGCCGCGATGCGGGGCTGCGCTGGGACGTAAGCGGCACCGTCGCGGACCTGCGCCCGCCCGGAGCATTCGCCGCCCTGAAAATGAGGGGCGACTTCCGCGTATCGTCCCATTCGACTTCCACGCTCAAGCTCGCCGCATCGCAGCCCGGAATGCGCGGCACGGCGCGGGCGACTTGGCGCGCGCGCAAGGCGCGGCTGGAATGGGATATCCCTGAAATTCAGTTGGAAGACATCACCCGAGCGGCGGGGTGGCCGGCCATCGCCTCGGGTACGGCATCCGGGACCGGGCGCTGGGAAGGCCAACTTGATGAGCTTCCGGCTCTCCGAGGCTCCGGCCGGGCCGACATCTCACTGCGGGATTTTTCGTTCACCAACGGAACCAGCTCAACTTCCGCGATACCGCAGCTGCGCGCCAGGATCGAATGGAAGCCGCAGGCGCCCTGGCGGATCGACCTGCAGGCCGGCGATGCCTGGAAGCTTCAGGCGCTTGCTCATACTGTTTCCACCCGGAGCCTCACGGCGGAGATCGAAGGGAAGATGCTTGACCTGGAACGCCTGCACGATTGGATGCGGCTCCTGCGGGAAATTCCCGACGGCCTGGCCGGAGACGATTGGGCCGTAGACGCGCAAGCGAAATTCCTCCAGGCGCGGTTTCGCGAAACCCCGCTCGAAGAACTGGCCTTGAAGCTCGAGAAACGACCGGAGATCGTCCGCATATCGGGATTGCGCGCCCGCGGCATGGGCGGCTCTCTCGCTGCCGACATCGAACTGTCTACCCGCGAGCCGGCGTCCTACGACATCCGGTGGAGCACGGAAGGCATGGATATCGAGAAGCTCATGCGCTCTTCCGGCGCGAAGTACATGATATCGGGCGTCGGGCATACCCGCGGCCGCTTGCGCGGACCTCTCGACCAGCCGCAATGGCGGCATGCCGCGGGGACCATCGACATCGAAGTCAAGGATGGGAAGATATGGCAGGCCCCGGCCCTGGTGCAGGTCTTGTCGGCGCTGAGCGTCACTTCGGTCCTGCGGCGCATGGGGCGCAAGTCCGAACTCGGCCTGCCCTTCCGGTCGGGTCGGGCGCAGATCGAGCTGGGCGGCGGCAAGGCGGTCATCCGTACGCCGGCGCACATCGAGAACCCCGCTTTCAAGCTGGCCTTTATCGGCTCCTACGACCTCAGCGACGAGACGATAGACGGCCGCTTCGTGATCCATTTCCTCACGGTGCTCGACGAGGTCATCCGGGCCGTCCCCGGCGTCCGCAAGATCCTGCTCAACAACCGCATGGGCCTGGTGCCCATCTGGGTCGAAGTCCGGGGACCGCGTCAGAACCCAAAAGTCACGGTCCTGTCCGCCCGGTCGATCTCCGACGCTTTTTGGCGGCCCGTAAGCGATCTCTTCCGCCTGCCGCTCGATCTCATCAAGAAGGCCAAATAGAGGCTAAGGCGCGCGGTGCTTTCCCTCGACCATCAGCTTGTCGATGATCCCTATCATCTCGGTGAGAATTCTCCCCCCTTTGGGGTGGTCCAGCATCCCGACCGCCACATAGCGGACGCCGTTATCGTGCTCGACCAGGATGCTGTCGGAGTGGTAGGTCCGCCAGGTCCCGCTTTTTCTCGCCAGGATGCGCACACCCTTCACCGAACCCAGCCCTTTGACGAACTTGTGATTTTTTTTCGGCGGGCTCATCACCCCCATCATCCGCTCGCTGCTCACTGAATCGACCAACAGCCCCTTGGCGAGCAGCACGAACCAGCGCGCAGTTTGCCGCGTCGTGGCGCCGTGGGAAAGCCCGCGCAGGGGATCCCGCCTCGCTTTGCTGTCTTTCCGATAGGGCTTGCCCAGCCACTGCCCGCCGTAGCGGTCGCCGTAAAAGCACCGGCCCGGCTTGCGCAGGACCGTCTCAATGTACTCGAGACCGACCTGCTCGATCGCCCATGTAGCGTCCTTGTTGCTTGAAGCGTTGATCATGCGGGAGAGCCGCTCCCGGACCGCGTCGTTCCAGGGCAGCCGGCCTCCTTTGACCGCCTCCACGTAGGCGAGAAGCGCGGCGATCTTCGGCAGGCTGGCGGCGTACATCATATGGTTGCCGTTGGTCGCCGCGTAATAAATACGCTTGGGGGGAGTCAGGTCGACTATGGACACCGCCAGCTTCTTCTTCCTGACCGCCTCCGCGTATCCCGCTTTCTCCAACGCGGTGGTCAGCGCGGCCGTCAGCTCCGCGTTCTTTCGCAGCAGGGGATAGTTCGCCCGGCAGCTGAGGGCCGCTTCTCCTATCGGGTAGCCCTTGGCGTCCAGCTCGACAGGCGGCAGCGCATCCTCGCCCGCGAAGGCAAGAAGGCCAAAGACCGCCAGGAGAGCGACGGCGAAAGTCGCGGTTCCAAGTTTCATTTCTTCGCAGGACGGCCGGTCAGGAGCCGGTGGATTTCGCCCGCGAGCCGCGCATGATCCGCGGCCGAGTTCCGCTTGAGCACGTTCGACATCACCGCCACGATATAAGAATGGGCCATGCCATCATGACCGCCGTTGTCGGGCTCCGCGGACGGCACCTCGACAAGGGCCAGCGAGTTCAGCATGTTCTGGGCGTTGCCCATATACTTCTTGCAGGTGAAGTCCTCCTCGGGTTTGCACTTGTAGAGACTACCGCTTTTAAAGTACACAGCGCTCCCCGCCAGCTCCGGAGCCGCGGCATAGCGGATGCGCCGGCGCGTGATGTACAGAAGGCGCTTGAGCTCCAGGCTGGACCACGAGTCGACGATCCGGCCCTGCTCCATGCCGAGCAGCCACTGCGCCAGGCCCAGGGGAGTCCCGAAACTGCTTGAAGAGTGGATGTAGCGGGAGGCGCCCGCAGTGAAGAAGGTGCGGATTCGAAACAGGTCCGTATCGAGCCCGGCCCGAGCCTGTGGGACATCGACCGCGTCGAATACGGCTGTGGTGAAATCCTGCCGGCTCCAGCGCCCGAAGAGCTTTCCGTCCCATGCCGCAGGAGGATACTGCCGCCGCAGCAAGCGCAGCAGCGCCGCCTCGCGCCACACCATGGTCCCCGCGGCATTGGAGCTGGGGGATAGGGCATGGTCCAGCCACTCCCACAACGAGAATACGTCGCCGGGACGAATGGGCCGGTTAACCACCCCGGCTGACGATACGATCGGCACATCGTGAGAGTTCGGCATGACCCAAGCGTCCGCCGGGACCCGGATCGTCCGCAGAGCCGCTTCGCGCGCCGGGATATCGCCGGGATATAGCGACCGCAGCGCCTCCAGCAAAGCCGCCGCCGCCAGCACCTTGGCCGTGCTGCCGGGGATCTGCCGCCGGAGCTCATTGACGGCCGCGTAGCGCGGAGACTCCGGGCTGGAGAGATCGACGATCGCCACCCCGTAGGACTCCCATCCGCCGCGCTTTAATATGTCCTGCAGCCCCTTCTGGAGGCCGGGGTCCTTGGGAGTGCTCTCGGACAAACGGAATTCCCCCCCCGCACCCGATAGCCGCAAGCGGATCCGCTCGGACCCCCAGCGTCCACCGGGCGGATTCTTAGTCCCCCGCTCCGCCCCGCTATCGACCTGGGCCTGCCAGAACAACCGGCGGATGCCCGTCCGTTCTCCCGCATCCGTCGGGTAGGCCGCCGCGCCCTGCCGCAGACAGGCGAGGCCGAGAATCAACACCGCCCCCTCCAGCAACCTTCGCGCGCACGTTCTCCTCATCCGCTCACCTGGTTAACGGCCGGTTCATGTCGATCATGCCGATTTTCGCCGAGCCCTCCCGGTCCAGCCGCCGCAAATAAGGCTGCCGGACAGCCGACCGGGAAGCCTTGAGCGGCCGCAGCTGCATAAGGAACATCCGATCCTTCACGAATCCGAACTCCACATCCCAGGGCACCGCCGGGTCGGGCCGCTCGATCGACTCCAGGCGGGAAACTACGCCCAGGATCTCCTCTATCCGCTCCGCTCCAAGGAGCGGCTCGTCTCCCGCCGCGGGGAGCGTCACGAGTCCCTCTTGCGGCGGCGCCGCAACCGCCTTTTTGGTCGAGGTCCGGGACGAGGACAGCCAGCGGACTGCCCCCCCCTGCTTGGGCACGACGATCGTCTCCGGCAGGCCGCTGTCCACCACCGCCGCCACGCCCTCGCTGGCGCTCACGGTAATCTGTCCGGGGTCTCCCGTCTCCATGTCCATCGTCACCAGGACCCCCGATATCTCGGCCGGGACGGTCTTGTGCAGGATGACGGAAGGATAGACATGCTCCGGATCAAGAAGAACGCGCTGCCGCCAGGCATAGGAGCGCTCGGAGAACGGCGAGGCCCATACCGCGCGGATCGCCGCGAGAATCGAACTGCGCGCCGTGACGTTGGGCACCGTCAGGTTCAGGCCGGCTCCGGTGAACTCCCTGAGATCCTCGACATTGGTGTCGCTGCGGACGAAGACTCCGAAGGTTTCGGGCATGCCCAGGCGCGCAAGCGCCGCTTCGATCTTGATCTCGAATCCGTCCGGGAAGGGGAGCTCCATTATCTGCTTGCGGAACCTCGCGAGCTCCGCCAAGAGAAAACCCTCCCGTTCCTCGACGCTCTTGGCGGCCGCCTGCGCATAGGCCCACCGCAGCCTCGCCAGGGGTGACGCGGCTCCGCCGGGTCCCGGCCGGTCGGCGTGGGCGACGAACAGCCCGAACGGCAGCACCGCCGCGCCGCTCACGCGCGCCGGGAACAGCCGCTTTAGCCGGGCCAGCTCGGCGGCCTTGGGCCCGACCCGCACGCCGGAATCCCGCTCGGAGATCGCGCTCAGCGCCAGGACCTCCGCGAAGCGAAGGTCGAGCGACTTGTACGGGACGCGCAGGAAAGGCTGGTCCTTGGCGGACGACCTGCCGAGGAGCCGCCGGTCCTCCTCGCTGAAAGCGCCGAGCTCGCCCATGACCACGCGCCCGCCCGCGCTGACGCCCAGAACCACCTCCCGCCCCGCCCACGCCTTGATCGCGTCGGCCGTCTCCCCATCCACCGAGACCAAGGGAATCCCCAGGTTGCGCACCAGCAGGGCGACATGCGAGAGGCTGCCGGGCGCTCCTACCGTAATTATCCCGGCGACCGGCGACAGCTCCGAAGGGAGCTCGTAGAGCAGCACCACGTCGTTGCGCTTGAGCCCCTTGAGCGCTTGGGAATGCTCCCGGACGCGGAGCGGGCCGATGGCGAGGCCCTGGTTCTCGCCCCGCAACCCGCCGCCCTTCACGCCGTAGAGGCGGTGATCCCTTCCCCGCAGCGAGTCGATGTCGGCGCCGACGCGGTCCGCGATCACCGCCAGCGGCAGCATCACCCCGCTGCGCAGCACCTCGTCCACGGTCTGCGCCGCCCGGCCTTCCGCCAAGGCATACCGGCCGATAGGGATTCCCAGCTCGGAAAGCACCAAGGCCCGCGACCACTCGGCGGTACGCAGCAGCTGGCGGTAGCCGGCGACGTAATCTCCTCCCGCGCCCGTCCGCATCCGCGTCATGACCGGCCCGGCGGCTTCCAGCTCGCGCTGCGAGATAATGCCGAGCGCCTGGGCGCACCTAAGAAGTCTCGCCGCGGTCTCCACCGCCTGCAGCCGGAACATGCTCGCTCCTCTGAGCTGCGCGGTCGTTGAGGCCAGGATATCCTCCAGCGCGCTCATGAGATGGATCAGGTGGGGGCGGTTCCCATTCTCGCGGGACGCGGGCTGGCCGAGCGCGCGGTCCGCCGCGACGAGCAGATCCTCGATGATCCGGATGCGCGCGAAGACATCGACCTCTCCGGAAACCAGGTCGTCGATCAGGCCGGCGATCCGCTTGTCCGACAGGGAGCGCTTGATGCGCCGCAGGCGGCCCCGCCATTGGCGCGGGTCATAATACATCCTGATCTTCTCCGCCAGCTCCCTCGCCAGCGGCGCGACCGCCGGAGCCGCTTCCGCGTAGCTCAACACCGCGCTGGCGTCGCCGGGCTCCATAATGGAGTGGATCTTGGAGCGTATGCCCTGGAAGGCGGGATCTTTGTCCGCCAGTTGGGTGGCCAAGGCGCGTATATCGTTGGCCAAGCTCTCATCCGCTCCGGCGGGCATGGATCTCGCCAGCCGCACGGCTAGGTAGCGATGACGCCGGACCCAAACGTCATCGCGGGCCAAGGCGGCCAGCAGGGATTGGGCGGCCTTCTCCTCGTCCTCGGCCTGCCGGAAGCCGCGATAGGACTTCGCCGAACGCAGCGCCCAGCCGTCGAGCGTGGACTCGAGGAATTTTTCGATGATGAACGCGCGCGCGCGGTAATAGTCCTCGGCGGTCAAGTCGGCGGGCGTCAGCGAGGAGAGGACCGTCCCGACATATATGCCCGCCGCCGCGAGCTCCTTGGCGTCCGCACCCGGGATGCCGTATTGGCGGCCGCCGCCGCGTTCCGCGCAGCCGTACGATACAGGGGGCAGTATGGAGCCGTCCCGGCAATGCCACATCACGCGCTCGTACGGACCGCGAGGATTGGCTTGCATCCGCGCGATCAGCGCGGCCGCCTCCTGGGGCTCCATGGGCTTCCATGGCGCCGCGAAAGCCCGGCCCGCACACGCCAACGCCGCTCCGACGGCAAGCCGCGCGGCCTGCTTCATGAGGGTCGCTGCTTCTCTGGTCACTTGGCGGCTCCTTCCCGCCGCGCATGCGGCAGGATGTCGTCATCGTCCGTGAAATCCCGGAGGGACTCGACCGGCAGCAAGATGAACTGCCGCACGCCGCGAACCGTGGTCAGCGCCAGCATGTTGGCGCGCAGGCGCTGGAGGAATTCCCGGAGGGCGACCTTGCGCTGGACTTCACCCTCTTCCTGAACCAAGGACAAGCGGCGCAATGAATAGAGACCCAGCACGAAGGCGATGGCGAAGAAGAAGTCCCAATGCCGGAAGCTGATAGCCCGCAGGCCGAAGTCCAGCTCGGGGCTTTTCCAGGTCAGCAGCAAAGACAGCTCCCGGCTGGCGAAGTAGTCCGCCGACAGCCCGCCGATTATGGGGGCAACTCCGGCGGCGAGGGAACTCACGATGGAGCTCGCGGCCAGAAACGACGCCGACTTCGCCCGCGGGGACAATTTCATGCCGATATTGCTTGAGGCCAATATGACGCCGGCGCTGGCCGCGCCGACGACGACATGGATCGCCACCACCATCGGCAAGGTCAAAAAGTGCGGCTCAGGCAAGGTCGTAAAAGCCCAGGACAAGGTGCAGATAATGCACAGGGGAGCGCAAACGGCGAGGACACCTTTGTTCGAGAACTGATCGGCGAAAGCGCCCCAAAACCGGAAAAAAATCAGATTCATAACATTGCTCAAGACGGCGAGGGCCATTACGAAAGCCACGGTGAAGTGCAGCCGCTGGAGCATGTATACGGTGAAGAACGGGGCGGCGAGGTTGACCGAAAAGCTCCACATCGCGAGGAAGATGATGAGCATCCGGTAATTCCGGTCGCGAAACGGCTCCAAAAGCGAGGAAAGGAATTTGACGTCGATGGGGATTCTCGGCGGCTCCGGGGAGGTCCAGACGAAATACACGCTCATCAGACCGCAGAGAATGCCGGCCGAGAAGAGAATGGCGTAGCTGGAGAGCAGCGTCTCCCGGGAGTACTTCGCCCACACGGTCACGAAGATGCCGGCCGCCAGCCCGGTGAATATTCCCACCGCCTTGCTGTAGGCCAGCCGCTTGGCGAAGAACGCGCCCATCTGGTCCTGCCCGATCACGTCGCGCAGCCAGGAGTTCCGGGTGCACAACGCCACCGCGGCGAAGGCGGAACTGCAGGCCACGGTGGCGGTCAAGAGCCCCATGGGAACTGATCTGGCGCCGAATAATACGGGCACAACGATCAATAACCAGGAGAGCTTGGAGAGGGCGAAGCCTACCGCGGCGATGGGCTTGCGGTCCTGCAAACGATTGATCAGATAGACCGCCGGAACCTGCAGCAGCTGGGACAGGGCGGCGATGGCGGCCAGTATCCCGATCTGCGCGTTGGAAGCGCCGAGCTTGACGGCGAAGGCGGTCACGAAGGTCCCGCTGGTCAGGGAGACCAGGACCTGCCCGGTGACGCTCTCTAGGAGGAAATTTCGCAGCCCTCGCTGCTGCTCTGGTCGCGCCGGGTCGCCTTGCATGGTTGGGATCAATTGCGGACAAAAGACCTGCCGCAGGATACCGCATTTACCTCCGGTGCGCCACTCTTCCGTCGCCGGCCGAGCGCGTCGACGTCAGCGCGAGCGATGGCGGATGGCCGACGCGGCGGCGAGCTTGCCCGCCAGCTTGCCATGAATTCCAAGCCTGGCGCGCAGCAGCCCCAGAAATGAATGCTCGCTCGGCATGACCTTGCCGTCCGCGTGAACGACATCCGCCGCCCAGGCGTATGCCGTCTCGCGCATCCTGGCCGGCAGCAGCGCGACGGCGCGATCCACCACGGCCTCCAGGCCGTTCTTGGAAACGACTTTATAGAGCGCGAGAACATAGTCGTCCACGCTGTCCGCATTGTCGTAGAGCGGGCTCTGATAGGCCAGCATCCGCAGGCAGAACATCTTCCTGGGAGCGAGCTTTCCGTCCATAGTCATCGCGCAGATCGCCAAGACCATCAAGGCGTCGGCCTCGTTCTTCACGCCGGCAAGTCCATGCTTGGGCATTCGCGTAACCTCCTATGCCTACACTACGCGCCGCCGGACGGGAAGTTCCCGATTCCTCGCGAGGGAGCCTCCCATTTGACGCCCCTGGTTAAGCTACAATCAATCCGGATGATGAAAATCCAGATACCCCTCTCCCAACGCGATCTGCACGTCAAATCCGCCCCGGGGCCGGCCGGGATCCACGAAAAGTAAGAGGACTTTATGGCGAGGATAATCAAACGGATTCCCCGGAAATCCCGGTCGCTGCCGCCGGGAGCCCTGATCTATACCGGCGCGCATGATTCGCACGCCATCACGGTCAGGCTGATCGATTACGACGCCGAGCGCATCGAGGAGCGCGATGTGAAGGACGTCGCCGAGCTCAAGGACCGCGCCGGCAAAGGCGGCGTCGCCTGGATCGACGTGGACGGCGTCCACGATGCCGGGCTGATCGGCAAAATCGGCGAGGCGTTCGGCCTGCACCCCCTGCTGCTCGAGGACGTCCTCAGCGCGGGGCAAAGGCCCAAGCTGGAGGAGTTCGAGGAGCATCTGTTCGTCGTGCTCAAGAGCCTCACGCTCGACGAGAAGACCCTTCTCGTGTCCTCCGAGAACGTCGGCGTGGTCTTTTCCAAGAACTTTCTAATCTCGTTCCAGGAACGCCCGGGCGACGTGTTCGGCGGCGTCCGGGAGCGGCTGCGCAAGGCCAAGGGCCGCATCCGCAAGGCCGGCGCGGACTATCTGGCGTACGCGCTCATCGACGCCGTGGTCGACAGCTACTTTTCCATCGCGGCTGCTTTGGGCGAGCGGATCGAGGGGCTGGAGGAAGAAGCTCTCGCCGCTTCATCGCAGCAGACCTTGCTGGAGATCATGCGGCTGAGGCGGGAGATCCTCCACCTGCGCAAGGCGGTCTGGCCCCTTAGGGAGGCGATCGGCCGGCTGCAGAAGGGCGAGCATGAGATGGTCGCGGACGAGACCCATCCCTACATCAAGGACCTGTACGATCACACCATCCAGATCGTGGAAGCGGTCGATTCCTACCGGGAGATGCTCTCGGGGCTGACCGAGCTCTATCTTTCCGGCATCAGCAGCCGCATGAACGAGATCATGAAGACCTTGACCGTATTCGCCGCCATCTTCATCCCGCTTACCTTCCTGGCCGGCATCTACGGAATGAACTTCGAGTTCATGCCCGAGCTCAAGCTCCGCTGGGGATACCCGATGTTCTGGGCCGCGGTGCTCCTGGTCGGCGGGGGGCTGGCGGCCTACTTCAAGCGGAAAGGCTGGCTCTAGCGCGGCGCGCTTTGAATCTTAGACGATCTCGATGCCGCGGGCGCAATGCACAAAGAGGATGTCCCGGACCCCGGGCAAAGAGGTGAATATCTGCTCTTTGTTCTCCTGCAGGTCGTCCTTGCAGAACCCCCGCAGGACGAGATCCGCCTGGCCGGAGTAGCGGATGATCTGGTCGTCGAGCCGCTCCTCGTCTGTGAAGGGGTAGAAGCGGAGCCGGTTCTTGGAGATGGGGAGGCGGCCCGAGGTGATCTTCTCGACCAGGCGCTCGCGCTGCTTCTCGAGCTCGGCGGCCTGGAAGCTCGCGAAAACGGTGATCTCCGCGTCGTCCCAGCTCGGGTGTCCCGAGATGATGAAGGCGAGGAGGATCAGCAGGTTGGCGTTGACCTCGTCCTCCTCGGTGAGCCATACGTGCAGGCGGTTGCGGAAGCCGAAGCGGTGCCCGGAGGAGCGCAGCACCAGCAGGTTCATCTCCAGGCCCGCGACCAGGCGGCAGCCCCCGACAATGCGCTCGATCTTTTCCGCGTTCCCGGCGGCGAACTCGAATAGGACGCTATTGTTCTCCAGCCCCGAGATTCCCACCATCTGCGTCATCTGGGCCAGGGCGGTCTCGAAGTTCGGGGAGACCACGGTATCCACGAACACCGAGGCGCGGCTCCCTTCGGTCATCTTGATGAGCTTGGCCATCGTCCTTCTGGACTCGTGGGTCGTCTCCTCCGACAGCTTGCCGGGGATGTAGTGGACCAGAGTGCTGAAGCCGTAGCGGTGGGAGAGCCAGCGCAGGAGGTCGAACGCCTCGTTGCGGTCGAAGGTTTCATCCGAGATCATGATGACCGAGGGGCGCCAGTCCTTGGCATGGGTGGAGGCGTACTGCTTCTGCACGCTTACGTGCAGGTGGCGCGTCAGTTGGAACATGACGCCCTGGATGATCGCGGTCAGGTCGCGCTCCTTGGCGTGGGTGACGCGCAGCCAGAAGTAGATCGCGTGCATGACCGCGATCGCCAGGATGGCGTAGAGCGGGCTCATCTGGAACATCATCAGCACGCACATGATGAGCCCGGCCAAGGACAGGTACCAGCGGGTGCGGAAGGTCGGACGGTAAGAGGGGTTGGCGGCGAAGTGCTCCAGGAAGGATATGCCGCAGAGAGCGCCGTAGGTGACCATGAAGAACATGCTGATGATCTGGGCGACCATGTCGATGTCGCCGAGAATGACCATAGTCGCGGCCAGCGCGCCGGATACGACGGTGGCGTTGAAGGGTTCGTTGACATTGCCGCGGCCCGCCGCCAGGAGCGCGTTGATCCTGCTGGAAGGCAGGATCTGGTCGTTGCCGAGGGCCTGGAGCGTCCGCGGAGCGACCAGAATCGAGCCCAGCGCCGATGAAAGCGTGGCGGCGGCCAGCCCCATGAGGATGATGGGCTCCCAAACGGCGATCTTCCCCATGATCAGCGGATCGGCGGCGAGCTCCTGGGGAGAGGCCGAGAGCCACAGCTTGATCACGATCGCCACGTAGGCGAGCATACCGACCAGCGTCGCCGCCAGCGTGCCCACCGGGATGGAGCGGCGCGGGTTGCGCAGGTCTCCGGACAAGCCGACCCCGGCCGTCATGCCGGTGAAGGCCGGAAAGCAGATCGCGAAGACCTTGTTGAAGCTGTGCGGAGCGGCGACGGTGTCCATGAGGTTCCCGGTCGCGTTGCCCGTCCCTCCGCCCAGGAAGAACGCTACCAAAGACAGCGCCAGGATTCCGGCGACAACCCACAGCAGGCGCACGCCCACGTCCGCGCCGCGCTTGAGCATGACGAAGATCAGGACCGCCATGGCCGGAACGCTGACTATCCGGGGATCGGTGACGGCGAAGGGCAGGAGCTCGAGCCCGTTGAACCAGCGAAAGACCGGGTGGAAGGCCTCCGCGAAGGCGAGGAGGTAGAAGGCGACGGAAACGGCCTGCGAGAGGTAGAGGGAAATCCCGATGGTTCCGCCGATGGCGGTTCCGAACGAGCGGCTGATGATGTAGTACTCGCCGCCGCCTTCCACCTTTTGGTTGGTGGCGATCTCGGAGACCGCCAGGGCCGTCGGGATGGTGATGAGATGCCCGATGACAATGATCATCAAACCGCCGAGCAGGCCCACGTGCGCGACGGCGTAGCCGAAGCGCAGGAACATGATGGCGCCCAGGATGGTGCAGATGGCCGCCAGGAATACCGGCGCCGTCCCGAACCCGTGTCCCGATGACGAATAGCCCTGTTCCAGGCTGCCGCCGTTTTCCCGCATCAGAGGTTTCCCTTCCGCTTACCTAGAACATCCATATATCACACTGTACGTTATAATGGGGAAAAAATCTGCTGGCGCATACCGCCATGCTGACCGGTGACGCCGCTCCTCCGCCGCCAGACCCGGCCAAGTAGTATAATCCCGAAGTTTCCCGTGATGATTGATGCGACAATCAACCGCAAAACGACTTTCCCCACCCCCATGGCATCGTTTCTTGGCGGCCGCCGCAGCCGCTCTCCTCGTCCTGTGCGTGTCCGGCGGATGGGCGCAGGCCGCTTCCGTCTCTTCGCCCACCTTCAACTCGATCAAAGTTGAGCACAGCGGCCTCCTGCCCGGGAAGCAGGTAGACGCCGCGCTCCCCATACGCGCCGGGGATGAATACGACGCGGCCAAAGCCGCGCTGGCGCGGGAGAGCCTTCTGTCGCTGTTCCACAACAACGGTTTTCTCGAGGCGGTTGTTGCCAGCCGGATCGCGCTGCAAAATGGCGCGGCGGACCTATCTCTCCAGGTGGTCGAAGGCCCTCTTTACCGCTTCGGCGAAACGCGCTTTGCTGGACTTAAAAGAATCCGCGAGAAAGATGCCCGCCGGGAGCTGCCGTACGGCCCGGGCGAAGCTTATGTAAGGAGCGCCCTGTTCGCCGCGCAAAGCCGGCTCTACGGCCTCGGCCTTTTCGAAGATATCGGCGTCCGGGTCACGACAACGACGGGCAAAACCGCCGAAGTGGTCGTCCGCGTCAAAGAGAAGCGCGCGAAGTGGGTAAAGGCCGGCGTGGGCTGGGGCTCCGAGGAAAGCGAGCGTGCCTCCGTTCAGTTCCGGCATGCGAACTTCCTGCGCCAAGCCTACACGCTGAACCTGACCGCGATCTACTCGCGCATCTGGCTGGAGTACAACGGCGAGTTCGTCAACCGGTACTTTCTGGGGTCCAAGGTCGAGAATCGCCTGCAGGTTTCATGGCGCCGAGAGGACCTTCGCGGCTACGATATCGAAAAATCAGCAGGCCAGACGAGTTTCGGCCGGACATTGGCCTACGGGATCCGCGGCTCACTCGCCTACAAGCTGCAGCGGTCCGTGCTCTTCAACTTTAATCCGGGCATCACCGCCCCGGCGAACACAACGGATCTCACCAGCTCCGTGGCCCTGCTCGCCAACCGCGACACCACCGACGATCCCTTCTTCCCGACCCGCGGTACGCTGGTGCAGGGCCGGATTGAACGCGCGGGCGGAGTGCTGGGCGGAGACGTGCATTTCAACCGCGCCAGCCTCGACGGGGCTTGGTATCGCGGCCTGTGGAAGAAGCTGACGCTCGCCGCGTCCGCCCGCACGGGCGCGATCCGGCAGTTCGGCCCCGCCTCTGAAGTCCCGGTCTACGAGCGCTTCTTCACCGGCGGCGCGAACACCATCCGCGGCTACCGCGAGCGCGGCGTGGGCCGGGTGGACGACCTGGGCGCGCCGGTGGGAGGCAACGTCCTCCTGGGAGCGAATATCGAGCTGCGCTTTCCCATCTTCTGGAGATTTTGGGGCGCGGCGTTCCTGGACGGCGGGCAGGTCGACCCGCGCGAGGGGCTTGTCGTCCCCGCGCACTGGAAGTACGGCACGGGCGCCGGTCTGCGCGTGAGAACGCCCGTCGGCCCGCTGCGGCTCGACTGGGGCTACAAGCTCAGCCGCCAGAACGCCGACGACAGCGATTGGCGCATCCACCTGAGTCTCGGAGAGGCGTTTTAGGATGAAGCGAACGAAGCGCGCCCTCTCCGGAATCATCGCCGGGGCGCTGCTGTCCTGTTCCGCGGCGGGGAGCGCCGCCCCCTCGCTGCGGCAGGCATTCATGGATAAGGCGGTCGACTGGGTTACGGCCCGGGCGGGAGTGACCGTCCGCTTCGCGGCGGTATCCGGAAACCCCAAGGAAGGCCTCATCGTAGAGGGGCTTGAGCTGCAATGGCCGGCCGCCACGCTGACCGTCGCCCGGGCGCGGCTGCGCGCCGATATGACTTCGCTCGTTCTCCGCCGCACGCTTGTCACCTCTTTGACGCTTGAACGGCCGCACCTGAAGTTCAGGAAGGGCGGCTCCGGTTCCGCCCCGCCGAGCAAACGCAAGCCCGCTTCCGCGGAGATGATTTTTCGCCGGATCAAAATTATAGACGGAACGATATCGTGGGACGCGCCGACAGCCGCCGTACCTGAGAGGATTACCGCGCTGGAAGCCGATATCCAGACCGAGGGCGCCAGGTTCCTGATCGACTCGGCACAGTGGGAAATGGCCGGCCGTGAAATGCGGGCCACGGGCGCCATCCGGCTCGATCCGACGGATATCCGGCTCAATATGCGGTGGGCCGGAGATGCGCAGGCCTCTCTTCGCTGGCTGAACTCCGTCCAGGAAAAGAAGGCTGTCTTGAGGCTCGACCACGGACGCCGCCGCGCCCTGGATGCCGTCTGGGAGCGCAGCGAGACCGCGGCCTGGACAGTCAACGCGAATCTGGACCGACTGGACACCGCCGACCTTATGCTTTCGCTGCCCATCCGGCTCGCATCGATTTCCGGCTCCGTCGCGGGACGCGGGGGAGGCAGCGGACCGTGGGGCCTGGCCGAGGGAACGCTCCAGCTTGAGGACGCCGTATGGGGTCATGCGCGAACCGCGGTCCGCAGCCGCGGCGATAGCCTGCTCTGGAACCTGCGGGTCTCCACCTTCGGGGCGACAGCCGAAGCCGCGGGCACCGCGAGGCGTGGGGTGGTCCGCTCAACCTGGACCGCGCAGGCCCCGCCGGAGACGATCCGCGCCCTTGCCGGCCGATGGGAGGCGGCATTCCAGGCGAGCGGAACAGTCAGCGGCACCTGGCCCGACCTGCGCTGGACCGCCGCCGGCGGCCTGCGGGAGTTCTCCGCGGGCAAGCTGCTTATCTCGAGCGTGAGCTTTTCAGCCGACGGGAGAACAACGCGGCCCTTTTCCTCGCGGCTGCAAGCGGCGCTGTATCGCCTTAAGGCGCAGGATATTGAGCTCGGTGACGCGCGCGCATCCATATCCGGATCGACCGCCGCACACAAGATCGAGCTGGATGCGGTCGCGGCCGAAACATCCGTCTCGGCGAGGGGGCTGGGAAGACTGGCTCCGGGCGCATGGTCCATCGATTGGAACACTCTCGAGGGCAAGTCCGGACGGCCTTTTAAAAACCTCCGCCGTTTTACAACGCGCCTCAGCACGTCGGGCTGGTCCGTCCAAGGTTTGGTGCTGGCGGATCGGGACTCACGATTGGAATTGGACGCAGCCATGCGCGCAAAGCGCTGGACCAGCCTGCAGGTCAAAACCTCGGGGCTCGACCCA
>JBDRPD010000028.1:0-4852 GCA_043827405.1 Elusimicrobiota bacterium | reverse complement strand
GGTGCCGTTGGCCGCGCCGGTACCTTTGGCCGCGCCGGTGCCGCTGGCCGCGCCGGTGCCGCTGGCCGCGCCGGTGCCGCTGGCCGCGCCGGTGCCGTTGGCCGCGCCGGCACCATCGGCCGCGCCGCCCTCGTGGTGCTGGCCGTAGTCCCGCAGCAGACCTCCGCTTTTGCGGCGCACGGTATCGTCGGCGTACACCTTCGCCGTAACATCCGGCACCGAACCCGCGCCGGCCAAGCCGCCGCTGACGACCTTAAGATACCCGGAGCCCGAGAAGCCGCGGGACGCCTCCTCGGCCGACAGGCGCAGACTGCCGTCCATCTTCTTGGCGTCCTCGCTGCGCAGCACGCCGCCGATGTCGCGTCCTCGGCCGCCGGCCACCCGTTCGAAGGTCAAGGCCCGGGGCGGCATTTCCCCCGCCACCGCCAACCGATCGCCCCTATCCGGACCGCCGGAAGCGGCGCGGCGGTCCGCGTACGGATCGTCTTCACGGTCGTGAGAGGCGAAGAAATCCCCGCGCGAACCGCGCCGGCCCGCGTTAAGCGCGCTCTCGGATCGATTGAGACGCTCGCGCGGACCGTCGCCCGCGACGGCCGGAGTAAACTTATTAAAGGCTCGGCGAATGGGCGGGGAGACGCTGAAAACGGCCGTCGCGACCAGGACCGCGCCGGCGAACAGCCCCACCAGCTGCCGCCGCCCGGACAGCAGATACATCAGCAGCGCCAGCAGCCCCTTCTTCTTCTGCCGCTTGAGCCGCAGCTTGAGCTCGTCTTCCCGTCCGCTCACGGATAGAGCCTCGTATGGAACTTCGGCGTCGGGTTGGGCCACAGCCCCAGCCCTTCTTCGGACGGATTGGCGACGCCGACGGTCGCGTGCACGCAGGGGCCGCCGCCGCCCCGGCATTTCACCTCCTCATGGAAGTCGATATTGAAGTAGTTCCTGCTCAGCAGGTCGCGGTCGATATCCCAGTGCTGGGTGACCGGATAGCCGGGCCAGGGCGAGCCCGCATGCTCCTTCTTGAGGTTCTCGATATCATCATCCTTGACCGTCACCAGCTGGAACAAGCCCTGAGCCGGCTGGCAGCGCAGGACCATGGCCGGCATGTCGATCGGCTTGACGGTTTTCACGCCGCCGATCAGCTGGCTGGGGACATGGGTTTCGAACGCCTTGAAGGGATCGTCCGAAGGCTTGATGCCGTAGATCAGCATCTGCTGGATGCAGTGCATAGTCAGGTCGAAGCCGGCATAGGCGGGCTCCTGGAACCAGCGCACGCCGTCGTCGGCGTGTTCCGAAGGATCGGCGGAGTTGAGCCAGTAGGACTTGCGGTAGAACCGGTGTCGCCCGTCGGAGACCGCGCAGCCGTTGGCGCCGGTCAGGTTGCAGAAGATCTCGTACTGTGATTCCGAGATTCCCCCCAAACGCTTGTAGATATGCCAGTACAGGTTGAAGATATTGGTCGCGTCGTCAAACGTCAGCCGGTAATGGTCGCTGTTGGCCTTGGTGATGAGCCTAAACGGCTCCGCGCCCAGATTCGGCTCCGGCTGATTGCGGTCCTCCTCCTTCTCGCTGTACTTGAACTTCCAGGTCGGCTCTTCGTCGATAGTCCCGCCGCCGCCCTCGTCGGCCGGGAAAGCTCCGTTGTGCCGCAGGATTTCGTAGAGCCGGTCGCCCTGCACCCCGCCGCAGTGGTTGGGAAGCGTGCCCTGCGTGCTCATCCGGGTCTGAATGCAGATATCGTGAAAAGCTTCTTCAAACAGGCGCTTGGGGTAGGCGCCGTTGACATAGGCGGCCTGATTGAGCAACTCCGTATAGTTCGACATTTCGATATAGGCCGCCGCGTCGACCGCGAACTGATGGCGGATCTTCTCGCGCGAGAGCTTGGCCGTCTCGATTACCAGAAAGATGAAGATGAGAAGCGAGGGAACAACCAGGAGAAACGGAATAAGCAGCTGGCCCCGCTGGCCCCGCAGGGTCCGCGGTATAGCGGTTCTAAAAGATCGTGAATATCTCGGCATATCTACGCGTTCTCTCCTTAAGAGAATATGCCGTATTCGCCGGGAATTCAAGGCCCAGGGCCCCTTGACAGGATAAAATATAGTGTTATTATTAAGAGAGTGCGCTCCTGCCGGACGCCGAACCCGCCCTGCTATGGGTAATTTTAGAGGTGCCGCATATGAAGAAGAGCAAAGCCAAAGTCCTATTCGCCTGGCCCGTCCTGCGCGCCATCGGCATCGCCGCCATCGCCGGCGCCTTCGGCATGCTGGCGGTGACGAGCGTAACGCTTAACGCCCAGGCGCCCGATCCCGGCGCCACCGAGGAAGCCGACGATACGGAACCGCGGGGCGAAACGAAAACATGCGGCCGGCTCTGGCGGGAATGCACCGACCTGGTCTTTGAATACGAAAGGCTCATCGGCGAGGCGCATGACAAGGTGCAGGCCTGCAGCTATACGATCACGACGTCCGGCAAGGAAGGCAGCACGACCGAGCATAAAGTGGACCAGGGATGCTTCGACCATGCGGTCAAGCTGTCGGAAGATCTGATGGCCAGCCGCGACCGAAACGCCGACAAGTGCGAGCGGCGCCGGGTCTTGGCCTGCGAAGCACAGCTGCCCGAATAGGACATGCGTATGAAACCTTTCCACGGCGGGAAGTTCGAGTCGTTTTGGAAAGCCAACTCCCGTTGGCTGATCCCCGGCGGAGCCATCGCCGTCGTTTCAATCGCCGCGATGCTCATGTCGATGTTCGGCGGCGACGATACCGGCGAAAAAACCATATGGCGCGACGGCGGATCAGCGAACACCTCGGCATCGTCTCCCATGCCCTTCGGCCTCAACGGCCGCATCGCCGCCGGCCGCAAAGCGAACGGCTCATCCGGACTCGACATGCTGGCGGCGCGGGAGGAGTCCGGCTCCGGCGCTCCCGGACGGTCCGGCGACCAGGGTGACAACCTGCGTTCGCGCATGGAAAAGCTCAACGCCCGCATGGAACGGCTCTTCGGCGGCAAAGGAAAAAAGCGGGACGCCGCGCGGGGTTCAGACAAGGACGGCGACAAGCGTGACGGCAAGAGCAAGCGTGACGGCAAGAGCAAGCGCTCCCGCAAAGGCCGGCTGAAGATGGCCGCCTTGGGCAACGGGCAAAAAAGCGTCTTTTCCACCGGCGGCGGCGTGGGCGGAGGAGTTGGCGGCGGAGGCTATGGCGGCGCGGAATCCGCGGCCGGCGGCGCCGCGTCGCGCGCGATGCTGGCGAAAGCGCCGCTCGGAGAGCGGGGAACGCGCACGGCAGGGAGCGCAGCGCAGCGCCGTCTCAGCGACGGCGGCCGGCTCGCAACCGGATCCAAAAACATCAGCGGCGGGACCTTCAAGCCGGTCACCAGCGACAACACTGGAGGCAAATGGAGCTTCGCCTCGAATTCCGGCGGCTCCAATGCGGGCGGCACTTCCGGCTTTACCAACAGCGGCTTCCGAAATGTCACTGGCGGCCCCGGCGTACCTGCCGGCGACCAAAAGTCCATCTCCGGCGGAGGCGCGCAGTACGGCGGCGCCTCCGACGGCGAGCTCCAGACGGGGATCAACACCACCGGCACCAATCCCGGCGGCGGCGGCGCGGGACCGGCCGGCGACGACCCCATCGGCTGGGAAACGCCGGTGGACGGCGGCGACGACGGTGACGGCGCCGATGACGGCGAAGCCGGCCCGGCCGACGAAGGCGGCGGAACCTACGACGACGACGGCAACCCGAACGTCGGCGGCACCGATCCGGCCGACGACGTCGAGGGCGGCGGCGGCGACGACGACAACTCCGCGGAGGCCGCGCAGCAGCGAGCCTGCGACCAGATTTGGCGGGAGTGCACGGACATGTCCCTGGAATACCAGCGGCTCATAAACGATTCGCATGACCGGATCAACAACTGCAGCTATACCATCACGCACTCGAACAAGAGCGGTTCCTGGCAGGAGCGGAAGGTGGATCAGGGGTGCTTCGACAGCGCCATGAACCTCACCAATGACCTGATCAACAGCCGCAACGCCAATGAGGAAAGGTGCGAGTCGCGCCGGACAAACGTCTGCGAAGGTTAGATTTTGCACCGCTCCTGGCGCGATCGAATCAGGTCCCTTAAGGAAAAAGGCGTCCATTGGCTCCTGTTGGGCGTTCTGATCTTCGCCTTCGGCGCCGCCTTCGTAGTGTCGACCCTCCCGAAAAGCCGCTCCGGACTAGCCGACGGCATCCTCCCCTTCAGCTCCCCGCCGGACCATCCCCCGGGGCGGTGGAGCAGGCCGGTCGAGCCGCGCTCCGGGCTGGCGATGCTGCACAATGAGGAAGCGCGGCGCACCGACCAGGAGCGCGCGCAGGACGCCGGCGAGGAGATTTTCGGCGCCGCCTCCGATAAAGACAAGGTCGATACCGCCGCCGACCAAAAGGAGGACGCAAAGGACCCCATCAAGGAGCTGGAAGAGAGCGTCGACCAGGCGGAAAAAAGGCTCGACCAGTTCGAGCGCGGACAGCGGCTCGATCCGGCCGGCTTCGGATCGCCTTCGGGAAGAGCAGAGGGCGCTTCCGGATCGGACGTCATGCTCACCGACGGAGATGAAGCCGCGGCGGCGGACTCGCCGGACGGGGCGCGCGAGCCCTTCAGCGGCCGGCAAAAGTCGGCAATCGCCCGCGGCAACAGCCCGGGCCAGAACCGCCAACTGACGTCGGCTCGGGGCCGCTCGGGCGGCGGCTCCCAGTTCGCCGCCGTCGGCGGCGGCGCCGGCGGACGCGGCTTCGGCGCGGCCGCCACCGGCGCCGGCGTATCCATCGGTGAAGCCGGCGGCGTCTCCGCGGCCGGCGCCGGAGCCGACGGCGCCGGA
>JBDRPD010000027.1:0-2355 GCA_043827405.1 Elusimicrobiota bacterium | reverse complement strand
CCCTTCTCGGCGCCAAGGCATCAAGGCACATGCACCATATCCCGCGCGGCCTGCGCCTAATTTCACCGCTGGTCCTGCCGCCGACGCACAGCCTCTTCCGGCTGGCGAACCGCTACTGGTTTCTGCCCCGGCTCGTGCGCGACCTTCGCCGGCGGCGCCTGCGCGACAATCCACTGGTCTTCTCCTACGTCCCCTCCGAGACGACGATCGACCTGATCGCCCTCCTGCAGCCCGAAGTGACGGTCTACGACGTCGTCGACCACTACCAAGGGCATCCCCGCCCGCCCGCGGATTTGCCGCGAACGGAAGAGTATCTTATCCGCGCGGCGGACCTGCTGCTGACGACCTCGCCGCTCCTGCAGGACCTCCATGTAAAACGCCATCACCGCGTGCACCGGATACACCACGGCGTCGCGGAGAACTTCTTCTTTCCCCGCGGCGAGCCGCCCAAGCGGCATCAGCGCCTCTGCTATTTCGGCACCCTGCGCGACGGCATCGACTACGACGCCTTGAACGCCTTGGCGGAAGCGGGCTACTCGGTCGCGCTGATCGGACCCGAGAAAGACCCCCCGCCTCCCCTGCACCCCGCGATCGAGCTGACCGGCATGGTCTCCGCGCACCAGCTGATCGAGGAACTTAAGAGATTCGACGCCCTGCTGCTGCCGTATACCGACTCTAAGTTCAACCAAGGAATCACGCCGGCGAAAATATATGAGTGCTTCGCGACCGGCAGACCGGTCATCGCCTCCGATATGCCGGGCCTAGCCGCGATGAAGCATTTGCTCTACGTCGCGCGCCGCGCGCCGGATTTTGTCGCCGCCGCCAAAAGCCTGGACCGCAAAGAGTCGCCGGAAAGCATTCGCCGCCGGGTCGAGGAGGCGGCGCGCCATGCGGAGAACCGGCAGTTCGCAAGCATCCTCCGGCACATCGACAGCGCGCGGCGAAGCGAGGCAAAAACGAGCCCCAAAATGGAGCCGATCCTGCCGCTGCCGAAGGTCATTCAGTCAATACTCAAGGGACTGACCTGGATCACTCTGTTCTTTTCCGCCGCCAAGATTATGACGCTGCTCACGCACATGATCGCGGCCCGGCTGCTGGGACCGGAGCAGTACGGCACCGCCAGCCTTATTCTCGCCGTATCGAGCGCCGTAGTGATCCTGCCGCTGCTGGGCTTTCCGTTATCGCTGTCCCACTTCGTCCAGAAGGAAGAGCAGGAGCACAAGCGCCGCCAAATAGTGTCGACGCTGCTCAATGCCTGCGCCGTCTGGTCGGCTTTCTCGCTGGCGCTCCTGTACGCCGCAACGCCGTGGATTCGTCTCGAGCGCGACGTCTGGCTGCTGGCGCTCGGCCTGGCTTTTTTAACCGCCTGCCACCATGCGGCCTCTTCGGCCCTGCAGGGACTTACCTGGTTCAAACGCCGAGGCGTCGCCGAAATCCTATACGGCTTCGGTGCGCCCGCGATCCTGCTGCTGCTCACCGCGACCCACGATGTCGACCATACCCGGTTCATTCTGTGTCTCGGCGGAGGCCTCCTGATCTCCTCGCTCTACAGCGCGTACCAGTTGAGCGGATATCTTCGACCCAAGATCAGCGCCCGGCATCTGCGCGCGATTCTCCCTTACACCCTGATCGGCACGCTCAACCTTGCCGCCGCCGCGCTGGTGCAGGCTCCGGGCCGCATCTCCCTCTACCATTTCCAAACCTCGCAAGCGGCCGGAGTCTACTCCGCGTACTTCATGTCCACGGCACAGCTGGCACTGGCTATATTGACGATGGCATGGACCGTGTTGGTGCCGCTAACCAGCCAGCCGCAGGCGCAACGGGAAGCCTGGCGATACCTGGCCGGCTGGATCGGCTGGGTCGCCGCCGCCGGCTTTGTCGTATTCACCTGCACCAATGTGTTGGCGCTCATAATCATCGGACGCTCGTATCCGATTGAGCCGCTCTGGATTATCCTGTTTGCGGCGGCGGCGGCGATGATCCTCGCGCATGGCTTGTTTTCGGCGCTTTTCGCCGCGCGCGACACGCGGGGCCTGGTCATCTCGGCGGTCGGCGCGCTGAGCGCCGGCGTAGTCAACCTGGCGCTTAATATCCTCCTGGTCCCGCGCTGGGGCATCACCGGCGCGGCGCTGTCGCTGCTGGCCGGCTACGGCCTGGGCATCGTAATATTCCTCACCCAGCGTCCCGCAATCTCCGTCGAGAATTCGCGGTGATTTGCTATATTGGGCGGGTTATGCCCCGATACGCGGCGGCCGCCCTGCTCTGCAGCCTCGCCTTGCGTTGGGGGGCGGCGGTCATAACCGAATTTCAGCCGATTTTTCCGCCGCACTACTACACGGACGCGGCGGAGTTCGA
>JBDRPD010000026.1:0-22128 GCA_043827405.1 Elusimicrobiota bacterium | reverse complement strand
TTCGCCAAGCCCTTCTTCGCCATCACCGAGGTGATCGCCGCCGTCAGCGTCGTCTTGCCGTGGTCTACGTGACCAATCGTCCCGATGTTTACGTGCGGTTTGGTGCGGTTAAATTTTTCCTTCGCCATAGCTGTCTCCTATCCCTTTATCCTAGCTCTCCACTTGCTTCTGACCGCGCTTCTCAACAATCGCGGTCTGCACGTTCGACGGGACCTGCTCGTAATGGCTCGGCTCCATCGCGAACGCCGCGCGCCCCTGCGAGATCGACCGGACCGCCGTCGCGTAGCCGAACATCGTCGACAGCGGAACCGTGCCCCTAACGAACTTCACGTTGCTGCGATCGCCCATCTCGGCGATCTTCGCGCGGCGGCTATTGAGGTCGCCGATCACATCGCCCATATACTGCTCCGGGGTCGTTACTTCGATGCTCATAATCGGCTCCAGCAGCACCGGCTTGCCCTTCTGGCAGGCCGCACGCAGCGCCATTGAGCCGCAGATCTTGAAAGCGATCTCCGAGGAGTCCACCTCATGAAACGATCCGTCATAGAGCGTCGCCTTGATGTCCACGATGGGATAACCGGCCAAGGCGCCGCCGTCGAGCGCCTCGCGCACGCCCTTTTCAACCGCCGGGATGAACTCCCGCGGGATGCGGCCCTGCTTGACCTCGTTGACAAACTCGAAGCCCTTGCCTTTTTCCTGCGGTTCAACACGGAGCAGGACATGGGCGTACTGGCCGCGGCCGCCGGTCTGCCGCACGAACTTCGACTCCTGCTCGACCATCTTGCGCACGGTCTCTTTGAACGCCACTTGCGGCTCGCCGACGTTCGCCCCGACGCCGAACTCGCGCCTCATCCGATCCACGATAATATCGAGGTGCAGCTCGCCCATGCCGGAAATAATGGTCTGGTTGGTCTCCTCATCGGTCACGATCTGGAACGTTTGATCTTCCTCGGCGAGCCGGCCGAGAGCCGTGCCCATCTTCTCTTCGTCCGCCTTGGACTTCGGCTCAATTGCGACCGAAATGACCGGCTCCGGAAAGCTGATCTCTTCCAGAATGATCGGATGGTCCTCATCGCAGATCGTCGCGCCGACGCGGGCGTTCTTGACGCCGACCGTCGCCGCGATGTCGCCTGCCCGTACTTCCTTAATCTCCTCGCGCTTGTCGGCGTGCATGCGAATAAGCCGGCCGAAGCGCTCCGTCTTGCCGGTCCGGGAAAAGAGCACCGTGTCGCCGGCCTTCAGCACGCCGGAGTAGACACGCAGAAAGGCGAGCTTGCCGACGTAGGGGTCGGTCTGAATCTTAAAGATCAGGCCCGCGAACGGCTCGCTGTCCTCCGCCGTGCGCTGCAGCTTTTCGCCCGTGCCGGGCTCGCTGCCCTCTACCGGAGGCAGATCGGTGGGGCAAGGAAGAAAGTCGCAGACGGCATCCAGCATGGGCTGCACGCCCTTATTCTTGTAGGATGACGCCGCTAAAATAGGGAAGAGCTTCACCTGAAGCACGCCCTTGCGGATCGCCTTCTTGATCTGCTCGACCGGAAAATCGGTCTTGCCGTTGAGATACTGCTCCATCATCTCGTCGTCGAACTCACAGACGGCCTCGATCATCTTATCGCGGTATTCGGCCGCCAGCTCCTTCATATCATCCGGGATATCCGTCTCATCCCACTTGGCGCCGAGCTCCTCGCTCCGCCATACCAGCGCCTTCATCTTGATCAGGTCGATGACGCCGGCAAATTCGGCCTCGGCGCCGATCGGCAGCTGGATCGGAACGCCGTTTGCGCCGAGCTTCTCCCTAATAGAGCCGGCCGACATGTAGAAATCGGCGCCCGTGCGGTCCATCTTGTTGATGTAGGCGACTCGCGGAACATTGTACTTATCGGCCTGGCGCCATACCGTTTCGGACTGGGGCTCGACTCCCATAACGCCGTCGAAAACACATACGGCGCCGTCAAGGACGCGCAGCGACCGCTCGACTTCGGCCGTGAAGTCGACATGGCCCGGGGTGTCGATAATATTGATCGAATGGCCGTTCCAGGTGCAGTAGGTCGCGGCGGAGGTGATGGTAATGCCGCGCTCACGTTCCTGCTCCATCCAGTCGGTAGTCGTGTCGCCCTCGTGCACTTCGCCGATCCGATGGACGCGCCCGGTGTAAAACAGGATGCGCTCCGTCGTCGTCGTTTTGCCGGCGTCGATATGCGCGATGATCCCGATATTGCGCACCAGCGTCATCGGGGTGCGGCCGCTCTTGCTTGACTTCTTATCCGTAGACTGAGTTGTCATTCTTACCACCGATAATGCGCGAATGCCCGGTTCGATTCCGCCATCTTATGCGTGTCTTCGCGCTTTTTAAAAGCCGTTCCTTCCTTCTTGTACGCGGAAATAAGCTCTTCCGCGAGCTTCTGCTTCATCGATTTTCCGCTCTTCATGCGGGAGGCGTCGATGATCCAACGCATCGCGACCGTATAGGACCGGACCGGGCGCACCTCGCGCGGCACCTGGTACGTCGCGCCGCCTACGCGCCGGGGACGAACCTCCAGCAGCGGCCGCACATTTTCGATCGCCGTGTTGAATACATCGAGCGGCTCGGTTTTTAATTTATCCTGGATCACATCCAGCGCCCCGTAAAGCGCTTTCTCCGCCGCGCACTTCTTGCCCGCATAGTTGAGCTTGTTGATGAAGCGCGAAATCAGAACGGATTTGTGCTTGTAATCCGCCGGCGGGAAACCTCGGCGCTGGCGCGGTCTAAGTCCTTTTCTAGGCATAAATATCTCCCTATTTCGCGGCCGTCTTCTTGGGCCGCTTCGTCCCGTATTTCGACCGTGCCTGCATGCGCCCCTCCACACCCGCCGTATCCAAAACACCACGGATCAGGTGGTAGCGCACGCCCGGCAAGTCCTTAACGCGGCCGCCGCGCACCATAACGATCGAATGCTCCTGCAGGTTGTGTCCGACGCCGGGGATATAGCCGGTCACTTCAATGCCCGAGGTAAGCTTAATGCGGGCGACCTTCCGCAGTGCCGAGTTCGGTTTCTTCGGAGTTACCGTGTATACGCGGGTGCAGACGCCGCGCCGCTGCGGACAGCACTTGAGCGCCGGGGACTTTGTGCGCTTCATGAGAGGCGTCCGCCCCTTGCGAATAAGCTGGTTGATTGTTGGCATACTCTGCTCCTTATTTCTCCTGCCGTCTGGCATAGAGTCCCGTCCCGGCCGGGATCATGTGCCCGATGATCACGTTTTCCTTCAAGCCCCGAAGGTAGTCAATCTGGGACGTTGTCGCCGCCTGCGTCAGCACGCGGGTTGTTTCCTGGAAGCTCGCAGCCGAGATGA
Organism: Elusimicrobiota bacterium; assembly: GCA_043827405.1. Taxonomy (GTDB): domain Bacteria; phylum Elusimicrobiota; class Elusimicrobia; order UBA1565; family UBA1565; genus JBDRPD01. Next base: position 18,801 of record JBDRPD010000026.1, on the reverse strand, counting down.
ACGACTTCGACGCCAGCGAGGCCTTGGTGATGCCCAGCAGAATCGGCTCCGCCTGGGCTTCCTTGCCCTTCTTCTTCAGGATATCCTTGTTCTCATCCGCGAACGTAAAGCGGTTAACGATCTCGCCCCGCAGGAACCCGGAGTCTCCGGAATCCATAATCTTGACGTTCTGCAGCATCTGCCGCACGATGCACTCGATATGGCGGTCGGAGATGCCCACGCCCTGCAGGCGGTAGACTTCCTGAATGGCGTTGAGCAGATACTCCTGAACTTCCTTAACGCCCTTAATATGCAGGACGTCATGCGGGTCGATTGCGCCGTCCGTCAGCGGCTCGCCGACGCCGACCCGGTCGCCCTCATAAACGACCAAATGCTTGCCCTGCGGGATCGCATACTCCTTGAACATGTCCGTGTCTTCGTCCCGCACGGTAATTTGAATAAGGCCCTTGGCATTGGTGCCGAGTGAAACAACGCCCTCGATCTCGGAGACGACCGCGGCGTTCTTGGGCTTGCGCGCCTCGAACAGTTCGGAAACGCGCGGCAAGCCGCCGGTAATATCCTTGGTCTGGGTGACCTCCTGCGGGATCTTCGCGAGCACGTCGCCGGGCGCGACATCTTGGCCATTATCGACGAGGACAATAGTGTCGATCGGCAGCGGATACGAAGCGATCTGCTTGCCGTTCTTTTCAACAATAACGCGGGGATGCGCCTTCTCGGCGCGATGCTCGATGATGCGCCGCTCGATAATGCCCGTAACCTTGTTGCGCTCTTCGTGCAGCGTCACGCCTTCCCGCACGTCGCGCAGCGCGGCCTTTCCCGCCTGCTCGGTGATAATCGGCAAAGCATAGGGGTCCCAGCGCGCGAGGATGTCGCCGACCGCGACCTTCTGCCCGTCCTTGACGCGCATACGGCTGCCGAACGGCAGCTTATACTCGTCGCGGACCTTGCCCCCCTCCGAGATCGTGACCACACCGTTGCGCGACACGCACAGGGTATCGCCGTCGCGCCGGGTTAGGACCTGAATATCCCGGAACTCGACTTTGCCGTCGATGTTCGCAACAGCCTGGTCACGCTTAATAACGCGCGAGGCCGTGCCGCCGATATGGAAGGTCCGCAGCGTAAGCTGGGTGCCCGGCTCGCCGATGGACTGCGCCGCGATAATGCCGACGGCCTCGCCCTCTTCAACCAGGCGTCCCGTCGCATTATTGAGACCGTAGCACAGGGCGCAAACCCCGCCGGCGCTTTCGCAGGTCAGCACCGAGCGCACACGCAAGTGCTCCGGGCCGCCCAGTTTGGACTTGGCCGCCATCTCGGCGGTAACGACCTCCCCGGCCGTGCAGACCAATTCGTCTTTGACCTGGCCCTTGGCGTCACGGGTCGAGACGATGAGATCCTCGAGAATGACGCGTCCGAGCAGGCGCTCGTCGAGCGCTTCGATGACGTCCTCGCCGGCGGTCAGGGCGCCGATACGGATGCCGTTGATGGTGCCGCAATCCTGCTCCGTAATCACTACGTCGTGCCCCACGTCGACGAGGCGCCGGGTCAAGTAGCCGGCGTCCGCGGTTTTGAGCGCGGTATCCGCCAAACCTTTACGGCCGCCGTGCGTCGAAATGAAGTACTCGAGCACCGTAAGCCCCTCGCGGAAGTTCGCGATGATCGGGTTCTCAATAATCTCGCCGACGCCGCCGGTCAGCTTCTTCTGCGGCTTAGCCATCAGGCCGCGCATCCCGGCCAGCTGGCGCACCTGCTGGCGCGAGCCGCGCGCTCCGGAATCGGCCATCATGTAGATCGCATTGTAGCGCGGTCTCGTGGGGCTGAACGCCTCGGAGTCGAGGGACTTCATGTCGTCGAACATCACGTCCGATATTTTATCGGTGACATGCGTCCAGATATCAATGATTTTATTGTAGCGTTCCGATTCGGTGATGACGCCCAGCTTCGACTGCTTTTCAATTTCTCGAACTTCCAGGCGCGCCTTACGAACCAGCTCCTTCTTGATCGGCGGAATCTTCATTTCCGATATCGAAATAGAAAGGCCGGACCGCGTAGCATACTTGTAACCCAGCGCTTTAAGGGCGTCCAACAGCAGGACCGTCTGGTAGTGTCCGAGCTGCTTATAGCAGGACTCGACCAGCTTGGCCAGCTCGCGCTTGTTCATCGTCTCGTTGAGGAAGCCCATCTCCGCGGGGATAATCTCGTTGAAAATAACCCGGCCGGGCGTCGTATAGTCCTTCCATTCATCAACGGTCGCCGGCTTGCCCTTGTCGGTCAGTTCGACGATCTCGGTAACGCCGCGAACCTTAATGCGGGACTGCAGCGCGATCTTGCCGCACTGATTGGCGGTCACGACTTCCTCTTTATCGGCGAACACGCCGCCGTCTCCTTGGGAGCCCCGCTTGACCTTGGTCAGATAATGAATGCCGAGCACCATGTCATGCGACGGAGTCGCGATCGGCCGTCCCGAGGCGGGAGACAGAATATTATTAGAAGACATCATCAGCATCTTCGCCTCGAGCTGCGCCTCCTGGGACAGCGGCACATGCACCGCCATCTGGTCGCCGTCGAAGTCGGCGTTGAAGGCCGCACAGGTCAGCGGGTGCAGCTGAATGCTCTTGCCCTCAATGAGCACCGGCTCAAAGGCCTGGATGCCCAGACGATGCAGGGTCGGAGCGCGGTTAAGCATCACCGGATGCCGCCGCGTTACCTCTTCCAGAATATCCCAGATCTCCGGGCGCACCCGGTCGAACATGCGCTTGGCCGCCTTTAGGGTCAGCGCGTCCGCCTTCATGAGCTCGCGGATAATAAACGGCTTGAACAACTCGAGCGCCATCTCCTTCGGCAGGCCGCACTGGTGCAGCTTGAGGCTCGGACCGACGATAATAACCGAACGGCCGGAGTAGTCGACGCGCTTGCCCAAAAGATTCTGCCGGAATCGACCCTGCTTGCCCTTCAGCACGTCCGATAGGGACTTCAGTGGGCGGTTGCCGGCGCCGATCACCACCTTGCCGCGAGCGCCGTTTTCGATCAAAGCGTCTACGGCCTCCTGCAGCAGCCGCTTCTCATTGAAGACCATGACCTCCGGCGCGCGCAGAGCCTCGATATGCTTAAGGCGGTTGTTGCGGTTGATGATGCGCCGGTAAAGATCGTTCAGGTCCGAAGTCGCGAACCGGCCGCCCTCGAGCGGCACCAACGGCCGCAGCTCCGGCGGGATAACGGGCAAAACCTTAAGAATCATCCACTCCGGCTTGGCGCTCGATTCCGCCATCTTCTCCAGCAGGCGCAGGCGGCGCACCAGACGGGTGCGCTCCGCTTCAGACTGCGTGGTGGCGATAGCCTTCGTCATCTCCTTGCATTCTTTCTCGGGGTCCACCCGGGACAGGAGCTCATGGATCGCCTCGGCGCCGATCGATACTTTAATCTTATTGCCGTGCTCCGCCTTGGCCTTGCGCATCTCCTCCTCGGTCAGGAGATCCGTCGCCTTGAACAGGGTGCGCCCGTTCGCGTCCACCAGGTTCTCAAGCACGACGTAAAGCGCATAGTACACGACGCGCTCAAGATCGGAGGTGCGCATGTTCAGGATGATCCCGATGCGCGAGGGGGTCTTCTTCAAAAACCAAATATGCGCGACCGGGACAGCCAGCTCGATGGTGCCCATCCGTTCACGACGGACCTTAGACTCCGTCACCTCGACGCCGCAGCGATCACAAACAATGCCCTTGAATTTCACCCAGCGGTACTTGCCGCAGGCGCATTCGTAATCCCGGGCCGGGCCAAAGATGCGCTCGCAGAACAGGCCGTCGCGCTCCGGCTTGAGTGTCCGGTAATTGATTGTCTCCGGCTTCTTGACCTCACCATAGGACCACGCCCGAATCTTCTCCGGACTGGCGATGGATAGGCGGACGGCGTCAAAGCTAAGGAAGTCCAGACCGGTGTCCTTCTTTCTTCGCTTGCCGCCGGAGAGCCGGCGTTCAGCAATCGCTAAATTTCCCATGCGTTCATGTCCCCCGCTTAACCTTTAGCCGCAGCGGCCTGTTCCTTGGCCTCGGCGGCCGCAGCAGCCTTGGCTTTCTCGCCCAGCTTCAAAAGCTCCACGTTCAGCCCCAGCGCCTGAAGCTCTTTGACGAGAACCTTGAAAGACTCCGGTACGCCGGGGGGCTGAGGCGGCTCGCCCTTGATAATCGATTCATACATCCGCGTGCGCCCGGCGACATCATCGGATTTAACGGTCAAAAATTCCTGCAGCGCATACGCCGCGCCATAGCCCTCGATCGCCCACACCTCCATCTCACCGAAGCGCTGACCGCCGAACTGCGCCTTGCCGCCCAGCGGCTGGCGCGTGATCAGGCTGTAGGGACCCGTTGAACGGGCGTGGATCTTGTCTTCCACGAGATGGTTGAGCTTAAGGAAATATTGGTAGCCAACTGTGATCTTCTCCTCAAACGCCTCGCCCGTACGCCCATCAAAGAGCGTCGTGCGGCAATCATCGGAGGGCAGGTATTTCTCGGGAACCCCCTTGGACCGCAGGGACTTCTTGGCTTCCTTAATCAGCTCGTAGATCTCGGACTCGGTCGCCCCGTCGAAGACCGGAGTAATGGCCTGGGACCCGAGCGTTATGACCGCCCAGCCCAACATCATCTCAAGCAGCTGCCCGACGTTCATGCGGGACGGAACGCCAAGCGGAGACAGCACCATGTCCAGCGGAGTACCGTCCGGAAGGAAGGGCATATCCTCGGCGGGAAGGATCTTCGCGACGACGCCCTTGTTGCCATGACGCCCCGCCAGCTTATCTCCCGCCTGCAGCTTGCGCTTCGAGGCGACATACACCTTGACGACCTTATTGACCGTCACCGGCAGCTCGTCGCCCATCTTAACGTCTTCCCGCTCGCGGGCGGCGTCTTCCTGAAGCTTCTTCTCCATCAGCTTAAAGAAGATCTCCAGGCGCTTCTGTTCTTCCTTCTTTTTCGCACCCGTAAGATCGCGCACCTCATCGCCCTGCTCCTTGCGGTACTGCCGGAGCGAATCCAGGGAAGCCTTCAGGTGCGCATCGATCTCCGTGAGGCGCTTGCGCTCTTCAACTTTCGAGATCTTTTCGCGCCGCGTGAAAACGCGCACGCCGATCACTTTCCCGCGCACGCCCGGAGGCACCCGCAGGGAAGCATCCTGTACGTCTTCGGCCTTTTTCCCGAAGATGACCTTCAACAGCCGCTCTTCCGGGGTCAGCTGCTGCTCGCCCTTCGGTGTAACCTTGCCGACCAAAATGTCGCCCGGCCCCACATTGGTGGAGGGGACCACAATGCCGTGCTCGTCGAGATATTCCAACGCCTCAACGCCGACGTTCGGGATATCCCGCGTTACCTCTTCCGGGCCCAGCTTGGTGTCCCGCGCCTCAATGGAGAACTCGGAGATATGGATAGAGGTGAATACGTCATCCTTGATCAGGCGCTCGGAAACCAGAATCGCATCTTCGAAGTTATAACCCTCCCAGCTCATCATGCCGATGAGCAGGTTCTTGCCGAGCGCGAGCTGGGCGTTGTCGACCGCCGGGCCGTCCGCGAGGATCTGACCCTTCTTGACCTGCTCGCCGGCCCACGCGATCGGAACCTGGTCCACACAGGTGTCCTGGTTCGAGCGGCGGTACTTCCTGAGATCGTAAATGTCGATGTCGTCCTTGCTGCCGGTCCCCGCATTGACGGCGATCGTATCGCCGGTGGAATAAAGAACCTTGCCGGGCCGCCTCGCCTGCACGCAGGCGCCGGAATCCTGAGCCACCCGGCTCTCCACGCCGGTCGCGACGCGCGGCGCTTCCGTGATGAGCAGCGGCACGGCCTGCCGCATCATGTTGGAGCCCATAAGCGCGCGGTTGGCATCGTCGTGCTCCAGGAACGGGATCAGCGCCGTAGACACCGATACCACCTGCAGCGGGCTGACATCCATGTAATTAATCTTGGCGGGATTTGACTGCGGAAAGTCGCCGCGGGAACGGCAGGCGATCAGGTCGCCCACGAACCGGTCGCCCTTGAGCGGGGAGTTCGCCTGGGCAACGATATTTTCGTCTTCAATATCCGCCGCCATATAAGTTACTTCACCGGTGAGTTTGCCGTTGGTGACCTTGCGATACGGCGCTTCCAGCAGTCCGTACTTGTTGACTTTCGCCATGGTCGCCAGCGTCGTAATCAGCCCGATGTTCGGGCCCTCCGGCGTCTCTACCGGGCAGATGCGCCCGTAATGCGTATGGTGGACGTCGCGGACCTCGAAGCCCGCCCGTTTACGGTTGAGACCGCCCGGCCCGAGCGCCGACAAGCGGCGCTTATGCGTCAACTCGGCCAGCGGGTTGATCTGGTCCATAAACTGGGACAGCTGGCTGGTCCCGAAGAACTTGCGCAGAATGCCGACCAACGGCGCCGTATTGAGCAGCGTCCTGGGCGTCAACAGCGTCTTGTCCTGCACGCTCATGCGGTCGCGCACGACGCGGGACATCTGCGCCAGGCCGACCCGAATTTGATTCTCCAACAGCTCGCCCACGCCGCGAACGCGGCGGTTGCCCAGGTGGTCGATATCATCAACTACGACCCGGCAGGCCTCGCCCCCGAACTCGAACTCCGTTTCGCCGGAGTTGAGCATGATAATGTACTGGATAGTGACCAGCAGGTCCTCCAGCGTCAGCGTGCGCCGGCGCTCCGAGGGGACCTCGAAGCGCAGCTCCTTTCTCGCCGCCAGCGCCGCCAGCAGCAGCCCGAGCTTTTTACGAATCTTGTAGCGGCCGACATTGGACACGTCATATTTGCGCAGGTTCTTGAACAGCAGGTTGTCCAAATACTGCTCCGCCTGCCCGGGGACGATAAACTCCTGGCCGCGCAGTTTCTTATAAATCTCCTGCTGCGCCTCCTTGGAGCTCTTGTAGGAGTCCTTGCGCAGGGTCTCCCAGATCGTGGGATTTTCCTTCTCCGGGCTGGCCGCCAAGACCTTGACGGTCTTGATATTATTCTCGATCATCCGCTTGATCGCTTCATGCGTGACGGGGTGGCGCGCCTCCAAAAGGACTTCGCCGGTTTTGCGGCATGCCACATCCTCGGCGCAGACCCGGCGCAGAATATTAGGCGCATTGTCCGTTGAAACGTCCAGGTCCTCGCAGGAGAAAAAGATCTGCAGGATCTCGGCGTCCGACTCGAGCCCGCACGCCCGCAGAAACGCCGTCGCCGGGAACTTCTTCTTGCGGTCGACGCGCACGAATAGGGCGTTGTTGAGGTCGAACTCAAACTCGACCCAGGCTCCCCGGTACGGGATGATCCGGGCGAAGAAGAGCTTGCGCCCAAGCGATGAGATCTTCTTGTCGTCGTCTTCCTCGAAAACGATGCCGGGCGAGCGGTGCAGCTGGCTAACGACTACGCGCTCGGCGCCGTTTATGACAAAGGATCCGGTATCGGTCATGAGCGGTATTTCGCACAGGACCACTTCCTGTTCAACGATCTGCTTGAGCTTCCCGGAAGGCTGGCGTGAAGAGAGCCGCAGCACTGCCTTCAGCTGCGTGGAAAATGTCGCATCATGCGCCTGCGCATCCGCGACGCTGGAATAGCGGGTCTTCCCGAACTCGAAGCGGATAAACTCGAGCACCATGCTCGCATCCGTCGACTCGATCGGAAAGACATCCTCGAATGACGCCTGGAGGCCGACGAGCCGGCGATCCTCCGGACGCACGTCCTCCTGAAGAAAGTCGCGAAACGACCTCTTTTGCATTTCCAGCAGATCCGGGATGTCCAGGACCTTCAGGATCTTCGAGAACTTGACTTGCTCCATGCTTTTCCTCATCCTCCGCTACGCTCGCGCAGAGGCTGCGCCCATCTCCGACACGACAAAGGAACAACGCCGCTTCGGCGTTCCTCCGCCCCACAAATAACAGGCTGTTCTGTCCGCGTTACTTAAGTTCGACGCTCGCCCCGGCGGCCGTGAGCTTCTTCTGCATCTCCTCAGCCTCGGCCTTCGGCACGCCGCTCTTGACCGGCTTGGGCGCGCCTTCGACGAGATCCTTGGCTTCCTTAAGTCCGAGGCCCGTGATCTCGCGGACGGCTTTAATAACTTGGATCTTCTTGTCGCCGGCGGCGGCGAGAACGACCTCAAAATCGGTCTTCTCTTCGGCGGCGGCGGCGGCGGGAGCGGCTCCGGCGGAAGGCATGGCGACTGCGGCGGCCTGGGCCTTAACACCAAACTTCTCCTCGACGGCCTTGACCAGCTCCGACAGCTCCAGAACGGTCAACTCGGAAATCGCTTCGACGATCTCTTCTTTCTTCAGTTTCGTAGCAGTCATTTTGTTATCTCCTTTCGACAGCCCCCGGCCGATGCCGGAGCTTATCCCCCTCAGGCACCCGCTCCCCCTAACCGCGGAGAGGCGGGCACCTGCGCCCGTTCGGGCGCAGGGACTGTGCGCGGTATTATTACGCCGCCGCCTCGGACTTCTTCTTTTCTTCCAAAGCCTTCAACACCAGCACCATATCCCTGATGGGCGCCGCCAACACGCCGGCCGACTGGGCCACCGATGCGTACAGGGCGCAGGCGAGCTGCGTCAGAACCTCGGGCTTGGTCCCCAGCGTAGACAGCCGCCGAAGCTCCGCCTCGCTGAGCCACTGCCCGTCGACGACGCCGCCCCGCAGCCTTAGGGGTTCCAGCTCCTTGTCGAATTTGACAAGGATCCTCGCGGGAGAGACCGGGTCATCGCCGGCGCCGAACAGCAGGGCATTGGGACCGGACAGGACGCTGTCGTCCCCGATCTTGATGCCGGCCTGCTTGAGGGCATGCTTGAGTACCGAATTCTTGATTACTCGGTACGAGCTGCCGACATGCTGCAGCTTTCCCCGCAGCTCCGCGAGCTCCTGGAACTTCAAGCCCTGATACTGGGTAAAATAAAGGTGCGTCGCACCCTTAAGCGTCTCGGCCAAATCCTTCGCTTTTACCGTCTTTTGTTCTTTTGTAAGTTTCATAAGCCTATTTAAACCGTACCGTCAGCCCCGTGGCGTATTGAACTCCATCCACCATCGACATCTCAAAGAAAAGACTATCCTTCTCGAAAATCGGCACTTTAACTCCCAGGAATGGAGTCGTGATCTGCTTCCGGCCGCCGACGCGCGACTGCGTCGCGATGTTCTTCAGGTAGGCCTGGTTGCGCAGCCATTTCACGCCGCCGTACGGCTCCACCGCCAAGCCGAAATCCTTGAGGTCAAAGCGGTGACTCGCCTCAAGCGCGACCTGGAGCTGCATGAAATCCAGCCGCTCGCCGCCGCCGTAGTAGCGCTGCATCCCGACGCTCGCATCCAGCGCAAATGCGGGCGAAACGATCGTATCCGGCACCACCACCGCCTTGGCGCCAAAAGAGGTTAAAAAGCCCGCCTTGTCCTCGAGCGAGGAGTTGAAGACGGTGACGGTGCCGACCTTGACGGCATAGTCGCCGACCCCTGCCGTGGCATAAAAAATCAGCCCGCGCTCGGCGGGCTGATAGTTAAACTTGGCGATCATCGCCTGGCCGTTGCCGCGGCCGGCGACATCGGCCGTGCTGCCGCAGTTGAAGTTGGCGACCGGGATCGTGGCGTTGGGCGCGCAGCTTCCGCCGTCGGTCACCTCAAAGTTTAGATGCTGCTTCGAGGTCCCCTGATACATTACCGTCGTCTCAAAAGCCCCCTTGCTCAGCTGCCGGGCCGTTGAGCCGAGGGTCTGCGCCTGGGCACTAATAGAAAATATAAACAGCAGACACAGGGGCCGCACTAGTCCCCGTATACAATTATCCATTTAAAACGACACCTTTATTTAGAGGTGTTCGAGGGGCCGATAAGGCCGGCAGCTACCTACTCTCCCAGCACCGAATTGGGTGCTAGTACCATTGGCCCTGACAGGCTTAACTGCCGTGTTCGGGATGGGAACGGGTGTGTCCCTGCCGGTAAAGTCACCGGCCTAATCTGCCCCTCGAATCACCCGACCGTATACTTTACGCCTGCACGATCGGAACCAGGCTTTGGTTTAGGAAGGAGTTTGGGTGTATGGCTTTCCGTCCATCATCGTCGCGCGGGGCGCGGCGAACTCCGAACTATCCTAAGACCTACTGTGTCAATTGTACTAAATTTTTATCGCAAACTGCAAGCCAACGTTTGGTGATTGAAGCATATGGTCAAGCCTCACGGACGATTAGTACTGGTTAGCTTAAACGGTCACCCGTCTTACACGCCCAGCCTATCAACCCGGTAGTCTTCCGGGGTCCTTCTGCCCTCCGAAGAGGGAGGGAAGCCTTATCTTGAGGCGGGTTTCACGCTTAGATGCTTTCAGCGTTTATCCCTTCCGAACTCCGCTACCCAGCGATGCCCTTGGCAGGACAACTGGCACACAGGAGGTTCGTTCAACCAGGTCCTCTCGTACTATGGTCAAATCCTCTTAAGCTTCCTACGCGCATGGCACATAGAGACCGTACTGTCTCACGACGTACTGAACCCAGCTCACGTACCACTTTAATGGGCGAACAGCCCAACCCTTCCCACCTGCTCCAGCGGGAGGATGTGATGAGCCGACATCGAGGTGCCAAACTCTCTCGTCGATATGAACTCTTGGAGAGAATCAGCCTGTTATCCCCGGGGTAGCTTTTATCCGTTGAGCGATGGCCCTTCCACAAGGTACCACCGGATCACTATGCCCGACTTTCGTCCCTGCTCGACTTGTAGGTCTCGCAGTCAAGCTCCCTTCTATCATTACACTCAATAGGCGATTTCTATGCGCCCTGAGGGAACCTTTGGACGCCTCCGTTACTCTTTAGGAGGCTACCGCCCCAGTCAAACTGCCCGCCTGGCAATGTCCGACGACCGGATTACGGCCTTTCGTTAGAGTCACAGTCCGGAAAGGGTGGTATTTCACCGTTGCCTCCGCCATCCCCTCAAGGATGACATCAAAGGCTCCCACCTATCCTACGCATTCGAGACCATAAATCAATACCAGGTTACAGTAAAGCTCCACGGGGTCTTTTCGTGTAGCCACGCGTAGCGAGCGTCTTCACTCGCAGCACAATTTCGCCGAGCACTTGGTTGAGACAGCGGGGCCATCATTACTCCATTCGTGCAGGTCGGAACTTACCCGACAAGGAATTTCGCTACCTTAGGACGGTTATAGTTACCGCCGCCGTTTACTGGGGCTTAAGTTCACCGCTTTGGCCGAAGCCTAACAGCTCCCCTTAACCTTCCAGCACCGGGCAGGAGTCAGTCCCTATACATCAACTTACGTTTTAAGCAGAGACCTGTGTTTTTGTTAAACAGTTGCAGCCCCCATTTCACTGCGGCTCCCATATCGCTATGGGAGCATCCCTTCTTCCGAGGTTACGGGATCAATTTGCCGAGTTCCTTAACCAAGTCTAACTCGCGCGCCTTAGGATTTTCACCCCACCCACCTGTGTCGGTTTACGGTACGGTTAAGACAATTCCAGTCTACGAGGGTTTTCTTGGCAGCGTAGTTGGGCCACTTCCCATGGGTCTCCCCACGGTAGTCTCGACTTTCGGGCTACTCCTCTGGATTTACCTGGAGGAGCGTAGCGCCCTACCTGTCTTTCCCCGGAACGACCTTTCTCCGGTAGGCTTACCTTTCTGCGTCACCCCTTAGCCATAAGGAACCATCTTAGTTCCGGAATATTAACCGGATGCCCTTCGACTACGCCTTTCGGCCTCGCCTTAGGACCGACTAACCCTGAGCCGACGAACGTTGCTCTAGGAAACCTTAGGTTTTCGGCGACAAGGATTCTCACCTTGTTTCTCGCTACTTATTCCGGCATTCTCACTTCATAGCGCTCCAGTCAGGGTTAATTCCCCCACTCCTTGCGGTATGCCTTCACCGCGCTATGAACGCTCCCCTACCCAACAGCTGCTCCGAAGAGCAGTTGATGTCGCGAATTCGGTGGCATGCTTGAGCCCCGAGTCATCTTCCGCGCAGATCCACTAGACTAGTGAGCTGTTACGCACTCTTTAAAGGATGGCTGCTTCTGAGCCAACCTCCTAGCTGTTTAAGCGAATCCACATCGTTTACCACTTAGCATGCACTTAAGGACCTTATTCGGCGATCTGGGCTGTTTCCCTTTTGCACGTGAAGCTTATCCCTCACGAACTGACTGCCGGGTAATACACAACGGTATTCGGAGTTTGACAGGCTTCGGAAAGAGGGTTGCTCCCCCTACACCTACCAGTGCTCTACCCCCGCTGTTTAACACCCGACGCTAGCCGTAAAGCTATTTCGGGGAGAACCAGATATCACCAAGTTCGATTGGCCTTTCACCCCTATACCCACCTCATGTAGTAGCTTTTCAACGCTAAACACTCCGAGCCTCCAGTTCATCTTACTGAACCTTCACTCTGGACAGGCATAGATCACTTGGCTTCGGGTCTAATAAACCGAACTAAACGCCCTTTCGGACTCGCTTTCGCTACGGCTTCGGATCGCACTTTCATACGACCCTTAACCTTGCTCGGCCTACTAACTCGCCGGATCATTCTTCAATAGGCACATGGTCAGCCCTTACTCCAGTCGAAACCGGAGTCATTGGCCTCCCATTGCTTGTAGGTGCACGATTTCAGGTTCTTTTAACTCCCCGTCAGGGGTTCTTTTCACCTTTCCCTCGCGGTACTAGTTCACTATCGGTCGTCAGAGAGTATTTAGCCTTGGAGGGTGGTCCCCCCAGCTTCCCACCAGATTGCACGTGGCCGGTGGTACTCAGGTACTCATCAGGAGTCGACCAAGTTTCGCATACGGGACTAGAACCCTCTATGGTTGGCCTTTCCAGGACCATTCTGCTACCCGTCGATTTGTAACTCCTCGGTTCTTAACCGGATGAGCCCTACAACCCCGCCCGGACAAGTCCAGACGGTTTGGGCTATTCCCCGTTCGCTCGCCGCTACTAGGGGAATCTCGGTTGATTTCTCTTCCTCCAGGTACTGAGATGTTTCACTTCCCTGGGTTATCTCTGCAAAGCTATATGCCGGCCCGAAAGCCAGCCCTTCACCCTGCAGTACATGCGGTTTCCCGATTCGGAAATCCTCGGATATAATGCTTGTTTGCAGCTCCCCGAGGCTTATCGCAGCTTACCACGTCCTTCTTCGGCTTCTGACGCCAAGGCATCCATCATGCACCCATAATAGCTTGACCATATTCTTCAATCACACCCGGACCTCACGGTCCGGATAGTCAAGCACTGCTTTACTTCTGCAGATTTAATGACGCTTGCTTGCAGTTGCTATTTCCATGCCTGTCGCGGTTGGCCACCCTCGAGGGGAATTACGCGCCGGAGCTGCATGGCGTACTTTTAATTGTCAATGAACAAAAATCGGTTTGGCTGCCGTTTTGGACCCAAGCGGGATCGAACCGCTGACCTCCTGCTTGCAAAGCAGGCGCTCTCCCAGCTGAGCTATGGGCCCGTACGTTCAGACAGGTTAGAATCATGGGCCCGGGAGGATTTGAACCTCCGACCCCACGCTTATCAAGCGTGTGCTCTAACCACAGAGCTACGAGCCCAGGTTGGCCGCCCGTCAGGCGGGCGGTAAAAACGGCCTTGCAAGCCAATGAGCGCCCCGCGATTTACCGACTCCGTTGATTCGGACATCAGTAAGTCAAGGGTTCGACTCTTCCGTTCTCGTGAGAAAAAGGAAGTTATAGGAGGTGATCCAGCCGCACCTTCCGGTACGGCTACCTTGTTACGACTTCACCCCAATTACTCATCACAACTTGGGCCATGTTGCCATGGACTTCTGTTGCAATGAATTTTCGTGGTGTGACGGGCGGTGTGTACAAGGCCCGGGAACGTATTCACCGCAGCCTGCTGATCTGCGATTACTATCGATTCCACCTTCATGAGGGCGAATTGCAGCCCTCAATCCGAACTAGGGCACACTTTATTGATTTGCTCCACCTTACGGTATTGCATCACGCTGTGTGTGCCATTGTAGCACGTGTGTAGCCCTGGACATAAAGGCCATGATGACTTGACGTCGTCCCCACCTTCCTCCACGTTGTCCGCAGCAGTCTCCTGAGAGTCCTCCCTTACGGGTAGCAACACAGGACAGGGGTTGCGCTCGTTGCGGGACTTAACCCAACATCTCACGACACGAGCTGACGACAGCCATGCAGCACCTCTACTAGCTCCCTTGCGGGTCCCCAAGTATTTCTACGAGGGTACCACTAGCTGTTCAAGCCCAGGTAAGGTTCTTCGCGTAGCGTCGAATTAAACCACATGCTCCACCGATTGTGCGGGCCCCCGTCAATTCATTTGAGTTTTAACCTTGCGGCCGTACTCCCCAGGCGGATAACTTAATGCGTTAGCGTCGGCGCGGAGGGGGTCGATACCCCCCGTACCTAGTTATCATCGTTTACAGCCAGGATTACCAGGGTATCTAATCCTGTTTACTCCCCTGGCTTTCACGTCTCAGCGTCAGTTAAGGCCCAGGCATCTGCCTTCGCCATCGGTGTTCCTCCTGATATCTGAGCATTTCACCGCTACACCAGGAATTCCGATGCCCCCTACCTAACTCTAGACACTTAGTTTCCACTGACCACTCCCAGTTGAGCCGGGAGATTTCACAGCAGACTTGAGTATCCGCCTACACGTGCTTTACGCCTAGTGATTCCGAGTAACGCTCGCCCCATATGTCTTACCGCGGCTGCTGGCACATATTTAGCCGGGGCTTATTCCCATGGTACAGTCATCCCCGAAGGGGTTCTTCCCATAGAAAAGAAGTTTACGACCCGAAGGCCTTCATCCTTCACGCAGCGTTGCTGGATCAGGGTTTCCCCCATTGTCCAAGATTCCCCACTGCTGCCTCCCGTAGGAGTGAGGCCCGTGTCTCAGTGCCTCCGTGCCCGTACGCCCTTTCAGGCCGGGTAACCGTCTTAGCCTTGGTGAGCCATTACCTCACCAACAAGCTGATAGTCCGCAAGACCCTCCCGGAGCGACCGAGGCCTTTCATCTCTCGTCGATGCCGACATGAGATAATATGGGGTATTAGCCCACCTTTCGGCAGGTTGTCCCCCACTCCGGGGCAGGTTTCTTACGTGTAACTCACTCGTCTGCCACTAACTTATCCTAGCAAGCTAAAATAAGTCCGTTCGACTTGCATGTGTTATGCACGCTGCCAGCGTTAACTCTGAGCCATGATCAAACTCTCCATTTAAACTTTTACGAATCCACAGCCATACCGGCTGCTCTCATCGAAATCGCTTATCTGGAGCGGTTCGGTCCATACAGATGAACCAACACCAATTAATCCTATTCCCTCAATCCCTCAAACGCGCGACGTTCGCGCGCCCGTTGGAAAATTCAGGGCGCCCATTCGCTTGCAAAACCAATTATCAAAGAGCAAAATCCTTCTCGGCTTCTGTCGTCCTACCAGAAGTCTCCGGTGAGGATGCACCGTCGTCCGTGGGAACGTACTCCTGCGGAACTGCTGAGATTATGCGAAATCAATCGCCGAATGTCAAGCGTTAAATTTATTTTCCGCCGCGCGATATATCCGACCGCGCCGACAGCCGCAGCGGGACGAGGTCATTGCCGGGAAAAACAACCACCTGCGGCACGCCGCGCCGCATCGCATGAATGACGTGCAGGCTGTGCCAGTAGTATTCCAGGTCGAAGATCTTGTCCTTGACCGGCAGCGCGAAATCCATGTAGTTGTCGACGACGAACGCCGCGCCCCCCGTCAGCAGCACCGGCCCATTATCCAGGTTCAGCCACGCGCCGATACTGCCCGGAGTACGTCCCGACAGGCTGACAAGATACAGGCTGCCGTCTCCGAAAAAGTCCACCCCATTCTCAAATGCGCCGAACGCCGGCTGATTATGCATGTCCACAAACTGCAGCTTGATTTTTCCCGCAAAGACCGCCGGGGCGAGCGGGCCCGGCTTCGCCGCGGCCGCTTCCTGCTGCCACTCCCATTCCCGCCGGTTAACCACGACCGTGGCCCCGGGGAAGGAGTCCAGCATGCCGACGGTCGCCGCATCCCAGTAGGGCACAATAATCCAGCGAATCTCCGCCGGAGATATGCCCTCCTCCCTCAACTGGGCGACGATATCGCGGCCCTTCTTCTGCTCGTAGCGAAACGTATAGTCGAACGAGGCGAGAAACTTGACCACCCGGACCAACGCCTCGCCCGGACGCCGCTCCCGCTGCGGACTTAGACCGGTGCCGAACAATATCCACCCCTGCTTGCTGTGCTTAATAAGAAAAGCGGGGACGTCCAGCTTCACTTTCGCGTTGTAGCTTTTCAGCGCGGACACGGCCTCGCCGCGCGTCCGCAGGGTCCCGGTGTTAAAAGCCTGCAGCGACACGCTTGCGGCGCGGCGTTCCGAAAGCATCTGCAGCGCGAAAGTATGATGCAGGGTCCTGATGGTGGTCGGCTTCTCCGGGGGCGCGATGAGATACGGGTTCTTCTTCTCCGCCAGCGAAAAACATCCCGCCAGGACCAGCACACAGAACGCCGGCAGGGCGCGCCTCACGGGCGCTTTTCTTCCAGCACAATATTAAGAAGTACGGTATCGCGCGCACGCAGCTGTGCGGCCTCCGCCTCCGCCAGATGGGTGATCAGCTCTTCGGTCAGCGCCCCGACCGCCGTCAGGCGCCGGAGGATCTCACCGCCCGCCTGCTGCTCGGCGCGCAGCCGGCCCAACTTGAGCGAAATCTCCTGCGAGTAGTCAGGCAGTCCGCTTTCCGCCTGCTGGGCGCGGCGCACAACTCCCAGCCGCTTAAGCTGCGCAAAGACTTTCTGCGCGGCGGTGCGGGAAATAGCGAAAGAGAACTGCTGGAACTTAAATTCGGAGGTCGAGCCCGTACCCTCCAGCGGCAGGCGCGAAGACGCCTCATACTTCCGCATCCAGCCCAGGATTTTCCGGCGGGACTTATGGAAGTCTTCCACCTGAAGATCAATATGCCAATGGGCGCCGACTTCCTGGATAGGGTAGGACTTGAGCCAGAACTGCGATGGGACGGACGTCTCCTGGGCGCCGGCGGCGCCCAGCAAGCCGACCAGGAGCCAGGCGGCGATGGACATGCCGGATATCAGCGGCCGGGCCGGGCGCGCTTGGGCAGCTTCCTAAGCTCCGCGATACGCAGCCGCACCTCGGCTCGCTTGACTGCGGAGGCGGCCTGGGCCAACGTCATGGAATCGATATCCCGCCGCTTGCTCTCCGCCTTGGCCCGCTCCAGCGACTGCCGCGCCCGCTCGGCGTCAATCTCGCCGGCCATCTCCGCCGTCTCCGCGAAGATGGAAATCTTGTCGTCGAGGACCTGGGCGAAGCCGCCGGAAACCGCCAACAGCTTGCGTTCGCCGGCGCCATCCACGCGGACTTCGCCGGGGGTGAGCTGCACCATAAAAGGCTCGTGGCCCGGCAGCACGCCCATCTCGCCCTCAAACGCGGGCAGCACAACAAACTCCGCTTCCTGGGTCAGCGCCACCTTTTCCGGCGTGACCAGTTCCAACGTCAAGGTTTTAGCCATGGGCTGCTCCGTGGGCGCCTACGCCGTCGCCTTCATCTTTTCAGCATTCGCGCGCGCCTCGTCCATGGTGCCGACCATGTAGAACGCCTGCTCGGGCATATCGTCGCACTTGCCCTCAACCAGCTCAGTAAAGCCGGCGATCGTGTCCTTGAGCTTGACGTACTTGCCGGAACGGCCGGTGAAGCCCTCCGCCACATGGAACGGCTGCGAGAGGAATTTCTGAATCTTGCGCGCGCGGGAAACCATCAACTTGTCTTCTTCCGACAGCTCGTCGATGCCGAGGATCGCTATAATATCCTGCAGATCCTTGTAGCGCTGCAGGACCTTCTGCACCGCGCGCGCGATCTTGTAATGCTCGTCGCCGACGATGCGCGGATCGAGGATGCGGGAGGTGGAGTCAAGCGGATCGACGGCCGGGTAAATGCCGAGCTCCGAGATCTGGCGCGAAAGCACCGTGGTCGCATCCAGGTGGGTGAACGTGGTCGCGACGCCCGGGTCGGTCAGATCGTCGGCGGGAACGTACACCGCCTGGATCGAGGTGATCGAGCCCTTCTTGGTCGAGGTGATCCGCTCCTGCAGGTTGCCGATCTCGGTGGTCAAGGTCGGCTGATAACCTACGGCCGACGGCATACGTCCCAGAAGCGCCGAGACCTCGGCGCCCGCCAGCACGAAGCGGAAGACGTTGTCGATGAAGAGCAGCACATCCTGGCCTTTCTTGTCGCGGAAGTACTCGGCCTGGGTCAACGCCGTCAGCCCGACGCGGGCCCGCGCCCCGGGAGGCTCATTCATCTGACCGAAGGTCAGCACGGCCTTGGAGAGGACGGTATTGCCGTCCTGCAGCTTGGCCTCGTTCATCTCATGCCACAAGTCGTTGCCCTCGCGGCTGCGCTCGCCGACACCGCCGAATACCGAGACGCCGCCATGCTGCTTGGCGACGTTGTTGATCAGCTCCATGATGAGGACCGTCTTGCCGACGCCGGCCCCGCCGAACAGGCCGATCTTCCCGCCCCGGCGGTACGGAGCCAGCAGATCGACCACCTTGATGCCGGTCTCGAACATCTCCACCTTCGTGTCCTGCTCGACGAAGGTCGGGGGCAACCGGTGGATCGGATAGAACTTGTCGGCGATGACCGGTCCCTTCTCATCCACCGGGCGGCCGATGACGTCGAGGATCCGGCCGAGGGTGGCGGGGCCGACCGGCATCAGGATCGGGGAACCGCTGTTCTGGACCGACAGGCCGCGGGAGAGGCCGTCGGTGGCGTCCATCGCGATGGTCCGCACCGTCCGTTCGCCCAGGTGCTGGGCCACTTCGA
>JBDRPD010000025.1:0-88237 GCA_043827405.1 Elusimicrobiota bacterium | reverse complement strand
TTCGCCAAGCCCTTCTTCGCCATCACCGAGGTGATCGCCGCCGTCAGCGTCGTCTTGCCGTGGTCTACGTGACCAATCGTCCCGATGTTTACGTGCGGTTTGGTGCGGTTAAATTTTTCCTTCGCCATAGCTGTCTCCTATGTGAACCTTCGGTGCTGGTTCAAATAATTCAGTTTGATCCTACCAAATTACGGCATTGCACGAAATCTTAGCTGAGGATGGGGATCGAACCCACGACCTTCTCCTTACCATGGAGATGCTCTACCAGCTGAGCTACCTCAGCGAAAACACGGTCCTGCTCAATGGAGCGGGCGATGGGAATCGAACCCACGTATCGAGCTTGGAAGGCTCGTGTTCTACCATTGAACTACGCCCGCGAAAACAGCCAGCCCTTAAATGAAAACGACTCTAGATAACCCTCCGGAGAGGATCAACCCAGGGCCGTATCCCGTGTAGAAAACCCGAAAAGGCCGGATAACTAAGGATATTATAGAGAAAATGCATCGGGGGTGTCAATCAAGCAGGCGCGGAAGGATTTCGCCCGACTTGCCCCGCAGCGCCAGGTCGCATACCGCGCTCAGCGATGTTTCGTCGGGGTTGATTTCGACGACATAGGCGCCGTTGGCTTTGGCGAGGCGGGCGAGCGAGGCGGCCGGCTCAACCGCGCCGGCTGTTCCGATGACCAAAAACAGATCGGCCTCCCGCGCGGCGGTGAACGCTTGCCCTATCACCTCGGGGGGGAGGCTCTCTCCGAACCATACGATGTCCGGGCGCAGCAGGCTCGAGCACTTTTCGCAGATCGGTGGAAGTTCGGGCAGCGGCGTCCGCCGGTCCTCCCGGGACTCGGCGCAGCCGGTGCAGCGCAGGCGCCAGATATTGCCGTGCAGCTCCAGCGCGCGCCGGCTCCCGGCCAGCCGGCTCAACCCGTCGACGTTTTGCGTGATCAGCCAAAAGTCGGGGCAGCGTTTTTCGATCTCGGCCAGCGCCCGGTGTCCCGGATTGGGCGCGGTCTCGGCGATAAGCCCCCGGCGCCAGTCGTACCACTCCCAGACGAGCTTCGGGTCCCGGGCGAAAGCCGCCGGCGAGGCGAGCTCTTCGGGCCGGTAGCGCTTCCACAGTCCTTGCGCGCCGCGGAAGGTGGGGACGCCGCTTTCCGCGGAAAGTCCGGCCCCGGCCAAGGCGCAGGGGCGTCGGGCCGAGGCGAGTTTCTCGTGCGCTATCTTCAGATCGTCCGTCATGACGAAATCCAGTATATGAAATGTTGATATTGTGCACGGTATAGGGAACTATCTATAATCTCATTCGGTCGACAAAATGGCTAGAAAGACACAGTACTATTTGCTGGCGGGCGCGGCCGCTCTCGGGCTATGCCTGGGCTGCGTGGAATTGCCGGTCGATCCGAACGCGCCGATTTTTCTCCCCGGCGCGCCGCCCCCGCCGAAATCTTTATCTGAGACCGATCCCCAAATACTCAACGCCTTGGTCGACGTTCTGGAACGCGTCGACAAAATCAAGCCGGATATCGGGCTATGCGACGAGAGCGCGACCCCGGCGGCGTTCTGTGAGATTCTAAAAGTGGGCTCTCCGATCGGCTATCAGCTGCGCAACCGCTATTTGAATCCCGGCGTTGCCGTCGCCGAGGCGCTGGCCCGCGATCCCGATGAGGCGCTGCGCAAGAGGCTGGTGGAGATGGCGCGCTGGGCCCGGGAGCCCGAGGTGCGCACCACCGCCCTGATCGGCCTGGCCAGGTTCCACAACCCTGAGGACTATGCGGTGTTTCATGAAGCGGTGGCGCATAATCATCCCGCGATTCGCTTCGGCACGCTGGAGGCCTTGATGGTCTGGGCCGACGGCGGGAAGCACGCCGCCGAGCTCAGGCAGAAGGCGCTGCCGCTGTTAACGGTGGCCTGGCAAAATGACATCGAGCCGGTGCTGCGGGTCTTTTGCGCCCAGGCGCTGGCGCGGCTGGGCGATACGTCGGGTCTCGACAAGCTGCGCGATTTCCTCGGCAGCCAGAACTGGCTGGTCCGGGCCAACGCCGCGCGCTACCTCGGGGATTTCGGCGAGGGGAAGGATTATCATACCTTCGTCCGCCTGCTGGACACGGAGAAGGATCCTTTTATTCTCGCCGAGTACGCGATCGCCGCGCTCAAACTTTTCCCCAAGTCGGAGGAGCCGTGATGCGCGCCGCGCTCCTCCTCGTCGCGGGGTCCCTCGCGGTTTCCGCCGCCGCGCAAGGCGTGCCGTCGTTGTATTTCGAGCTCGACCCGATCGTCATCACCGCGCCGCGCGAAAAAATACCGGATCAGTACCGGATCGATCCCCGGGTCAACGCGACGCTTTTACGGCTGCTGCAGTCCAAGGGTCTGCGGCCGGACCC
Organism: Elusimicrobiota bacterium; assembly: GCA_043827405.1. GTDB lineage: Bacteria > Elusimicrobiota > Elusimicrobia > UBA1565 > UBA1565 > JBDRPD01. The sequence goes on along the minus strand of JBDRPD010000025.1, from coordinate 85,857 downwards.
GAACGACTCCTCGCTCGCCAATCTCAGCAAGCTGGTGACCCAGCGCGGCCACAAGCTCAAGACGCGCTATACGGAGCTGAGCTTCCTGCTGCTTGAAGGTCTCGCCGGCGTTAAGGATGTTCCCCTGCAGAACGCCCTGCGTGATGTGACCCGGACCGGCGAGAATCCGCAGCTGCGGGCGGCCGCGCTCGTCGCGCTGGGCTATACCAAAAACGAGATGTTCCTCGGCCCGGCCCAGGACGCGATCGTCGATGAGAATTTTACCGTCCGCTTGGGCGCGCTCGAGGCCCTGCTGCTGCTCGACAGCGTGCCCGCCCGCGACCGGGTGCGCCAGGCCGCGCACGACGACCAGAGCTTCATCCTGCGCGTCATCGCCTCGGCCGCGGACTGGCGGCGCAAGGAGCTCGGCTTCGAGCTGAGCCGGCAGATCCTGCGCGACTATGCGAGTCACAACGACTGGTTTATCCGCGCGCTGGCCACGCGCTATATCGGCGAGCTCGGCGAAGGCTTCGAGTACCGGCTGCTGCAGAGCCGGCTGATCGGTGAGCCGGACCCGATCGTGCGCGCGGAGCTGGCCGGGGCGCTGCTGCGCCTGAAAAAATTCAAGGACAGCGAGTAGGCGGCCATGGGACTTGGGATTATCAAAGCGTTCGCGCTGACCGGGGGCGACTGGGTCATCTGGGGGCTGCTTCTGGCTTCGGTCTTCGCGCTTGCGATCATTATCGAGCGCGCGCTGGTCCTGCGCCGGGAAGATTTACTGCTGGCGGGCCTGCGCGGCAAGCTGCTCGAGCTGATCGACGCGGACAAGCTGGAAGCGGCCGACAAGCTGCTGCAGTCTTCGCCCGGCGCGGTGAGCCGCATTCTCCGTTCGGGGCTGCTGTCGATCGGCCGGGGACCGGCTTCCGCCGAGCACCGCTTCGTCGCGGCGAGCCTGGAGGAACGTCGTTTTTTGGAGAAGCGCCTGCTGGTCCTCGGGACCCTGGGCAACAACGCGCCGTTTGTCGGCCTGTTCGGTACGGTGTTGGGGGTGATCCGCGCTTTTCATGACCTGGCGCGGCACAGCTCGGCCGGTCCGGAGGTGGTGATGGCGGGGCTTTCCGAAGCCTTGATCGCTACCGCGGTGGGGCTGTTCGTTGCCATCCCCTGCGTCATCAGTTATAACTACTTCAAGAAGCAGGTCCAGGATTTGCTGACGGCGACGGAAACCTTGTCCCGGCTGATCCTCTCGCATCTGCGGTCCGCGTAGACGGAGGCTGAATGAAGAGCGGCGGTGAATCCCCCGATGCGATCACCGACATTAACGTCACCCCGTTGGTCGATATTATCCTGGTCGTGCTCATCATCTTCATGGCCACGGCGCCCTTGATCAACCGCCGGGCGATCAAGGTGGACGTTCCCGCCGCCGCCCATCAGGAGACCGCCGAAATCGAGGCGCTGGAGGTGGTCTACAACGGCCGGGGGAAGCTCTACCTCGCGGGGCGGAAAGTCGATCGCGCCGAGCTGGCCGCCACGCTTTCCGGCATGCGGCGGACAAACCCGAACCTCCGGGTCATGGTCGCGGGTGACCAGACGGTTTCCTACGGGGAGATGGTCGGCATTTTGGATGTGGTGCGCGGGGCAGGCATCCGCAAGGCCAGCCTGGAGGTCCGGTCGCGGTGAGCTTTTTCGCCGCGTCTCCCGCCGATCCGATTTTATTTAAGCGCTGCCTGGGAGCTTCCTTCGCGCTGCATGCCGGACTGATGCTGCTGGCCGGCATCGGGCTGCGCAATCCCTTCGCCTCGAGCCGCCCGGTGATGGAGATCGATCTCAGTATCCCTTTGGGCACCGGCGGGCGCAGGGCGGGGCCGGTGTATGAGGCGCCGCCCAAGCCGCTGGCGCCCAAGGAGGCGCCGCTGACGCAGATGCCGCCCAAGGCGCCGCCCAAGCCGGCGCCCGCGGTCGTCCCGGTGACGGCGCTGCCGGAAGCCAGGCCCGAGCCGATCGCCGCGCCGACCGCCGCCGAGCCGGTGGCGGAGAAAGTGAACGCCGCGGCGGATTTTGCGCCGCCGCCGCTCGCCGTGCCGGAGGGCGCGGTGGAGACGCCGGGCGCCGACGCCCCGGGCGGCCCGGACGGAGCGCTGCACGGAACCGGCAGCGCCCCGCTTTCCGGCGGCGGGCGCGGCTACGGCGAAGGGACCGGCGACGGCACCGGAACCGGCCAGCCGCTCGATCTCCTGCCCCGCCTGCTCAACAAAGAGGAGCTGCTCAAGAACCTGCGCCGCTTCTACCCCGAGTCCGAGCGCCGCGCCGGCCGCGAGGGCCATGTCCTCCTCAAGCTCGAGATCGGCGAGGACGGGCGCACCGCGCCGGTCGAGGTGCTGCGCTCGGACGGCCGGGCCTTCGATGAGGCGGCGCAGAAGGCCGCCCGCACCATGCTGTTCTCTCCCGCCATGCGGCGCGGCCGTCCGGTGGCCGTGCGCGTGCCCCAGAAGTTCATCTTCCAGCTGGAATAATACGCTGCGGCGGCGGCCCGCTGTTGTTGATGCCGATTTGAGTGGTCGGGAGCGGCTTTACCGGCTACAGTAGTTGGGTATGGAAACGCAGGAAAAAGCGCTGCGCCGGGCGCTGCGCAATCACAAAGACATCAAGCTGGCCCTCGACGAATCGGCGATCGTGGCGATCACCGACGTTAAGGGCCGGATCGTCTATGTCAACGACCGCTTCTGCATGCTGTCTAAGTACTCGCGCGACGAGCTTGTCGGGAAGGACCACCGGATCGTCAATTCCGGCCATCATCCCAAGGAGTTCTTCCGCGATATGTGGGAGACCATCCGGCGCGGCGAGGTATGGCGGGGCGAGATCAGAAATAAAGACAAAGGCGGAAACCTGTACTGGCTCAGCTCGACGATAACGCCCATTTTGGATCGGAACGGCGCGCCGCAGCATTATGTCGCGATTCGCTTCGATATCACCGCCAGGAAAAATGCCGAAGTCGAGGCGCTGCGCGCGGCGCAGGTGAAATCGGCTTTTCTCGCCAATATGAGCCACGAGATACGTACGCCGTTGTGCGGGGTTATCGGAACGGCCGATCTGCTGTCTACGACGTCGCTTGACAGTTCGCAGCGGGATTTCGTGGACACGATAAAACGCTCGGGCGAACACCTCCTCGGCGTCATCAACAATATCCTCGACTATTCGAAGCTTGAGTCGGACAAGCTTGAGCTCGAGCGCGTCGAATTTGACCTGCACGAGGTCGTCGAAAAGGGGCTGCAGATGCTGGGTCCGGGCGCCCGGAAGAAGAAGATCGAGATCGTCAGCTCTATATGGGAGGACGTGCCCTACGTGTTGATCGGGGATCCGGTGCGGCTGCAGCAGGTGCTGGCGAACCTGGTCGGCAATGCCATTAAGTTCGCCGAGCGGGGAGACGTCCTGGTGAATGTCGCCGTGGCGGAGCGCGGCGACGAGTCGGTGCTGTTGTCGTTTGAGGTGATCGACTCGGGGATCGGCATCGCGCAAGGGAAGCTGGGAGAAATTTTCAATTCATTCACCCAGGCGGAGAGCTCAACGACGCGGCGTTTCGGCGGGACGGGGCTCGGTCTCGCGATCTGCAAGACCCTCGTTGAACGCATGGGAGGGGAGATCGGATTAGAAAGCGAGCCGGGCCGGGGCAGCCGGTTCTGGTTTACCGCCCGCTTTACGATGGCGGAGAGCTCCGCGGCCGGTCGGGGGACCGCGGGTTCGTTTCGCGGCAGGCGGATTCTCGTCATCGACGACAGCGATGCGCTGCGCGAGCGGCTCGCGCGGTATATGGAGTACTGGGGCGCCGACGGGATATGCGCCGCCGACGGCAAGACCGGCCTGGAGCTGCTGCGCGGGGCCGTCAAGGCGGGCCGCCCCTTCGAACTGCTGCTGCTCGATATGCAGATGCAGGGGATGGACGGCGCCGATGTGATCAAGGCGATTAATGCGGACCCGGACCTCGCGGGAGTCCGGGTGCTCCGGCTCAACAGCGTCGAGAGCTACTGCAGGAAAAGAGGTATTGACCGCGACTGCAACGCCTGCATGACCAAGCCGGTGGGACGGTACGCGCTCCATCAGCGGGCGCGGCTGCTGCTGGAGGGCGATGCCGCGGATTGGGTGGTCCCGGACAAGCCGCGGTGCGAATCCCAGAACGTGCCCCACGGCACCCGTGTTCTCTTGGCCGAAGACGATCCGGTCAACCAAATGGTCCTGGGCAGCCTGATCAAGCATCTTGGTTATGAGGTCGACGTCGCGAAAAACGGCCAGGAGGCCGTCGCGCTTCATGCCCAGAGCGGCTACGCGGCCATTCTCATGGACTGCGAGATGCCGGTTATGGACGGCTTGGCCGCCGCGCGGGAGATCCGGCGGCGCGGCGCGTATCAGGGCCCCATCATCGCGATTACGGCGCATGCGTTCCAGGCGGATAGGGAGCGGGCCCTGGAGGCCGGCATGAATGATCACCTGCCCAAGCCCGTCACCAGGGAGGCGCTTGGGAGCATGCTCGAGCGCTGGATCTCCGGCCGGGAGGATGCGCCGCCGTCCGCCGCCGCTCCGGCGGAGGCCATCGACATGTCCGTTATCGATGAGATCCGCGAGACCGCGCAGGATCAGCCGCAGCTCTTGAATGAGATCATCGGGATATATCTCAAGGACGTGCCCGAGCGTTTGGGCGATATCGCGCGGGCTTTCGACGGCGGCGACCACGAGACGGTGCGCAAGCTGGCGCACCGGCTAAAAGGCTCAAGCCGCGTCATGGGCGCCGTCCGCTTGGGCGGGCGGTGCGCGGAGCTCGAAGCGGTCGCCGAATTCGGCGATCCCGATGAGGCGCGCCGGAAATTCGCCGCCATGCAGGAAGAGTTCGGGCGCGTACGCGAAAAGCTCCAGGAAGTGACGGCGCGGAGCTAGCTTTTTTCAGCCGGGAGTTCGATAGTGAACCGGCTGCCGCCGCCTTCCCGGTCTTCTACCCAGATTTTGGCGCCGAGCGCCTCGGCGGCGAGCCGGCAGAATGCCAGGCCGATGCCCCCAGTCTTTTCCATGGGGTCTGCGGCCGGCTCCAAGCGCACGAACTTCTCGAAGATGCGCTTTTTATCGGCGTCCGGCACGCCCGGACCGCGGTCGAGGACCGCGAGCCTCACCCGGCCGTTCTCCCGCGCCGCTTCGATTATGATCTCCGACCCGCCGGTCCGCAGCGAGTGCTGGACGGCGTTGGCGGTAATATTGGCAAGCATGCGGAACAGCAGCATGTAGTCTGACCGGAAAGCCAGGTCGTTGGGGCGCACGGCGGTCCGCAGGTCGACCTTGTGGCGCATGCATTGCGGCTCGAAGAGCCGGACCAGACGTTCAAACAAGCCGGCGGCGGTGATGTCTTCGAGCTTCGGCTCGACGCCGCCGTTCTCGAACCGGGAGAGGTCGAGGATGTCGTTTATCATCAGCGACATCATCTCCGTCGCCCCCTCCGACATCTGCAGCAGGCGGACGGTCTGCGCGTCATGGATCAGCCCGCACTCCCGGATGATGCTCAGCGTCCCGCGGATGGAGGTCAGCGGCGTCTTGAGGTCGTGGACGATCATGTCGGCCAATTCCCGCCGCGTTCTCTCCCGCAGTTCGAGTTTGCGATTTTCGCGCACTAAAGTATCGCCGGACTGTTTGGTCGCCAAATGCACGCGCACCCGAGCGGTCAGTTCGTCGAAGGAGAATGGCTTGAGGATATAGTCGTTGGCGCCGGCGGCGAAGCCGCGCAGGCGGTCCGCGATCTCGTTATGCGCGGTTAGAAACAGGATCGGCATCGACCCGTCGTCGCGGGCGCGCATCTCGCCGCACAGCTCGACGCCGTTGCCGTCGGGCAGCTCGACGTCGAGCAGGGCCAGGTCCGGCCGCAGCTCCGCAAAGCCGCGCCGTCCGGCATCCGCGGTGGCGGCCGCCAAAACCTGGTAGCCCTCGCGGCTGAGCGCGCTCTCGGTGAGCCGCAGGACCGTCGGATCGTCTTCGACCACGAGGACTTTGGCGGGAGAGTCTTGGGACATGCTATAGCGTATACGAGGGGGGTAAATTCATGGTCAACGCCGGCTAACATTATGATCAACGGACGGCTTTGTTGCTACAATACCGCCGTAGAGCGAAGAGTGAAAAAGATACTTGTCGTTGAAGACGATCCGGCGGTCAGCAAGCTCACCCAGGCGCAGCTGAAGAAGGGCGGGTACTCTTCGGTCGCCTGCGACAGCGGCGGGGAAGCCCTGTTTAAGGTGGGTGAGTCGAGGCCCGATCTGGTGCTTATGGATGTCATGCTCGGCGACGCCGACGGCCGGGACATCTGCCGGCGCCTGCGCGAGGATCGGCGCACCCAGCATATCCCGGTGATTCTGCTCTCGGGCTCCAAGGTCAAGGATGAAGATATGGTGACCGGCCTGCGCGGCGGCGCCGACGATTACCTCATTAAGCCGGTCAAAGCCGATATGTTGCTGGCCAAGATCGACGCCGTGCTGCGGCGCTTCAGCGCGCCGGAAGAGCTCGGTGATACGCTGACACGCTTCGGCATGACGCTTGACGTGGTGGAGCGCACGGTCAAGGTGCGCGGCAAGAGCGTGGCGCTGACCCGCAAGGAGTTCGATCTCCTTACCGTGCTGCTGCGCAAGCCGGGCAAGCTGCATACGCAGAATTATCTGCTGGAAACCGTCTGGGGCTATGAAACCGACGTCTACAACGACTCGCATACCCTGCAAGTCCATATTTCCCGCCTTAAAAAGAAGCTGGGCAAGCCGTTCTCCTCGCGCCTGGAAAACGTCATCGGCTCCGGCTACCGCATCAAAGCCGACGGCTGAAGCGTCGTTTCCGATTCGTTGATTAAAAGTTTACCCCTCCGTGACCGTTATGTTACTCCCTTCCGCTACACTGGAATCACAGTGAAGGCGGGAGGGAATAATGGCGGATTCTGACATCACGGAGGCGGTCCCGGCGCAGCAGAAGCCGAACCTGGTTTCCATATTAACCGCCGGTTTGGGCTTGGGCGCCAGCGATATCCATCTGACGGTAGGCCGTCCGCCGATGGTGCGCGTCAACGGCGAATTAATCGAGATGTCCCAGTTTCTTCCTTTGGACGCCGAATCCTGCCGCAAGATGATCTACTCCTGCTTGTACGAGAAGCAGCGGGCCGAGTTCGAGGCGCAGATGGATTTGGACTGCTCGATTCGGATCAAGGACGCGGCGCGCTTTCGCATCAATGTCCTGCGTCAGCGCGGCGCGGCGGAGGCGGTTTTTCGCGTCATCCCGGAGACGATCCCGACCCCGGAGTTCCTGGGCCTCGGGCCCAATGTGATGAGTCTCGCGGACTATCCGCATGGGCTGATCCTCGTGACCGGGCCGACCGGGAGCGGGAAGTCGACCACCATGGCCTGCTTGATCGAAAAGATCAATCAGAATCACCGCAAGCACATTATCACCATCGAGGACCCTATCGAGTTCGTCTACGAGCGCAAGATGAGCGTGATTCGGCAAAGAGAGGTCGGCGTGGATACCCGGTCGTTCGGGCATGCCCTGCGCCAGGCCCTGCGCCAGGATCCCGACGTGCTGCTGATCGGCGAAATGCGCGATGTCGAAACCATCTCCCTGGCGCTGACCGCGGCGGAAACCGGCCACCTCTGTTTCGCGACGCTGCATACCGCGGACTCGGCGCAGTCCATCGACCGCATCGTCGATGTCTTTCCGGCGGAGCAGCAGCAGCAGATCCGCGTCCAGCTTTCCAACTCTTTGAAAGGAGTCGTATCGCAGGTGCTGCTGCCGCGCGCCGATGGGAACGGCATGGTGGCCGCGCGCGAGTTTCTGTCGGTGACGGCCGGGGTGGCCCATCAGATACGCGACGGCAAGTCGCATATGATCAAAAACATGATCGAGACCGGCGGGCGCGCGGGAATGTTCTCGCTGGAAAAATCGCTCGCCGAGCTGGCGCGCAGCGGCGTCGTTGATCCCAAGGAGGCCGCGGTGCGAATGCCTCCGAGCGGCGATACTGAAGAAGATGCCGGCCGCTTCGGGATCAATCGTCCCCTGGCGGAGGCGGTAATACAATGAGCGACAACGGCATCAACGACGACCTGCTCGACGAGCTGGACAGGCTGCTGTCTACCGACGACCCGGAGCCCGCAGCCCCGGCCGTGCCGGCGATCATCGAGACGGCTGCGCCGCCGGTATCCCCGCCGCCGCGCAAAGAGCCTCCGCCGCGGACGGCAAGCAGCCCCGCGGTGCCGTCCCGGCCCGCGGGCCGCGCGGCGGTCGCGGTGCGCGCTGCGGTGCCGGCGACAAGCCGCGTTCTTGTCGTCGACGACAGTAAGGATTATCGGGATGTCGTTCACTATCTTCTTAAAGAAAAGGGATATGAGGTTGATACGGCCGAGGATGGGAATGAAGGGCTGCAGAAGGCGCTGCGGGACCATCCCGACCTGATCCTGCTCGACTTCAACATGCCCGGCCTTAACGGCTACGAGCTCATTCAGGAGCTCCGCGGACATGAGGAAATGCGCAAGACGCCGATGATCATGTTCACCGGGGCGCGCAACCGGCGGCAGCTGCGGGATATGAACCTGGACGTTCAGGACTTTCTCGATAAGCCGGTATCCAACTCCCAGCTGCTGGCCTCGGTCGCCAAGCTGTTAAAGCCGTCGGCGCCGCGCAATAAGCCGGCGCCGCCGGCGGCCGCGGCGAAAACGGCGGCTCCGGCCGAGGCGGTGATCGAGCTGGGCGCGGCAATAGAGGGGTCCTTTAAGCCGCCCGCCGCTGAGCCCGCGGCGGAGCCGACGGCGCCGGGATTGGAGCTGACGGCGGAGGCGGAGACCGCGGCGCCGGACGGCCCGGAAGAGCCCGGCGGAGAGTTTGATGTCGAGATGCCGGAGGGGATGCCCAACCTGCAGCAGCTCGAGGGTGAGAACCTCAACAGCACCGAGGAGCTCCTCATCGATATTGAGAAGGATGATGACAAGGTGGATGACGAGGCCGGCCTCGAGGCCGTCGCCAACGATTCGCCGCTGATCAACCGGGTGAACAAGATCCTCGTACGCGCGGTCGAGATGGGCGCCAGCGACATCCATATCGAGCCGCAGGAGCATGAGATCGCCGTCCGGCTGCGCCTTAATGGTTCGCTTAAGCATTTGTGCTCGTTTCCCAGCTCGTTGTCGGCACGGCTTGCCGCCCGGGTGAAGATTATGTCGGACCTGGTTATCACGGAACGGCGTCTGCCCCAGGATGGGCAGTTTCGCGCCACCATCAACCGGAAGAAGGTCGAGTTTCGCGTGAGCACCCTGCCCGGCATGAACGGCGAGAAGATCGTAATGCGCGTGCTCGGCGGCAGCAAGCTGCAGGGCGATCTGGATCATATCGGCCTGCGGGAAGCGGATGTCGAGAACGCCTCCAAGGCGCTTAGGGGCAGCAACGGGCTCATCCTTGTGACCGGTCCCACCGGGAGCGGCAAGACCACCACGCTCTATACCATGATCAGCACCATAAACAATCCCGACGTCAATGTCATGACGGCGGAAGACCCCGTCGAGTACCGGCTCTCCGGGATTACCCAGGTGCCCGTCCGGCCCGACATCGGGCTGACCTTCGAAAAGGTGCTGCGCGCTTTCCTGCGTCAGGACCCCGATATTATGCTGGTCGGCGAAATCCGCGACATCGAGACGGCCGAGATCGCGGTCAAGGCCTCGATTACCGGCCATCTGGTGCTCTCGACTTTGCACACCAACAGCGCGCCGGCGACAGTCGCCCGCCTGACGCATATGGGTATGGCGCCGTTCCTGGTGGCCGCGAGCGTCAAGCTCATCGTCGCGCAGCGGCTGATCAAGGTATTGTGCGATACCTGCAAGCTGCAGGTGCCGCTTTCGGAGGACGAGCGGAAGCTCCTTTCGGAGGATGAGGCGGCTGAATTGGCGGAGCTTTATCGCGGCGTCGGCTGCCGGGAGTGCAACCAGACCGGCTATACGTCGCGCATGCCCATCTTCGAAGTCATGCCGATCACTACGTCCGAGATGCGCAGCCTCATCCTTTCAGGAGCCAGCGTCGATGCGCTCACTGAGCGGGCCAAGACCGAGGGCATGCAGACTTTGCGCGAGGCCGCCCTGGGCGCCGTCGCGGACGGCCGGACCTCGCTGGGCGAGGCGTTGAAGATCATCCTTTCGGGGTAATGCGATGGCACCAGTAATCCTAATCAAGGCGCAGCCGGCCGGTTCGGCGGGAGGAAAAAAGCCGGTGAATCCCGCGGCCGCGAAGCCGGACAAAAAGCCCCGCCAGCAGCATAAGCTGGAGGATGTCCTGTGCGCGGCGCGCAAAATGATGCGGCTCTACGACATCGAAGGCTATGAGAAGGCGGTGGCCTTTCTCCGCCACGCGCTCGACCAGTCGCCGGCCTACGCGCCGGCCCATGCCGCCTTGGCGGAGGCGTTCTCTCTGTGGGGTTTCCGTCTGGAGCTTAACGGCGGCAGCGCCGAGAGCTACTACAAGCTCGCCGTCGAGCACGCCGCGAAAGCAAAGCAACTGGCGCCGGAACGGGCCGACTCCCACCGCGCGGTCGCGGTGGCGCACCGGCGGGGCGCCGCGGCCGATCCCAAAATGCGCAAGGAGGCGATCTTGTGCGCGCTGGACCTCGAGCCCGAGAGCGCTGATAACTGGTACGAATACTGGCGGGCCTTCGGCTATTCTCCGGCCGACGCCGCGGTTAAGCGCGCTCTCGAGCTCGACCCGTCCTGCCCCGGCATCTATATCGATCTCGGCGTCGTCTTATGCGAAGGGGGACGGCTTAAAGAAGCTGAACGCTACTTGCGGCATGCGCTCAAGCTGGTTCCGCGGAACTCTCTCGTCCTTTACAACCTGGCCATGGTGCTCGACCGGCAGGGCCGGCGGGACGAGGCGCTTAAGATTTCCCATTTGGCGGTGCAGGAACATCCCAAGGACCCGCTGGTTCTGGAAGGGCATAAACGTCTAGTGGGGGGCAATGATGAGCCGTTCTGAGCCTGACGCCGTTCCTGCGCGCGCGGAATCATCCTTGAGCGATTGGGGAGGAGAGCGCCCATTGACCAAGAAGACGCTCATCACGTGCCGGGATTTTCTCAAGACTTTGGGCCAAACTATCAAGCTGATGACTTTGTACAAGCCGGATCATCCGGTCCCCACCTCGGCGCTGCAGGAATGTCACGGCTATCTTAAGGCGGTGTTTGAGGATATGCAGTGGGAAGAAGTTACGTATGCCATGCGCGAGGGGCGCTGGTATGTCAATGAGGCGGTGTTGAGCGAATCCGCCCATATCCCGGAAATTCTAGTTGAACTGTTTCGTCTTCAGGATCTGCATAGCGTTACCTTCCTCAAAGGCATACTGCTCTATGAGTTGGCCGCGCTGTGCGAGCTCGGCGCCATACCCTCCAATGAAGTCAAAGAGATCGCGGTGCAGGATTATTTGAAGCAGAAGGGCGTGAGTCATATGAACACGCAGATCATTGATGAATATGCGAAGAGCGCCCCGCGGCCGCGGCCGCAGCCGGCCGAACCGGCGGAGATCGAAAGCCCGATTCCCCGGCGGCAGCCTGCCGCCCCGCCGCCGCAGTACCGCGCTCCCGCCGAGCCGGCGGCCGGTTATGATCCCGGGGCGGGGTACTATCCCCCGGCCTATGGTCCGGCAGGTTCGGCGGGCGGTTCTGCTTCGGGCGGCGGCGGTGCGGCCGCCGGGTCGGGCTCCGGTCAGGGGTTCGGCGGCTTGATTAAAAATTTGGTCGAGCGCTCGATCAGCGATCCCCAGGAGCGGGCCGCGTTCTATTCCGAGGCCGTGCGCATGGTCAAGGGGGCAATCGAGCGCCGTGTTGAGCAGTCCACGAAGCATATAAGGCTCGAGCATCACGTGGTGCTAAATGAGCGCGCGCGCGCCGAGAATGTGATGAGCGGCTTCGCGGGCGGCCGGGTGACCGTCGACGCCGAGGGTCGAATCCTGATGCTGGATCCCATCGCCGAGGAGATTATCGGCAGGCGCCTGGTCGACGTCGCGGGCCGGCCGGTTCTCGATTGCGTAGACGATGAAACACAGATCGCGGCGCTGGCGGAGGAGATGCGCATACCGACCGACCGGCACATCTCCAAAAATATCCGGCTCGCCGGGCGCAAGAGCGATATGCGCGCGCTGAAAAATTCCATGGCGGTGATCCAGGACGAACAAGGCCGCGTGGTCGGCACCGTCGGCGTGATGCCCCATCAGACCAAATACAAGGAAGCCGAGCGCAGGGAAGAGGAGTTTCTTTCCCATGTCACGCATGAGCTCAAGGCGCCCCTGAGCTCGATATGTTCCGCCCTGGAGATACTCGCCGATATGGCCGGCGGCCGGCTGCAGAAGCAGGAGCGCAAGTTTCTCGACATCAGCCGGCGCAACGGCGCGCGTCTCAAGTCCATGATCGACGAGATCCTCGATTTCTCCAAGCTCAAGGCGGGCCAGCTCAAGACGGAGCTGGTCGTTACCGAGCTCGAGCCCATCTTGCAGGAGGCGATGGAAGGCCTGCAGCCCTGGGCGGCGTCGAAGAAGCTCTGGCTCGGCCTGGACGTCGAGAACCTCGGCGCCGCGCGCTATGTCGTCGCGGATCATGGCCGCGTGGTGCAGATCGTCACCAACCTGATTTCCAATGCGATTAAAAGCACCCCGGCCGACGGACAGATTCATGTGAGCGCCGCCCCGGGGACGGGAGAGCATGAAGGGATGGCGGTGATCACGGTCAGGGATACGGGTATCGGCATCTCGGAGGAAAACCAGAAGAGAATTTTCGAGCGGTTCCAGCAGGTTGAGACCAAGCATCAGCATCGCGACGGCGTGGGGCTCGGCCTGTCGATCGTCAAGCACCTGATCACCGCGCATAAAGGCGGATTATGGGTTGAAAGCGAAGAAAAAAAGGGAGCGGCTTTCTTCTTTAGTTTGGAGATCGCAGAGCCGGCGGATGCCGCCGCCTGAGCATAAGAGGTCTAACCATGGGCAAGAATGAAACAGCTGAAGAGCGTCCCACCATCCTGGTGGTGGACGATGATCCGGTGTACCGGGCGATCTGCCGGGCGCGGCTGGCGAAGCACTTCGATGTCGTTACCGCGTCGGGAGGCGAGGAGGCGATCCTGCATTTGAGCGAGCGGCGTCCGGCGGCGGTTCTGCTGGATATGTGCATGCCGCGGGTATCCGGGGCGGATGTTCTGGAATACATGAACCTCTTCCCCGCGATGCGCGGCGTGCCGGTGATCGTGGTCAGCGCGTCCTCGATCCGGGGCGATATCAAGAAGCGTCTCGCCGGGCTGAGCAACCTGCTGGACTGCGTGGATAAGCCGCGGGCGGTCGGCCGCCTGGTGGAGGTGGGCATGCGGGCGGTAATGATCGGCCGTCTGCACCAGAATACGCCCAAGCTGCTGCGCGGGATACGCGGCGCTCAGGAAGTCCTGCGGCACGCCGAGCAGGCGGCGGAAGCCGTGGACCGGCGCTAGCCGCCTTTTAGGACAGCTTGTAGCCGGAGCCGACGATGTTTTTGATGCGGGCCGCGAAAGCCGGCCCCAGCTTTTTCTTCAGCCGCGAGATGTGCACGACCACGGTGTGGGTGTCGTTGTAGTCCTCGAGCTCATGTCCCCAAACGGTTTCCAGCAAATACTGCGGCGACAAGGTGCGGCCGAACTTGCGTATCAGCAGCGTCAGCAGGTCGAATTCCCTGCGGGTGAGCGAGACCGTGCCATCGACGGAACGAACCGTTCGCTCGGCGGTATTGAGCGTCAGGCCGCAAAACTGGAGCTCGTCCTGCTTTTCGACCGGGGTTTTAAAGCGCCGCAGAACCGCCGCGATGCGCGCCAGGAGCACCGCGGGGTCGCTATGCTTGATGACGTAGTCGTCGGCGCCGCCGCGCAGGCCGTCGACCACGTCCGCCGCGTCCCGCCGCGTCCCCGACATCAGGATCACCGGAATATTCGCCGTCTGAGTTTGCGCGCGCATCCGGCGGCACAGCTCGCGTCCGTCCGCGTCGCCGAGCAGGACGTCGAGGAGGAGCAGGTCCGGCTGGGAGAGCGCGGCCTTCTGCATCACCTCAATGCCGGACTCGCAGGAGACGACCGCGTAGCCCGACCGGTTCAGCTGGAGCTTCATCAGCCGGCGGGTGGTTTCATCGTCGTCGGCGAGCAGAATTTTATAGCGCATCGGGTTTCTCCTGGGCGTTGTAAACATGTTATCAGCGGCGGTTATCAGGGGCCTCATCAGCGTCTCAATTTCGTCTCAACAGGCGGCCGCGGCGATTTGATTCGGATGTGAGACGAATGTTATGCGCCGGCAAGCGGCGGCGGCTATGCTATCGGCGAGGCATAAGATGAAGGATAAAATCCTGTTTATTGAAGATGATCCGACGATTCAAACCATGGCCCGGAGCTATCTGGAGATGGCCGGCTGGAAGGTCGAGATCGCTGGCACCGCGGCCGAAGGCCGCGCCGCATTTGAACGCGTCCCGCCGGACGCCGTCCTGTTGGACGTCGGCTTGCCCGACGGCTCGGGTTTTGATCTGTGCCGCTGGATGCGGGAACGCGACAATGACGGCACGCCCATTATCTTCATTACCGCACAGTCCGACAAAAAAAGCAGGATGCGGGGCTTTAATGCCGGCGGTTTCGACTATGTCGTAAAGCCGTTTTCCTGGTCCGAGCTTACCGCGCGGGTCGGGCTGCATATCAAGCTGCGGCGCGCGACGCGCGATTTGGAGCTCGAACGCGCGCGTCTTCGCCATGAGCTTAAGGCTCGCCGCGACCTCACGGAGATGGTGGCGCGCAGCCTCCGTGAGCCGCTGACCGCGGTCCGCGACGCGCTGCAGAAGCTGCGGCGGGGAGGGCCGACGGCTGAGGGGGAGTCCGCCGGCCTCATCGATGAGTCCTGCCGGACTTCGGAGCGGATGCTAATGATGATCAACGACGTCATTGATACCGATCAGCTGGAGCAGAGCGCGCTTAAGGCGGAACGCGCGCCGGTGCATATCGGATTGATCCTCGACGAACTCTACGGCAAGTTCACCGCCGACAAGCATGCCGACCGCATCGCGTTCGATAATGAAACCCCGCGGGATCTGGAGATCGAGACCGATCTATCGCTCGTGGTGCGCGTGCTGGCGCACCTGGTGAGCAACGCCTTCCGGCACGGCGGCGGATCCGTCGGCGTCGAGGCGGCGCGTGACGGTAAAAGCGGCGCCGTTCGTTTCGCGGTCTGCGATCGGGGCCCCGGGATCGCTTTCAGTGAGCGCAAGCGCATCTTCGAGAACTCCGCCCGCTCCGGCACGGGCCTGCGGTTTTGCCGCATCGCCGCCGAGGCGCTGGGCGGCCGCTTGTGGGTCGAAGGGCGCGAGGGCGGCGGCAGCCGCTTTCTGCTTGAGCTCGCCGCGCCCGTTCGCGCGCCGACGGCCTAGCCGTATTTGTTAACATCCTGGGGTGAACGCGATTGTCCTGGCCGCGGGGCTGGGCACCCGCATGCGCCCCCTTTCGGAGCGCCTTCCCAAGCCGCTGCTGCCGGTCGCCGGAGTGCCCCTCCTTGCGCGGATCATCGGCGGACTCGGCGCCGCCCGCCGCGTCGTGGTGAATACCCATCATCTGCCGGAGCGTATAGCGGTTTTTACGGAGGGGCTGGCGGAAAAGGAGCGCGTCCTGCTGTCGCATGAGCCGGAAATTCTGGGTTCGGGCGGCGCGTTGGTCAAGGCCCGTGCGGTGCTGGCCGAAGACGACATCTTCATCTACCATAACGCCGATGAGCTGACCGATTTTGCCGTCGCGCGCGCGGTGAGCGCGCATCGCGGCGCCGGCTCGCCGCTGGCGACCCTGGTGGTGCAGGACAGCGGCCCGGAGAACAAAGTGCTGGTCTCCGCGCAGGGAGAGGTTCTCGATATCGCGGGCCGGCGCGGAGTCGCGCCGCCCGCGGGAAGCAGGCTTCGCGCCTTTATCGGCATTGCCGTCATGTCCCGCCGCTTATTCGAGCTGCTGCCGCAGCGGGAGCGTTTCTGCTCGGTAATGGAAGCGCTGCTTAAGGGTATTTCCGCCGCGCCCGGCTGCGTTTGCGCCTGCGCGGCGGACGGCGCCTACTGGAGGAACATCGAGGATGTCGGGCGCTATTTGGATGTCCATCGAGAGATTCTCTCCGAGGGGCTGCTCAGGTTCCCCGAAGTGCCGCGCGGTCCCGTGCAGGTGTGCGCGGGCGCCGAGGTGGATCCCGGCGCCGAGCTCTCGGGTTTTGTTTCCGTCTGCCGCGGCGCCCGTATCGAGGCCGGGGCGCGGCTCAGGGACTGCGTGGTGCTGGACGGCGCGCATATCGGCGCCGGGGCGGTATATGCGGCGGCGGTGGTGGGCGACGGCTTCGCTTGCCGCGGAGACCGGGCATGAGCGCCGAGGATATCCTCACCCGGGGCATCGTCCGCGCGGCGGGTTTCGGTCCGGGGACCCGGGCGTCGCTGCTTGTGGAGCAGGGTTCCGACCGCTTGTTCTACCGCCTGCGGCTGGGCGAGCGGGATGCCGTTCTTATGGTCTCGCCCCGCAATGACCCGGATTTTCCGCGCTACGTTGAGATCGGACGCTATCTGCACCGTATGGGTCTGGGCGCTCCCGAGATCCATGAGACCGATCCTGAGACCTGCTCACTGGTTATGGAAGATTTGGGCGACGAGACGCTCTATGCCGTCGCCTCGCGCGCGACGGATGTCCGCGCGCTGGCCGCGCGTTATCGCGCGGTGCTGACTTTGCTGGCCCGGCTGCAGGTCGAGACCCGCGACACGCTTGCCGACTGCCCGTCCGCCGCGGAGCGGGCGCTCGATATGAAGCGCCTGCGGTGGGAGACCGATTATTTTCGCGAGAACTTTTTGCAGGGCGAATGCGGCCTGTCGGCTGAACGGACCTCGGCGCTTACCGACGAGTTTGAGCGCCTGGCCGCGGCCGTGGAGCGCGAGCAGCCGCCCGGGCCGCTGATCCACCGCGATTTTCAGTCGATGAACATCATGTTTAAAGACGCGATGGTTCGCGTAGTGGACTTTCAGGGCGCCCGCCGCGGCGGCTGCGCCTACGACCTCGCCTCGCTGCTCAAGGACGCCTATGTGGATTTTCCCGCGACGCTGCGCGGCGAGCTGTTGGAGTTCTTTCGCCGCGAGCTCGTTTCCCGTTCCGGCGCCGCGCTCGAGCGGGAAGCGTTGGCGCGCGCCTTCCTCCTCGCCGGGCTGCAGCGCAATATGCAGGCGCTGGGCGCTTTCAGCTTCCTGACCCGGGTGAAGAAGAAGCGCGGCTTCCGTAGGTTTATTGCGCCCTGTCTGCGGCGCCTGCGCGAGGGGCTCGACGAGCTGGACGCGCCGCCCGGGCCGCTAACGGAGCTGGCGCGAATCTGCGCGGCGCTCGAAACCGCGCCGGAAAAGGCGTTCTAGCGCCCGGGCGTCCCGGGCTTCAGCAGGTTAAAATCCTGCGTTTTATTGAACCGCCGCAGCCGCCGCAGGAGCGGGCCGTCGCCGCGCCGGATGAAGGAGCCCCCGGAAACCGCCATTCCTTCGTCGTAGAGGCCGAGGTATACGGAAACCTTTGTCCCGGCGGCGGCGAGCGCCGCCCGCCGCAGCGATTCGAGCGCCGGCGGCGCGTAGCGCCCGTCGCGGAACGCGGTTTCCAGGATCGTCCCCTTGGCCACGAAGGTGGGGTTAAGATGCATATTGATCGTGGCGTCGTATTTTTTGGCGAGCATATCCAGGTACCGCAGGCCCTGCCGGATGTCTTCCACCGCCTCCGTTTCGGACATGCCGAGCACCGGCTTGAGCATGAAGTAGGCCTTGATGCGGAAGCCGTGCCGGGCGGCGTTGCGGACCGTGTTTTCGAATGTCTTGAGCGAAAGCCCCTTGCGGAAAACGCGGTTGCGAATCCGGTCGTCGAAAGCCTCGAAGCCGATGGCGAGCTCCAGGTCGGTGCTGAACGCTCCTTCGCGCAGCGCCCGCGCCAGCACCTCGAGCTCCTCTTCGTCGATGTATTCGGCGCGGCTCTCCAGGGTGAGGACCCGCACTCCGGGACAGTGCATGTTCATCTTGGCCACGAAGTAGAGCAGCGCGGTGGTCGAGAAGGTGCGTTCGTCGAGGACCGAGCCGTTGTTGGAAAGGATGATCTTGCGCAGGCTCTGCGCCCCGGCCGGGGAGATCATGCGCTCGAAAACATGGTCGATCTGCTGCATGATCTTGCCGAACGGGACATGCTTCTTGCTGACCAATGACGGCAGGTTGCAGCCGACGCATTGCGCCCACAGGCAGGCTTGGGTGTAGAGTACGAGGAACAGGGTCTGACCCTCGGGGGTCTGCTGGAACCAGTGGTTTGCCGGCTGTTCCGGATTGTGCTGGTCGCTGAAAGAGTAGGTCTTCCCGGCGGTGGTTGCGGCGCTGCGCTTCGCGGATTTTTCCATAAGCGGTATTATTTTTCCATTTTTTCCAGACGGTAGCGTGCTCCCGCCCGGCGCAGCCGCGTGCGGTAGGCGGTTACCAGGGCGATCTTCAGCAGCGCCGGGTTCTTGCCGGCGGCGCGAAATTCGCGCAGCGACTGCTCGGCGTCCAGCTTCTCGGCATTCGCGTCGAGCTCCTCGGCGATGAAGCGCGCGAAAAAAGCGCGGTCTTCCTCCGGCGTGAAATGCGCCCAGCGTTTCTTGGCGGGAGCCCAGACCAGCTTCTCCCAGCTGATCTCCCAGAAGGGGTTGTCCCAGATGGTGTCGCGCTTGAGCTTGCGGATGCTCGACCAGCATTCCTGCGCGCCGGCCGCCTTCCCCGGGGGGGAGGCGAAGTATTTCCACTGTCCGGCGACCAGGCACTTGCAGGGCAAGGTGTCTTCCGCCTTGCTCTCCTGTGCTGTGCCGGGGCGCAGCGGCCGCACCCGCGCATCCGACGCTTTTAGGTTTTCGAGATTCAGGCTGTTGACGCCCTGCAGGAAGTAGCCGGTGAAATCCACCGGCTCCAGCCGTACGTCGAGCGGTTTGGCCTGGATGAGCGCGTCGCGCAGGATGTCCTTGGTGCGCTCGCGCAGCAGACTCGGCGCTGCGCCGAGGCGCGCATAGGGATTCGGTCGCGGTGCGGCGCCCGACAGGATATACCGGGCAGCGGCGGCGCCGGCGGCAAAGCCGATGACGAGCGCCAGCGTCCAGGCTCGGCCCCAGGTCCGGCGCGGCGGGCGCCGCCTATTATTACCGCCGGTCTTTCTTGTGCGGTGCTGGCGGATCATCCATTTGATATAGAAAATGCCGCAGTATGGGCATTGATCCGTGGCCGCGCCGCCTTCATCGCCGCAGTTGGGGCAGATCATATCGCGATCACTAGGATAGCCCCTGGGCGCGGGACGCGCAAGCTGGACCGGGGTCAACTAGTTATAATGGATATGAAGGAAGAGGAGGTTACGGCCATGAGAGAATGCATATCCGAGAAGAATAAAAAGCGCTGCAACTGCAGCTATGAGCCGTGCTCGCGCAAAGGCATCTGCTGCGAATGCCTGCCGTATCATTGGCGGATGGGCGAGCTCCCGGCCTGCATGTTTCCCAACGACGTCGAGCGGACCTACGACCGCTCCATCGAGTCCTTCATCAAGACCTATCAGAACCGCGGGCGTTGGTGGTAGCGTTCCGTTAGAAGGGGAAGCCCTCGTCCTGCGCTTCGCGCAGGAACTGCTCGCCGATCTTCGCCTTGGGGCCGTGCTGCTTGGGATTAAAGGCGAAGGTGTGGACCTCGCGCGGGGTCACGCGCACGGCCTTGTCCGGGGTCACCGGACAGGCATAATCGCATGCGCCGCAGCCGATGCAGTAGTCGTCGTTGACCACCGGCGCGAATACCCCTTTATGCTTCTTCATGGTGATGGCGCCGGTGGGGCACTGCTCATGGCAGGCGGCGCAGTCCTTGCCTTTCGCGTAGGGGATGCAGAGCTCTTCGTCGATCTTGGATGATCCCATCTTTATCCGCTGTTTGACCGGCAGCGGATAATAGGAAAGCGCCCGCGAGGGACAGACGCTCAGGCAGGCGTTGCACTCATAGGAGCAATAGCCGGCGTCGTAGTCCATCCGGATCTTGCCCAGCCCCAGCGCCGAGTTTTCGAAGTCGGCCGGCATCAGGACATCGGTGGGGCAGACGTTGACGCAGGCATGGCAGCCTACGCAGCGCTGCAAAAACTGGTCCCAGGAGGAGCCTCCCGGCGGCACCACGGTATTGGGGCGGCTCGGGGCGGCTTCGAGAATCCGCACCTTGACGAAGTAGGCGCCCGCCGCGCCGAGGGCCGCCGCCGTCGCGGTCTTGAGAAAGCTCTTCCGGCTCGCCGCGGCGCCGGCCGGCCGGTCGGGCTTGCGCTCGGCGAAGAGGCGTCCGATCCGGCCCGCTCCGGCATTGTACCCGATCGCCTCGGAGGGGCAGACCCGCAGGCATTCCAGGCAGGCGATGCATTGGTCCATGTCGATCCCTTCGTCGTGGATGCAGCGGACGGGGCAGGCGTCATGGCAGAGGCCGCATTCGGCGCAGTCCTCGTTGATGCGGACCTTAAACAAAGACCAGCGCTGCAGGAGCATGAACAGCGTGCCCGACGGGCATAGCGCGGCGCAGAACCAGCGCGGAAAAAATATTGGAACGATGAGTATGGTCCCGAGAAAGAGCAGGCCGAGCGCGAAGCTCGTGCCGAACGGACCGCCGGAGGCCAGCGCATCCAGCACGCCGTAGACCCGTCCGAGGTTGCTGAAGTGGTCGAAGTAGAGATAGGTCGAAGACCAGAGCGCCATGAAGCCGACGCTCATGACCAGCACCAGGATGCGCAGTTCATGAAAACCCGCGACCGGGCGCGCTTTGATCCCGAGCTTATCCCCCAACCGGGCGGCCAGGTCCTGCAGCAGCCCGACGGGGCACAGGTAGGAGCAGTAGAGCCGCCCGGCAATCAGCGGCAGCAGCAAAAACAGCGCCGTCATCCATATCGCGGGCGGCAGGGCCAGCCAAAACAGCGCGGACAGGGAAGGGAAGACGTGCATCGAGTTGTAGCCGGCGATGACGCCGCGATGCGTGATGAGCCCAAAGGACGCGGTGATGCTGAAGAGCAGAAACAGCAGCTGGATGCGCCGGCGGGTTGTGGAGATCAAGGCGGCCTCAGGTTTCGAGCGAGATGCGTTTAATGTCGCTGCCTTTGAGGTCCATGGTTCCCAGTTTCAGCCCCTGCGCGATTCCCAGGTACTTCACATTCTCGGGAGGGACGTCGAGGACTTTGGCCCCGGCCGTATCGGCCAGCACCGGGTCCGGCGATAGAAGCTGCATTTTCTTGAGCAGGAGGTCATCGGTCGAAACGCCGCGCGGGCCGTTATTGACCATGACCAGATAGGCGTCCAGGACGTTTAGATCGGGCTTGCGCACCTGCATGAATTCGCCGATGGCCTGATGCAGGCCGTGACGGTGCCAGAAGCGCCGGTCCCAAACCACCCCCATAAGATTTTTAATCGATGCGGTAACCCGTCCGCCGCCGTGGCTTTTGAGGATGGGGACGTTGATGACCACGTCGCTGTCGAGATACAGCTTATGAACCAGGACGTTCTTCAGCACTTCGCCGTCGAGCTTCACCTCGCGGTAATGCGACTTTTTATCGGCTGAGCGCATTTCGCCGCCGTTGGCTTCGACCGCCGCGGCGATCCCGGAGCGTTTATGGCAGGCCTTTTCCTTATTAACCCCATGGTCGAAGCAGTAGACTTTCTTGGCGCCCGCCTCGTAGGCCGCTTTTACGATGCGGCCCACCAGTTCGGGATTGGTATTGGCCCCTTCGGTGGGCGTTTTATCCCAGCCGATATTGGGCTTAACCAGCACGGTCTGCCCCTTCCTGACGAAGCGCGATAGGCCGCCCAGTGCCTGGATGCCGGTCTCAAACATGCGCACCGGCGAACCGTCGCGGACCGCAACTAGGTCGGGGTAGGCGGCGGGGGTCGGCTCCGCGGCCCACAGCCTGCTGGGGATTGCGGGAGCGAGTCCCGCTGCTGCTGAGGAGAGGGCAAGTTTAATAAAGCGGCGACGAGTTATTGGCACAAGCTCCTCCTCAGTCCTTCTGCGCGACGCGGCTTCCCGGCGGGACGTCCTTGGTGAGCCAGACATTGCCGCCGATCACCGAGCCCTTGCCGATGGTTACGCGGCCGAGGATGGTGGCGCCTGAGTAGATCACCACGTCGTCTTCGACGATCGGGTGCCGGGCGATGCCCTTGATGGGGTTGCCTTTCTTATCCTTGGGGAAGCTCTTGGCGCCGAGGGTGACGCCCTGGTAGAGGCGCACGCCGTCGCCGATAACGCAGGTCTCGCCGATGACCACGCCGGTGCCGTGGTCGATAAAGAAGCGCTCGCCGATGCGCGCCCCGGGATGGATGTCGATGCCGGTGAGCGAATGCGCGTGCTCGGTGATCACGCGCGGGATCAGCGGTACGCGCAGCTTGTGCAGCTCATGCGCGATTCGGTAGCTGGTGATGGCCAGCATGCCGGGATAGCAGATGATGGCTTCGTCGGTGCTGGTGGCGGCCGGGTCGCCCTCATAGTGAGCCTGGACGTCGGTGGCCAGCAGGCGCCGGATCTCGGACAGGCGCGCCACGAAGGCGGCGGTCTTTTTTTCCGCCTCGCGGCCGCAGTGCCCGGGGGCGCAGGCGCCGGCCGGCTTGACGCAGGCGAAGCAGAGGCCGCGCATAATCTGCGGGTCGAGCTCGGCCCGGATACGGTTCAGGGTGGAGCCGATATAATAGCGCAGGCTCTCGTCTCCGCTGCGCAGCTGCGAGGAGCCGAAATACCCCGGAAAGAAAACGGTGCGCAGGTCGTCGACAATCCGGATGACGGTATTGCGCGACGGCAGGGGGCGGCCGCTCGAGTTGGGGCCCCGGCGCATGCGCTCGCCGGCGTCCGAGCTCGCCGCGCACAGGGCGTCTACAATGTCGGTAAATTTATCGCTCTTCTTCTTTTTTGCTTTCATGCGTTCTCTTGGAACAGCCAGGTGCTGAGGTATCTCTCGCCGGTGTCCGGCAGCAGCACCACGATCATTTTACCCTTGTTTTCGGGTTTCTTGGCGGTTTCGACCGCGGCCCACAGGGCGGCGCCGCAGGAGATGCCGCCGAGAATGCCTTCCTCGCGCGCCAGCCGGCGCGCCATGGCGCCGGCGTTCTCATTGCTGACCGTGACCACCTCGTCGATGAGCTCCCGCTTGAGAATCTCGGGGATGAAGCCCGCGCCGATGCCCTGGATCTTATGCGGTCCGGGCTTGCCGCCCGAAAGCACGGGCGAGTCCGCCGGCTCGACGGCGACGGCCCTGAACCCGGGCTTGCGCGCCTTAATCACCTCGGCCACGCCGGTGATGGTCCCGCCGGTGCCGATTCCCGAGACGAAGATGTCGACTTCGCCGGCGGTGTCGTTCCATATTTCCTCGGCGGTGGTCTTGCGGTGGATTTCGGGATTGGCTGGATTCTTGAACTGCTGCGGCATGATGCTGCTTCTATCCGCCGCCGTCAGTTCCTCCGCTTTACTGATGGCGCCTTTCATCCCCGCGGCGCCGGGAGTGAGCACCAGTTCCGCGCCGAGGCATTTGAGCAGCTGCCGGCGCTCGACGCTCATGGTGTCGGGCATGACGAGCTTGAGCCGGTAGCCTTTGGCGGCGCAGACGAAGGCGAGCCCGATGCCGGTATTGCCGCTGGTCGGCTCGATGATGAGGGTCCCTTCCTTGATCCGGCCGTCGCGTTCGGCGGCTTCAATCATGCTGAGGCTGATGCGGTCTTTGACGCTGGCGCAGGGGTTGAAGGATTCGAGTTTGGCTACGAGCTGGGCGCCGAGGCCGGCGCCGATCTTCGGCAGCCGCACCAGCGGCGTATTGCCGATAAGCTGGGTGATGTCGTCCGCGATTTTCTGTTTTCCAATGGTTGCGCTCATAACGGCCTCCCGAGCAGATAGAAAATAGCCAAGTACGGCTTGCTTGAGTATACCGGACGGGCCTTAAAACAGTCTCAAATCCGCGGCGCTATCCTTCTTCTTATTCGTCGCGGTTTTCGGCTCAGCGCGGACGAGGGTGGGATTGGGATGGCGCTGCAGGGCGCTCTTGCCCTTGCCGTCGATCCGGGTGGGCCGGGGGTAGAAGCCGCCCACGACTTCGAGCTCGAGCTTGGCGGCGCTGGCGATGATGGCGTCGAGAAACTTCTCCCCGAGGTTGACCGGCATCTTGCGGCCGCGCCGCTTGGGCGAGACCAGCAGGCGGTATTCGTAGTAGGTGCAGCGTTTCTTCCTCGGCATATTACGCCTCCCGGAACGGCGGCTGAGGTAGTATACGAAACTTGGAATTTTCTGGAAATTTCCCCTTGACGAAATAAATTTTGGGGCTATACTAATATTGTTGCCGAGGAGGTGCCCTTTCGAGGGGTCCGGCAACGGATTCGAGGGCGGGACAACGGTCGATATCCAACGGCGCCAGTTGTCACGCCCTCTGATTTTGTACCCCAAAAACCTTCTTTTTCTGTCTCGGGAAAGCAAACGGCGGCGGAGCCTTGGGCATCCGCCGCCGCTGTTTTTGCGCCGTAGCGGGATTAGGCCGCTGCCAATTCCCTCTCCGGCAGGATGTCCTTGAGATCCTGCTCCGCCGTGGTGATGGGCTTGAGGTCGAATTTCTCGGATAGAACCTTGAGGACTTCCGGACCCACGAAGGCCGGCAAGGTCGGCCCCAGCCGAATTCCCCTGATTCCCAGGTGAAGCAAAGACAGCAGGATGCATACCGCCTTCTGCTCATACCAGCTCAGGATCATGGATAGCGGCAGGTCGTTGACCCCGCAATCGAAGGCCTTGGCCAGCGCCAGGGCGATCTGGATCGCGGAATGGGCGTCATTGCATTGGCCGACGTCGAGCAGGCGCGGAATCCCGTCGATATCGCCGAACTCCATTTTATTGAACCGGTATTTGCCGCAGGCCAGAGTCAGGATGGCGCAGTCTTGCGGCACGGCCTGGGCCAGTTCGGTGTAATAGCTGCGTCCCGGCTTGGCGGCGTCGCAGCCGCCGATCAGGAAGAAGCGGCGCAGCTTTCCCGCCTTGACCGCCGCCACGACCTTTTCCGCGGCGCCCATGACGGCGTTGCGGGCGAAGCCGATGGTGATCCGCTTCTCGGGGGCGTCTTCGGCGAACCCGGCTTCTTTTTTCGCCGCCGCGATCAGAACGTCGAACTGCGCATGCTCGAGGTGCCGGACTCCGGGCCAGGCCACGAGTCCGGTGGTGTAAATGCGGTCCATATAGCTCGCGCGCGGCTTCTGGATGCAGTTGGTCGTCATCAGGATGGGGCCGGGGAAGGTTGCGAATTCCTTCTGCTGGTCCTGCCAGGCGCCGCCGAAATTGCCGGCCAGGTGCGGATACTTTTTGAGACCGGGATAGGCGTTGCCGGGAAGCATCTCGCCGTGGGTGTAGACGTTGACGCCGGTCCCCGCGGTAATCTTCAGCAGCACCTCGAGGTCTTTGAGATCATGTCCCGAGACCAGGATAGCCTTTCCCTTGAGCGGCGTGATCCGGACCGCGGTCGGTTCAGGATGGCCGTAGGTATCGGTATTGGCGCGGTCGAGCATTTCCATAACGCGCAGGTTGACCTCTCCCACCCGCAGCGACATTCCGGTGAGGGCGTCAATATCGGTGGGATCTGCGGCGAGAAACGCCAGGGCTTCGTGAAAGAAAGCGTATACCGAGGCATCCTCCACGCCCAGGACCCGGGCATGATCGGCATAAGCGGCCATTCCCTTAAGACCGTATAGGATCATCTGCTGGAGTCCGGCGACGTCGGGGCCGTGCTTCTCAATTCCCTCGGCCGGGAAAGTCTCGATGGCCGCCGGGACGATCGGCTGAGTATCGCCGGCCGCTGCAGCGTATGTATTCTTCGCGAGCTGCAGCATGGCGCGGGATTCAGCGGTCCAGTTGCGCAGGTTGTCGGGATCGAAGTTGACATTGGTGACGGTCGTGAATAGGGCCTGCACTAGAAATACGTCGACTTTTTTCTCCGTCTTGCCGAGCTTGCCGGCGGCAAAAGCGTATTGGGAGATCTCGTGGCAGGTATGGATCAGCTCGTCCATGATGCCGGAGTTCTCGGGGGTCTTTCCGCAGACGCCTATGGTGTCGCAGCCCTTTCCGCGGACCGTCTGTTCGCACTGGTTGCAGAACATCTTCATTGCAGTTCCTCCTGGATGATTTATGTTCTCCATTGTCGCCCATCACGCAGGGGTAGGCCTTGACTCAAGTCAAGGGGGCGGTGGAGGCGGGCTCTATCGCCGCCTGCTTTTTCTTTCCCCGCTTGCCGATCACATTACTCTGCCGGAAGCGGCATAGGACTTTCGGCCTAGCGCGCCCTGGGCCTCGCGGTCCTGCTTCTTTAATGGGACTTGCCCTTATACTGTCAGTTCGGAGGTGGAGCTATGAAAAATATTCGCCTATGGATTTATGCGGGCTTCCTGCTGGTGCTGTCAATCGGAGCCGCCGGTGCCGCCGACGAAACCGAGACGTCTTTCAAGACGCCGGTGAAGCTCAAGTCCGTCAAAGAGCTCAACGCCGCGGTAAAGTCGCTCGGGCGCAAGTCCGCCCAGGCGGCGAAGAAACTGCAAGGCGCTCCCGCCGTCAAGAAGCTCTCCTCCCGCCGCGTCATTGAAGCGGACGACGTCACCTTCCGGACGGACTGGCTGGCCTGCGTCGACGGCTGGATGAGCATGGATATTCAGGTCGATTTAGACGGCGAGGTCTTCGACTTCAACCCCGGCTGCGGCCACAGCTTCGACGAGGAATTCACCACCAAGAAGGGACGCGAGTGCGAGGTGAAGGCCGGCATGTGCACCACCTGGTCGCCCGAGAGAAGGTTTGAAATTGAATGCAGCGACGGCCTCGAAGTCGGCTTCGACGTCCCCTGTGCCGGGGAGTCCCGCGGCGACATTCTGATCAAGCCGGACTGGGACGAGTGCGCCGAAGGCTGGATGTCGATGGATATCAGGGTGCGGGTCGGCCGCGACTACTTCGACTTCAAGCCCAACTGCTCGTTTCCCTTCAACCAGCGCTTCGCCGCCCCCGACGGCGGAGAGTGCCGGGTGGACGCGACCATGTGCTCGGGCCACTTCCCGGAGAAGAGCTTCAGGGTAAGCTGCGCCAAAGGTCAGCAGGCCGAGATCTCCATTCCCTGCGACGACAACTTCTGAGCGCGCTATTGGACCTGCTGAACTGAGTTGGCGAGCGCCCGCTGGCCTTCAAGCTGGTAGCGCTCCAGCGCTTTGAACAGCTCCTTCATCTCCGTGGTCGGCGCGATCTCGGCCACGCGGCAGTAGTACTTGATGAGCCGGCGGTTGAGCTCGATGCCGGCGTCGAACAGGTCCTCCAGCTCCTGCTTCTTGCGAGGGTCGAGCTCATTTATCACCCGCTCGAGATCGTAAGAGGGATCGTACTGCATCCAGGAATCCTTGACCGGCTTGCGGAATAATTTCAGCTGGCGGCCGAGGAAGCGCTGCCGCTTTGATAGGTCATCGGCCAGCAGCCGGACCAGCTCCCGGTCCGTGGTCCGCCGAATTTTGCGATAGTAGACCGCGAGCTGGTGGTGGTACTTCTGGGTCCTTCCCAGGATATCGCTTACTTGCGTAAAGGGCATAGGGCCTCCTTGCTTCCTGGGATTAGTATATAAAGGCGGTCTAAATTCCATCTAAACGGGGTCTAGAATCATTCTCAACCGTTTTCTGGCCGCTGTTCTGCCAATGGCCGAGATCGGAAATCCCCGCCGCGCCCTACTCCTCTTCGGGCGCCCGAACCTCTTCCTTAAAGAGGCGCCGACGCCGATCATGGTGACCGAGAGCAGCGTCATCTCGCGGCTGAGCCGCACCTGGGTTTCGAATTTCCCCATGCTCGCCCATGCTAGCATTTGCGGCCCCGCGACGCCTCGGACCCGGTCAGCGAAACCGAGATCACCTGCGCGTTAATATATACTGTCGGGCATGAACATGCGCCACTACCTTTCCAGCCTTGATTTCCTGAGGACGGCGGTCATCACGCCGTTCCTCGTGTTCGGCGAGGCCAAGGTCAGCATCCTGTCTCTTATCATCGCGGCGGTTATCATCTATGTGGGCTTCACGGCCTCGCGCATGCTGCGCCGTCTGGTTTTGCTGCGCTTTAAGGACCGGGAGGTGTTCAGCCGCGGGCCGGGCTACGCCGTGATGCGGATCACGCACTACCTGATCGTCGTCACCGCGGTCATGGTGGCGCTGCAGACGATGGGTTTTCAGCTCACCAGCGTGACGGTGATCGGCGGCTTTCTCGGCGTCGGCTTGGGCTTCGGCTTGAAAAACGTCACCGAGAACTTCGTTTCCGGACTTATCCTGCTGCTCGAGCAGCCGGTGCGCGTGGGCGATAAGGTCAGCATACAGGAACATATCGGGACGGTTACCAATATCGGGATTCGTTCGACCGTGGTGGAGACGTTCGATAACATCACGCTGATACTGCCGAATTCGCTTCTGGTCCAGGAGCACGTGATCAACTGGTCGCACGGCGATCCCAAGATCCGGCTCCACGTCCCGTTCGGCGTGGCCTACGGCAGCGACATCCCCCGGCTGCGCAAAGTCGCGGTCGAGACGGCGCGCGGAGTGGATCGGGTCTTGCCGCGGCCGGAGCCGGAGCTGCGCTTTTTGGGCTTCGGAGACTCTTCCCTGGATTTCGACCTGTTGGTTTGGATCGACGAGGCCGCGTGGCAGTTCGTGGTGAAAAGCGACCTGTACTACGCGCTGGAGAGCGCCCTGCGCAAGAACGGGATCGAGATCCCGTTCCCGCAGCGGGACCTGCATGTTAAATCCGCTCCGGGATCGGCGGTGATCGGGGCGAAGTAGGGGGGCCGCACAGAACTGAGCCCCCGCCCATCCTGCGGGCGTTGGCGATTAGCTAAAATAGTCCCATGAAGAAACTCCTGATTTCCGCGGTTTTGGCGTCCTGCTGTATCGGCCGCGCCGAGGCAAAAGGCACGACCTTGGTGTTTGAAGCTCCCCAGGAAAGAGTCTACGAGCAGCTCGCCAAGGTTTTTTATAACGACAACGTCTCTTACCGGATCACGCGCAAGAAGGACTACTTTAAAGCCGGCATGATCGGGGTATCCTTTAAATTCTATTTCAAGTACGACGAGCAAACAAAAACGACCGAGGTCCGCCATGTCATGCGGGGCATGGGGAGCAGCCCCGCCGACGAGAAGCGCTATGAAGAGTGGGCGCTGGCCGACGCCTACGCCGCGATCCTCCCAAGAGAGGCGCTTAAACATAAGGTCGCTTTCGTGCGCAATCGCGCGATAGAGATGAAAAGCATCCCGGCGGAGAACGCGGCGAAGGAGGATTTGCAGTCCCGCGGCAAACTCTCGGCGCAGACTTTATGGATGCTGCTTGAAGCGGATTATTACGGGAACGCGCAAACGGCAAGAAACCGCCTCGCCAAGCACTACGACCAAGACCCCGTCACCGCCGAAGACGCCCTCCAATTGGGCGGCAAGGCGGCTTTGCAGAACCCCGATCTGCAGGGAGCTCTCGCGGTTCTGCGGGAGGAAATGGAAACCCTCGTGCGCCATGCCCAGCGGAGTCAGCGGACCGGCACCGTGCGCCTTGGGGAAAGTTCCCGGACGGAAACGGCGGCGGAGGTCCCGTCCGCGACGCGCTATGCTTCCGATGTCGATGAGCCTATGCCGGGCGCCGCGCGCGAGCGCGAGAACGACTTCGCGCTTATCGTCGGCATTGAAAAATACCAAAACGTTCCCGACGCCGATCACGGCCAGCGCGACGCGGAGGCGATCAAAAAGCACATCATTCGCCTGGGCGTTCCGGAGGAGAACGTCATTTTACTCACCGGGAGGCGCGCTACCCGCACCGGGATCACCAAGTATTTGGAGGAATGGCTCCCCCGCAACATCACGTCCGAGTCCCGCGTGTATTTTTACTACTCCGGCCACGGGGCGCCGGACCCCGAGCGGG
Source organism: Elusimicrobiota bacterium (assembly GCA_043827405.1). GTDB lineage: Bacteria > Elusimicrobiota > Elusimicrobia > UBA1565 > UBA1565 > JBDRPD01. The sequence goes on along the minus strand of JBDRPD010000025.1, from coordinate 55,889 downwards.
GAACGGCGTACATCCTGCCGTGGGACGGCGATCCAAGCTTCCTGAAATCAAGCGGCTATCCTCTCGCCAAGCTCTACGCGTCCATGAGCAAGCTGAAGTCCAAGGAAAATATCGTGCTGCTGGACGCCTGCTTCTCCGGCGCCGGCGGACGTTCCGTAATCGCCAAAGGCATGCGGCCTTTGGTTATGGAAGTGCAAACGAGCGCGCCGCAGAGCGGCCGGTTGTCGGTGCTGTCGGCCGCCGCCGGAAGCGAGGTCGCGGGCAGTCTTGAGGAGCAGGGCCACGGCATGTTTACCTACTATCTGCTTAAAGGTCTTAAGGGCGAGGCCGACCTGAACGGCGATAAGCAGGTAACGCTGAGGGAATTGCACGACTATACGCTCAAGGAAGTCCGGCGGGCTGCGCGGCGGCAAAACAGGGAGCAAACTCCGGTTTTCGCGTCCCCATCCCCCGACCTGCCTCTCTACTGATAATACCTGTTATGTGTCTTGGTTCCGTTCCCGCAGCCATTTCCCGCCTCGCCTGATCCCGCTTAGTAATGCTAAAACATCGGCAGCATGAAGATAACCCGGATGCTGACCGGATTTGCGTTCGCCGGAGCTCTGTTGCTTAGCGCCTGCTCCGGAGAGCCGCAGGCACCGTCGACTCATGACCATAAGAGCGCCCAGGCGTCCGCCACCTACTTCTGCCCCATGCCCGAGTGCGGCGTCAGCGGCAAGGAGCGCCCGGGCAAATGCCCAAAGTGCGGGATGTTCCTGGCCGCCAAGAAAGCGGACGGCAGCAAAGCGACCTATCACTGCCCCATGCCCAAGTGCGGCGTGAACGGCAAAACACAGCCCGGCAAGTGCCCAAAATGCGGCATGTTTCTCATCGCCGAACCCGGCGAGTAGCCCGCACCGCGCTCCCGCTCGTATTGCTGGCGGCGGGAGCGTCAGCGGCGGCGGCGCACATCGTCATGGGCATGCCGTATTACGCTCCGGATCGGAACGACCCGCAAAAAACAGTCTTCAAGCTGACGCAGTTCTTTGACGACTACATTATTGATGTCACCGGTTCGCCGGGCCGACCCCAGCCCAACGTCCGCTCAAGCATCCGGGTAATGGCGCTCAACAAAACAAGCCGCCGGCCCAATCCCGCGCCCATGGTGATCGATGTCCTGCGCGTGAAGCTCTTCGGCGCCAAGGAGGCGCTGCCCGGAATCACTCCCGAAAGGGCGCCGGACGGCGCCTATATTTTCCATCCGACCTACCCCGCTGCCGGCACTTACGAACTGATTCTCTACCTTGACGCGCGCACCAAGATCGACGGCCTGCACATTCCGCTCGCGGTCGGAGAGACCGGCTCTCCATGGCTGACCCTCGCCATCTATCTGGCCGCCCTGCTGCTGTTTATCATCGGCATTCGCATCATGCGCAAGCGGCGGGCGGCGGCGTAATGCGGCGGGCGGCCTTGCTGCTGCCGTGGGCGGTTCTCGCCGTGGTCTTTTCCATTATCGTCATGGACCAGCTCAAGACCGGCAAGACCTACCGCATCAACATCGACGCCATGCGGGCGACGAGCACCCAGGTCCCGGCCGGCGGTGGAGTCGCGGTCGATCCCGTGTGCGGCATGGAGGTGCGCCGGAAGACGGCTGACCGGGTACTTTTCACCGCGCAGCATTTCTTCTTCTGCAGCACTTACTGCCGTGAGCTGTTCGTCGAGAACCCCGCGGCCTACGCCGCCAATCCCGCCAAGAAGGAATCGCACCTGATGCGGGGAATTCCGACCTGGATGTATCAGACGGGGATCGCCGCCATTCTCCTGGTTTCATTCGGCTTGCTGCAGATAATCTCCCTGTTCACCGGCCGGAGCTCCGCGGGAGTGATCGACGCCCGCGTCGACCTCACCGCCTCTGCCGGTATCCGCCGCCTGCTCAAATGGCCGCCTTTGATCTTCTGCCTGCGCGCCGTGACCTCCGCCGCCTTCATCCTGATCATCGCGGCCGGGCTCTTCGGCAGCCAAAATCCGCTAATGAACCTGACGCCGCTGCTGACCTGGACCATTTGGTGGGCCGGTCTCATCTTCGCCATCATGTATTTCGGCAAAGCCTGGTGCACCATCTGTCCCTGGGACGCTATAGCCGTCTGGCTGGAGCGCCTGAAGTTCTGGGGGCCGCGCGGGGACAGCCTCGGCCTCGGCCTGCGCTGGCCGCCGGCGCTGCGCAATATATGGCCCGCCGTCGGCCTGTTTCTGCTGCTCACCTGGATCGAGCTCGGCATGGGCGTGACCTTGATCCCCCGCGCGACGGCCTGGATCGCGCTGGGTATGCTCGGGCTCGCGGTGGTGTCTATGTTCATCTTCGAACGCAAGGCCTTTTGCCGCTACGGCTGCCTGGTCGGGAGGGTCTCGGGCCTGTACGCGCTATTCGCCCCCATCGAGGTTCGTTCGGATAATGATTCCATCTGCGCCGGCTGCCGCACCATGGACTGCTACCGCGGCAGCAGCCGGGGCGACGGCTGTCCGACCTTCGAGTATCCCCGCGCGATGAGCCTCAACACCTACTGCACCCTGTGTACCGAGTGCTTCAAGACCTGCCCGCACGACAACATGGCGATCCGCCTGCGGCCATGGGCGGCCGACCTCGCCCAGCAGGGACGGCCGCGGACGGACGAAGCCATCATGGCGCTGGTGCTGCTGTCGATGACAAGCTTCCATGGGCTTACGATGACGCCGGTCTGGGGCGCGATCAATGAATCCATGCTGCGATCCTGGGGGCTGCCCTATCTGCTGTCTTTCTCGCTGCTCATGGCGGGCATACTGCTCGGCCCCATCGCCGTCTACACTGTTTTGGTCTGGGCCTCGGCCTGGTTGAGCGGAGAGGTCGGCTTCAAGAGGATCTTCCTCAGCTATGCCTATGCGATGCTGCCGATCGCGCTGTTCTACCACCTAGCGCACAATGCCGAGCATTTTCTGATGGAGGGGCCCAAAGTGCTCCGGCTCATCTCAGATCCTTTCGGCTGGGGCTGGAACCTGTTCGGTACGACGGCCTGGTCGACGCCTCCTATGATCACCCTGGAAGGGCTGTGGTGGATTCAGCTCTTCTTCATTATCATCGGCCACATCTACGGCCTGTGGATCTCGGAGCGGACCACCCGGCGCCTGATTGCTGATCCGCGCACGGCGTTTCTCACCCAGCTGCCGATGCTGACGGCCATGGTGGCGTTCAGCGTCCTCAGCCTGTGGCTGCTCAACCAGCCGATGGAAATGCGGCTCTCGGCGATGTAGTCCGGCCGCTCCCGTCCTCCTTGCTCGATGGGATTATACGGCAGTCCTGATTCGATCGATAAAGGGAAAAACCCTATAAAAACAGGATAAAAGCACTCCCCCGGAGATAAGCCGCCTGTCAGCCGCAAGTGCGGCTTTTGGGCATTTTTCGCTTGACAAGACCAGGTTCACTTTGCTATTATATTCAATCGCGTTTCGGCGCGGTTTTTTTTGCCCAAACGGACCCCGGCCAATCCTGCCGGGGTTTTTTCATCCGGTAGCAAAGGACGGGCAATAAACACTATATTCGACCGGCTAAATCACGTATATTAGCGCTTGGCAGTGGATTTCATCGATTTAGACGCTTACATCAAAAAAGCCGAAAGCATCGCCGAGTCCGCCTGGGAAGCGCTGCGCAACCGCGCTGTCCAGGCGCTGATCATCGCCGCGGTGCTGACCACGGGGCTGGTCGCGGCGGCCGTGGGCTGGTTAACTCAGCCCGACCGCTTCACCGTGGGCTTCGCCCCCGAGCAGCCGATTCCGTTTTCCCATAAGGTGCACGCCGGAGACATGGAGATATCCTGCCTGTACTGCCACTCCCAGGCACGCAATTCGCGCCATGCGGGCATCCCTCCGACCGAGACCTGCATGAAGTGCCACCGCGTCACCAAGACCGACTCGCCCGACATCAAGACGCTGACCAGGCGCTTTGCGGACAATACCCCGATCTTCTGGAAGCGGGTGCACTCCCTTCCGGACCACGTTTTCTTCGATCACCGTCCGCACGTCAACGGCGGCATCGCCTGTCAGACCTGCCACGGCGCGGTGGAGACCATGGACGTCGTCGCCCAGCGCATGTCGCTGCGCATGGCGAGCTGCCTGGCCTGCCACCGCGACCCGCACAACGCCCTGCCGCCGGACAGCCCAATCAGCCAAGGAGCGGAGCACTGCTATGCCTGCCACCGGTAAAGTAACCCGCCGCGGAGCCCTCGGCATTCTCGCGCTGTTTTCGGGTGCCTTTTGGCTCACTCCGGCCAAGGCGGTTTCGCGCTTGATTTCACCCCGCCGCCGCGCGCCTAAGATTCGCCGCCCGCGGCACTCTGTGAGCCGGCATGGAAGATAAGGACCAAAAGATTTCGCGCACGCGCTTTCTCGGCCTCATGGGCGCCTACGCCGCCTTCGCCAGCGGCTGCTCGCGCACCGACCGGGGCCGCATCGTCGCCCGCCCCAAGCCGTCCGCCGGGAGCTCCGTGCCCGGCGTCGCGGAGTGGTTCGCCAGCACTTTCCAGGAAGGCGAACTCGCCTACAGCGTCCTGGTAAAGGCGCGCGAGGGCCGGCCGATCCATGTCCAGGGCAACGACAAGCATCCGCGCATGCGCGGCCGTACGGCGCTGCGCGCGGTGGCCGACGTGCTCCGCCTCTATGATCCCGACCGGCTGCGGGGTCCGATGGTTGATCACAAGGAAGCGGCTTGGGACCAGTCGCTCAAACACGTGAAAGAAGCTCTCGAAAACGCCGCTAAATCCGGCAGGAAGATCCTGTTGCTGACCGACGCGGTGCTGTCGCCGGCGCGCGCGGAGCTGATCGAGCGGCTGCGGCGCAAGTACCGCGGGCTGCGGCATGTAGCCTGGGAGCCGGCCTCACCCGGCGGAGCGCAGTCGATGCTGCCGCGCCTGCGGCTCGACCGCGCCGACATCATCGTCTCATTCGACGCGGATTTCCTCAATGCCCGCTGGCCCGACGCGATCACCGACTTCTCCGCACGGCGTCGTCCCGAGGCCAAAGGCGGGATGAACCGCCTTTACGTTCTAGAAGGCGGTCTCAGCGTGACCGGCTCCAATGCCGATCACCGCATCCCTCTGCGGCCGTCGCAGGCGGCGGCGGCTATCGAACAGCTGGCCGGACTCATGCGCGGCAAGGGAAAGGCGCAGCCGCACGGGCTGACGCAGATCGCGCAGGACCTCGGGCGGGCGGGCAAGCGCGCGATCGTAATCGCTGGGCCCGAACTGCCGGCTGAAGCGCATGCCGCATGCCGCCGGCTCAACGACTTGCTCGGCGCCGTCGGCTATACGGTAGAGTACCCGGCCTTTCCGAAAGGGATGGGGTTCGCAACGCTGGCCGAAGCGGAACGGGAGATACACGGCATGGCGGGCGGAGAGTACGGCGCCGCGATTTTCTGGCGCACCAACCCGCTCTACGCCTTTCCGGATTCGGCGCTCATGCGGAAAGCGATGAAAGCGACGGCTTTCAAGGCCGCGCTCGGACTGCATGAAGATGAGACCGCGCACGAATGCGAGGTCGTACTGCCTGAGAGCCATTGGCTGGAAGCATGGGGCGATTATGAAACCGACGGAGCTCTCAGCCTGCAGCAGCCGGTGGTAGAGCCTCTTTACGACACACGCCAGGGCGAAGACGTTCTGCTCGACCTGCTCGGCGCCAAGGAGGACTTTCGCACCTATCTGGAGAAGCGGTGGAAGCGCGTTGTTTATTCCAAGAGCAGCCCGGTCCCGTTTGACCGCTTCTGGCAGGCAAGCCTGCATGAAGGCTTTGTCGCGCAGCGTCACGGCCGCCGCCGCCCGGCGTCCAGGCCGGTCCCGTCCGTCCCCCGCTCCAGCGGCGGCTTCGAGCTCCTGCTCAAGCCCGGAACCGCCGTTTACGACGGCCGCTACGCCAACTCCGGCTGGCTGCAGGAGCTTCCCGATCCGGTCAGTAAAAAGACCTGGGGCAACGTCGCCGCCTTGTCGCCGACGGACGCAAAACGCCTCGGCGTCAAAGACGGCGACCTCGTACAGCTCGACAGCGGCGGAGCGCAAGCCACGCTGCCGGCGCTGGTGCAGAAGGGGCAGGTGCCGGGCCTGGTCGCCGCGGAGCTCGGCTATGGGCGGCGCACGGGCACGATAGGCGCCGCGGTGGGCGCCAACCTGTTTCCGCTGCTCGGCCAAGGCGGCGGCGTCAAGATCACGCGCACGGGCGCGCGCCAAGAGCTCGCTTTAACCCAGCGCGAGCACGGCGCCCATGGCCGGGATATCGTCCGCCGCATGACTTTGGACGAGCACCGGCACGGCGGCGGGCACCATGCGAAACACGAACTGCACACTCTCAACGAGCCCGCCGAATATGCCGGTAGCAAATGGGCCATGGCGATCGACCTTTCCGCCTGCGTCGGCTGCGGCGCCTGCGTCGTCGCCTGTCAGGCCGAAAACAATATCCCGAACGTCGGCCCCGAAGAGGTGCGCAAGGGCCGCGAGATGCACTGGATGCGCATCGACCGCTATTATGAGGGCAGCGACAACGCTCCCAAAGTCGCGCACCAGCCCATGCTGTGCCAGCACTGCGACGACGCCCCCTGCGAGACCGTCTGTCCGGTCAACGCCACCAACCACAGCCCCGACGGCCTCAACCAGATGGTCTATAACCGCTGCGTGGGGACGCGCTACTGCGCCAACAACTGTCCCTATAAGGTCCGGCGCTTCAACTTTTTCGATTTTACCTCGGCCAAGAAAGAGCCGGAGTCCATGGTCTACAATCCCGAAGTAACGCTGCGCCCGCGCGGCGTTATGGAGAAGTGCACCTTCTGCGTGCAGCGCATCCAGGATGTGAAGCAGCGGGCCAGGGGTCGTGATATCCGCGACGGCGAGGTTCAGCCCGCCTGCGCCGCCGCCTGTCCGGCCAAGGCCATCGTCTTCGGCGACGCCAACGACAAGAACAGCGCCGTCGCCAAGCTGGCGCACGATAAGCGCGGCTACAAGGTGCTGGAGGAGCTCGGCGCCAGACCGTCGGTAACCTATCTCGCGAAGATCGAGAATCCCAAAGCAGGGACCAGGACTAAGGAGGGGCATGGCCACTGACGCCCTTCCCGCCGCCCTGCGCGAGCCCGCCCTCACCGAAGGCCGGGTGACCCCCGGCTCGCTCGACGATCAGGTCCTGAGCTACGCCGAGAAAAAGCCGCCGCTTAAGTGGTTTATCGCCATCGCCTGCACCAGCATGATCATGACGATCGGCTTCGCCTTTATCGGCTATACGCTGTACCACGGCATCGGCGTCTGGGGCAACAACCGGCCCGTCTACTGGGGCTTCCCGATCATCAACTTCGTGTTCTGGGTCGGCATCGGCCACGCCGGAACTCTGATCTCCGCCATCCTGTTCCTGTTCCGCCGGCGCTGGCGCAACGCCATCGCCCGCTTCGCCGAAGCCATGACCATATTCGCCGTCATGTGCGCGGGAATATTTCCCCTCATCCATCTCGGCCGCCCGTGGATAAACTTCTGGCTTTTTCCCTATCCGAACCAGCGGGCGCTGTGGCCCAACTTCCGCTCGCCGCTGCTGTGGGACGTGGTGGCCGTCTCCACCTACTTTACCGTGTCTTTGATGTTCTGGTATCTGGGGCTGATCCCGGATATCGCCTCGCTGCGCGACCGCGCCAAAAACAAGATCAAGAAGCTGGCCTATACCGTCCTCAGCCTCGGCTGGCGGGGCGCCGCCTCGCACTGGCAGCACTACGAGAAGGCCTATCTCCTGCTCGCCGGTCTGGCGACCGGTCTGGTGCTTTCGGTGCACAGCGTCGTCTCTTTCGACTTCGCGGTTTCTTTGGTCCCGGGCTGGCACATGACGATCTTCCCGCCCTACTTCGTCACCGGCGCGATCTTCGCCGGCTTCGCCATGGTGGTCATCGTACTCGTCGTGGTGCGCGAGACGATGGAGCTCAAAAACCTCATCACCGAATACCACCTGGAAGTCATGAACAAGGTCATCCTGGCGATGTCCTGCCTGATGGGCTATGCCTACCTGCTGGAAGCCTTTACCGCCTGGTACAGCATGAGCGGCTACCTGCATCATATCTTCAAGCAGTACATCGGCGGCAATTACGGCTGGGCGGGCTGGACCGTGCTCATGTGCAACGTCGGCATCCCCCAGCTCCTGTGGCTGCGCACGGTTAGGCGCAGCTATCCCGGCATGATCTTCGTGGCGCTGGCGGTAACCGTCGGCATGTGGTTCGAGCGCTTTGTCATTATCGTCATATCCCTGCAGCAGGACTATTTGCCCGCGGCCTGGAACGTCTTTACGCCGACGCTGACGGACTTCGGCATCCTGCTGGGCTCGTTCGGCCTGTTTTTCACCTTGGTTCTGCTGTTCGCTCGGGTCCTCCCCGTCATCGCGACCACGGAAATGAAGGCGATCCTGCACGGCGCCCAGCCCTCCCACGGACACGAGGACGGCCATGAGTAAGCGCGTCTTCGCGGTGGTAGGAATGTTCGACGACGCGCAGAGTCTTATCGACGCGGCGCGCAAGCTCAAGGGCAAGCCCGGCGGCCGCCTCGAAGCCTACTCGCCCTATCCGGTGCACGGTATTGAGGACGCGCTCGGCCTGCGCCGCTCCCCTTTGGCCGGCATGGTCCTGGTCATGGGCGCGCTGGGCGCCGTCGGCGCGCTGCTGTTTCAGGGCTGGACGAGCGCCGTCGACTACGCCGTCCCCACGGGCGGCAAGGCGCTGTTCTCGTGGCAGGCCTTCGTGCCGGTAATGTTTGAGGCGATGGTTCTTTTCGCCACCTTGACCGCCGGGCTCGGCATGCTGTTTCTGCTCAACCGGCTGCCGGCGCTGTGGCATCCCCTGCTCGCCTCCAAGGCCATGCGCGCGCTCACCCGCGACCGTTTCGCGCTGGCGTTCGAAATGGAGGATGGAACGTTGGACGAAACCGCCGCGCGCCAAGCGCTCGAGCAGGCCGGCGCCCGCGGCCTCGAAATCGTCCCGCTGCCCGACGATCCGGCCCCGATCCGGCTGGAGACGGCGCTGGTCATCGCCTTCCTCTGCGCGGCCGCCTGCTGCGGGACCGCCTTCGCGGCGTACTGGACGGTCAAGCTCTTTCCGAAGCTGCCGCCGATGTCGCACATGCAGGACCAGCGCCGGTTCGATGCGCAAGCGCCGGGCAGCATGCGGCCGCGGCCGGCCGGCACGGTGCCGCGCGGCGGCCTCGTCGCGGCCGGCGGCGCCAATCCCCTGCCGGCCGCGGAGGAAGTGATCCGCACCGGCCGCCGGGCCTACCGCGAGCAGTGCCTGGTCTGCCACGGAGCCCTGGGCGAAGGCCGCACGACTTTAAGCGCGGCCTACGGCGCCACACCCGCCAACCTGCAGTCGCAGAAGTTCCGGGACTACACCGACGGCCAGCTGTTTCACGCCATGACCGCGGGCAAGGACGCGATGCCCTCATATGCCGCGGAGCTGAGCGCGGACGAGCGCTGGGCCGTCACGCACTATATCCGGGCGCTGCAGCGGGCGCGCCGCGCCAAGCCGGAGGATATTCCATGACGGCCGAACGGTTCTGGGCCAACTGGCTGCTGTGGTTCCTTTTTCTCAGCGGGACCGGACTCGGCTGCCTGTTTATCGTGGCGCTGGAGCATCTTGTCGGCGCACGCTGGAGCGTGCCGATCCGGCGGGTCTGCGAACGGCTCTCGGGTCTGCTGAACCTCGCCGTCCCGCTGGGACTGATCGCGCTGTTCTCGCTGCCGGTGCTCTATCCCTGGGCGCGGCCGGAAGCCGCCGCCAATCCGCTGATCGCGGGTAAAGCGGCCTGGCTCAACATCCCGTTTTTCTGCGCCCGCACCGTCGTCTGCCTGGCGCTGTGGGCGCTGTGCCGGCATATCTTCGTCGGCCGCTCGCTCGAGCAGGACGAGACCAAGGACCCCGAGATCACCGTACGGCTGCGGCGGGCGGCCCCCGCCTTCATGTTCGTGTTCGCGCTCACGGTGACCTTGGTCTCATTCGACTGGCTCTCCAGCCTGGACCCCGAATGGTACAGCGATATTTTCGGCGTCTACGTCTTTGCCGGCTTCTTCCTGGCGGGACTGGCGGCCACCACGCTGGGTATAACCTACCTGACGAAGCAGGGACGCCTGCCCGGAGTGCGCTTCGATCACATCTACAACCTGGGCGCCTTCATGTTCGCCTTTACCGTATTCTGGTCCTACATCGGCTTCGCGCAGTATATGCTGATGTGGTACGCGAACCTGCCGGAAGAGGTGTTCTGGTACATCGACCGCACCGGCGGAGCATGGGGCGTCATCGCTTTGGCTATGGCGGTGCTCCATTTCGTGATCCCGTTTTTCGCCCTCATCCCGCGCGGCGCCAAAGGCGACTTGCCGCATCTCGCCAAGGTTTCCATCATCGTTCTGGCGGCGCACTTCCTGGACTTGTACTGGCTGATCTTTCCGGCGCTCGGCGGAGGCCCCCTCTTCTCCTGGCCGGAGCTCTTGTTCGCGGCGGTCTTTCTGACCGCGGGTCTGCTCTGGTGCCGAATGGCTATGCGCCGGGGTGAGGATATGCCGGTCGGAGATCCTTTTCTCAAGGAAGGCCTGGAGTTCCGCCTATGATGGAGCGCTACGTGAGCACGGGAGAGCTCAAGCGCTTGGTATCGGCTTTTCTCGCGGTGCTCATCGGCCTGTCGCTGCTCGCCCTTTTCGCCGCGATCGTCGTCCCCGGCCTGCGCAACGCCAATAAGCCGCTGTTCCCTTCGCCGCAGGAGTCGCTGCAGGGACGCGGCGGCTGGCTGGATCCGGCCGAATACCCGCCGGCCCGCGGCTATACTTTACCGCCCGTGGATCCCAAGACCGTCATGACGCCGTCCTCCGCACTGCTGGCCAATGGCCGGGATCTGTTTGCGCGCAGCTGCGCCGCCTGCCACGGCGAGGCGGGCCGCGGCGACGGCCCGGCGGCGCGCGGCATGAACCCGCCGCCCCGGGATTTGACCCGGCCGGAAGGCTGGAAGAACGGCTCCGGCATCGTCGGCGTATTCAAGACCGTATCGGAAGGTCTTCCCGGAACGCAGATGGCGCCGTTTGACGCCATCCGGCCCGTTAACCGCATGGCCTTGGTGCATCATGTGCGCGCGCTCGGCGCCTTCCCGGAAGCGCCGGAAGATCCCGCCGCGCTCCGCGCGCTGGCCAAGAAGTTCGCCTCCGCCGGAGAGCGGGTTCCGCCGCGAATCCCTGTCAGTACGGCCGCCGCCGCACTCATCAAGGAGTTCCGCCGCCCCGCCGGGCTGCGGGCCGGCGCCGCGCTCGATGAGATTTGGGATCGCGAACGCGCGGCGCTGACGCTGCGCGGCACGCGCGGCTGGCGGGCGAACGCCAGCGCCCTGGCGCGCGCGGTCGCTCCGGGCGTCCCAGGCAACGGCTTCGCCGTCGGCTGCCTGCAGTACGACGCCGCGCAGTGGGCGGACCTGCACCGCCGGCTCAGGAGCGCCCTGCCGTGACCGGCATACTGCTCTGCGCGCTGCTGCTGTCCGTCCCGGGCCTGTCGGCGCACGGGAAAGTCGAACATGTGGAAGACGCCAAGGGGAAAGTGGGGATCGAAGAGAAGCTGGGGCAAAAAGTTCCCATGGATCTGCGGCTGATCGGCGAAGATGGGAGCGCGGTGCGCTTGGGCGACTTGATCGACCGGCCGACCTTGCTGACGCTGACCTACTTCCAATGCACCGGCATCTGCAGCCCCCAGCTCAAGAGCGTGGTGGACCTGCTCAACGGAATACGTCTCGAGCCCGGCAAGGATTTCCGCGTGCTGAGCGTCAGCTTCGACAAAAAAGACACGCCCAAGATCGCGCGCCTGCAGAAGGAAAGCCAGATCAAGCAGGTCCGGCGCGGCGTCCTGCCGGATTCATGGCGTTTTCTCACCGGCAAGCCGGAAGCGACCCGGCGGCTGGTGGACGCGGTAGGCTTTGACTTTATCCCCTACAAGAAGGACTTCGTGCACCCCGCCGTGCTCATCGTTTTGTCGCCGGAAGGGACGATCACCCGCTACATGTACGGCCTCAGCTATCTGCCCTCCGACGTGCAGATGGCGGTCTGGGAAGCGAACAAAGAGCTGGCGCGGCCGACGATAAGCAAGGTTCTGCGCTATTGCTATACTTACGATCCCGGAAGCAGGACCCAGGTCTTCCGCCTGACGCGCGTGGCGGGAACCGTGATCTTGGCGACGGCGGGGATATTCGTCGGCTTCCTCGTCGTTACGGGCAGGAAACGAGATGACAAAGTCTAAAGGCAGCTACCTGGAGACCGGCGGTAGCGGCATCACCTCCTGGATATTCTCCACCGATCACAAGCGCATCGGAATCCTTTATCTGATCTGCATGGTCGCCATGTTTTGGGTCGCGGTCGCGATCGGCGTCGTTATGCGTCTTGAGCACTGGACCATGGGCAAGACGTTGGTCGGCCCGGCCGCTTACAACGCCCTGTTTACTTTGCACGGCGTAATCATGATCTTCATGTTCGTAGTGCCCGGCCTGCCGGCTGTTTTCGGCAACTTCATGCTGCCGATCATGATCGGCGCCAAGGACGTATCGTTTCCGCGCCTCAACCTGGCATCCTGGTGGTGCTTCGTGGCGGGAGCTGTCCTCGCGGTCGCATCGCTGTTTTCCGGCGGCGGACCGCCCGATACCGGCTGGACCTTCTACGCACCCTACAGCCTGCAGACCGGAACCAGCGTCTCCCTGGCTGTTTTTGCCGCTTTCGTTCTCGGCTTCTCTTCCATTCTTACGGGACTGAACTTCATCACCACGATCCACCGCCTGCGCGCGCCCGGAATGGACTGGCACAAGATGCCGCTGTTTGTCTGGTCGCTCTACGCCACGGGCTGGATTCAGGTGCTGGCGACCCCGATCATCGGCATCACCTTGGTGCTGGTGATCATCGAGCGCACTTTCGGCATCGGGGTGTTCGACCCGGTCAAGGGCGGGGACCCGGTGCTCTACCAGCACCTCTTCTGGATTTATTCCCATCCCGCCGTCTACGTAATGATCATCCCCGCCATGGGCGCGATCTCCGAGATTATCCCCACCTTCGCGCGCCGGACGATCTTCGGCTATCGCGCCATCGCCTATTCCTCGCTGGCCATCGCCGCGCTCGGCTCTTTGGTCTGGGCGCACCACATGTTCACCAGCGGCATGAGCGAGCTGGCCAACCTGATCTTCTCGCTGCTCACTATGATCGTCGCCGTGCCCAGCGCCATCAAGGTTTTCAACTGGACGGCGACGCTGTATAAGGGCTCGATCGAGGTCGCGCCGCCCATGCTTTATGCCCTGACCTTTATCTTCCTGTTCTGCATCGGCGGGCTCACCGGGGTCATGCAGGGCGCCCTCGCGCTCAACGTCCACCTCCACGACACCTACTTCATCGTCGGGCACTTCCACTACGTCATGTTCGGCGGCACGGTATTCGGCTTCTTCGCGGCGCTGCTGTACTGGTTTCCCAAGATGTTCGGCCGCATGTACAGCCGGCGGATCGCCTATGCGGCCTGGGTGCCGCTGTTTGTCGGCTTCAACCTTCTATACATGACCATGATGATCCTGGGCGTGATGGGAATGCCGCGGCGCTATTTCGACCATCTGCCCCAATTCCACACGCTTCACCTCGTCGCCACCGTGGGCTCATGGATCCTGGTGGCGGGGCTGGCGCTGTTCTTCTGGACCTTCCTCTCGGCTTTCCTGCGCCGCAAGAATGCCGATAAGAATCCCTGGGGGGGACGGACCCTCGAATGGGATGTTCCTTCGCCGCCGCCGCATGAGAATTTCGACGAGATTCCTACCGTGACCGAAAAGCCCTACGCCTATAACCCGGAGCGAACCTGCTGATGCGGGACGATCAGGGCGCCAAGATTGGAATGTGGCTGTTCCTGTTCACGGAGATCATCCTGTTCGGCGGGCTGTTTTTGCTCTACGCCGCCTACCGGTCGCAGTATGCCCGCGACTTCCACCATGCGGGGGGTGAGCTCAACGTCGCGCTCGGCGTATGCAACACCTTTCTGCTGCTGACGAGCAGCTGGACCGTGGCGATGTCCATCTCCGCCGTGCGCAAAGACGACAAGCGCCTGGCCTTGTCCTGCCTGGCCGCGACCTTGCTGCTGGGAGCGGGCTTTCTGGTCGTTAAGTATTTCGAATGGAGCGGCAAGATCGCCCACGGCATTTACCCCTCCGGTCCGGGATTGACCGGCCTGCCGCCGGGGGAAGTGCTTTTTTTCGGCCTCTACTTCACCATGACCGGCCTGCACGGAGTGCATGTGATTCTGGGGCTGGCGGCCCTGGCGGTCATGCTGGTGCTGGTCGCCAAAGACCGGATCAAGCGGGATGATTTTATCCTCCTGGAGAACGCGGGACTTTACTGGCATCTTGTCGACGTGGTATGGATTTTCATTCTGCCCTTGTTCTATTTGGCGGCATGACGAACGACGAGCACAACACCGGTTACGGGGCCCTGACCGCGGTATGGGCGGCGCTGCTGCTGTTAACAGGCGCGCTCGTCGCCGTAAGCCTGATCCGGCCGGAACTGGCGCTATGGGCCATGGTTTTTGTCACGCCGTTCAAGACCGCCTTGGTCCTCTACTACTTCATGCATCTAAGGCATGAGGGCTTGGCGCTGCGGACCATGGTATTCACCGCCTTTGCGGTGCTGTTCATTTTTATTTCCATGATGTTTTTGGATATTTCGTTTCGCTGAGGAGCTATGTCGTTTTTCACCCAAGCATCTAACCTCGGAGCCGGAGTCGACAGAATCTTCTTCGTTTCTTTGGTCGCTTCCGTCCTGATCCTCGCCGGCATTACCGGCTTGATGATCTATTTCACCGTCCGCTACAGTCGGCGGCGTAATCCCGAGCCGGTCGATATCGAGGGGCATTTCGGACTCGAGGTCGTATGGACGCTGATCCCGCTGGTGCTGTTCCTTGCCATGTTCTACTTCGGCTGGACTAATTTCCGCGAAATGCGGACGCCGCCAGCCGACGCCATGGTCATCAAGGTCACGGCGCGGCAGTGGGCTTGGAGCTTCAAGTATCCCAACGGCCGGGTCACCGAAGAGCTTCGCGTAGCGCACGGCCGGCCGGTCAAGCTGGAGATGAAATCCATCGATGTCCTGCACGGCTTCTACATCGCCGCCTTCCGGGTAAAGGCCGACGTCCTGCCCGGACGCATGAACTTCCTGTGGTTCACGCCTACCATCCCGGGGACCTTCGACATCCAGTGCACCGTCATCTGCGGCGTCGACCACTCCGCCATGCTGTCAAAGATTCACGTCCTCCCGGAAGAAGATTTCAAGAAGTGGTATTTTACCGATCCGGAGGCCGCCGCCGCGGCAAAACCGGCGAAAAAAACGGCGAGGCTCCTTAGGCCGGCGGCGCTTAAGGCGCGCGACTGTCTGACCTGCCATACCTTGGACGGCACGGAGGGGCTCGGGCCGACATTGCAGGGGATGTTCGGCAGAAAGCAGACCGTGCGCACCGGCGGCAAGGACCGCGAAGCGGTGGTCGATGAGGCCTACCTCGAACGCGCCCTTACCGATCCGGGCGCCGACGTGCCTCCCGGCTTCTCCATCTCCATGCCCAAGGCTTCGCTCACGCCCGAAGAGATCGCGGAGCTCACGGCCTACATCCGGAGTCTTAAGTGAGCGCGGTTATCCGTCTTACCAAGCTGCCGATATGCGCCCTGTGCGCCTTGGCCGGAGCCGCGGCCCATATCATGGCGGCCGGCGGCCTGCGGTCCGGCGCAGCGGCCGTCTTCGCCGGCATAATGCTCGCAGCTTGCGGAGCCTGCGCGCTCAACCAATGGCAGGAACGCAGCACCGACGCCCTGATGGAGAGAACGCGCCGTCGACCACTGCCGTCCGGTCAGCTGAAGCCCCAATCAGCGCTGGCGCTCTCGAATTTATTGTCCGCGTCCGGACTCTTCATCCTGTACGCCGCCGCCGGACCGCTTCCCGCCGCGCTATGCCTCGGTTCGGCGCTGTGGTATAACGCAGTGTACACGCCGCTCAAGAAGCGTACCGCCTTCGCGGTGGTCCCCGGCGCCCTGATCGGCGCCTTGGTCCCCGCCGCCGGCTGGGCCGCTGCCGGCGGCGGACTGCTCGATGCGCGTCTGCTGTCCTTCTCGTTCTTTATCTTCATGTGGCAGGTCCCGCACTTCTGGCTGCTCGGGTTGATCTATGCCGACGACTATGAACGCGCCGGTTTTCCAACGACGCGCGGCCTGTTCGGCGAGGAGCGCGCCGCGCGGCTCATTTTCGTATGGGCGGCGGCCACCGCCATGAGCGGCCTGCTGCTGCCGCTGTTCGGCTCGGTGCGCACGGTGCCGGCCGCGGTACTGCTCATCGCGGCGGCGGCCTTGACCTTCGCCCGCGCCGCGCGCCTGGCGTCCGTCCGCGCCGATATCCGTTCTCTGCGCGCGGGACGTACGGCGATGAATGCGCAGATGGCCATGGTCGTCCTGGCCCTGCTTATTGAAGGCGTGCCGGGGACACCGCTTTAACTCTCTGCCCATGACCACCCCGTTAAATACCGCTTTCCGCGAACGCGGCTGTCATCTCAGCCGCGCCAAACGCGAACTCGATGAAGCCGCGCGGCCACGGAAGGTCTCTTGACATTCCGCCGGTCCGGCGCAAAACTATCCCCGTGAGCGCGTCTCTGATCCTCCTCGCCGGCTTATGGGCCTTCCCCGCGGCGGCCGGCGGCGCTTCGCCGGCCGATAAGAAGCTCGAAGTGGCTCGACAACGTGTCGGGCAAGACGGGCTTAGCGGGCGGCGACAAGGAGGCTTTCAATAAGGAGATCATCGGCATGATGACGGCGGTCGATAAGCACAACACCGCCGAGCTTAAGCGCATCCTGGCCGCGCGTCTCCGAGGTGGGCCCGGAAGCCTCGCGCCACGCCTGGCTTTTGGTCCAGCATGCGGACCTGGATCCCGCGTTCCAGGAAGAAACCCTTAAAAAGATGAAGGCCCTGCCCCCGTCTGAGGTGAACCAGACGGACCTCGCGTATCTCGACGACCGGGTTGCCGTGAAAGCCGACCGGCCGCAGCTCTACGGCACGCAGTTCCATTGCCGGGACGGCAAGCCCCAGCCGCAGGGCGTCGAAACGATGGATCTCGCCGCCGTCGAGCGCCGCCGCAATGAATTGGGGCTGGCGCCTCTCGTCGAATACGAGAAGAAATTCGCCGCGAATTGCGCCGCTACCGCGCAGTAGCGGCGCGGTGCCGCCCTTCAGCCTTGCGGGCGCGGTCGATTTTGCGCGATTAACGGCGCCAAAGTGTTGTAAGTGAATCTATTCGTAACGGTCTAACGGTTTTTGTCGTCGCAGGAGGGGTGCGTGAGCGGTTGAAACGGCCGGTCTTGAAAACCGCTTAAGCCCCGACGCGACGCCAGCCTCTAGACCTTTCCCCGACGACAGTAGTTGTCTGTAACGATCGCTTTGTGTCGGTTTTGCAGGGCGAAGTGTTGCCAAAAGTGTTGTCAGTGCTTTTGGCTGCTTTACATTCTATCTCAATACTGAGCCCTGGGGGACGGACGTCGATTATGACGTAGTCTTTGTCTTTCTTGAGTTGTTTGAGGCGGAGGTCTTTGGGTGATAAGATGTCGGCCCCGTGGGTTATACACGGGACGAGGATGAGGGCGGCTATTAGCAGCCCTGCGGCGCTTTTTACGGCTTTACTTCGCGTCCGATCGGCGAGGGGTATCGCCGGATCCGGTCTGACGCTTGACGACTGGGCTTTTGGCACAGTTCACCTCCGAACATCTTCGCCCTCAAGACCGGGATGCGGATGTCCGAGCTGATCTTCCTGGAGTGGAAGAACGTGAACCTGGATACGAAGCGGATTGCGGCGGTCCGTACCAAGTCGCACAAGCTGCGCGTCATCCCGATATCAAAGGATTCGCGCGAGCGGCTTAAGCGGCTCCCGAAGCTGAGCCGTTACGTGTTCGTGAAGGAAGACGGCACTACCTGGAAGCGGGACAACCTCTGGACGAAGTTCAAGGCCGCCTGCGAGCGCGCGGGCCTGCCGCCGGACTTCACCTTTCACGACCTGCGCCATACTTTCGCCCGGGACCTTCTGGACCGGAGCGTGGACATCTACACCGTGTCCAAGCTTCTAGGCCATAGCGTTTTGACGACGACGCAACGCTATCTGTCCCACAACATGCCCCGGGCCGAGGAGGCCGTCGAGGCTCTGGACGTGGTCGCCTGCGGCGGGCTGCTTTCGCCCCGTCCAGCCAGCTCAGCCTCGCGGGCGCGGTCGGACGGCGCGAAAGCTCCTTAACGGCCGGTAAAGTGTGGGTTGAAAAGTATCCATTTGGATATTATAATATCCATATGAGGGGCCGCCCCAACTATCTCAAGCGCCCGCTGGATTCGATCCTGTCGGCACCCAGCAATATCGCCGTCCTGCGTGTTCTTAAGGACACCAAGCAGGGCATGAGCGGCCGGGCCGTGGCCAGGGAGGCGGGCTTCCAGCATGGGGCGATTCGCGCCGCGATCGCCAAGCTGGAGGTCTTGGGGCTGATCGACCGCCAGGGTTCGGGCAAGACCCAGCTCATCCGCCTCAACTTCGAACATCACCTGGTCAGGGACGTCCTGCTCCCCATGTTCGCGGCCGAGAAGCGGACCATGGGCGAGCTGCGGGCGCTCCTGCGAAAAGAATTCAAGGACGAGGCCGTAGTCGCCACGCTCTTCGGCAGCGCCGCCCGCGGCGAAGAAGAGCCGGGAAGCGATATCGACATTCTATTGGTCGTTAAGAACGGCGGCAAAGCCAAGCTCCTCGCCAAGGCCGAGGCTCTGGGAAGCAAGTTGGCGCAGCGCTACGGCTTGCGGCTCTCGCCGCTGATTAGAACGGCGC
Organism: Elusimicrobiota bacterium; assembly: GCA_043827405.1. GTDB lineage: Bacteria > Elusimicrobiota > Elusimicrobia > UBA1565 > UBA1565 > JBDRPD01. The sequence goes on along the minus strand of JBDRPD010000025.1, from coordinate 37,009 downwards.
ATGAACTGAAATCCCGGCCGCGCCGCGCGGACCCGCTAATTAATAATATCCTCGCTGAGGGCATTGATTTGCTTGATACGAGTTTGGAGGACTTTCTCGCATGAGCCCGAGGCCGCAGAAGAGAGTCAGCGTACCGAAGGCCCGGAGCAAGGACTACCGGAAGGTCGCGGAGAACTTCTACCAGGGCGCGGAGATGGCTCAGGGGTTTGAGTACTGGAACGCGGCGGGGGTGCTCATCGTGCACGCGGCCATCGCCTATACGGATGCCATTACGATCCGGCGCGGAGGCGTTAAGAGCAAGGGGGAGGACCATGCGGCGGCGGCCGATCTCCTGCGCGGCATTATCCCGGTGGATGAAGCGGCGCAGAAAGCTTTACGGCAGCTCGAGCGCATGATACACGAGAAGAATCGGGTATCCTATGAGGGCCATGTTTATACGCGCAAGGATATCGGCAACCTGTGGAAGAGCCTGGAACGCTACCGGGCCTGGGCGCGGTCGGTTTTGGATGATTAGCGACGTCAAAGTGTTGCCAAAAGTGTTGTCAGTTTGGGGAGCGAGGAAAGGATTTAGCGGTTTGTCGTCGCAGGAGGGGTGCGTGAGCGGTTGAAACGGCCGGTCTTGAAAACCGGTGGGCGGCAACGTCCCGAGGGTTCGAATCCCTCCCCCTCCGCTCTTTCGCGACACGTCTCAAACTATTTTGAGGCGTGTCGTTCCTTTTTGGGAACCAAATCGGGGGCTCGTTCGTATATGCGGGTATGGCAAGTGGACAGGCTTTGGTCCCCGCCGCAGAGATAGGCAGACGCATCTTCTTGATTCGGGGACGGCGAGTCATGCTGGATTCGGATTTGGCTGCTATGTATGCCGTCAGCACGCGTCGACTGAACGAGCAGGTGCGTCGGAATGGAAAGCGCTTCCCGAAGGACTTTATGTTTGGATTGAGCCGGCAGGAGTTCGACAACTTGATGTCGCAATTTGCGACATCAAGTTCGGGCTGGGGCGGCCGCAGAAAGCTCCCGCTTGCATTCACCCAGGAGGGCGTCGCCATGCTCTCTGGAGTGCTCCATAGTCCCCGGGCCATCCGCGTGAACGTTGCCATTATGAGGGCGTTTGTGAAGCTGCGTGAGATGATCTCCGCCCATAGGGACTTGGCGGAGAGGCTGGGCAAGCTGGAAAAGGATAGCCTTGGGCACGGCCGGGACATCCGGACACTGTTTGAGATCGTCGATGAGTTCCTGTCCCCGCCGGAGCACCCGCGTCCCCGTATTGGGTTCAAGCCAAAACCCGACTGACGCGCGAAGGTTATCTTGCCGCCCTCCAGAAATCGGGAATGATCTCGGTGGGCCCGTTTGGTTTCTTGAGAATCTAGAAGTGGAATCGGTCCAACAGGCAGAGGCTGGGATTCGAGCCGAAGCCCTGACGGCGTCGCCGGTCTATTATCGCCGGTCGCAAAATCTGGAATAATCTTCCCATGGACGACGTCACCATCCGCCCGGCGCGCGTTGAAGACGCCGCAGGCATCGCCCGGGTCAGCGTCGATACCTGGCGTACGGCCTATCAGGGCATCATGCCGGATGACCTGCTTGCCGGTCTCGATTATGCCAAGCGTGCCGCGGCGCAGCGCGAACACCTGCGGAAAAACGACTCTGCGCATGCCTGCTTTGTCGCCGAAGATCATGCCGGACGGATCATCGGCTTCGCCGCCGCCGGGCCGCGCCGGCGGGGCGATGAGGATACGACGCATGGGAGCTTCGGTTTCGCCGCCGCCGGGGAGAGCGATGAGCGCTGCACCGGCGAGCTCTACGCCATCTACGTGCTGGCCGCGCGGCAAAAGAAAGGTGTCGGCCGGCGGCTGATGGGGGAGGCCGTCCGCTGGCTGCGGGATCACGGCCATGCGGCCATGCTCGTCTGGGTTCTGGAAAAGAATCCCACGCGCAAGTTTTACGAGGACCTCGGCGGACGGCTTTTGGGCTCCATGTCCGCCAAGTTCGTGCCGCTTGAGAAAATCAGCTACGGCTGGGAGGATATGGACCGGCTCGCCGCGCTATTAGAGGGGCAGGTTTCGTAATATATAGCTTCCGGTTCCCGCTCACAGATATATGACCAAACACCTGCTCGATCCAAACAAGTCCGTCCTCCTGGTGGTGGATATCCAGGAGAAGTTCGTGCCGGTCGTCCACGAGTTTCGGGCCCTGATCGCCAAGGCCAAGGCCCTCATCGAGGGCGCCAAGCTGCTCGACGTGCCGGTCGTCGTCAGCGAGCAGTATCCCAAGGGGCTCGGACCGACGGTCGCCGAGCTCGCCGATGCCCTGCCCGCCGGCGCGCTCAAATTCGAGAAGACCGCCTTCGGCTGCTTGGGCGATGAGATCATTACCGAGCGGCTGGCGAGCCTGGACCGGCCCCAGGTCGTCGTCTGCGGCATTGAGGCGCATGTCTGCATGAACCAGACGGTGCATCAGCTGCTCGCGGCCGGCTATGAGGTGCACCTGATCGAAGACGCCCTGTCGGCGCGCGATCCGAAGAATATCGAAATCGGCCGGCGGAAGATGGAGCTGGCGGGCGCGGTGCCCTCCAGTGTGGAGATGGCGCTGTTCGAGTGGATGGGCCATTCCAGGCATGCGCAGTTTCGGGCGGTACAGGCGCTCATCAAATGAAGAACAAAAGACATCTCTACTGGATCGGCGGGACGTTCGCGGCGCTGCTGGGGCTGACCTATCTCTCCAAGAGCGTGCCGAATCAGCGCGCCGCGCTGAGCCTCGCCGGCCATGAGCTGCGAACGCTCGACGGCGCCCGGACCGTCGACCTCGGGCAGTGCCGGACGCCCCGGTGCGTGACCATTTACGTGGCGCCGTGGTGCGGGATCTGCCAGCGTTCGACCGCCTTCCTCAACGCGGTGCATAAGTATCTTGAAGCCAGGAATATCGATACCCGCATCGTCGTCGGCCGCGGCAACCTGGAAAACGTCAAGCGCTACGCGCCCGACTTCGGTCCGGACGCCCTCATCGACGCGGAGGGTAAGGTCCCGCTGCAGGGCGGCGTGCCGAACTTCATCGTTTCAACGCCCACCGGTGAGATCATCAAGACGCAGGCCGGCGTGCCCGGCCTCTACGAGCCGCCTTTTTCCGAATCGCTGATGCGGCAGATGAGCGATTTTCTGGGGCTGTCCTGACGAGCCGGTCTAAAGCCTATTGGGCGCTCGCCGCCGTTTGTTTCTTTTGGGGCACCACCTATATCGCGATACGCATCGGTGTGCGGGAGGGGTTGCCGCCTTTCCTGTTCGCCGGCGTGCGCTTCCTGCTGGCGGGAGCGGCGATGCTGCTCTACTGCGCCGCGCGCGGCGGCTTATCCCGGCGCTGGCCGGCGCCGCGGGAATGGCGCGACCTGGCGCTGATCGCCTTCCTGCTGCTGGTCATCGGCAACGGGACCCTGACCTGGTCCGAGCAGTGGGTGCCGGCGGGGCTCGCGTCCATGGTCATCGCCTCGGCCCCGTTTTGGATGGTGTTCTTCGCCCGCCTGGAGGGCGAGGCGCTGCGCCCTCGGGCGCTCATCGGCCTGGGCGCGGGGTTTCTGGGGATGCTGGTGCTGCTGTGGCCGGACCTGCGCCGGCATCCGCCCGGCACGGATTTCTCTTTCGGCGTCTTCATGCTTTGCCTGGCGACCGGGGCCTGGGCCTACGGCTCGGTATACGTCAAGCGCCATCAGCCCCGGGCGGACCCGGTGCTGACGATAGCGCTGCAGCAGCTAGTCGGCGGCGTCTGCCTGGGCGTCTTCGGTCTGCTGCGGGGGGAAGCGGCGCGCTGGGCTCCCGATGCCGTCGGCTGGGGAGCGATTGTCTACCTGGCGGTGTTCGGCACCATGGTCGGATATACGGCCTATATTTACGCGCTTGAGCGGCTGCCCACCGACTTGGTTTCTGTTTACGCCTATGCCAATCCGGTGGTGGCGGTAGCCCTCGGCGTATTGATGTTGGGCGAGCGGCTCGACGTTTTTATGCTGCTGGGCGTCCCTCTCGTTTTGGCGGGCATCTATCTGGTCAAGGCGGCGGATGCCGGCGCGGAGAAGAGCTAGCGGGCGATTATTTTCTATACTCCCTGCGAGGATACGAGATGACGGAAGAGAAACCGGAAGGCTTCAATATCGAGAAGGGAGCGCGCGTCGGAGTGAGCGGCGGCGCGAGCGTCATCCGGCCCACCCTGACGATAGCCGACCCCCTGACCCCGGGCGAAATCGCTACCTTCGAAAAGTTGCTGGGCAAGCCCGGCGCTCACGGCGCGCCGGCGCCGGTGGAAGGCTTGTCGGCGCTGGTGGCCGAGGATGATCCGCAGTTTCGCCGTCTGCTCGCCATGATTCTCGATCGCCTGCACTGCCGGCCGCTCGAAGTGGCCGACGGCGCGAATGCGCTCAAGGCGCTGGTGAAGTATAAGGTCGACATGGTCGTTTTGGATCTGCGCATGCCGCTCATCGACGGTTACTCCGTTATTCGCGGCGTTCGCGGCTACCTGAAGCTGACGCAGCTTCCCATCGTGGTTATCTCGGGCCTCAGCGACGTGAAGGATGAGGCCGCGGCGCTCAATATCGGGGCGGACGGCTATCTGCGCAAGCCTTTCAACCTTGAGCAGATGGAAGCGCACCTCAGGGCGGTGCTGCGCAAGGCGCAGGACGCCAAGGTTTCGGGTTAGCGCAGGGCCCGGATCAGCTCCGGGTAGAACTTCTCCAGGGTTTCGTAGCGCTTCCGTTTTTTCTCGTAGCGGCGCAGGCTTGCGAGCAGGGGCTTGAGCCGCGCCGCGTCCTCTTCATCCTCATAGGCCAGCTGCCGGGCCCCCTCCTGCTCTCCCATGTGGGCCGTGAATAAACGAACCACGACAGCCTGGGCGATGAGGTCCTGAATATAGTCGGGCCATTCCTCCGGCGACAGTCCGGAAGGCCGCCGCTTATCGATCAGCTCGCGGTTTTTCAGGTAGAGCGGATCAAGATAAACATGTCCGGCTTCGTGCCATAAGCGGTGCGGCACATCCTCGGGCAGGCCCTTGCCGCCGAGGTTGTCGAGCAGCAGGGTGGAAAAGATATTGTGGATGACGCGCTCGCCGCTTTCACGCAGGTGCGCGGTCTCGCCGCTCTGGGGCTGGCGCGCTTCCATCATCGGCGTAAAGATGATGCGCACCTCGGCATCAAGCGGCATGCCCGTATAGGTCTCGATCATGCCCACGTAGTCGAGACCGGCGAGCCGTTGGCGGAATTTGTCGAGGGCCGGGTCGTAGCGTTTGGCCGCGGCGGCGAAGAAGCGGGAAAAATCCGTGTCGCGTTCGAAAGCGCGGAGGGTTTCGTCCCAGCCCGCAGCCTCTTTGTCGGCGACGGGAGCGCGGCCCAAGAGGATGCGGCTGCGCCGCTTGAAGGCCTGCCATTCGGATGAAATTCGCGGCGCGGTGAAGGGGACGCTGCCCGTGACGGCGGGGTGCCGGGTGAAGGCGGCGAAATGGCGGCGCACGTCCTCGACGTAGGACTCGGTCGCGGGCGTGATGATCTTGGACAGGGGCGGCTTTTCCTGCAGCCAGGCGGCGATCTCGCCCAGTTCGATGCGCGGATCCAGCCCGTCTACAGTTACGCGCGTGCCCGCCTGCGCCCAGGGGGCCAGCGGTGCTAATGCCGCGAGCAGCAGCGCTGTTTTTACCATGCCGCGTTAGACGGCGGCCGTTTCTTTCGCCGCGAGCTGGCTGAGAACATAGGGGAGGATGCCCCCATAGCGGTGATACTCCACCTCGGCCGGCGTGTCGATGCGGACCAGCACGGAGAAGGTCTTAACGCTTCCGTCCTCCGCCGTCGCCTTGACCGCCGCCCGCATGCGCGGGGTGATGCCGCCGCCGAGCCCCTCGATATCGATGGTCTCCAGGCCCGTCAGCCCCAGCGAGGCCGCGTTCTGGCCCTCCGCGAACTGCAGCGGCAGGATGCCCATGCCGACAAGGTTTGAGCGGTGAATGCGCTCGTAGCTCTCGGCGATCGCGGCGCGCATGCCCAGCAGCGCCGGTCCCTTGCCGGCCCAGTCGCGCGAGGACCCCGTGCCGTACTCCTTGCCGGCGAGCACGATCAGGGGCACGCCCTCCGCCCGGTACTTCTCGGCGGCCTCAAATACCGTCATCTGCTGCTTGTCGGGCAGATGCAGGGTGTGGCCGCCTTCGACATTGTCCAGCATCAGGTTGCGGATGCGGATATTGGCGAAGGTCCCGCGCATCATGACTTCGTGGTTGCCGCGGCGGGAGCCGTAGGAGTTGAAGTCCTTCTTTTCGACGCCCTTCTCGCCCAGGTAGCGCGCCGCCGGGGAGTCGGCGGCGATGCCGCCGGCCGGCGAGATATGGTCGGTGGTGGTCGAGTCGCCGAGGACCATCAGCGTTCGCGCGCCGCGAATCTCCGTTATCGGCTGCGGCTTGCCGTCGAACTTTTCGAAGTAGGGGGGGTTGCGCACATAGGTCGATTCAGGATCCCAGTTGTAGAGCTCACCTGCTTCGGAGCTGACCGCCTTCCAGGAGTCGTCGCCCTCGTAGGCGGCGGCGTACTGCTGGGCGAACATGCTCTGCTTGACGGACTTCTGCACGACCTGCCGGATCTCCTCGTCGGAGGGCCACAGGTCCTTGAGGTAGACATCCCGGCCGTCGGGGTCCTGGCCGAGCGGCTCCGTAGTCAGGTCGATGTCTATGGTGCCGGCGAGCGCATAGGCCACGACCAGCGGCGGTGAGGCCAGGTAATTGGCCCGCACGTGCGGGCTGATGCGGCCCTCGAAGTTGCGGTTGCCGGAGAGGACCGCTACCGCCACGAGGTTCTTGTCGCTGATCGCCTTGGCGATCGGCTCATCGAGCGGTCCGGAGTTGCCGATGCAGGTCGTGCAGCCGAAGCCCACCAGGTAGAAGCCGGCTTTTTCCAAATAGGTGAGGAGCCCGGCGTCCTGCAGGTAGTCGATGACGACCTTGGAGCCCGGCGCCAGGCTGGTCTTAACCCAAGGGCGCGCGGTCAGGCCGCGGTCCGCGGCTTTCTTCGCCAGGATGCCGGCGCCGATGAGGACCGCCGGGTTGGAGGTATTGGTGCAGGATGTGATCGCCGCGAATACGACTTTCCCATGATCGAGGTCAAAGCTCTTTCCTTTATGCTGTACCGCCGCCGCGGCGTTCTTGTCGGCGCCGGCGTCTTTTTCGATCAGCTTATCCAGCGCGCCGCCCCAGGCGCTCTTCGCGTCCGCCAGCACGATCCGGTCCTGCGGGCGCTTGGGTCCGGCGATGGACGGCACGACCGTGGAGAGGTCGAGCTCCAGCGTATCGGTGAACTCTGGTTCCGGCGTCTCGTTGGTGCGGAATATCCCCTGGGCTTTGCAGTAGTCTTCGACCAGCCGGATCTGTTCGTCGGAGCGGCTGGTCAGCGATAGGTATTCCAGCGTGCGCGTGTCCACGGGGAAGAAGCCGACGGTGGCCCCGTATTCCGGGCCCATATTGGCGATGGTCGCGCGGTCGGCCAGAGACAGAGCGCCCACTCCCGGCCCGTAGTACTCGACGAATTTCCCGACCACGCCCTTGGCGCGCAGCATTTGCACGATCGTGAGAACCGCGTCGGTGGCGGTAATGCCGGCCGCCAGGCTCCCGGTCAGCTTGAGGCCGATGACCTGGGGGATCAGCATCGCGACCGGCTGTCCCAGCATGACGGCCTCGGCTTCAATGCCGCCCACGCCCCAGCCGATGACGCCGAGCCCGTTGATCATGGTGGTATGCGAATCCGTGCCCACTACGGTGTCCGGGTAGGCCAGGACGGCGCCGTCTTCCTGCGCGGTCCAGACGACGCGGGCGATATGTTCGAGGTTGACCTGGTGCACGATGCCGGTGCCCGGCGGCACTACGCGGAAATTGGCGAAAGCTTTCTGTCCCCAGCTCAGGAAGGCATAGCGCTCCATATTGCGCTCATACTCAATGCGCATATTGTCGGCCAAGGCTTTCGCGTCGCCGTAGCGGTCGACCTGGACGGAGTGGTCGATTACCAGGTCGACGGGCACCAGCGGGTTCACGCAGCCGGCCGAGCCGCCGATCTTCTTTACCGCGTCGCGCATGGCCGCGAGGTCCACCACGGCCGGCACGCCGGTGAAGTCCTGCATGAGGACGCGGGCGGGCATGAAGGACGCCTCACCGCTCCCGCCCCGCCCATTGAGCCAGCCGGCGGCGGTTTCAACGTCCCGGGCGTTGACGAAGTGACCGTCTTCGTTGCGCAGCAGGTTCTCGAGGAATATCCGCATCGAGAAGGGGAGGCGGTCGATATCGTGCTTCTTGGCGAGCGCGTCGAGGCGGAAGATGTCGAAGGTCTTGCCGCCGGAGGTTAGGGGGCTGCGGGACTGAAAGCTGTTCAGGCGGGATTTTTTCATGGTTTTTGCTCCAAAAAGAAGGAAAGGCACGGATATTTTAATATTTTTGAGCCGGCTGCGGTCGCCGGAAAAATAATCCCGATTGGAATGACCGCGCCATATCGGTATAATAGCCGGAGCTTCCCGTATGTTCTTAACCTTCCTGAAAGCCGTTGGAATAGCGGATATCCTAGACGTCGTTTTAGTCGGCGTCCTGATCTACGCCCTGCTGGTCTGGTTCAAGCGGGCGAAGGCGGCCGTCGTCGCCAAGGGCATGCTCGTGCTCACGGCCGTTTACATGCTGGCCAGCGCCTCCGGCATGATTATGACAACGAGCATCTTCCACGCCCTGTTCGCCATCCTGCTCGTCGCGCTGGTCGTGATATTCCAAGAGGAGCTGCGCAGCCTCTTCGAGCGCATCGCCGTGTGGAGCCTGAGCGGCGGCAAGGAACCGCTGACCGGAATCGAGGAGTCCGACGAGCTGGTGCAGACTATCTGGGACATCTCCCGCGAGCGCCTCGGCGCGCTCATCGTCCTGCGCGGCGCCGATCCGCTGGACCGGCACCTGGAAGGCGGCTGGCGGCTCAACGGGGATTTCTCCGAGGCCCTGCTGCGCAGCCTGTTCGACGATCATTCCATCGGCCACGACGGCGCGATGATCCTCGAAAACCGGCGCGTGACCCGCTTCGGCTGCCGGCTCCCGCTGTCTAAAGAGTTCATCAAGACCGCCCGGCTGGGTACGCGGCATACCGCCGCCTTGGGGCTCTCCGAGCTCACCGACGCTTTGTGCATCGTCGTCAGCGAAGAGCGGGGGACGATATCCATCGCCCACGAAGGCCGGCTGGAGACGGTGCGCAAACGCGACGAGCTGCAGCGAAGGATTCAGCAGTTCTCGTCCGGACGGTCGCCCCGGAGTTCCCAGGAGAGCTTCCATGCTTTTTTGCGCCGAAACTCGCGGGAGAAGGCGATCGCGTTTTCAGCGTCGCTCCTGCTGTGGGCGCTGTTCGTTTTGGGCTTCAAGAGCACCGAGCGGACCTACACTATCCCGATACAGATGCGCAGCGTCCCCGCCGGGCTGGTGGTGGCGCATCCTAAAGAGCCGAGCGTCGATGTGACCTACGTCGGCGAGATGCGGCACTTCTATCGGACGCGCAGCCGGGACTGGGCGGTCAGCCTGGATATGTCGCAGAGCAAGCTGGGCTTGAACCTTGCCCGGCTGGCCGAAAGCAAGCTGCCGCAGCCCGCGGGACTGCAGGTGACCGTCATCGAACCGCCGTTCCTCGAGATACAGTTGGCGCAGGAAGACCTCGCCGGGACATCCGACCCATGACGATAATTAACGCGAAAACGGAAACGCGGTCGCAGGCCGGCGAGCTGATCGCGATGATCCAGCGGCGCGGACGCAAGCTCGGGCCTCTCCTCATAATGACGCACGACCATCCGGACCCGGACGGTCTGGCGAGCGCCTGGGCTCTATCGCATCTGATCAAGTCTTTTCACCGGGTGCGCACGCGCATCGTCTACGGCGGCGCGCTCGGCCGGGGCGAGAATCGGCTGATGCTCGAATGCCTTGAAGTGCCGGCCTATCCTTTCCGTAAATCCGACAAAGACGCGGCGGTCACCGCGCTCGTCGACACTCAGCCTCCGTTCAAAAACAACCGCTATGATCCCCGCCGCCATCCGGATATCCTGATCGACCATCATCCGCGTCACCCGAAGACGGGGGGGGCTTTCATCCATATCGACACCTCGATCGGCGCCACGACGACGCTGCTGGCCGAGGCGCTGTTGGAGGCGAAGGTGCCGGTGCCCAAGAAGCTGTCGACCGCCATCGTCTACGGCATTACTTCCGAGACGCAGAATCTCGGCCGGGAAGCGAATCCGCGGGATGTGGCGGCGTATCTGGCATTTCTTCCCAAGGCGAATATGAAGGCGCTGTGGCGCATCAATAACCCGCCGCGCACCGCGTCCTTCTTTCAGATGCTGTACAACGGCATCCGCGACGCTTTCGTGTGCCGCCGCATCATCGGCGTACACCTGCGCGAGGTCCCCACGCCGGACCGCGTGGGTCAGATGGCGGATTTTCTCCTGTCGCACGAGACAATGCGCTGGTGCATCGTCACCGGGCGCTACCACGGGCGCCTGCATGTCTCGCTGCGGACGCATAGTCTCACGGACCATGCCGGCTGGCTGCTCCGTTCCATGCTCGGCGGCGGCAACCGGGGCGGCGGGCATCGCCTGGTCGCCGGCGGCTCGGTCAAGGTGGGGCTGGAAGCGCCCGAGGAGAAGTGGCGGGAAGCGGAAAACAAGGTGGTCGCGACTTTCCTGAAGCGGCGCGGAATCAAGAATTCGCCGCAGCTCACATACCCGTTCCGCAACAGCGGCTGATTCGGGCGCGGTGAAATACCATGGAAGATAGGAGCCGAAATAGATGAATAACAGTTTTAAGCTGCCCAAGCGCATCGAGCGTTTACGGGACGTCGCCTACAACCTTTGGTGGAGCTGGAACCGCGGTCCCCGGGCGCTGTTTAAGGCGGTGGACAAGACGCTGTGGATGACGACGAACCACAACCCCGTCAAGACTTTGCTGCTGTGCGAGCCCGCGGTCTTGGCGCGGCTGGCGAAAGATCCGGAGTTCCTGCGCCGCTACGATGCCGTGGTCGAAGATTTCGACAAGTATATGGTCGCGGAAGATACCTGGTTCAGCCGCGAGTATCCGGAGAATAGCCGCCGTATCGCCTACTTCTCGGCCGAGTTCGGCGTTCACAACTCTTTGCCGATCTATTCCGGCGGCCTCGGGATTCTGGCGGGGGATCACTGCAAGTCCGCCTCCGACCTCGGCATACCGCTTACCGGGGTGGGATTCATGTACCCGCAGGGCTATGTGCAGCAGAAAATCGGAGTCGAGGGCTGGCAGCAGAACCACTACGAGATTCTCGACTGGAACTCGTCGCCGGTGCGGCCCGCGCTGTGCCGCGACGGCTCCAAGTGCGTGCTCAAGCTCAGCCTCGGCTCGTGGCCGATCTACGTCACCGTCTGGCGGATCGATGTGGGCCGGGTGCGGCTCCACCTCATGGACACCAACGTCGAGGGCAACGAGCCGCGCGACCGCGAGGTCTCCGGGCGGCTTTACGGCGGCGACCAGGCGATGCGCCTGCGCCAGGAAATCGTTCTTGGAATCGGGGGCGTGCGCATACTCCAGGCGCTCGGCGTCGAAGCGGACGCCTTCCATGTCAACGAAGGGCATTCCGCCTTTCTGCTCCTGGAGCGCATCCGGCAGCGCGTGCAGCAGGGCATGAGCTTCGCCGACGCCCGCGAAGAGGTGGCGGAGACCACGGTGTTTACGACGCATACGCCGGTTCCCGCCGGGCATGACGTCTTCCCGGAGGAAACGATCGAGGAATATTTCAAAAGCTACCGCGAGGAGCTCGGCCTGGAAAAGGAAGAGCTCTTGGACCTGGCGCGCGTCCCCGGCAAGTCGGGCTGGAACATGACGGCGCTGGCCCTGCGTTTAACCAGGCGCATCAACGGCGTCAGCAAGCGTAACGGCGTCGTCGCCCGCGAGATGTGGCAGCCGCTGTGGCCGGACCGCAAGGTCAAGGATGTCCCGATCCAGCACGTGACCAACGGCATCCATATGCCGACCTGGCTTAACTCGGCGCTGGCGGAGACTTTTACCACGCATCTGGGCCGGGACTGGAAGGAGCGGCAGGACGAGCCGGTATTCTGGTCGAAGGTCGACGGCATACCCGACGAGGTGCTGTGGAACGTCCATGTCCACTGCAAGCGGCAGCTGCTGAATTTCCTGCGGCGCAAAGCCCGCCGGCGCTGGATGGAAGACCGTACCGATGCCTCGCAGGTGCTGGCGGGCGGCTCGCTGCTCAATCCCGCCGCCCTCACTATCGGCTTCGCGCGCCGCTGTGCGTCCTACAAGCGGGCGACCCTGATCTTTTCGGATATGAAGCGGCTTAAGAAGATTATGCTCGATCCCTGGCGGCCCGTTCAGTTCGTCTTCGCCGGCAAGGCCCATCCGGCCGACGACAGCGGCAAGCATATGATTCAGCGGATCTACCAGATGGCTAAAGACCCGGAGCTCGGAGGGAGCCTCGCCTTCGTCGAAGACTACGACATGCACAAGGCGCGCTATCTCGTGCAGGGCGTCGACGTGTGGCTCAATAATCCCTTGGCGCCGCTGGAGGCCTGCGGAACGAGCGGCCAGAAGGCGGCGGTTAACGGCGTTCCCAACCTCTCCATTCTGGACGGATGGTGGGAGGAGGGCTTCAACCACCACAACGGCTGGGCGCCGAAATCAACCGAGCATCTGGAAGGTCCCGAGCGCGACGAGGCCGACGCCGGAAACATCTACGAGCTGCTGGAGGAGCAGGTCATCCCGCTGTTCTTCGATCGCGATACGCACAATGTGCCGGCCGGCTGGGTGCGGGTGATGAAGGAGTCGATCAAGACGGTGGCGCCGGAGTTCTGCGCCGACCGCATGCTGAAGGAGTACGTCAGCCGCCTCTATTTCCCGCAAGCGGCGCCGGCGCCTCAGGAAGCGGTGAAGTAGCGCGTCGGCGGATGCGGATCGGGCTCCTTCACGGCTGGCTTCTCGACGGATCGGGGAGCAATATCTATGTCCGCGAGCTCGCGCGGGCGCTGCGGGAACTGGGGCATGAGGTGCATGTCCTGTGCCAGGAACCTCATCCCGAGCGTTTCCCGCAGTCGGGGCGCATCCATGTCCCGGCGATCGACCGGCGCCTCATGCCGGTCTATGTCGCCGATACGGAATATGAGGGCTTCGCGGAGGTCCGGGCGTTCTCGCAGCTCGTGGGCGATCCGCGTCTTGAGACCTACCTGGCGGACTTCGCCGCCGGGGCCGCGCGTGTCTGCCGGCAGGAGAACATCGAGGTCCTGCATGCGAACCATGTCTATCCGATGCCCGAGATCGCCCGCCGGGTAAAGGAGCAGACCGGCGTTCCGTTTCTCGTCTTTCCGCACGGCAGCGCGATCGAATACGCCCTTAAGCAGTCTCCGGAGCTCGCGGCCTGCGCCGCCCGTTCGATCGACGCGGCGGACGCGCTGGTGGTGGGCAACCATACGGTCTCGGAGCGCATCTTCCGGCTGTTCCCGGACCATGCCGCCGCCTGGCGCAAAAAGCATTCGATTGTGCCCGTCGGCGTGGACGCCGCGCTCTTTGCGCCGGTCGCCCGCGCCGAGCGGGATCGAATCGGAGAGCGGCTGGCCGCCGGCGGGATGGAGCCCGGCGGGCGGACGCGGGAGATGACCCGCTCACTGCTGGCGCGTCGCTTTGCGACGGACCAGATGCTGGTCCAGGCCGCCGACATGGCGCGGTCGGAATACGCGCATAAGGCGCCGGACGGCGATCTCCTGGATAAGCTCTCACCTGTCGACTGGGCCGGCGAGAAGGTTCTGCTCTATGCCGGAAAGCTTATCGTGGGCAAGGGCGTGCACGATCTGCTGGCGGCGCTGCCGGAGGTGCTGGAGCGTCATCCGCGGACGACTCTGTTCATCGTGGGAGAAGGTCCTTTCCGCGAGGCGTTGGAGTTGCTGCTCGGCGCGCTCGGCGCCGGCGACCGCGAGCTGCTCAAGCGCATCATTCGCCTGGGCGGTGCGCTGAGCCGCCAGCCGGGCGTCTCGCTGGCCAATGTCGCCGCTTACGCCGAGCGGATCGGCTGGGATCGCTGGCTCGATTTGGGCCGCCGGACCAAGCCGCTGGAGAAGGTCGTTTTTACCGGCTACCTTAAGCATGCGCTGTATCGACATCTGCTCCCATGTGCCGACATCGCGGTCTTCCCTTCCGAGGTGGCGGAGGCCTATCCGCTGGTGCTGCTCGAGTCGATCAGCGCGGGGGTGCTTCCCGTCGCCGCGGACTTTGAGGGCCTGGGCGAGGGGCTCGATGCCATCGCCGGGCATCTGCCGCCGGAGATCGGACCGTGCCTGCGCATCGCGGTGCAGCCCGAGCGCCGCATCGCCTCCATGGTCGACTCACTCAACGGACTGCTCGCGCGGGAGCCGGACTGGCGCGGCCCCTGCCGTGAGCTCGCGGCGGCCGAGTACTCGTGGGAAACAGCCGCCCGCCGGATGGCGGAGGTCTACCGCCGTCTAGTCCCCTGACGGTCCCCCCTTAGATAACCTGCCTGGCACCTTATCTGGAGTGACGGTTTAGGCGCAGGAGAGGCGCGAGATAGGATTCGGGCCGGCGGATGCCGCGGGCGGCCGCCAGCGCCCGCTCCAGCAGCGGCGCCGCGCCGTCGCTCTGGCGGGTGAGGGGGACGGCATCGCGGGAAATTCGTTCGCAGTCGCGCCACAGCTTCTCTTCTTCTCCCAGCGCGTCCCAGATGAGAGCCCGGTTGACGAGGGCCCAGGTCCCGCCGCCGAGTTCCACCGCTCGATTGAGATCGGCGAGAGCTTCTTCGCGGTGTCCGAGCCGGCGCTTGGCCTCGCCGCGCCAGGTCAGCGCCTCGCGGTCGTACGGATCAGCCGCCAGGGCGAGATCCAGATCGGGCAGAGCGCCGCGGGCGTCTCCTAGGAGCATGCGCGCGGCGCCGCGCCAGCAGCGGGCCAGCCGTACGTTCCCGGCGACGGCGCGGTCGAGATCCTTGAGCGCCGGCCGGTAGCGTCCGAGCCACAGGAGCGCCTCTCCCCGCCAGCACTGGATATTGGCGCGGGCGGAGGGATCGTCCGCGGCTTTGGCCTCGGCGGCGGCGAATTCGGAAAACGCTTCCTTCGTCCGTCCCTGGCAGAGGCGGGCTTCCGCCAAGTGGCAGCGCGCCCACCACATGCCGGGCTCCGCGTCCAGGGCGGCGCGGAGATCTTCAATCGCCGCCGCATGGGCGTCCAGGCGCAGGCGCCACGCTCCTCCCAGATAGCGGATCCAGCCGTAGCGCTTGCGCGGAAACTCGGCGACGGCGTCGAAATGCGCCAGCGCCTCGCGGTAGCGCCAGCGGTGGCAGAGGAGCACGCCGCGCCAGATCAGCGGCCAGGGAGAATTTATCCCGCCGCGGGACCGGAGGGCGTCGAGCAGCGCGATCTGCCGCTGCGCCCACCGCGCGTCGCAGGTCACCAGCCAGCGGCCGGCCCAGGGTTCGATCAGCGGTTCGTATTCCTGCGTCGGATCCCAGCCGTCGATGTAGCGCTCCGCCTCCTGGATCGCCTCGGCGTAGCGCTCGAGCGCGATGAGGGCGCGCAGGCGCTCCAGCGGCGGACCCGGCCGGGTCCTGGCCTCCAGCTTGAGCAGGCCGGTAAAGGCCGTGCGCATGCGTCCGCGCCGTCCGTCCTCTTGGCTGGCGCGCCCGATCTGGAACAGCAGCTTCCGTTTCTCCGCGGAGTCCGGCGACAGGCGGGCCGCGGCGCCGTAGGCGTCCGCCGCCTCATCGCGGCGGTCCTGCGCCGCCAGGGCTTTGCCGAGCAGCAGGCGGCACTCCGCGCTTTTGGGATCAAGTCCAACGGCCCGCCGCAGCGCGTGCTCGGCTTCGACGGGGCGGCCCTGCAGCAGCCGGCATTTCCCCAGCAGAAAGGCCGCCGCGGCGTCCCCGGCGGCTTTTGCCAGGTGCTTTTCCGCCTCTTCCAGGAGCCCCGCCTCGATGCAGAGCGCGCCGAGCTTGCGGCGCGCTTCGGCTGAGCCGGGCAGGCGCGCCGCCGCCCGCCGCAGGCAGGTCAGCGCATCCTTGCGTCTGCCCGAACGCGACAAGAGCTCGCCCAGCGTCATTAGGACCTGGGCCGGCATGCGCCGGGGCGGGTAGCTTTTCCGGAGATGGCGCACCGCGCGGTCGAGCCGGCCGAGCGAGGCATAGGCCTGGGCGAGGAAGCAGTGCGTGTCCGCGCTTGCGCCGTTGACCGCGGCGGCGGCCTCGAAGCTGCGCGCTGCCGCCGCGAAGCGGCCGGCGTTGAAGTGGGCTACGCCGTCTTTGCATGTCGGGGTGCGCCGGCTGCTCATCCGCGTATTATAGGAAACAGGCCCCCTATCGGCGCGGACGAAGATGGCGCCGCAGTTTTTGTAGAATAGAGCATGGCATTTCCAACGAACCGTCTCCGGCGCTTGCGGCGCACCCCGGCCCTGCGCCGGCTGGTGCGCGAGACTCGGCTGTCCGCGGACGATTTTGTCCTGCCGCTGTTCGTGCGGCCCGGCCGCGGCATCAAGAAGCCGATTAAATCGATGCCGGGGCACTTTCAGTATTCAGTCGATGAGATGGCCAAGGTGCTGCCGGAAGTCGAACGCCTCGGCATTCCCGGCATCATCCTGTTCGGCATTCCCGACCGCAAGGACGCCAAGGCGTCGGGCGCGTACGCGGCCAAGGGAATCATCCAGCATGCGGTGCGCGAGGCCAAGGTGACGGCGCCCGGCCTCTGCGTGATGACCGATCTCTGTTTCTGCGAGTATACCGATCACGGCCACTGCGGCATCGTGCGCAAAAGCAAGGGCGGCTTCACGCTGGACAACGATGCCACGCTGCACCTGCTCGCCAAGACCGCGGTCAGCCAGGCGGAAGCCGGCGCCGATGTCGTCGCGCCGAGCGGCATGATCGACGGGCAGATCGCGGCCATCCGCCGGGCGCTCGATCTTGGGGGTTTTCAGGATATTGCGGTCTTGTCCTACGCGGTTAAGTACGCCAGCGCGTTCTACGGACCGTTTCGCGACGCCGCCGAGTCCCCGCCGCAGTTCGGCGACCGGTCGACGCACCAGATGGATCCGGCCAACGCGCGCGAGGCGCTGCGCGAAGCGGCGCTCGACGTCGAGGAAGGCGCCGATATGCTCATGGTCAAGCCGGCTTTGCCGTACCTGGACGTGCTCTCCGATGTGCGCGAGACCTTCGGCCTGCCGACGGCGGCCTACAGCGTCTCCGGCGAATACTCCATGATCCGCGCCGCCATCGAGCGCGGCTGGCTCGACGAGCGCAAGACCGTGCTGGAATCTCTGATTTCCATCAAGCGTGCCGGAGCGGACTTCATCCTCACCTATGAGGCGCTTAACGCCGCGCGCTGGTTGAGCGAATAATGCGCAGGTCCAAGGCGCTGTTCCGGGCGTCCAAAAAAGTTCTCGTCGGCGGCGTGAACTCGCCGGTGCGGGCCTTTAAGGCCGTGGGCGGTACGCCGGTCTTCGTGCGCTCC
This sequence comes from Elusimicrobiota bacterium, assembly GCA_043827405.1. Lineage (GTDB taxonomy): Bacteria > Elusimicrobiota > Elusimicrobia > UBA1565 > UBA1565 > JBDRPD01. Next base: position 19,517 of record JBDRPD010000025.1, on the reverse strand, counting down.
GGCAAGGGGGCCGCCATTACCGACGCGGACGGCAAGCGCTATATCGATTATTGTCTGTCCTGGGGGCCGATGATCCTGGGGCATGCCCATCCCGAGGTCGCGGCGGCCGCGATCAAGGCGCTCAAATCCGGCGCCAGCTTCGGCGCGCCGACCGAGGGCGAGCTGCGCATGGCGGAGGCTATCCGCGAGGCGCTGCCGTCGATGCGCAAGGTGCGTCTCACCAGTTCCGGCACGGAAGCGGTCATGAGCGCGCTGCGCGCGGCGCGGGCGTTCACCGGGCGCGAGCTGGTGGTGAAGTTCGACGGCTGCTACCATGGACATGCCGACAGCCTGCTGGTGGCCGCGGGCTCCGGCGCTTCGACTTTGGGCGCTCCGGATTCGGCGGGCGTGCCCAAGGCTTGGGCCGCGACGACGCTTTCTCTGCCTTATAACGACGCGGCCGCCGTACGCCGGGTTTTCCAGCGCTACGGCCGCCGCATCGCCGCCGTCATCGTCGAGCCGGTGGCGGCGAACATGGGGGTGACTCCCCCGGCGGAGGGCTTCCTCGAGGAGCTGCGTCAACTTACCCGGCGCGCGGGCAGCCTGCTGATCTTCGATGAGGTTATTACCGGCTTCCGGCTCTTTTACGGCGGCGCGCAGACCGTTATGAATATCCGGCCCGATCTGACCTGTCTGGGCAAGATCATCGGCGGCGGCTTTCCGATCGGTGCCTACGGCGGCCGGCGGGAGATCATGGATCATATCGCGCCGCTGGGCCCCGTCTACCAGGCGGGAACGCTGTCGGGCAACCCGGTCGGCGTGGCGGCGGGCCTGGCGACCCTCAGGGTTCTTAAGCGCGAAATGCCCTACGCGCGGATGGCCAAGCTCACGGCGGGCCTGGTCGCCGAATTGCGCGCGCTGGCGGACTTCGCCGGCGTCCCGGTCGTTATCAACCACGTCGCGTCGATGTTCACCGTATTTTTCACCGCCGGCGAGGTTCGCGACTTCGCTTCTTCCAAGGCTTCCGACGCGCGGCGCTATGCCCGCTTCTTCCGCCGCATGCTGGATGCGGGGATATACCTCCCGCCCTCCAAGTTCGAGGCCGCCATGGTCTCAAGCCGACATTCCTCGTCCGATATCGAGCGCACGCTCGATGCGGCCGCTCGGGCGCTGCGCCGGCTTTGAGTCGCCGCCGGAAATCCAAGCGCAAGAAGACCTCCTCGCCCGTGCAGTTCGCTTTCGGTATCGCGCCGGTCTATGCGGCGGCGGCGGCCGGGCTGTGGACGGCTTGGACCCTATACGCCTTCGCCCGTTTGGGGATGAAGTTCGATGCCCAGATTTGGGGACAGATCGCCGGCTTTCTGCCCGTGAGTGTCCGGCTGCTGCTGACCAACGCCTTGTTCGATCTCGCACACGCGGCCGGGATGTGGTACCTGTTCGACCGCTTGGGGCGCGTCGTTCTCCTCCGCCTCGGCATTGACGAGCGCGGCGAGCGCCTGCTGTGCTGCGCCCTGGGCGCGGGGGCGGCGTCTCTCGCCCTGCTGCTGCTGGGGCTGGCGGGTTGGTGGCGGGTGAGTGCTCTGCGGGTCCTGTTCTACGGCGGAGTATGCGGCGGCCTCGCGGCCGACGCCTATCAGCGCTTCGGGCGCGCGCGGGAGCCGCGGGAGCCGGCCGCACCGCAGCGGCAGGCCGAATGGGGCCCCTGGGAACTGGGCGCCGCGGCGCTGATCGCGGGCGTCGCGCTGCTCAACTTGGTGGTGACGTTGGTCCCCGAGATATTCTACGACTCGCTGGTATATCATCTGGCGCTGCCGCAGCTGTATCTGCATCGCGGCGGCATCGTTGCGACGCCGGAAAATGTCTATTCGGGAATTCCTTTCGGCCTGCAGATGCTGTTCGGCTGGGCGCTTGCGCTGTCGAGCGAGAATCTCGCGGCGCTGGTGCATGCCGCTTGCGGTCTGGGAACGGTCTGGGCGCTGTGGACCTGGGCGCGGCGCTACGCCGCGACGTCCACGGGCGTGTTCGCGGCGCTCCTGTTCTATTTATGTCCGATCGCCATTTACTCCAGCTGGCATTGCGGAGTCGATCTGGGCGCCAGCTTCTACATAACGGCCGCGCTCTACGCCTTGTCGCGCAGTATCGAGGAGGACGAAGAGCGGCGCGGCGCTTGGGCCGTCGCGGCGGGGGCTTTGGCGGGCTTCGCCATGAGCACCAAGTACAACGTCTTCCCGCTCGGGCTGGCGCTAATCGCGGTGCGCTATGCGCTGGGACGGCGGCTCGAGCGGGGCGCGCGCGATTCGTTGTGGATGGGCGCGGCCGCCGCCGCGGTGCTGGCGCCCTGGCTGATCAAGAACGCGGTGTTTTACGGCAACCCGCTGTATCCGTTTATGCACGGCGCGGTGGGCTGGGCGCGCCCCATCGACTGGCAGAACTTCATGGAGGCGGCCGGTTCGCGGCGGCTGCCCGTCACCTTCGGCTCCTGGGGCGGGTTTTGGGACGCGGTATCGGCGCCATGGAAGGCCTCGTTCGGCGACCGGCCGGCGGGCGACTGGCCGGGTCCCGCGTTCATTATTTTTGTGCCCTGGGCGCTGCTGCTGCCGTGGAGCTTCTGGCGCGCCGACGGCAAAGAAGGCGGAGCGCGCACGGCCGTGCTGGCGCTGGCCGCCTCGGGCATCATGGTCGCGGTATTCGCCAGCCGTCTGGTGCGCTACGCTCTGCCGGCGCTGCCGCTTCTCGCTTTGGTCGCAGCGCTCGCCGTGGACCGGAAGAGGCTCCCTAACTGGCTGCGCCGCGCCGGCTGGGCGGCGGCGCTCTTTGCCGGCATTTTCAATGTGACGGTGACCTACCGCCAGGGCGCGCTCATCGACCAGTGGCGCTATCTGTACGCGGACTGGAACAAGGCCGACTTTCTCAAGCAGCAGCGGACGACTTACGGCCTGCCGTACTACGGCGCGATGGAGTATCTCGGCGCGCGGACGCCGCCGGAAGCGAAGGTCTTGTTTCTCGGGGAGTCGCGTGCATTTTATTGTCCGCGTGATTTTATCGCCGCCACGCTCTATGACGAAAATCCGTTCTGGAAGGCGGCGCGGGAGGCGGCCAACGCGGCCGACCTGCACCGGCGCGTGCGCGCCATGGGGATTACGCATATCTTTATGAGCGCGCGCCAGCTGCTCTATCGCCGGGCATCGGCGGCGGTTTATCCGCGCGACGTGGTGCGCGGCAAGGTTTTCGGCGCGTTCTGGAAGCGCTATCTGGCGCGCGAGTTCGAGGATCGGGAGGACTTCGGGGAGAATCCGCGCTGGCTCACGGTGTACCGGGTGCTCGATGAGCCGAACTCCGATGCGCAGACCTTCCCCGAGAACCCGGCGCGGGTCATGCTGGAGTTTCTGGAAAAGAACGAGCTGCCGGACGGGACGCTGAAGGAGAAGTAGGGGGGGCGTCTAATACTTAATCCCCAACCGGCCTGAATCCAATTTTCGTTATCGCGTCCTTATCGGGCCGCATGAGTTTTCTGATAGCGGCAAATACGATCCTGAAGCGCGCATCATATTTTTTATCCAAAGTATCGATTATCTGCCGGAGATTTTCGTGAGAGGCAGTCATGCCGCGGATGCGGATGAAAGTCTTGATGATCTGGATGTTGACCTGAATCGCCCGCGGACTGTTGAGGATGCTGGACAGCATGGCGACGCCGTGCTCGGTGAAGGCGAGCGGCATTTGGTAGGAATACTTTAGATTTTTCAGGTGGTCACTGATTGTGACCACCTCGTCTCGCTCCTCTTTGCTGAGCCTGAACATGAACTCGGGAGGGAACCGGTTCATGTTTCGTTTCACCGCTTGGTTGAGGACTTTTGTGGACACACCGTAAAGACCCGCTAAATCCCGGTCGAGCATAACCTTGTGTTTGCGGATTAGATAAATGCGCCGTTCGATACGCTCTGCCGGAATAAGAGAGTTCATTGGCTCTAATACTAAATACGATCGAGAGGTCGTTTGGTTCCCCGGGAAGTGCGTTTAACCTGCCGGACGGGACGCTGAAGGAGAAGTAGGGGGGCTACTTCGCCGCCGGCTCGAGCACGCGCAGGCGCACCCAGCCGCTGCCGCCGGCGGCGAGCTCTTCGACGCGGAGCATGTGTTTGCCGGCCTGGAATATTTTCCCGGCATAGGCGGAAACGGACTGCTCGGTGGGCGAGTCCCCGGGGAGGAGGATGGTCAATCCGGCCACCAGGCCGGACTTCGCGGCGCCGGCGTCATCAACGTACTCGCCCTTCCGGATCCAGCCGGCCGCTATGCGCGCGCCTTCCAGCGGGTAGACGGTGCCCTTCTTTACTTCGATAACCCGGCCTTTCGCCGCGGGTCCGGCGAGCGGCGGCGCCTGCTCCGTCTGCGAGCAGGCGGCGAGCCCCAGGAGGAGCGGCACGGCGAGGAGGATGCGCGGCATGTTCATCATTTACTCGATCGGGTTGACGTGTACATTTTGCAAAGATTTTTGGAACTGCGCCATGGTCAGCGTCGCATGTTTGTAGCCCCAGGGGTTGCCGAGGGTCACGGTTCCCTTCTCCTTGTCGACTTCCTTTATGTAGTAAGCGTGACCGGGGACGAGGGTGTCGTTCTTGTAGAGCTCGTCGCCGCGGATGAAGAGGCCCCATAAGGCGTCCGACTTGGTATGGATGGTCATGGCCTGGCCCTTCTCTTCCCATGCGGCGAGCTGGTCCATGGTGACTTTCGACGCGCTGTAGCTTTCGGACTTCTTGCCGGTGATCTGCGACATCGCGGTGTTCGAGAAGCCGCCCTCGATGCGCAGGTAGGGCCCCTTGCCCGCGAACTGGGCGTAAGCCTTCTCTCCGATCATGGTCCACAGCTCGGGCTTGCCGTTGGCCTGGTCGCCGTACTGGGCGAAGGCGGGCCCGCCGTAATTGTAGGCCGGGAACTCGTTGTCGACCGTGACGGTCTTCGGCGTGTACTTGGGCGCCCAGGGCTTCCACCAGGGCCGCTTCTCCTGATAGGTCACCGAGTAGGTACCGTCGCCGTTGTCCTGCATCATGTTGTCGATGGTTTCCGGCTTCTGGCGCGCGACGGCGGCCATGGCGGCCAGGTAGTAGCAGTCGCCGAGATAGCCCTGATTGACGTCGTTGGCGGCGATCTTGTTGGCGTCGCCCCGGCCCTGGATCTGCAGCTCGCCCTCGATCTTCTGCCAGGTGATGCCGCCGTCGCCCCGCCAGCTCAGGTCTTTCTTGTCCTTCCACATCCAGATCGGCTTGCGCCGGTCCCAGGTTTCTTTGAGTGTTTTGCCGACGCCTTTGACGAAGTCCCAGATGCCGCTGCCGAGCTTCTTGAGGCCGGCGGACTGCGGCGCCGCGGCGGGCGCGGCGGCGGCCGGCATGCTGCGCGGCGCCTGCGGCAGCAGCGAATAGCCTGTCGGCGCAGCGGCGGGCTTTTCCTGCTGCTTGGGCTCAGCGCGCGGCGCGCGCGGGGGCGCCGCGGCTTCCGGGACGGCGCGCTTCCGGGCGCAGACTTCGCCGCGCCAGTTTTCCGCCAGGCGTCCGACCTGCGTGAACTCCTTGGCGCGCAGCGCCGCCGCCAGCTGCTTGGCCGCACCATCGAGCGTCCGCACATGCTCCTGGATGTAGGCGCGCAGGACCTTGGCCGCGAGGAGCGCCTTGACGTCCCGGCTGTTGCGGCGCAGCGAGGTGTAAACCGGGTTAAGCATCGCTTCGGCGCGCTTGATGCGCACCGTTTCGTTCTGCAGCCCCGCCAGCGTCCTTAGTATGTCGGCTACTTGGCGCTCCGCCGCCAAGGCTTTCTCCCATTCCTGGAGCTTCGCGCCGTCGCAGTTGACGGGCAGGGTCCACAGGCTTTTGAGGCCGTCGGCCAATTCGCTGTCGGCCCGCAGCAGGTTGCCGCGCAGACCGCCTTTGCCGTCCAGCCCGGTCAGATCGACGCCGATGTCATCGATGACGGGGGCGGCTTTCTCCACTTTACCGCGCGCAAGCTTGCGCTGTGCGTCGAGACGCTGGACGGAGGCGGCGACCGCGCGGACTTCCTTCCTAAGGGAGAGGCCGGCTTTGATGAAGGAGGACTGGTTCGTTTCGCCGGCGGCGAGGATGTTCGGGCCGAGCGCTAGAAGCAGCGAGGTGAGCGTTAAATAGGATATTCGCATGCGAGTATGCTATTAGCGTAGCACGCCGCCGACGTATTATCTAGGGTGTTTGCCAAAAAATTACTTTACGGGGAAGGGTTATTCCGCGGCCGGAGCGCTTAAGGGGCGGCTTCGAATCGCAGCGTGACCGATCCTTTGCCGCTGCGGATGTCTTCAACGGTAAAGGAATACTTTTCGAGCGCGATCCGCTGTCCGATATAGACCTCGATCTTGGCGTTCTTGGACTCGTCGGGCCGGTAGGAGAGCCAGAGTTCGGCGACGATGCCGTCTTCCTTGCGGCCGTCTTCGAGCAGGTACTCGCCGCGGCCGACCTTGCCGACGCCGATGCGCAGGTCGCCGTATGTGCCCTGCGCCTTGGCTGGGATCGTGATCGTGCGCGCCGGAGCGGCGCCGGGCGCGGTGCTTTCCGAGCGGGTGCAGCCGGCGGCGAGCAGCGCGGCGGCGGCGAGCAGCGCGGCTTTAGGAAATCGGATTGGCATCCACAACCTCGAACGCATTCTTGAACTCTTGCTCCGTCAGGGTCACGTACGTCGGCGTCGTCTGCTGCTGCGAATTGCCGAAGCCCCAGGGATTAAACAGTGTTACCGTGCCCTTTTCGACATCGACTTCGGTGATGGCGTATGCGTGCCCGCCGACGATCTTACCATTGCCGGGATCGGGCTTGGAGCTGGCGACCATGGCGTAGCCCTTGCCGTCCATCTGCGCCATGTTCTTGACCGACATATCGGTTAAGTCGACGCTGGCCTGGCCGGTGATGTCGCTGAGGGCGGCGCTGGGATAGCCGCCGTTGCCGATGATGTTGTAAGACCCGTTGCTGGTCGCTTGGGCCAGGGCCTTCTCGGCGATCAGCGGCCACAGCTCCTGCACTTCCTCTTCATTGCGGTACAGCCCCAGCCGGCTGAGCAGGCTCTTGCTCTTCTGCTCCTCCACGCCGATCCGGGTCAGCCCGGAGAGCAGGAACTTGGACATCGCGCCGGGCCCGACGGCCTCTTTGTTTACTTGCGCGAAGGCCGCGCCGCCGCTGCCGGTGACCGGGAACTGGTTGTCGATAACGAACTTCTCGGCCGTCAGCTTGCCGTCGCGGTCGTCATCGGTATAGAGCGTCACCGTATAGGTGCCGTCCTTGTTGTCCTTGATCATGTTTTGGATCACCTGCGGCTTTTTCTGCGCGACCGCCGCGAGGGAGGCCAGGTAGTAGCAGTCCCCCAGATAGCCCTGCGCCACATCGTCGAGCTTGACCGGAGTCGCGTCGTCGCTGCCCTTGACGAACAGGTCGCCCTCGACCTTCTGGTACTTATAGTCGACCGGGCTGCAGTCAAAGATTCCGTTGTGGCAGACGGTGCCGCTGAAGTCCGGCCGGTTGGGATCGTCCGCCTTGACCGTGTAGCGCTTGTCGGCCGCGGGAATCTCCCGTTCCAGGACGTCCTTGAACGCCGCCTCCAGCTGGTCTTCCAGGAACTGCTGCCGGCACTGCGCTCCGTCTTCGGCCTTCTTGCATTGGCGGGCGGCGGCGTCCTGGTAGACCCCGTTGTCCTGCATCGCCGTCACGCTCTCCCGCAGGCAGGCCGCCGCGGAGCCGCTCTTGTCGAGGCAGGCGGTAAAGCTCTCCTTGGCGTCCAGTCCCAGCGTGCGGACGCCGCGCTTGCAGGCGTAGTCCATGCTGCCGCATGCAAGCTGGCCTTCCAGCGAGCTCAGCACCGATTTGACCGCGTTGTTCTGGCACTGCCTGGCGAAGCTGTAGTACTGCGCCTTGCCCTTGCTGTCGTAGCGCCGCAGCGCCATCGGTTCTCCTTGCGCGGCGTCGCAGGGCTTTTTGGATGCTTTGACAATAGAGTCCACGCCGGCCTTGAACTGCGGATCGATCTCCGTCTTGGCGGCTTTATCCGGCGGGTCGGCGTTATCCGCGGCCGGCGCGGCGGCGTCCGTCTCGCGCGCCGGATCTGCGCCGCAGGAATCCCGGCTGCCGAGCTGTCCGATCCGCCCGAAAGCTGGAGCGCGCAGCGCGGCCTGGAGGCTCCTCTTGATGGCGCTCAGGCCTTTCTCTTGGCGCCGCCGGTAGCTCATGAGAGCGGTTCGCGCCCGCAGCGCCTTCCAGCTGAAGCGGTCATCGCCCGCGTCCTTTTCGAGCCGCGCCAGCGCCGCGTCCGCGGCGGCGATGCCGTCGGTTTCGCCGGGAACCTTCTGCAGCTCATCGAGGGCTTGGCGCAGCAGCTTCTCCGCCGCGACCAGCGCCTCCCAGGTCCCCAGCTTGGCGCCCCGGCAGGGATCAGGATACCGGTCGATAATCTTGAGCGCCGTTTCTATATCCCGGTCCGCGCTCACCAGGGTAAACCACAGTCCGCCCTTGCCGCCTTGGCCGACCAGGCGGAGATGGATGGCGTCCAGTTGGGCGGCGGCGTCAGGCGCCTTCTCTTTGGCTTTCTGCAGGCGCGTATCAAGCCCGCGGACAATGTTGGCGCTTAGTCGGGCCGTCCGCCGCAGCTGGTTGGCGGCGCCGGTCAGCTCCTGGTTCGCCGGGCGCGCTTGAGCGGGCGCCGCCAACAGCACGAAGGAAAGTGTCAGATAGATGATGCGCATGCGCTATGCCATAAGAGTAGCACGCGAGCGCCGGCAATTCTATGGTGTTTACCAAAAATTTACCTTTGAAAGAAACGATTTTTTGCGTGCCGTGACGGTTAGCATCCCCGCTTCGCCATTTGATAAAGTCTGCGTAAGCCTGCAGCATCCAACCTTGCTTTAAGCGGAGTCAGAGTATGGATTTCGACCTTTCTAAGGAAGTAAAGATCGTAAAGCGGACCGCGCGTGAATTCGCCCAGCAGCGAATCGCTCCCTTGGTCGACCGCATGGAAAAAACCGGCGACTATCCCAAGCGTTTGATCCGGGAAATGGGGGAGGTGGGACTGCTCGGCCTTATCACGCCCAAGGCCTACGGCGGTTCCGCTTTGGGCTACCTGGCCCGGACGGCCGCCATCGAGGAGATTTCCCGCGTATCCGCCGCCGTGGGCATCAGCCTGCAGGTGCATCACATGCACATCGCGGCCGTGCTCGACTGGGGCACCGAGAAGCAGAAGAAGAAGTACGTTCCGGCCCTGACGCGCGGCGACTATTTGGGGGTGGTGGCGGTGACCGAGCCGACGGGCGGCTCGGACCTCGTCGGCATGATGAGCACGGCGAACCCCGAGGGGACGGGCTACCTGCTCAACGGCCGCAAGTGCTTTATTACCAACTCGCACCTGTGCGACGCGCCGGTGGTTATCGCCAAGACCGGCGCCGGGGCGCGGGGCTTAAGCGCCTTCGTCGTGGAGCGCGGCGTCAAGGGCTTCAAGCCCGGCCGCCACGAGGACAAACTGGGGCTGCGGGGCGCCGATACCGGTGAGCTGTTCTTCAAGAACTGCCGGCTCGGGAGCGACGCCCTGGTCGGCGACGAGGGCGACGGCATGAAGGTCGCGCTCAAGACCATCAGCGAGGTCGGGCGGCCCGGCATGGCGGCCACCGCGCTCGGCATCCTTCAGGCCTGCCACGATGAAGCGGTCAAGTTCGCCAAGGAGCGGACGCTCTACCGGCGGCCGATCTCGTCGCTGCAGGCCATCCAGTGGCATATCTCGGACATCATTACCGATCTGGAGGCGGCGCGGCTGCTTTGCTATCGCGGCTCGTGGCTCAAGGATAAGGGCCGGGAATGCGCGACCGCGATGACGCTGGCCAAGCTCTACACCACCCAGGCGGCGGCGCGGGCGGCGCGCAAGGCGCTTGAGATCCACGGCGGCTGCGGAGCGATGATGGAGTATCCGGTCCAGCGGCTGCTGCGCGACGCCATGGTCTGCATCTCGGCCGGCGGAACCACCGAGATCGGCAAGATCGTGCTGTCGCGGACCGTTTTAAATTAAGAGAGGAACCGGTGATGAAACTACGCATCGTCGTCTGCATTAAGCCGGTGCCGGATCCGGCCAAGTGGGATAAGCTCAAGCTCGATCCGGAGACCATGCTGCTGTGCCGCAACGAGATTCCGGCCGTCATTAATCCGCTGGACCGCACGGCGATCGAGCAGGCCGTCTCCCTGAAGGAAAAATTCGGCGCGACCGTCAGTGTGCTGACCATGGCTGTGCCGGACGCGGAGGAGCAGCTGCGCGAGGCGCTGGCTATGGGCTGTGACCGGGCCTGCCTATTGACCGACAAGGCCTTCGCCGGCGCCGACACTTTGGCCACGGCCCGGGTTATCGCGGCCGCCGTCCGCAAGCTCGGACGCTTCGATCTGATCTTCTGCGGCGGCTACTCGCTCGACGGCAGCACCTCTCAGGTGGGGCCGCAGGTCGCCGAGCTGCTCGACATCCCCGAGCTTACGCATGTTTTCAAGCTGAAGCTGCGCGGCGGGGCGCTGGAGGCGCACTGCCGGCTGGAATCCGGGCATGCGGTCTACGCGGCGCAGCTGCCCGCGCTCCTGACTTTGGATAAGGAAGCCAATTCCCCGCGGTTGGCCGACATGCGGGGCATCGGCCGCGCCGTCGGCAAGAGCGTGACCAGGTGGTCGGCCCGGGACCTGAAGCTTTCCCCGTCCAAGGTCGGTCTTAAGGGCTCGCCCACGCAGATGCTCAACGTCTATACGCCGGCGGTCGGCAGGAAGGGCGAGATCCTGCAGGGCACGGCGGATGAGGCGGTATGCGAGCTTATTGTCCGCCTGCAGAAAGAGAAGGTGCTGTGATGACTAAAGATCTTGCGCGGACGAACGCCGTCTGGGTATACCTCTCCCATACCAACGGCCGGCTGGACGCGGTCGGGCTGGAGCTTTTAGGCAAGGGGCGTCAGCTCGCCGAGATGGCGGATGCGCCGCTGGAAGCTGTGCTGATCGGCGCGGACCTGAAGTTGTCGGGCAAGAAGGCGCTGGACTATGGCCCGTCCACGGTCTACTGCGTCGAGCATGCGCAGCTGCGCAGCTACAGCTCGGTCGCCTATGCCCGGGCTCTGGCCGAGCTGGCGCAGCGTCATCGTCCCGGAATCCTTCTCCTGGGGGCGGACCAACAGAACGCGGCGCTGGCGGCGCGGGTCGCGGCGCGGCTCGAAACAGGTCTCAGCGCCCACTGCGTGGAGCTGAAGCTTGACGGCCGGGACCTGGTGCAGACCGTTCCCGGTTTCGGCGGCAATATCATGGCCAATATCGTCTGCCGCGAGCGGCGGCCGCAGATGGCCACGGTCGCGGCCGGCGTGTTTACGGCGCTTCCGGGCCGGTCTCCGGGCGCCAGGGTCATGCATGTGCGCCCGACCCTGCCGAAAAAGATGCACGCCGCCAGGCTTATCGCCGTCCACGGCCCCAAGAACGCCGCCGCCGGCTCCCTGGCCAAGGCCCGGACGGTGGTCGCCGGCGGCTTCGGCGTGGGCGGCAAAGAAAACTGGCATTTAGTGCAGCGTTTGGCGAAGGTGCTCGGCGGCGCGGTGGGCGCTACGCGTCCGCCGGTGGATGAAGGCTGGGCCCAGGGCGAACAGATGATCGGCGCCAGCGGCAAGATCATCAAGCCCGAGCTGTATATCGGCTTGGGCATCTCCGGCATGATGCACCATACGGTGGGCATTCACGGGGCCCGGGTCATCGTCGCCGTCAACAGCGACGCCGCGGCGCCCATCTTTGCGCTGGCCGATTACGGCATCGTCGGCAGCGTGACCGAGATCGTGCCGGCCTTGATCCGCCGGCTGGAGACGGGCAAGGGGCTGGCGCTTAAGCTCAAGCCCAAGGGACATACCCGGACGCCCGAGTCTTACAAGGAAAGCCTGCGGCGCATGCGGCCGAATATCTATAAATTCGGCAAGCTGATCGAGGATGTCGTGGACGATCCCGCCACCTGCCGTACCGTGGAGGGGCATGCCCAGCTCTTTGAGTCGGCGCACGATCCGCGCTACCAGGACCTGGTGACCACTATCTCCTCGCTGACCGGCAAGCGCATCTCGCGCTATTTGTCGCTGATCCGCTCGCCGGAAGATATGTTCGCCAACAGCAAGATGAAGCGGCTGGCCTTCCAGCTGACCGGCACCTGCACCGGCGGGCGCTGCGCGGGCTGGGCGGTGCTCAACGCGATGTGGTCCGCTACCTGGGAGATCGATAACGCCCGGGGCTCCGACTACCATCAGCGCTTCAAGCGCTGGCTGCGCAGTTCCCAGGAGCGGGATATTACCCTGTCCGGCGCGCTGACCGATCCCAAAGGCCACCGCCGGCTGCCGCCGTCCAAGCAGTCCGATCCGGATATGTACCTGCGGATCGTGAAGAAGCGCAAAGACGGGATCGTGGTGCGCGGGGCCAAGGTTATGATCTGCGGCACCGCCGCCGCCAACGAAGTGCTGGTGATGCCGGGCGGGCGGCTCAAGCAGTCGGACGCCGAGTACGCGGTGAGCTTCGCCATCCCGCGCGACGCCAAGGGCCTGACCGTCGTCGAAGCGCGGCGCGCCTCGGATGACCGGGACCTGCAGTCCGGCTTCGATAACCCGGTGACCCGCGGCGGGATCACCCAGGCCTATCTCTTCTTCGAGGACGTCTTCGTGCCCAAGGAGCGGGTGTTTATGTGCGGCGAGCACGGTTTCGCGGGCGATGCCGTCTTTCGCTTCACCTTGCCCTACCGCTCGGCCATCGGCGGCTGCGTCGCCGGCCAGGGCGACGTGATGATGGGCGCGTCCGCGCTCATCGCGCGGGCCAACGGGCTCAACGAGAAGGTGTTCCGGGACAAGCTGATCCGCATGATCGTCAACAACGAGACCACCTTCGGCCTTGGAATCGCGGCCGCCGTATTGGGTACCCAGCATCCGTCGGGAACCTGGCTGCCCGATCCGGTGATGGCCAACGTGAACAAGGTCCATGTGGCGACCTTGCCCTATGAGACCAAGCGGCTTACGCAGGAAATCGCCGGCGGCATCGGCGAGACCGGCTGCATGCCGTCCCATAAGGACTTCATGGACAGCCGCTACGGCCACTTAATCCAGAAGTATATGAAGGCGCACTCGCCGGCGGAGACGCGGGCCCGGATCGCGCGCCTGATCGAATGGCTGACGTTGGGCGGCGGCGTTCCCGGCTGCATGCATGGGGGCGGCTCGCCGGACGGCGCCCGGATGATCGCCTACTCCGAGGCCAAGCTCGACGAGATGATCGAAATGGCCAAGCGGATCGGCGGCATATCGGACGTGTCGCTGCGCGGAGAATGATGAGGTAAAAGGGTTATGGTTCAGCTAAACGCGAAAGTCATCGAACGTATGGAGTTCAGCCCGGGAAGCTTCATCCTGCGCGTGGCGCCGGACGGCTGGGAGCTGCCGGAGTTCAAGGCGGGACAGTACACCGTGCTCGGCCTGCCGGGCTCCGCCTCCCGCTCTCCGTTGTGCGATCCCGAAAAAGAGCCCGCCGCTCCGGACAAGCTTATTCTGCGCGCCTATTCCGTCGCCTCATCAAGCCACGCCAAGGACTGTGTCGAGTTTTACATCACGCTCGTGCGTTCGGGCGCCCTGACGGCGCGGCTCTATGACCTGAAGATCGGCGACCGCGTATTTTTGGGCAAGAAGTTTACCGGGCTTATGACCTTGGAGAATGTTCCCAAGGAGGCGAATGTCCTGCTCATTTCGACGGGAACGGGGCTGGCGCCTTATATGTCCATGCTGCGGACTTTGGTTACCTCCACCGGCTTCGACAAGCAATACGCGGTAATCCACGGCGCCTGTAATTCCTGGGACTTGGGCTACCGTTCCGAGCTTGAGACCCTCTCCCGGATGTCCAAGGAATTCACCTATGTTCCCGTCGTCAGCGAGCCGGAAGGCGAACTTATCCCGTGGAAAGGCGCGACCGGTTTCGTTGAAGATGTCTGGAAGGCCGGCGCGGTGGATCAGGCATGGGGAATGCATCCGACCAAGGATGATACCCATATTTTCCTGTGCGGTAATCCTCTCATGATAGAGAGCGCTATACGCTTTCTGGGTGACGAGGGCTTTGTTGAGCATACCAAGCGGACTCCCGGCCAGATCCATCTGGAACGCTTCTGGTAAGCCGCAGCCTGACGCCCCGCTAATTTATCTATTGAAATCCGCCATATCCGGGGTTAAACTCGGGGTATGGGACCCCTCTCCCAACGCCTAGCGGCGCTTGCCCTCTTTGCCGCCGTCTGCCTGCCGGCGGTCCCGGCCTATAGTGCCGCAACTGAAGCCGAAAGCTGCGTTAAGGCGTACCAGGAAAACCATCTCGCCGCCTGGGGTCTCACCCGCGGCAGGTGGGACGGCTTCTGCGCCCAGGGCCACACCCCAAAAGTCATCGTCGATCAGACGCGGGCGGCGTTTGCGGATGAGTGCGGCAAGCGCTACCTGAAATACGTCGAGCAGAAGAAGATCGCCGCCAAGGCAATCGAAGCCGACTGCGGCGCCGGCCGTCCCGGCGAAGCGCGGCTGCGGGAGAAGCTGGGTCTTGAGCAGGTCAAGTACGGCGAGCCGGGCGAGCAGCGCGAGGGGAAGAGCAAGACTGATCCCGGCGAGAAGAAGCATGCCGTAGCCGGCAAAGAGCTGAGCGCTGTTCCGAAGTTCAGCCGTGAGACGCCGTTAACCAAGGCGCTGCTGGATAAGACCTTCACCGGGGCGGCGAAGCGCGGCGAGCTGGGGGGCGCGCCGCCGACCGCCGTTTCCGGACGGCCCGGCGGCAAGCTCCCCGAGCCCGCGCTCGCGCCGGATATCGCCGGCAAGCCGGGGCTGCGCACCAAAGACGTCCCCAAGTCTGAGATCATCCCGCGCGTCAGCGACGCGGCTATCGCGAAATACATCTATATCGACGCCGGCGACAAGGGCGAGCCGGAGTGGAAGCGGAAGCTGCGCTATGCGCTGGGAGACAGCAAGCTGTTGGGCCCCGCACTGGAGACCGAGCAGCAGAAGTTCGTCAAACAGGTCATCGGCAAGCTGCAGGAGTCGGAGGAGGGGCGGCGGATCCTCAATGATGTGGTTCAGGAGGCGAAGCTGGCGGGCCGGCAGGTCACCATTCGGGCCGAGGACTTTGCGGGCTCGGTGCGCATGGTCGATGACGGCGTCGAGACGGTCCGGGGCCTGCGGGGCACGGCCAATTCCGCCAACTGGACCTACACCTTCAACAAGAAGTTCATGGACTACGAGAACCGGGAGCAGGCGCTGGAGACCATGGCGGTGCTGACCGGCCACGAGCTGCAGCATATCCGCTGGAACAGCGGCAAGAAGCGCGACCTGCCGGAGTATGCCGACATCCTGCACTACGACCTCGGCAATGAGAAGGAAGCCCGGCTCAAGGGAGCGCTGATCGCGGTCGAGCTCAACAAAGGCACCCCCAACGCCGAGCTCTACAGCGCCGCCAATATCAGCCGCAACCCCGACGGGTATTGGGCCGACATGAAGATGGTCAACGGGAACTACGCCAGATCTTTGGAGCCGCAGGAAATGGCCGACCCCATCGGGACCTATGAGCGGCGTCTCAAGCGGCTCGAGGACCATCAGAAAGAGACGGAAGAGATGGCGCGCCTGGAGATTCCCGCCCGGCTGGCGGAGATCGCGCATCTGGAGCAGGACCACGGCCTGAAGTCCGAGCTCGGCATGGTGCGGGGCTACTACGAGTCCAGCAAGGAGTTCATGCCCGGCCGGGTTGAGAAGACGCAGAAGACCATCGACTACATCCGCCAGCAACTGGACTACATGAAGCGCAACCCGCAGCTGGTGGCGAAGCTTAAACGCGCCGCCGCGGACGAGAACTACGCGCTGATCGCCGAAGAGAACGCGCGCGACGAGGAGAAGCTGGCCGGGCTCCTGGCGACAAAAACGCTGCCGCCGAAAACGCTGCCCCAGGGCGTATGGAGCCGGGCCCAGTTCTACGAGTTCGTGGAGTCGGACCGGCACGACCATCCGGAGCACTGGTACGCGAAAAACAACTAGAGCCGCGGCGGCGGCGCTTGTTTTATTCGCGTTCGGCATGCCCGCCGAGGCGGGCACTATGCCTTCGAGGACCGAGAGCGTGACCGAGTTTTTCCGCTGCGTGGTGCCCGCCGACTGGCGGGCGGAAGCCCGCCAGCAGCCGGATCGCAAGATCACCTACACCGACGAGAAAGTACGCATCTCGGTGGTGCGCTACGGCCTCAAGGGTTCCCGCTACCGCGACCCGCGGAGCTTCCTGCGGCATATGGGCGCCGGCGGCAATAAGGTCGAGAAGCTCGAGGAGATCGAGGTCTCGGGGCAAAAGGCCGTGCTGTGGCGCATGCGCTACGAGATGGACCTCTCCGGCGCCGAGTACAACGTCGGCGAGCGTGAGTGGGTCCACGAGGAGTTCGTCATCCTGCAGCAATCCGATTCGTTCTACGTGCTGCGCTTCACCAGCCCGTCGCTCATGCGCAGGAAGGTCCCCGCCGGCGCGGCGGTCTGGCAGGAGTTCCTTAAGGGTTTCCGGCTGGGCTGAACGCCGGCTACTGCGGGCCCACCGGATAGGGCCGCGGTTTGGAGAACTCTCCTTTATCACCCAGCAGGTCGATGGTCGCCGCCCGTATCCAGTACTTTCCGTTGGGCAGACCCGAGCGCAGATTCTTCTTGTCGTAAATGCCGAGCATGACGTCGTAGCGGAGGGTCTTGAACTCGCGGTCGTCCGCGATCTGGATATGATAGGCGGCGACCGGGTTGCCGATTATGTCGGGGAGGAGGTCGTCGAGATCAAAGCCCGGGTCCAGGGGCTGGGTGAAATTCTGCGCCAAGGCAAGCTGCGCCCAATCGCTCCGCCCCGAGAAGGCGTGCTCGGCCGCCGGATTCGCCGCCAGCATCCTTATGGGCGCTTCGGGCAGGCCGCCGGCGTCCATCTTCGACATGTGCCCGGTTTTCACCGTGACGGTATCCAGGCCGTCGAGATCCTTGATATCCGCCGCGCCCCCATACACCTGGACTTCCGCCGTTTTGTCATTATTGCGCGTTACGTTGAACTGCACCTTCTGGCCGCGCGGGATGATGATGGAGGTTCCGGTTTTGATGCGCGAGCGGTCGGCGTAGACGGTGCCGCTGGTCAGGAAAACATCGTAAGCGGACTTCTTGGGAGCCTGCAGCACCGCCGTGGTGTTGGGCCCGATGCTGATTACGCTGCCGTCATGGAAGCGTACGCGCGCCCAGGAGTCATCGCGGGTTTTGATTCCGTCATCGTGGTGCAGCAGCCGGCCTTTGGCGACCTGGATCCAGGCCGTGGTGTTAACTTCGCGGGCCAGGACGGTGCCGGCCGAGTCAATCAGGTAGGCGGCGCGGTAGCGCACCTTCATGAGCTTTGACGGGAGCCACAGGACCGTGGCTTTTAGCGGAACATCCGGGCTTTTGGTCGGCAGCTTGTTGTGGCGCAATATCTCCCGCCACTGCGTGGGGTCATCCAGATATTTCTGCGCCACGCTGCGCAGGGTGTCGCCGGACTCGGTCTCGATAAAATCCAGCTTGGTTTGGACCTCCGCCGCGAGCAGGCATGCGGGCAACAGGAGAACGACCGCTAAGATGCGAAGCAGGGACATGCGGGCATAGGGTATCAGGAAAGCCGGGAACGCGCCAGCGGGACGGCGTCCATTACTGTGGGCTGGAGGGATGTGATGAGACCATACGGCAGCCCGCCGGAATCAAAGCGAAGCCGGCTCCCGGCCGCCCCTCCAGGCTCCGCTCTCGGAGGGGCGGCGGCCTGACCCTTCCTCGCCCGGCGCCAGAGTCGTTCACTGCTGTTTGCTAATCCTAGTTAAATTAGTAAACTACACTTGACTGCCACCCGGAGGGGGGATCGGATGCTCGACAGGCTTTTCGCCATACATAACAGCGCCGTAAAGAATACCCCGCTGGCGTTCAAGCGCTATCTTCACGCGGACATCGATTGGAAGTCCGACGCGATCTGCGTGACCGGAGCCAGAGGCGTGGGGAAGACAGTCATGCTCCTGCAGCACTACCACGAGAATTACGGCGATGTGGAAAAATGCCTGTATGTCTCGGCTGACAATGTGGAAGCGTCCGCCGCGGGCCTGCTCAACATCGCCTCCGAATACTTCGCCTTCGGCGGGCAGGCCCTGATCCTGGACGAAATCCACAAATATCCGAACTGGCAGGTCGAGCTCAAGAACATAGCGGATACCTTCAAGGGGAAGAAGCTGCTGGTTTCCGGCAGTTCGTCGCTGAATCTGAAGAAAGGCAAAGCGGATCTGTCCCGGCGTTTTGTTTATTACGATCTGAAGGGTCTTTCTTTCCGCGAATACCTGGGGCTCAAGGAAAAGAAGGTATTTCCGGTGCTCAAGATCGCCGACATCGTTGGCGGCCATGTGCGGCACGCGCAGGCGATATCCGGGCGGCTGACCGTGCTCAGGGCTTTCAGGAACTACCTGAGCGGCGGATATTATCCCTTTTTCATCGAAAGCGAGGCCGCTTACCCGCAGAAGGTGCTCAACGTGATCGAGAAAGCGCTCTATGAAGACGTGGCGCTCATCGGCAATGTGAAACCCGCGAACATCGCGGTGATCAAGAAGATACTGCGCCTGATCGCCGGCACGGCCGCGTTCGCGCCGAACATGGACAAGCTGAGCAGGGAGCTCGGCCTTTCCAAGGAATATGTCTATCATTACCTCGAATATCTTGAGCAAGCCGGAATCACCCTCGCGTTGTACGCCGGAGGAAAAGGCTACTCTCTATTGAGAAAGCCGGCGAAGCTCTTCTTGGAAAACACAAACCTGCTGGCCGCGATCAACGGGTCGCTGAGGCTGGAGACCGACCAAGGCGCGGCGCGTGAGACTTTCTTCGTGAATCAGGTCGGAGGATGCGAGCGGGTGACGGCCGCGGCGCAGGGTGATTTTGCCGTCAACGACAGGATGGTGTTCGAAATCGGCGGAAAGAATAAGCGGGAAGATCAGATCAAGGGCGTGAAAAACGCCTATCTTGCCCTGGACGGCGTGGAGATAAGCGCCGGCAACAGGATCCCGCTTTATCTTTTCGGCTTCCTCTATTAAATCGCTGATAAGAATCTGCTTGTCAAAAACGGCGCTTCCTTTTCCTGAATCGCTCCCTTGACGGATCATCGGCTGCCTGCAATCCTGTAGAAAGGTTAGCTCGCGGGGTGAAATTACGCCAGGGGCGGGGTCAGCAGAGGCGGGAAACGGCGGCAGGAACGGAACCAAGGTACATAATTAGGGATTATCATAAACTTGCGGTGGCCGTGCTTTTTTACCAATTGCCAAGCATTTAGACGAGCGAAATTGTCCCGGTGCGCTATCGCCCCGAGCGACAAATCCAGCACAATATCAAGGAGAAACTAAGGCGGGACCACCAGCTCCGCCAGCACCAGATCGCCGCCGCAGCGCGGGCAGCCCAGCGGGTCCGCCTCGTACACCCGCCACAGCAGGTGCCGCCACGGCAGCCAGCCCGTCGG
>JBDRPD010000024.1:0-49892 GCA_043827405.1 Elusimicrobiota bacterium | reverse complement strand
GCAGGCAGTGCGCGAGCGCGGCGTCGCCGGTGATGCCCGGCGGCCAGTGCCAGGCCGCGGGGAAAAACGGCCAGTAGAGGACGACGACCCAGGCGGCCAGCAGGGAGGCGCCGAGTATGCCGCGCAGGCGGCTCAGCTTTTCGCCGTGGGAGACCAGGACGAAAAGCAGCAGCGCGAGGACCGTGAGCAGCAGCGCCGCGAAGAACGCGGCGGCGGTGCAGGCGAGCGCGGACAGCGGCCGCGCTTGCGCAAAAAGATACAGGGTCATTCCGTGCCGAGCAGCTTCCCGGTCTTGGCGTCGAAACGGTAGCTCGTGCGCCCCACGGTCACGCGCCAGATGGCGCGGATCTCCCACTGGCCGGGCTGGCGCAGCGGGGAGGCGCGAAACTGCCGCAGGAGCAGGCTGGCATTGCGCGTGAAGTTGCGGCCCATCCCCTCGTTCATGACCGCGGGGAAGTTGACGATCAGACCGTCAAGGATATCGCTGCTGTCGACAAAGGGTTCGGCGATCGCCTCATGCAGGTTGAGGTCGATCGGGATATACTGCGAGGGGCCGGGTCCGACCGACCCGTTGCATGCGTAGACGGCTTCGAAGCCGCGGGAGCTGGGGTTGTAGAAGTAGTAGGCCCAGCCGTCGCCGGCGCCGGTGCAGGGCGAACCGCCCCAGGCGTTGGAGAAACCTTCGATGCCCATGAGGCGGGCATTCTTGAAGCGCTTTTTGGCGTAGCTGCGCACCTTGTCGAGGTCGCTGCGCGCGGTATGGACATCGGTCCTTTTCGGACGTTTGCCCAGGGCCTCCGACCTGTACGCCTCGGTTGAAACCTCAATGCCCAGGCTGACGCCGTAGCTTTTCGGCGAGAACATCTCATTTTTGACCGCGTCAATCAGGAAGCTTTTCTCGCCGATGCGGATTTTCCAGACCGTGGGATGGGTTTTAAAGCGGTCGTCCTGAATGCGATAGAGCGTCAGCAGGAAAGGCCGGCGCGTGCGCACCTGATAATCCGCGGGGTCGATGGACGCTCCCGAGCGGGCCAAAGTCTTGAGCGCCGCGTCGCTGTCGGCGAACTTCCCTTCGACGAAAAGTTTTGAAGCCCCGCGGTCGCGCATCTGGGTGAGCGGGCCGACGACGGCACCGCCGCATTCGGCCATCATGATGAAGGCGTCCTTCGCCGGGGAATAGAAAGTGTAGCGCCAGCCGTTGCGGAAGGGGTCTTGGGGATCGCAGAACGGTGTGCCGGCGGATTCCGTGCGGCCGCTGATGGAAATCAGCATCGCATCCGAGTACTTGCGGCGCGCCTGGGTCCAGACCTTGATCAGGTTCGTTCCCGCGGTATTCGATGTATTCTCGGCCGCGGCGGCGGCGGAGAGCAGTACCGCGACGGCTAAAATCGCGGCCGCCGCGAGCATAAATTGACGTCGGAACAGCGCCATTGGACCTAATATATATGAAAATGCCAAAAACTGCAAGGAAAACAATACCTTTTACTTGACAGGCTCCGACCATACTCATATAATTGCTCATGCTTCCTACGTATAGACCTAATAAACGAAGACGTGCGAAACGTATCGGTTTCCGTGCCCGTATGGCCACACCCGGAGGGCGCGCGGTGATCAGCCGTCGGCGCCAGAAAGGGCGTAAGGCGCTGATCCCCAAGCAGTAGACCGAGAGTTCGCGGCATCCCCGCCCGTACGACGCAAAGTGATTGAGAAGAGTTCCGAGAAATTCGGCCGTTCACAGCGTCTTCGAGGTGCGGACATGGACCGGGTTTTCTCCGAGGGGAGGAAGATCGTCGGCCGCGACCTTATTCTATGGTGGCGGCGCAGCCGCCGTCCGGGGGGAGAGTCGCCCCGCTTCGGCGTTTCGGTCAGCCGCCGGTTGGGAAATGCCGTGCGTCGCAACAGGGTTAAGCGCCTGCTGCGGGAGTCGTTTCGAAAGAATACGCATCGGTTGCGTCCGGAGACGGACTTAACCGTATACCCGCGGCCCGGCTGTAGTTGGCAGGGGCTGCGCGACGCAGAAGAGTCGTTTCTGGATCTTTGCCGCAAGGCGGGAATCATCGAGCATGCGTAAACTGCTGTTGGGAATTCTTGGAATTTTACGCCCGATCAGGGCCGTCCTACTTCCACCGAGCTGCCGTTTTCGGCCGACTTGCTCCGCTTATGCCGTTGAGTCGCTGGAGCGTTTCGAACTCCGACACGCTGTTCCGATGATCCTCCGCCGGCTGCTGCGCTGCCATCCGTTCGATCCGGGCGGCAATGATCCCGTCAGGCCGCCGTCTGCCGTTTAACTTTACCCGACGGAGTCGATGGAGCGATATGGATAAGAATTTTTTTCTCGCGATCTTTCTTTCCGTTCTGGTCTACATCGGCTGGTTTACCTTAGTTGAGAAGAAACGGCCGCGGCCGGTGCGTGAGCCGGCGCCGCCGGCCGCGGCGGGTGAGCGCTCGGCGCCGACAACCGCCGCGGGCGGTCCGGCCCGCGCGGTAACGCCCTCGCTGTCTCCCGCGCAGCCCGATCCCGCTCCCGCCGCCGGCGGTCTCGACGGCGCGATGACGTTCAATATCGGCGGCATGGAGCTCATGATTCAGCCGCTGGGCGCCGCCATCGTCAGCTACAGCTACCCCGGCCCCTTGGGCCCGGTCGATCTCATCGCCGATCCCTATCCCGGCTTCTTCGCGACCTGGCCTGAACTGCGCTTCACGCGGGCCGGCGGCGACAAAAACTGGCCGGCTTTCGACGCGGTCCATGCTTCCGGCGCGCAAATTCGCAAGGAGTATTTGTTTCAGTCGCCGCATTCGATCAACAGCCTGCGCCTCACGATCACCAACCCCGGGAAGGAGCCTCTGCGCCTGCCGGCTTTCCGGCTGGCGCTGGGGCCCGGGCTCGGTACGGTCCCCACCGAGCAGAAGGAAAACTCCGCGCAGTGGCAAGCGGTCGCCCTGCTGCCGTCTGAAAAGGCGGGCCGCAGCGATGAATTCGTGGAGTTTAAAAACGAAGAGGAGACCGTGGCGCATGAAGGGGAGTGGCGCTGGCTCGGCATCCAGAACCGCTACTTCCTAAGCGCGATCTTCCCCGCGGACAGCCATTTCGGCCGCTTTGAGCACGGTACCCGCAAGAAGATGGTGATGACGAAATCGTGGCTGGGACAGACGAAGCGGGGCGAGGCGCTCGCCCCATGGCTCAACGCCGAGGCATCGGCGCTCGACATCGGACCCGGGGAAACGGTCAAGCTCGAGATACCCTTCTACTTCGGCCCCAAGGGTTACTCGCGGTTAAAAGCCATCGGGCAGGGCTTGGAGCGCTCGGTCTCCTTCGGCTGGTTCCACCGCCTGGGCCGCTTCACGCTGTATGTTTTGAGCACTTTCCATTCGTGGACGAACAACTGGGGGTGGTCGATCATCCTGCTGACCATCTGCCTGCAGATCATCATGTTCCCGCTCACCTACAAGAGCACGAAGTCCATGGTCATGATGAAGAAGGTCGCTCCCGAGCAGGCCAAGCTGCAGCAGAAGTTCAAGGGCAACCCGCAGCGCCTCAACCAGGAGATGATGGCGCTCTACAAGCGCCACAACGTGAATCCCCTCGGGGGCTGCCTGCCGATGCTGGCCCAGATGCCGATATTCATCGCGCTGTTCAATATGCTGCGCAACGCCTGGGAGCTGCACGGCGCCCCGTGGATGCTGTGGGTGCAGGACCTCTCCGCGGCCGATCCGTACTACGTGCTGCCGGTCGTCATGGGCGGCATCATGTTCCTGCAGAACAAAATGACGCCGGTGGCGGGCGGCGATCCGAACCAGGCCAAGATGATGCAGTTCATGCCCATCATCTTCACCTTTATGTTCCTGAACTTCCCGGCCGGCCTGGTGCTGTACTGGCTGACCAATAGTATTCTAAGTTTCGCCCAGCAGCTCATCATCAAGAGGCAGATGGGAGCCTAGGCGGCGATTTAACACTAAGGAGGACTTTACTATGAAAGAGCTTAAAGTGGAGGGCAAGACGGTGACGATCGCGGTGGAGAACGGCTTGACGGAGCTCGGCCTGCGGCGCGATCAAGTGGAGGTCGAAGTTCTCAGCGAAGGCTCCGCCGGCTTTCTGGGCATCGGCGCCAAGCTCGCTGAGGTGCGGCTGCGTGAAAAAATTTGGTCGGAGGGATCGGCCGAGGACAAGCCGCAGGCGAAGCCGTCGCCGCAGCCGGAACGCCAGGCGAAGAGCGGGTCCGCGGTCCGGCGGGAGCCGGCGCGCCCCGCGCCCCGCAGAAACGACAAGCCGCGGCCCAAGGCCAAGCCGCGTCCGACGCGCAAGAGCGAGGAGCCGCAGATCGACTCCGCCAAGGCCTGTGCGGTCACCGCGGAAGTCTTGGGCGAGATACTGAAGCTGGCCCAGCTGGCGAAGCCCAGCGTCCGCTGCGCCTGGGACGAGAAGCAGTCCCGCGTCATGGCCGAAGTCGTGAGCGACGACTCCCCGCTGCTGGTCGGCAAGGGCGGGCGGACCATCGAGGCGCTGCAGTTTTTGGTGACCGTCATCGTCGGGCGCAAGACCGGCGTTCCGACCGCGATCCAGGTCGAGACTGAAGGGTACTGGAAGAAAATCGAAGACAAAATCCTTGACGAGGCGCGCAGCGCGGTGGAAAAGGTCAAGCAGACGGGCAGCAGCTACCGCTTCGATCCATTGGAGGCCTCGATGCGCCGCCTGATCCATCGCACTTTGGCGGATCATCCGGACGTGGTGACCGCGTCCGAGGGCGAGGGCGTCTGGCGCAAGGTCGTCATCAAACCGCGGCGCGGCGGCTAGTGCGCGGCGAAGTCCTCGTCGGCGGCCTGATCACGGCGACGGCCACGCCGCCCGGCAAAGGGGCGATCGGCTTGGTCCGCATGAGCGGCCGCGGCGCCCGCGCCGCCGCGCAGCGCTTTCTCCAGCTCCCAGGCGAGCTGCGGCCCCGGCGCGCTACTTTGTGCTGGGCCGCGGACG
Source organism: Elusimicrobiota bacterium (assembly GCA_043827405.1). Classification (GTDB taxonomy): domain Bacteria; phylum Elusimicrobiota; class Elusimicrobia; order UBA1565; family UBA1565; genus JBDRPD01. The sequence goes on along the minus strand of JBDRPD010000024.1, from coordinate 44,923 downwards.
GCGCCGAGCGCATCGATCAGGTTCTGGCGACCTACTTCCCTCCGGCGGCGTCTTATACGGGCGAGGAGATGATCGAGATTTCGGCGCACGGCTCGCCGTACGTTCTGGAACGCCTGCTGCGCTTGGCCCGGGACGCCGGCGCGCGGCTGGCGCGGCCCGGCGAGTTTACCCAGCGGGCCTACCTCAACGGCAAGCTCGATCTCGCGCAGGCCGAGGCCGTCTGCGAGCTGATTTCCGCGCAGACCGAGCGCGCGCACCGAGCCGCCGTCTCGCAGCTCGCGGGGGGATTGTCGCGGCGCATCGCGGCGCTGCGCTCGACTCTTATCGAGCTGACGGCGCAGATCGAGGCTGAGCTCGATCACCCGGAAGAGGATATCCCGCTGCTTCCCGTGCGGGAAGCCGGCCGCCGCGTCGACGAGCTGCACGCGGCCTTGTGCCGGCTGACGGACAGCCACCGCCGCGGACGGCTCGTCAAGCGGGGCGCGCGCATCGCCATCGTCGGCCGCCCCAACGCCGGTAAGTCCACTCTGCTCAACGCGCTGCTCGGGCGCGAGCGCGCGATCGTGTCGGCGCGTCCCGGCACCACGCGCGACACGATCGAAGAAAGCGCGGAAATCGCCGGCTATGCCGCCGTGCTCGTCGATACGGCGGGCCTGCTCGCGCGCGCGAAGAACGCCGTAGAACGGGAAGGACAGCGGCGGACCCGGCGGGAGCTCGAGCGTGCCGACCTCGCGCTCTGGGTGCTTGACCGCACCGTTAAGCCCGGCCGGCGCGCGGAGGTCCTGCGCGACCTGAGCGCCCGGACGCGGACAAGCGAGCGCGGCGCGATCGCCGTGCTCAATAAATGCGATCGTGAGCCGGCCGGCCTGACGCCGCGCCATATCGGCGGCGGCGTGCCGGCGCTGGAGATTTCGGCGCGCACCGGGGCCGGCCTGCCGGAGCTGGTGCGCAGCATCCGGCGCGCTTTGGAGAACGGCGGCGGAGCGGAGCAGGACGAGGTCCTCGTCGCCTCGGAGCGGCACTACGCGCTGCTGTGCGCGGCCCGCGACGGCATGGCGGCGGCGCGGACAGTTCTGGGCGAAGACGAACGCCGCGGCGAGCTCGCCGCCGCAAGCCTGCGCCGCGCCCTGGGCGCCCTCGATGAGATTCTCGGCACCGACGCCCCGGAGGCCGTTCTCGCCGAGATATTCTCCCGCTTCTGCATCGGAAAATGAGCACGGCGCCGGTGAAACAAACGGCGTACTACGTCCTCGGCCTGCTGTTTACCATCAACCTGATCAACTACCTCGACCGGCAGGTGCTGTATTCGCTGCTGCCGCTGATCAAGACGGACCTCCAGCTGTCGGACCGCGAACTCGGAGCGCTGGCTTCGGCCTTCATGATCGTCTATATGTGCGCGGCGCCGTTTATCGGCTACTGGGCGGATCGCAGCACCCGCAAGAACTGGATCGCCTACGGTATCGGCATCTGGAGCGTGGCGACTTTCGCCTCCGGCCTGGCCCGCGGCTACGGCCAGCTGTTCGCGGCGCGGGCCGCCGTCGGCATCGGCGAATCCGGCTACGGCAGCGTGTCGCCGTCCTTCGTCGCCGAACACTTTACCGCGGAGAAGCGCGGGCGCGTGCTGGCGTTCTTCTCCATGGCCATCCCGGTCGGCAGCGCGCTGGGATATATTTGCGGCGGCTGGATCGGCTACCATTACGGCTGGCGCACGGCGTTTATGGTCGTCGGGCTGCCGGGGCTGCTGCTGGCGTGTTTGGCCTATAGGCTGCGCGACCCGCGCCGGCCGTCCGCGGCAAGCGGCAAGCCGCTGCCGCGCTTCCGGGATTACTTATCGCTATACCGGATACCCAGCTACGTCGCCAGCACCTTGGCTATGGCCGCCCTGACCTTCGCGCTCGGCGGTCTGGCGGTCTGGATGCCGACGTTCTTGAACCGCTACTGGGGCCTTAACGTCGCCCAGGCGGGGACCCTCTTCGGCGGCATCACGGTAGTCGCCGGGCTTATCGGCTCTTTGGCCGGCGGCTGGCTGGGGGATCGTTTGCTCAAGGTCACCGGCAAAGCGTACTTTATTGTCTCCGGGGCGGGGCTCATCCTGGCGCTGCCCGCGGGCGTGATCGCGATCCTGTCGAGCTGGTATCCGCTTACTTTGACGGCGCTGTTCGTGACCGAGGTGCTGGTTTTTCTGAATATGGGACCGCTTAACGGCGTTATCGTGAACGTTACCAGCGCGCCGATGCGCTCCATGGCCTTCGCGGCCAATATTTTCGTGATTCACGCTTTGGGCGACGCGCTCAGCCCCACCCTGATCGGGATCGTCTCCGACCTTTGGGGCCTGCGGCTGGGGCTGATCGGCGCCATGCTGTTTCTCGGTCTCGCCGGTTTGTTCTGCCTATGGGGCGCCCGCGTGGTCGAGCAGGACACGCGGCGAATCGCCGTCGAGGAGGATTCGCTTGCAGAAGCCGCCGCTTAAATCCGCGCTGCGTCTGGCGCTCGACATGCTCGCGCGGCCCGGCCGCGCTCTTGACCGCATGGAGCGGGAAGAGGGCGCGCTGTATGAGGCCGCGGTTATCTACGCCGTCTATCTCGCGACCGCCGTTTTATTCTACACCGGCAAGCCCGCTGATTTTCCGCCGCTGCCGCCGGATTCGCCGCTGGCGCAGCTGGAAGTTCATTGCGGGCTGTTTGCATGGAGCAAAGCGCTGGCTTGGCACCCGCTGTTCACCGTGATCCTGATCGCCTTCGCCGCCTGGTTCGCGCGCTTGCTGGCCAAGGGACATGCCGCGTTCAAGATTCTGCTGGGCTGCGCCTGCGCCTGCCTGCCGCCGGCCGCCGTGCTGGCGTATACGAACAGCGCCGTCGGCAAGCCGCTGTTCGCCGCCGCCTGGGCGGGGCTGCTCGCGGCGATGATCCCGGCGCTGTACGGCATGGACAAGAAGCTGTGGCGCTCGCTGGCGGCGCTGCTCATGACGATCAATATCGCCGCCGTCGCGCTGCTTCCCGTTTTCGCCGCCGCCATCGTGCTGCGCGCACCGCTGGTTTATCATATCGTTGAACTCGCCGCGGCGTTCTGGACCGTGGGCCTGGCGGCCTACGGCATCCGCCGTCTGACCGGCCTGCAGACCGCGCGCGCGTTCTTCGCGATAATTCTCGCGTCCTGGTGCCAGCTCATATTCATTATCGCGCTCTACCTCCTCGGCTGGATACCCAAAGACGCCCTCAAGGCGCTGCTGGCCGTATGAAGAGACGGATCCACCCCAAGGAATACGACGTCATCGTGGTGGGCGGCGGTCACGCGGGAGCCGAAGCCGCCAGCGCGGCCGCCCGCATGGGCTGCGCGACTTTGCTGCTGACGCAGAACCTGGACACCATCGCCCAGATGTCATGCAACCCGTCGATCGGCGGGATCGGCAAGGGACAGATCGTGCGCGAGCTCGACGCCCTGGGCGGCCTGATGGCGCGGCATACGGACCGGGCGGGGCTGCATTTCCAGACCCTCAACCTAAGCAAAGGGGCGGCCGTGCGTTCGCCCCGCGTTCAGTGCGACAAGAAGCTTTACCAGCTGGCGGTGAAGGAGACGTTGGAATCGCAGCCGCTGCTGGAGCTGCGCCAAGACGAGGCGCTGGGGCTCTGGGTCTGCCGCGGACGCCTGGCCGGCGTCGAGACGCGCCGCCGCATGCGCTACCGCGCGCGCGCCGTGATTCTCACGACCGGGACTTTTCTCAAAGGCACCGCCCATATCGGACGCCATTCCTTCGCCGCCGGACGCGCCGGCGAGGCGCCGGCCGACGGGATGTCCGGCAGCCTGCGCGCGCTGGGCTTCGACGTGCGGCGCTTTAAAACCGGAACGCCGATGCGGATAAATGGCCGGTCGATCGACTATGCGCGCTGCACAGAGCAGAAGCCGCCCGCGGTTATCCGGCCCCTGTCGCATGCCACGGCGGAAATCGAGCGGGAACAGCTGTCGTGCTGGAATACCCGGACCTGCGATGAGACCCACCGGATCATCCGGGCCAACCTGGACCGCTCGCCGCTCTACAGCGGCGCCATCCGGGCTCAAGGGCCGCGCTACTGCCCTTCGATCGAGGACAAGGTCGTGAAGTTCGCCGACAAGCCGCAGCATACGGTCATCCTCGAACCGGAGGGCTACGGCACGCGAGAGGTCTACGTGAACGGCCTCTCCACCAGCCTGCCCGAGGATGTCCAATGGGCGCTGCTGGAAACGATCCCGGGCCTGGAGCGTGCCGAGATCATGCGGCCGGGCTATGCGATCGAATACGACTACTGCCCGCCGACGCAGCTGCGCGCGACGCTCGAGTCCAAGCCGCTGCGCGGTCTTTATCTCGCCGGCCAGATCAACGGGACGACGGGCTACGAAGAGGCCGCCGCGCAGGGCTTCATGGCGGGCGTCAACGCGGCGCGCGGAGTGCGCGGGGGGGAACCCTTTCTGCTCGGCCGCGACGAGGCCTATATCGGGGTGCTGCTCGACGATCTCGTCACCAAGGGCGTCGACGAGCCTTACCGGATGTTCACGGCGCGCGCGGAGTACCGCCTGAACCTGCGCGCCGACAATGCCGATCTCCGGCTGCTGGACAAAGGCCATGCGCTGGGCCTGATCGCTCCCGGCCTGCACCGGCGTTTTTCGCGCTATCGCGACGGCCTGCAGACCTTCCTGGCGGACTCCGCCGGCCCGCAGGATGACGCGGACCTGCGCCCCTGGAGCCGGGTGCTGATCGAGGAACAAGCCCGCATCATGCGCGGCTACGCCCCGTATATCGATAGAGAGGACCAGGATATCCGACGGCGAGCGGAGGCGGAAGGCATGCCTTTGCCCGACGACTTTCCTTACGCCGAGCTGCCGCTGCAGATCGAGACGCGGCAGAAGCTCTCCCGCATCCGGCCGCGGACCCTGGGACAAGCGGCCCGCGTTCCCGGCGTCACCCCGGCGGATATCCAGCTGCTCACCGTTTGGCGGCGCAGGCTCGCCGGCCGATGATGCCGCCCATGCTCAAGGACGAGGCTGCGGACTGCCTGCGGAGGTGGGGGCTCGAGCTCCCGGATTCGGGCTGGGAGCTTCTCGACAAATACGTAAAGGATGTGTTGGAATACAACCGCCGGGTGAATATTACCGCCGCGCGGGACGCGGCGGAGCTCATGCGCCGGCACGTCTTGGACGGGATGGCCGCGGTCGCGCCGCTGCGGACGCGCCTCGGAGAATGCCCGCGGCTGCTGGATGTCGGCGCGGGCGCCGGCTTTATCGGCTTCGGACTGAAGATCGCTTGGCCCGCGGCCGACGTGACGCTCATGGAATCATCTTATAGGAAATACTGCTTCTTAAACCTGGCGAGCGCGCGCCTCGCGCTTCCGGGTCTGACCGTCCTGCAGGAGCGCGCCGGACCGGGCACGGCGGGCGGCTATGACGGCGTCTTGGCGCGCGCGCTGGCGCCGCTGGCGGAAGCGCGGCGCATCCTGCTGCCGCTGGTCCGGCCCGGCGGGAAGGCCGTCGTCTACCAGAGCGACCCGCCCGCGGAGCCGGGAGCCGACTGGGACGAAACGCTCGCGTACCGTCTGCCGGGCGAGTCCAAAGACCGTCACCTCGTCATATTCCGGAGGGGAAATGAATCTGCTTAACCTGTACTTTACGCCGTTCGCGACCCTGCTCGTGATCATCGCGATCTATTTTTCCGATCCGGACAAGAGCACCAAGATTTCGGCGTTCGCGATTCTCGGGGTCTCCCTGCTCGTCAATCACTGGTTCTCGAAGAATACCTACCGCTTCGTCGGCTGGGCGGGCCGGCTCAAGCATATCCAGATTTGGCTGACCTATGCCTGGTCGGCGCTGCTGTTCTATCTGCTGTTTCCGTACTGGGCGCCGATGTGGCTGCTGCTGTCCATGCCGGCCGTGACCGCGGCGCTGTTTCAGACCCGGCTGCAAACGGCCCTCACGGGCTTGATCTCCGGCGGTACGGTTATCGGCGTCTATTACCTGCGCTGGCGGGGCAACGACATCCCCGCCCAGCTATGGGCGCAGGCGGCGGTACATGCCGGCTTTATCCCGGTATTGGCGCTGTTTGTCCATGCTTTGGCGCAAACAGCGCTGAAAATGCGGGATATTCGCGCTCGCCTTTAGGGTCTGTCGTCGGCCCTTCCCTATATATATGCCATTGCATTCTGCCGCCATCCGGTTACAATACAGATGTAGCAGGGAAAAGGCCTCCGCCGGCTGACGGCGGAGGATAGGTTTGTTATGGATATTCTAGTCCGCATGCGAGTCGCTCTCTGGCTCATGGTCCTTGGACTGTGGGGGCTGATGATCTATCAGTTTATGGGGGAGGACGCGCCCGAGACATCCAAGATGCGCTGGATCGCCATGCAGCTCAAGGCGCCGGACGATATCCCCGATCTTGAAAGCATGCCGCGCATTCCGGCCGAGCAGCTGTTTCCGGCCAAGCCGCCGGATGATTTGAACTACCAGCCGGCCGCGACCGTCAGAAATGTCAAGATGGGCGCCAAGCTGGCACGCATCCCGAGCTCGGCCGGCGCGCTTCCCGCGCGGACGCCGCCCCGGACGGAGCTGCTGCCCACGGCGCCGAAGCTGCCGGAGCCCGCGGCCAAGCCGGCCGCCGAGCCCAAGGCCCGTCCGGCGCCGCGCAAGAAGCAGGGCGCCGCTGCGGATCAGGAGGCTCCCAAGGGATTCGTCAAGAAGCAGACACGGCACTTCCTCGTATACTCCGAGGACACCCCGCCCTCGCTGGAGTTCCTGGAAACCCTGGAGAGCCTGCACGCCAATATCATGCTCGACCTGGCGGCGTTCTCGCCGTGGGCGCGCGACGAGCGCGTGTCCATCTTTCTGTTTCGCACGCAGGAAAGCTATCAGCGGGTAACCGGACGGCCGTCCTGGTCGGGCGGCGCGAGTTCGGTCAAGCGGCGCAAGATCTACCTCTACGAGAGCGCGGAGGTCGTCGGCATCCTCGCGCATGAGCTCTGTCATATTTACTTCGATGGATTTTTCAGCAACGGCCGCGACAACCCGCTGTGGCTCAGCGAAGGCATGGCGACCCTGGTACAGACCGAGCGCGGCCTTGCGGCGCCGAATTGGCTGCAGCCGAACCTGCGCGTGCTCAAGGGGGGGAAAGGCTATCCGATCACGAAGCTCGTCGACGTCGACAAGACCACCGGCGCGTCCGACGACGACATCCGGCTGTGGTACACCCAGTCCTACAGCGTCGTACGCTTCCTCATCCGCTCGCAGTACCGCTCGTCGTTCTATAAGTTCTGCCGCTACCTGCGCGACGGCACGCCGTTCGAGGAAGCGCTCTACCGCAGCTACGGAATGCCGTTCAACCGGGCGAAGGCTTTGGAGTACGCCTGGCGCTACGACATTCAGTCCAGCCCGCAGTAGGCCGGAAGGCCCAGGATAAGCCGCGCCCGCCGCCGGTTTTTCAAGAAATATTTTCGCCGCAATTCCCCGCGCGTTTCTCGTCGAGAAACGCGCTTCCTTTTTGGCGCCCGAAAAAAAGCGAAATAAAATAGTCCTTGACAAGATCGGTCATTCACTCTATAATCACCGGGCAGTGTGGAGCTGTGGCAGAGAGTGCAGGAAAGTGGGGAGACTCTGAAAAAGTTGCCAAACGAAAATGCCAGTAACGATCGGCCGCCACGAACACAAGCTGGATGCCAAGAACCGCTTGGCGATTCCTTCCCGTTACCGCGAAGCCCTCATCGCGGAGAAGGGAACGCATTTTACGTTAGCCGTAGGAATCGACGAGTGCATCAGCTTGTTCCTGCCTTCGCAGTGGGAGAGCTACTTAAATACGCTCAACGAAGGGATCAAAAGCTCGAAGAACAAATCGACCGCGCGCGCGCTCAAGCGCTACATCTACCGGACCGCGGCCGAAGCGCCGGTCGACACCCAGGGACGCATTCTGATCCCGCCGGATTTGAAAAGCCATGCGCAGCTGAAGAAGGATGTGGTGATATCGGGCGCCGGCGACAAAGCCGAGATCTGGGATCAGAAGCGGTGGCAGGAATACGACCGCAAGCAGGCAGCGCCCTCCTTCAAGAAGCTGGCAAGGGATTTGGACATCTGATGACGACCGCCGCCCCTATCATGGAAGAAAAATACAGCCACGCGCCCGTTCTTCTGCAGGAGGTGCTCAAGCACCTCCCTAATAACCCGGAGGGCGTCTACCTCGATGCCACGCTGGGCCTCGGCGGACACGCGGAAGCAATCCTGGACTCGATTTTGGCTCAAGGAAACAATGGACTATTGATCGGAATGGACATGGATCCCGATGCGCTGTCACAGGCCCGAGTAAGGCTGCAGCGACACGCCGGAAAATGCCGGCTGATCCACGGAAACTTCCGTAACTTGAGCCATGTTTTGCAGACGGCGGGATGCGGGCCCCTTTCCGGCGCCCTATTCGATCTGGGGGTCTCCTCCCTGCAGTTCGATAAGCCTTCCCGCGGCTTTTCCATCCTGCACGACGGGCCGCTGGACATGCGCATGGACCCGACCGCCTCCCTGACCGCCGAGCGGATCGTCAACGAATGGCCGGTCGAGCAGCTGGAGCTGCTGTTCCGGGAGTACGGAGAAGAGCGGCAGTCGGCAAAGCTCGCCCGCTGCATCGTCGAAGCGCGCCGCGAGCGGCCGCTGCGGACGACCCGCGAACTGCGCGAGCTTATTGCATCAAAGCAGCACCGCAGCGGCCGCCTGCATCCCGCGACGCGGGTGTTCCAGGCGCTGCGCATCACCGTCAACCAGGAACTGGAGAACCTCACCCGGGGGCTCGAAAGCGTCCTTCCGCATCTGCAGGTCGGCGGACGCATCGCGGTCATCTCCTTCCATTCCCTGGAAGACCGTATTGTCAAAAACGTTTTCAAGTCGTTCGTTGCGGATGGCCGCTGCCGCAGCGTTTTGTCGACCCCTCTAAGCCCGGGCGCGGACGAGATCGCCCGAAACGCCCGGGCGCGTAGCGCGAAACTTCGTGTGGTGGAGAGGAAGTGATGAAAAATTCAGGACTTCAGTCGTCATCGTTGCAGTTACCCCACATGAGGCAGCAAGTAATCAGCTTAAAACCCATGACCTCCCCGTCTATGCGCGGATATGTCTGGCGGCGGGTATTCCTTCAGGGGGGGAAGTACAAAGAGCGCTAAACCGATCTGGTGGGCACCTACTCGGCGGGGTGCCCGCCGATTTTCCAGGGAGGGGCTCAATGCCCCTCCCTCCTTTTCTAAAAATGAGCAACTTGAGAACCTTCGGACTCTGCGCAGCTGGAATGTCGCTGACCCTGCTGTTTTTGTGGCAGCAGGTGCAGGCGACGCGGCTGGGCTATGAGATAACCCGCTCGCAGCTGGAACTGCGCCGGCTGCGCGACCGGACGTCCTATCTGCGTCTGGAAATGGAGCGCCTGATCACCCCGGAAAAGCTGGCGGACCGCGCGCGGCGGCGGCTGGGAATGGCGCCCCCCAGCCCCGAGTGCCTGGTCTTTATCGGCAGCCGTGTTCCGCGCCCAAGCGGGCGGATCGCGTCCGCGGCGGAGCCCAAGGCGCGGCCGTTGGGGCGCATCGTGGCGTTGCTGAGCGGGCGCTAGCCCGTGCAGACTCTGGCCCGCCTCCGGCTGTGCCTGCTGCTCTGCGCTTTCCCGCTCCTGCCCATCTCGATCCGTCTGGTCCACCTGCAGATACTGCAGCACAAGGATATGTCATCGCGCGTCCGGTCATCGACCGCGCGCCATCTTATTGAGATCATCCCGCGCGGGCGCATCCTCGATCGGGAAGGCCGCGTTCTCGCGCAATCGCTGCCGGCATGGTCCTGCTTTATCGACCTAAAAGCCTTCAGCGAGTCGACGGAAAAGGCCGGTCCGCGCATCGCGCGTCTGGCGCAGGCATTGGGTATGGACGCCGGCCGGATAGCCGCCAAAATGAAATCCACGCGCCGCACCGTATGGCTCAAGCGCAAATTGAGCTACGACGAGTCGGCGCGGCTCAAGGCGCTGAAGATGCGCTCGCTGGGCATCGTGGCCGATGAAAAGCGGTTTTACCCCAACGAAGATCTGGCCCGGTCCCTGTTGGGCGCGGTCAGCGCCGACGGCCGGGGGAGCGCCGGGCTCGAATTCGCCTTTGACCGGAAGCTCAGCGGCCGGGCCATGCGCTGGCAGCTGACCCGCGACGGCTCGGGACGCGCCATCCTGGATGAGCCGGAACAGCAGCAGGTGCGCCCCCCGGACCTGCGGCTGACCATCGACCGCAACCTGCAGTTCATAGCGGAAGCGGCCCTGGCTGAAACCGTACAGCAATACAAGGCCAAGAGCGGCAGCGTCCTGATCCAGGATCCCCGCAACGGCGAGATACTGGCGATGGCCGTCTATCCGTCCGACCCCTACCACAACAGCGCCGTGCAGGACATCTATGAGCCCGGCTCGACATATAAGGTCGTCACCGCGGCGGCGGCGGTTGAGTCGGGCGAGGTACAGAAGGACGAGCGCATCGACTGTGAGAACGGCAAATGGCAGCTCACCGAAGAGATCCGAATTAAAGACCACGAGAAGCTCGGGCGGCTGACGCTGCGCGAGATCATCCAGTACTCGTCCAATATCGGCTCGGCCAAAATCGGGCTGCGCCTGGGCTCGGTAAGGATGGACCGCTATTCCCGCCTGTTCGGCTTCGGCTACAAGACCGGCATCCCGCTGCCGGCGGAAAACAAGGGTCTGATGATGCCGGCGAAGCGGGCCAACCAGGTTCGTCTCGCCAATGTTTCTTTCGGCCAGGGAGTCGCGGTAACGCCGCTGCAGCTGGTTACGGCCTACTCCGCCATCGCCAACGGCGGGACTCTACTGGAGCCGCAGATCATCCACTCGGGTGAAGCCGCGCGGGGCAATGTGGTCGTGCGCCGGGTCGTGAAAACGGAAACGGCGCGGGCGCTGCAGGCGATGCTGGAAGGCGTCGTCGAAAGCGGCACCGGCGTCAGCGCCCAGATCCCGGGCTACCGCATCGCCGGCAAGACCGGCACGGCGCAGAAGGTGGACCCCAAGACGAAGCTGTACTCGGAGACGGACTATGTCTCGTCCTTCGCCGGCTATGTGCCCGCCGAGGATCCGCGCTACACCTTGCTGGTCGTCATCGACAGCCCGCAGAAGGAGCATTACGGCTCCATCGTGGCCGCGCCGTTGTTCAAAAAGATCGTGCGCAGCATCCTCGCCCTGCATGGGATCGAACCCGTGCGCCCCTTGCCGCTGCGGCTCAGCGTGGGAGAAAAGAAGCCCCGGCCCGCGCCGCGGCCCCATAAGAAGCTTCCTCCTCCGTCGCTGCTCGACAGAGCGGACGGGGGAGCCCCCGCATGATGCCGCTCGAGCAGGTCCTGGAGGGCGTCGGCCCACTGTCGGTGAGCGGGCCGCAGGACGGCGAAATCCTGCATATGACCTTTGATTCGCGCCTCGCCAAGCCGCAGTCCGTATTCTTTACTCTGCCGGGCGCCCTCACCGACGGCAACCGTTATGTGCGTCAGGCGATTGAAAAAGGCGCCGTTGCCGTACTCAGCGAACTGCAGCTGCCGCCGGCGCCTATCGCGCTGGTCCGTCCCGGAACGTTGGCTCGCTCCATTACCTGGGTGCAGGTCCGGGATGTCTTTACCGCGATGGGACGGGCCGCCGCCAATTTCTATCGCGACCCCTCCGCCGACATGCGCATCGTGGGGATTACCGGCACCAACGGCAAGACGACGACGGCCTATTTCCTCGAAGCGATCTTCAGCCGGGCGGGAGGCGTGCCGGGCGTGATCGGAACAGTTTCGCACCGCCTGCGCCACCGCCGGATCGAAACGGCCGCGAATACGACGCCGTTTTCGCTCGATCTGCAGCGGCTGCTGGCGCGCATGCGCGACGGCGGCGGGACGCATGCCGTCATGGAGATATCCTCGCACGCTTTGGCGACCAAGCGGGCCGACGAGATCCACTACGACGCCGCGGTATTTACCAACCTGCAGAGCGACCATCTGGATTTCCACAAATCCCGGAAGCAGTACTTCGACGCCAAAGCCCGGCTGTTCGAGCTGCTGGAGCGGGCGGACTCGCGCAAGGAAACACGCGTCGCCGTGCTCAATCGTGACGACGAGACCTATGAGCGTCTCCGCCACCGCATATCGGAACTGAGCGTCGTGAGCTACGGTTTCGGGCCCGAATCCGATTATATCGCTGAAGGCGCCGCCTACAGCCTCGAAGGGACGATGTTTCGAATCCGGCGCAAAGACGATGTTTTGGCCGTAAGGCTGCACCTGCTGGGCGAGCATAATGTCCGCAACGCCCTGGCGGCTGCGGCCTGTGCCGCGGAGCTCGGAGTCGAACCGCGCGCCATCGCCGAAGGCTTGGATTCCGTCAAAAGCGTACCCGGAAGGCTGGAGCCGGTGCGGGCCGGCCAAGGCTTCAGCGTGCTGGTGGATTACGCGCATACCGAGAGCGCCTTGGAGTCCACTCTCGCCTCGCTGCGGGCCCTGCCGCACCGCAAGATCATTACCGTGTTCGGCTGCGGCGGCGACCGTGACGCCTCGAAACGCGGCCCCATGGGAGTGGCGGCCTGCTCCGCAAGCGACCTGGCCATAGCGACGAGCGACAACCCGCGCGGTGAGGATCCGATGGCCATCCTGCGCGAGATCGAGGACGGCCTGCGGCAGAGAGGGTGCGAGAACTACCGCATCGTTCCGGATCGGGAAGAGGCCATTCTGGAAGCGATGCGGTTCGCGCAGCAGGGCGATATCGTGCTCATCGCCGGAAAAGGTCATGAAAAAAAGCAGATTTTGCGCGACCGTACGATCACCTTCGACGATGCGGAAATCGCGCGCACGGCGTTGAAAGACAGCGGGAAAATCTAGCGTAAGCTAGGGAGAGTATGGATTTGCGGCTGACTTGGGGACAGGTCGCGCAAGCGACGCAGGGCGTCATGGCGCACGGCGACCCGGCGGCGGCGTTTTCCTGTTTTTCGACCGACAGCCGGCGGGCCGCGGCGGGCGACGTCTTCTGGGCGCTCAAGGGAGCGCGCTTCGACGCGCATGACTTCCTCGATGCGCAGCTGGCCCGAACCGCGGGCGGCTGGATTGTTCGCGCCGGCACGGCGCTGCCGTCGAGCCTGCCGCCGCATGTCCTTACGGTGCCTGATACCTTAACGGCTTTAGGGGACCTGGCCGCGTTCCATCGCGGACGCTTTTCCATTCCCGTCGTCGGCGTAACCGGCACCAACGGCAAGACCTCGGTCAAAGATATGCTGGCGTCGATCCTCCAGGTTCGCGGCCCGGTATGCGCTAACGCCGGCAATTTCAACAACGAGATCGGACTGCCGCTGTCGGTCCTTGAGCTGCGAGACGAGCATCGTGCGGCCGTATTCGAGATGGGCGCATCGCATACGGGAGATATTCGCAAGCTGTGCCGGATCGCCCGGCCGACGGTCGGCGTGCTGACCAATATCGGCCCGGCTCATTTGGAGTTCTTTGGCAGCATCGAGAAGGTCCTGGCGACCAAAACGGAACTCATCGCGGAGCTGCCGGCCGGAGCTCCCGTGGCGCTGAATATCGACGACCCCCTGCTGCGGCGCCTGCTGTCGGAATTGGGAGCGCGCGCCGTAACCTACGGCGCCGCCGCGGACGCCAGGGTACGGGTTCTGCCGGAGGCGCCGTCCGGGACCATCCGGCTGTCCGTCGACGGCAGCTGTGTGCAAACGGCGAGCGGGCAGGGCTTCGGCGCGATCCACCGCATCAACGCGGCGGCGGCGGCGGCCGCCGCCAGCGCGCTGGGCATCGACAGCGACGATATCCGTGCCGGGCTGGAAGCATTCAAGCCCTCGCCGCTGCGCTTCGCCCGGCGGGAGCATGGCTCCGGCGCGGAACTGACGGTGGACACCTACAACGCCAATCCGGCCTCTATGCGCGCGGGCATCGAGACCTTTATTGAGCTTTCCGCTAAAGCAAAGCGGCTGCTGGTCCTCGGCGACATGGCGGAACTGGGTCCGGATGCCGCGGCGATGCATACTGAGCTCGGCCGCTGGCTTGCCGAGCGACCGACGGCCGGGATATTCCTCATCGGACCGCTGATGAAGCACGCGGCCCAAGCGCTGAGCGAGCACGGCGGCGCCAGCGTGACGCACGCCGATCGGCCCGCGGAACTCACCGCTGCGCTGCGCGCGGCGCTCGACGGCGATACCGCGGTATACTTCAAAGCCTCCAGGGCGATGCGCCTGGAAGAGCTGTGCGAGGCCCTGTAGCCTATGCTGTATTACCTGTTCACGTTAAAGGAGATATGGAGCCCGCTCAACGTATTCCGCTATATCACCGTGCGCGCGGGTTTCGCTTTAGTCACCGCGCTCGCGCTTTCCATCCTGTTCGGACCGCGCCTGATCAGCTACCTGCGGGCGCACAAGATCGGACAGTCGCAGCGCAAGGACGGGCCCCGGTCGCACCTATCGAAGGAAGGCACGCCGACCATGGGCGGGCTGCTGATCTTTATCTCCGTGGTGATATCGGCGCTGCTATGGATGCGGCCCGACATCCGATTCACCTGGCTGCTCCTTTTTGTTACCGTGGCGCTCACCGGGATCGGCTTCTGGGACGACTATCTGAAACTGATCCGCAAGGATCCGCGAGGCGCCTCGTCAAGAATGAAGTTTGTGGTGCAGATCGCAACCGCGCTGGTGGTGGTGGGATATCTCGCGGCGTATGCGCCGAACAATACGCATGCGACGTCGCTGCTGATCCCGTACATGAAGCAGACTTTCATCGAGCTGGGACCGCTCTACTTTTTCCTGGCCGTGCTCATCATTGTCGGCTCATCCAACGCGGTCAACCTGACCGACGGCATGGACGGCTTGGCCGCCGGCTCCATCATATTCAGCTCGGTCGCCTATGGGGTATTCGCCTATGTCGCGGGCCACGTGAAGCTGGCGGCCTATCTGCAGATCATCCCGGTCGCCGGCGCCGGAGAGATCAGCGTTTTCCTGGCGGCGCTCATCGGAGCCTGCCTGGGTTTTCTCTGGTATAATGCCTACCCGGCGGAGATCTTCATGGGAGACACTTCGTCGCTGTTTTTAGGCGGCGTGATCGGCACCGTCGCGATCTGCGTCAAGCAGGAGCTGCTGCTGCCTATCGTCGCGGGCGTTTTCCTGGTGGAAACGCTGTCGGTGATCGTGCAGATGGCGTCGTTCAAGCTGCGCGGCGGCAAGCGCGTCTTTCGCATGGCGCCGCTGCATCATCATTTTGAGGAAGGCGGTATCGCTGAACCGAAAGTCACCGTCCGATTTTGGATCGTCGGGATCATGCTGACGCTGGGCACGCTGGCCTCATTGAAGATCCGCTAATGAAGCGAAAGAAGAAGACCCGCAAGAAGCCGGCGCAAAAGACCGGCAGGAAGACGGCGAAGAGCGCGCGCAAGAAGCCCGCAAAAGCCGCCGGGAAGAAGCTTAAAGCGGCCGCTCCGCGTAAGCGGCGCGGGCCGGTATTGCCGACGACCTACTTCAGCCCCAAGGCTTTCGCCAACAAGCGGGCCTGCGTTCTGGGGATGGGGCGCTCGGGCCTGGCGGCCGCACGCCTGCTGCATAAAAAGGGCTGCAAGGTGCTGGTCAGCGATACGCGGCCCCATAAGGAGCTCCGCCCGGCGGCGGCCAAGCTTCCCGCCGGAGTGCAGTGGGAAGGCAAGGGACACAGCGACCGCATCCTGAAGTGCCATTTCGCGGTAAAAAGTCCCGGCATCCCCTCGCATGCCCCCGTGCTGGCCAAGCTTAAAGAGGCCGGCATCCCCGTTTTCAGCGAGCTCGAGGTAGCGCTGTCGTTCTGTCCGCTGAAAAATATCGTCGCCGTCACCGGCACCAACGGCAAGACCACCGTCGTGCACCTGCTGGCCGCGGTCTGCCGCGCCGCGCGCCGCGGGGTGCATGTCTGCGGCAATATGGGCGTACCGCTGTCGAGCGCGGCCGGCAAGGTCAAGAAGAGCGATACCTTGATCCTGGAGGTCTCCAGCTATCAGCTGGAGGACAGCCGCTGGCTGCGGCCGGCGGTCGCGGTCATCCTGAACATCACGCGCGACCATATCGATCACCACGGCGGCATGCCGCAGTACATCGACGCCAAGGCACGCATCTTCGCCGATCAGGACCGCTCGCAGCACTGCGTCTTCAACGCCGACGATGGCATTGTGTACAACCTCGCCCGCCGCTCGCGGGCCAGAAACCTGTTTTTCGGCGCCGCCGCCTCCACCCGGACCGCGGCCTGGATTGAGAAAGGGAAAATCCGCTGCCGCATGCCGGGAGAGAAGAAAGCGCAGACGATCACTTTCCCGCCGCTGCCGGGCGAGCATAACCGCTACAACGCTTTGGCGGTCGCCTTGGCGGCGCGGGCCCGCGGCATCGCGCCGGCGGCGATCCAGCGCGGATTTAAGTCGTTTAAGGGCGTCGAGCACCGGATCGAGGACTGCGGCCGGTCCGGCATTCTGCGCGCCATCAACGATTCAAAATCCACCAACGTCGACTCGACGCTGGCGGCGCTGCGCAGCCTCAGCGAGAAGGAAGCGGGCAAGGTGCTGCTGATTCTCGGCGGGCTGCACAAGGGGGGGAGCTACGGCCCGCTGCGCCAGCTGGTCGAACGCTATGCCAAGGCGGTCCTGACCATCGGCAGCGCCGCGGCCAAAATCGAAGAGGACCTGCAGGGAGCCAGCCCCGTCTTCCCCTGCGTGAACCTCCAGACGGCGGTCGAGGTCGCCTACAAGATCGGACATAAAGGGGATATCCTGCTGCTGTCGCCGGCCAGCGCTTCCTTTGACCAGTTCGCCGATTTCGAGGAACGCGGCCGCTGCTTCAAGGACCTGGTCCGCAAGCATGGGGGACGAGCGTGATCGGCATAACGCGGCGCCTGCGGCCTATTGATTTCACCTTTCTGAGCCTGACTCTCGCCCTGGTGAGCTTCGGCTTCGTCATGCTGTATTCGGCAAGCGCCATACTCGCCGATCAGAACTTCGGAGACCCGCTGTTCTATTTGAAGCGCCAGCTTATCTGGACGATATTCGGCTTCGCCGCCCTGGCGTGGGTCAGCCGCGTCGACTACCACCGCCTGCGCGAATGGGTCTGGCCGCTGCTGGTCCTAACGCTCTGCGCGCTGGCGGGGGTCCTGCTCAGCGCTCCTATCGCCGGCGCCCGGCGGTGGATCCGCTTCGGCTCCTTCGGGCTGCAGCCGGCGGAGTTCGCCAAGCTGACCATAATCGTCTTTCTGGCCGACTATCTTGACCGCAAGCGCAGCAAAGTGGTCTCGCTGACGCAGGGGCTCATCGTGCCGGGACTGGTCGTGGGCGTCAACCTGATGCTGATCGGGCTCGAGCCGGACCTCGGAACCCCGATCCTGATCTTTATGAGCGGAATCCTGATGCTCTACATCGGCGGAACGCGATTCAAGCATATCGCGACGACGCTGTGTCTGGCGGTCCCCGTGGTGCTCTTTGAGATCCTGCGCTACGACTATCGCCGCGAACGCCTGCTCAGCTTCCTCACGCCGTTTCAGAGCGCGCAGGGCACGGGCTATCAGCTGTCGCAGGCGCTGATGGCGGTCGGCTCCGGAGGCTGGCTGGGCAAGGGTCTGGGCGACTCGCAGCTCAAGCTGATGTATCTGCCGGCGCCCCATACGGATTTCATTTTCCCGGTCATCTGCGAAGAGGTCGGCCTGCTGGGCGCGCTGGCGCTCCTGGGGCTGTTCCTGTGGTTCCTGCTGCGCGGAATCCGCATCGCGCGCAATGCTCCGGATCTGTTCGGCACGATTCTCGCCGCCGGCCTGACATTTCTGATCTGCCTGCAGGCGTTCTTCAATATCTCCATGTCGATCGGCCTGCTGCCGACCAAGGGCGTCCCGCTGCCGTTCTTTTCCTATGGCGGCTCTTCGATGCTGACCGTACTGACGGCCGTCGGCATACTGCTCAACATCTCACGCTACTCCACGGAACGGCAGCGCGGGCGCTCCCTCTCCGCGCCGCGCGGCGGGCGAACGCGGCCGGCCGGCAGCGCCGGCCTTGTCCGCGCCCGATGAGATTCGTCATCGTTTGCGGCGGCACGGGCGGGCACTTCTATCCCGGTTATGCGCTGGGCAAGGTGCTGCGCGCGCGCGGCCACCAGACGCTGTTCGTGCTGCGCACCGATGATCCCGCCGCCGGACGGCTCGAGGCGGAAGACCTGCCGTCCGCCGAACTGGAGCTTCGCGGCATGCCCCGAGGGCTAAGCGCGCGCTGGTTCACCTTCCCCTGGATGCTGCTGCGCAGCCTGCTGGCCGCGCGCAATATCCTGCGCAGCTACGCCCCCCAGGCCGTCGTCGGCATGGGGGGCTACCTAACTTTTCCCATCGCGTTCGCGGCGCGCCGGTCCAGGATACCCTACGTACTGCATGAGTCGAACGCCCTGCTCGGCCTGGCGAACCGCTTATGCGCCGGCGGCGCCTACGCGCTCGCCCTCGGCCTGCCCTTGTGCGGCGGCGCCGGAGCGACGCGCAGCGTGCTGACCGGAACTCCCGTGCGCGAAGAGCTCTACGCCGGGGGCGAGCCCGGAGCCGCACGCGAAAGCCTCGGACTCGATCCGCACCGCCGCACGGTGCTGGTGTTCGGCGGCTCGCAGGGCGCCAGCGCCATCAACCGCTTCGTCCCGTCCGCCCTGCGTGAGTGCGCCCGCCGGCAGCCCGGCGGGCTGCAGGTCGTGCACCTGACGGGCTTGCGCGACGAGCAATCCGTTTTGCAGGACTATCGCCGCGGCGCCGGGGAGCTGAAGTGGACGGTGCTGGCTTACGCTCAGGATATGGCGCCGGCCTATGCCGCCGCCGATCTCGTCATCTCGCGCTCGGGCGCCAGCACGCTCTCCGAGCTGGCCGCCCAGCGCAAGCCCGTGGTTTTGGTGCCCTATCCCCACGCGGCGGCCGGACACCAGACGGTCAACGCCCGGGTCCTGGCGCAGGCCGGGGCGGCCGAGGTGCTGGAAGAGAGCGCACTGGGCACCGACGCTCTCACCGCCTTGCTCGCCGGGCTGCTGGACGGCCGCGAAACCCTCGCCGCGATGGCGGCGTCCTATGACCGGCTCACCATCCCCGCGGCCGCGCACAGCGCCGCCGCGCTGGCGGACCTCGTCGAGGAAGCCGCCGCTGCGCAGGCGGTCTAAATTGCTATCTTTTCACTATGGCGTCCAAGCGTGCGCGCATACTTATTGTCAACGACGACGGCATACGCGGTCCCGGGCTCCAGCCGCTGCGCGAAGCGCTGGCGGTTTTCGCCGAGGTAACCGTGCTGGTTCCCGAACGGGAGCGTTCCGCGCAGGGTCATACGCTGACTTTACACAAGCCGCTGCGGATCAAGAAGCATAACAGCGGGATATATACGGCCAACGGCAGCCCCGCGGATTGCGCGCGGCTGGGAGTCCTCAAGCTGCTGCGGGGACGTGCTGATTTGATCGCCTCGGGGATCAATGCCGGCTATAACGTGGCGCAGGATGTCGTCTATTCCGGCACGGTCGCGGCGGCGCTGGAAGGCGCGATCATGAAGATTCCGTCCTTCGCCGTCAGCTTGGGAAGCGGCGGCAGCGATTATCGAGAGGCCGCCGGCCTGGCCGTCCGCATCGCCCGTGAGCTGCTGCGGCGCGGGCTGCCGGCGGGCATGTGCCTCAATGCCAACGTTCCGCCGCTGCCGTATGGACGCCTGCGGGGCACGGAGGTCACCCGGCTGGGAGAGCGGGTATACGACAACCGCATCACCACCCGCAAAGACCCGCTGGGCCGCGAATACCATTGGCTGGCCGGCAAGCTGCTGCCGACGGCCGCCCGGGCGGGCACGGATGTCGGCGCGCTGCGCCGCAATAAGGCGTCGGTCACGCCGCTGTCTCTCGATCTAACGCGGGAGGCTTTCCTGTCCCGGCTGCGCGCGTGGCGGCTCTGAGCGGCCTGGCCGTCGCGGCGCTGCTGCTGGCAGCGAACGCCGGCGCCCAGCCGGCGCCGGAAGCCGCGGGAACCGTCACCTTGGTCGCGGTCGGCGATATCCGGCTCGACGGGCCCTTCGGCGATGCCGCCCGGCGGCGCGGCATGAAGGCGCCGACCGACGGAGTGCGCGCGGCGCTGGCCGGCGATATCGTGCACGGCAATCTGGAATGCGCCCTGACCCGCCGCGGGCAGGCGGCGGACAAAAAATATACGTTCAAGGCGCCGGCGGGGAATGCCGCCATCCTGCGCGCGGCCGGCTTTACCCACGTCACGCTGGCCAATAACCACGTCATGGATTTCGGCGCCGCGGGGATGCGCGACACCCTGGAGGCGCTGCGCGCCGCCGGGATACAGCCGGTCGGCGCTGGAGCGGACGCCGCCGCCGCCGCCGCGCCGGTCTTCATTGAGCGCAACGGCCTGCGCATTGGCATGCTCGCGGTCACGAGCACTTTGCCGGAGGACATCCGGGCGGGCGCGGCCAAGCCCGGAGTCGCCTACTCCGACGTAAGGCTGCTCAAAGAGCAGGTCCGGGAAGCCAAGCGGCGCTGCGATATCCTGATCGCCAGCTACCATGGCGGTACGGAGCTGTCGCAGACCCCGAATCCCGTGCAGGAGGAGATTTTCGGGCTGCTGCTGGACGGCGGCGCCGATGTCGTCATCGGCCATCATCCGCATGTGCTGCAGCCCATTCGGAGCGAGCATGGCCGCCTCGCGCTTTTCAGCCTGGGCAATTTCCTGTTCGTTTCGCCGACCCCGGGCACCCAATGGACCGTAATCGCCCGGCTGCGCCTGAGCCGCACGCAGCTCGCTGCGGAGTTCGTGCCTTTGGAAATCGGTCCCGGCCGCTTCCTGCCCGCGGGTCCTTATGGCCGGGAGCTCATAAAGGACGCTCTCGATCCGACCGGAACGCTCCTGCTCTGGGATGAGGAAAGCGCGGTTTTCCGCCTGCGGGCACCGCTTGACCTTGGGGGAAGGAAATAATTAAATAAGGTATAGTGTTTCCATGAAGCCATTTTCCCTGAAAAAGATTCCACTTTTACGAAGCTTGAATGCGCAGGAGCTCGAGCGGGTGCAGACGATCGCCAAGCCGCAAAATTTCGCGAGCGGCTCAATAATCATCAAGAAGGCCGAAAAGGCCCAGCATATGTTCATGGTCCTCTCCGGCCGGGTGAAGATCTTCTGCTATTCCAACGCCCGCAAACGCAAGACCTTCGCCTACCTGGGGGCCGGCGATTTCTTCGGAGAAATGGCCGTTATTGTCGACCGCGAGCGCTCCGCTTCCGTTGAGGCGGTCGAAGACTGCTCCCTGATCATCATCAAAAAAGACGATTTCCGCAAGCTGCTGCTCTCCGATGCCAAGCTTTGCTTCAACCTGCTGAAAGCCGTCTCCGATCGTCTGCGGCGCGCCGATGACGAGATCGAGAGCCTGCTGTTTCGCAATATCCTGGGACGGGTGGCGAAGACGATCAACGATCTATCCAAAAGCGGCGGGGCGCGGCGCTTTCGCAAGGGCGTGATCCTGCGCCAGAAGTATACCCACCAGGACCTCGCCGACCTCGTCGGCACGACCCGGGAGCCGCTGTCGCGGGCGCTGGCGATGCTGCGCCGCGCCGAGCTCGTCGACTCGCACAAAGGCATGATCCACATCCTGGATCCCAAAAAGCTGCAGAGCCTGATTCATACCTCGGTCGGGACAGCGTAGAGGCGGCCGTGTCCGGCGGACAGATTACGACCATCCGGGGCTTCCGGGACTTGCTGGGCAAGGACTGCGAGCATACCGCCGCTCTTGAAGAGGCGGCGCGCGCGACCTTTGAGCTCTACGGCTACCGGGAGATTCGCATACCGACGCTCGAGCATGCCGAGCTGTTTGTTAAATCCACCGGCGAAACCACCGATATCGTCGAGAAGGAGATGTACAAGCTGACGGACGCGGGGGGGAGGCATCTCGCCCTGCGGCCGGAAGGCACGCCCGGAGTGGTGCGGGCGTTCCTCAATGAGCACCTCGGCCAGCAGGGCCCCTGCGCCAAGCTCTTCTATATCGGCAGCATGTTCCGCGCCGAAAGGCCGCAGGCGGGACGCTACCGGGAGTTCGAGCAGATCGGGGTGGAATCGCTGGGCAACCCGCATCCGGCGGCCGATGTCGAGGCGATCCTGGCGCTGAAGCATCTGCTCGACACGGTGGGCCTGGGCGACAAGACCAGGCTGCGTCTCAACAATATCGGCTGCGACACGGATCCGCTATGCCGGCCCAGATACCGCGAGCGGCTGCGCGCCTTTTTGCGGGAACGCGAGGGCGGGCTGTGCGCCAGCTGCTGCGGCCGAATTGAGCGCAACCCGCTGCGCGCCCTGGACTGCAAGAAGGACGGCCCCGGCCTCGCCCAGGACGCGCCCGCGCTCGAGGCCTGCCCGCGCTGCCGGGAGCATGTCGAGAGCGTCGTCGGCATGCTCGATGCGGTCGGCTGTCCGCATAAATATCCCGATCCCGGTCTCGTGCGCGGCCTGGACTACTATACGAGCACGGTCTTCGAGTTCCAAGCCGACGGCATCGGCGCCCAAGACGCGCTGGCGGGCGGCGGGCGCTATGATTCGCTCGTCGAATCCCTGGGCGGCGCGCCGACTCCGGCCGTCGGGTGGGCGCTGGGCGTAGAGCGGATGATCATGGCGGCCCGGGCGGCCGATCCGGAAACCGCGGCGCTGGGCAAGATCCTGCCGCCGCCGAAAACCGACGTCTTTATCGTCATCGCCACGCGGGACGCGGCGACGGCGTCGATCGGCACGCAGACTATCGAATCCCTAAGGCGCTTCGGCATCCGGACGGCCGGCGGCCTGTTCGCTTTGAGCCTCAAGGCGCAGATGCGCGAGGCGGGCCGCCAGGGCGCCCGCTTCGCGGTGATCCTCGGCGAGGACGAGCTGAAGAAGGAGCCGGCGGCCTGCATGTTCAAGGACATGGAGAACGGCCGCCAGGAAGAGATCGCGCTGGCGAACCTGAAGGAGATAGCGGGCGGCGGACTGCTCTCCGGGAACACTCATGGCGAAGAATAAGGCGGAAGAAGAGCCGCTGCGGACGCATGCCTGCGGCGCGCTGCGCCCGGAGCATATCGGCCAAGAGGTGCGCGTCTGCGGCTGGGTCCATTCACGGCGCGATCACGGCGGCGTCTACTTCTTTGATCTGCGCGACGCCGGCGGGCTGCTGCAGATCGTCGCCCGGCCGCAGAAGCCCGAGGTCTTTAAGACCGCCGAGCGCCTCGGCGCGGAGCATGTGGTGTCCGTGCGCGGGATCGCGGCCCGGCGGCCCGACGAGAGCCGCAACCCCAAGCTGCCTACCGGCGAGGTCGAAATCGAGGCCGACGAGATCACGGTGCTCAACGTCTCCAAGCCCCTGCCCTTTGAGATCGACGGCGCGGCGCGGCCGTCGGAAGAGGTGCGCCTGAAGTACCGCTTCCTTGATCTGCGCGGCGAGCGGATGCGGAAAAATCTGGCGCTGCGCCACCGCGCGGCGCACGCGGCGCGGACTTTCCTGCACGGGCGCGGCTTCACCGAAGTCGAGACGCCGGTGCTGACGAAATCGACGCCGGAGGGCGCGCGCGATTTCCTCGTGCCTTCGCGGCTCAGCCCCGGAACGTTTTACGCGCTGCCGCAGTCGCCCCAGATCTTCAAGCAGATACTGATGGCCTCGGGCGTCGAGCGCTACTTCCAGTTCGCCCGGGCCTTCCGCGATGAGGACCTGCGCTCCGACCGCCAGCCGGAACATACCCAGATCGATCTCGAGATGGCCTTTGTCCGCGAGCGCGACGTGCACGAAACGACCGAGGGCATCCTGCGGGCCGTGTTCAAGGAGGCGCTCGGAGTAGAACTGGAGACGCCGTTTGCCGCTTATGAATATTCCGCGGTCATGGCGCGCTTCGGCTCGGATAAGCCGGACACGCGCTACGCTATCGAGATCCATGACTGTTCGGAGCTGTTTAAGGGTTCGCCGTTCAAGGTGTTCAGCGGCGCCGTCGACGGCGGCGGCGTGGTGCGCTGCCTGCACGCCCAGGGGGAAATCCTCACCCGCGCGGCTTTGGACAAGCTGACCGACATGGTCAAGGCGATGGGCGGCAAAGGCCTGGCCTGGATCCGCTGGAAGGGTGAGGCGCTCAAGGAAGATTCGCCGATCGCCAAGTTTATGCGGCCGGAGGAGCTGCGGGCGCTTAAAGACCGTTTCCGACCGAAGCCCGACGAGGTCGTTCTCTTCGGCGCCGGCCCCGCGAACGTCGTGGCCGAGCAGCTGGGCATGCTGCGGCGCGAGCTGATCGTCCGCTTGAAGCTGCAGCCGGTGCGGCCGTGGTCTTTGCTCTGGGTGCGGCACTTCCCCCTGCTGGAGCGCGACGAGACGGACACGCGCTGGACCTTCACCCATAATCCGTTCACCGCGCCGCTGGAAGAGGAAATTCCGAAGCTCGACACCGATCCCGGCAATGTCCTGTCGCACCAATACGACCTGGTCGTCAACGGAGTGGAGCTCGGCTCGGGCTCGATCCGCAACCACCGGCCCGAGCTGCAGGAGAAAATTCTCGGCCTGATGGGCTACGGCCCCGAGGAGCGGCGGAAGCTCTTCGGCCTGCTGCTGCATGCCTTGGAGCATGGCGCGCCGCCGCATGGCGGCATCGCCCTCGGCTTCGACCGGCTGGTGGCGCTGCTGGCGGGTGAAAGCTCCATCCGCGACGTCATCGCCTTCCCCAAGACCCAAAAGGGCCAGGACCTGCTCAGCGATTCACCTTCCGCGGTCGCGCCCCAGCAGCTCAAGGAGCTGCATATCAAGCTGGACGTCTAGCTAGCGGTAGTCGGGGCGGCGTTCCAGGAAGTAGCCGCGGGCGAGCTTCTCGATCGAATCCATTACGCTCAGATCGGTCACCGAAGCGGGACAGGTAGTTTTGCACTGCGGGCAGCCCCATACCTTCTCGTCGAGGCCTTTCATGGCGACGCAGCATTTGGGACAGTGGGGGATGCCTACCGTGATCTTCAGCACTTTCTTCTCGGGTGGAGAGTAGGTGACCACGGGATACCACAGCAGCTCGTAGCGCTCGATGCGGAATTCCTGCTCCAGCGGTTTCCCGCGCAGTTCCGCCAGCGTGCGCTGGAGGCCGGCGAGCTCCTTTTTGAGCGGCTCGTCAGAAGGCCGGCGCCGCGCGACCAGGATGAGCAGCAGGAGAAGGCTCAGCCCGCCGAGCGCCGCGTGAATAATATCGAGTCCCAAAGGCATGATTAAGATGGTACAAAACGTCGGCCCGCATCAAGGGGGGAAAACCCGTCGCAGCTCCAGCGCCAGCAGCAGCAGACCGCCCGCCGCGATCCAGCTGCCGAATACGCGCAGGGCGATTTGCCAGACGAAAGCCTTTATGCGCCCCGCCAGCATAAAAGCGTAGAACAGAAGCGCGCCGGTCACCAGCAGCAGCCCGCCGCCGTAGCCCAGCGTTCCCATAAGCGTTCCGCTGAGCCCCTTGGCGCTCACATACCCGTGACAGCCGCCGAAGAAGAGCGCCGACCCGACGACGACCCAGCCGGGACCGCGCAGGCGCAAGGCCAGGGCCAGGCCGAATACGACCATCGAGATCAGCACGCACGTCGGCGCCCACGGCACCGCGACGGCGCAGGCCCCCAGCGCGATCCCCGCAGCCTGCGCGAGAATAAAGGACCGGGCCGCCCGGACCGCCTGCGCGTCACCCCGCCGTCCGACCCACAGGCCGAAACAAAATATAGGGAGCAGGTGCACCGGGTGCTGCAGAATTTCGCAGATGCCGAAATAGAAGGCGCGCGCGTCCGGATCGCCGGAGGGAGCATGTGCTATGGCGGGCACGGCGAGCAAAAAACAGCTCGCCGCGCCCGCCGCCAGCCGGCATGCGCTTTGTCTAAGCCTCATGCGCTCACGCAACGAACTGCCGGTACAGCAGAATAATCCCGCTTATCGCAATAGCCAAACCGCCGGCGCGCAGGAGCCGCTTGCCGCGCGGCAGCTTCTCCACCAGCCCGATGCCGATACCCGCC
This sequence comes from Elusimicrobiota bacterium, assembly GCA_043827405.1. GTDB lineage: Bacteria > Elusimicrobiota > Elusimicrobia > UBA1565 > UBA1565 > JBDRPD01. The sequence continues at coordinate 18,936 of JBDRPD010000024.1, read as the reverse complement.
AGATGGACGCAGCCGGTGGCAAAGACGAAGCCGAGGCTGTAGGTGACCGCATTAGCCTGGTTCGGCAGCTCCGTACCATGGGCATGACCGTGGAATATCGCGAATATCCCGACCAAGGCGCTGGAGATGACAAGGGGCGGGCACGCCGCGGCCGCGACCATGGCTCCCAGCACAACAACTGATATCACGATGCCGATCTCGATGCCCGGGAGCGGTATCCCGAGAATTCCCATTCCCGCGCCGAGCGTCATGACCAGCGGGAATGCGATCGGCAGCGCCCAGAGAGACGGACTCCCGAGCTGCGCCCCCCACATCCCCACCGCCAGCATCGCCAGCATATGATCCAGGCCGGAGAGCGGATGTCTTAGACCCATAAGAAAGCCGCCGCCGGCGTCGGCTCCCGTATGGGCGAGCGCGGGCGTGGCGGCCAGCAGCAATAAGCAGGGCAAATAATTACGTGGCTTCATCGGTTCGTTTCCTCCCAAATTTTACCTACGATCAGGCAGCCGGCGATACGGCGCGGCTGCGGTTAGGCGGCAGGGCACAGCGATTCGGCCGTCAAGGGAGGGGCCCGGGCGTCATGGAGAGAGGGCGGCCGCTCGATCGCTTGCGCGGCGAACGGACGCTGCGAATCAGCAAATAAAACGGGCGGGTCGGCGCTTACCGGCGTGACGACATAAGATGGACGCGCCTGCGGCGCGTGGCCGTGCCTGCCGTCGGCCGCGGTTAATTGCCGCCGGCCCTTGCCGGCCGGGAAGGCGGTCGTCGCGACGCGCGCAGGACTATGGTAATGCGGGCAGATGTGACGACGGACGCGCCGCTCGCCGTGACCGCGGAGCGCGCGCCACGGGCTGTCGGCGGTCAGATGCTGCAGCCGATGCGAGAGGCGCCAAAGAGTCTGCAGCGCCGGGTGGATATGGGAGTGGGCCTGTTCCCCGCCCGGGTGTGCGTGGTGCCGGCCCGCCGAATCCGCCAGGGGCCAAAAAGCCAGAACAAAGGTAAAGAAGATGCTTAATACTTGATTCGCCACGACACTTGAGTTTAGCTTGAAAACGCCGATAATTCAATCGAGCGGCACGGGCGGCGGACATTTTATGCATAAGCTTCCTGGATGTATAAGTTCCTATTTATCTAATTTACATTGCGCGGCCCTTCGCCTATACTAGCAGAATCCCATATCTGTGATGGGAGTTAGGCGGATGCTGACCGCATCCCCGGAGGATATATGTCAACTCTCCCGAGATTATGCCGTGCAGCACGCGCCGAAGACCGCAAGCGGACCGGTTTTACGCTGATTGAACTTATGATCGTAGTGGCGATTATCGGAATCCTGGCGGCTATCGCTATTCCGAAGTTCGCCGACCTAATACGCAAATCCAACGAAGGCGCCACCAAAGGCAACCTGGGAGCCATCCGCAGCTCACTGAGCATCTATTACGGCGACCAGGAAGGCCTCTACCCGAACACGCCGGCGGCGCTGACCACGGGCGGCGACTATATCGACATGATCCCCAGCGCACGAACGCCGAACTACCATGCCGACTCCGGCGGCATAGGCTTAAGTCAAAGCACCAATGATACGGGCGGTTGGGGCTACAACAACGAGTCGAGCGCCGCCAACTTCGGCTTCATCTTCGTAAACTGCTCGCATACGGACTCCAAGGGGACTATCTGGAGCGCCTATTAGCCCGCCGCCTATCCCGCCTGTAATCTTCGCCTCGCTTCCCTGCTTTTTTGTCCAAAGCTCTTCAGCGTCGCAGGGGAAAATAGTAGACTTCCGTCATGCGAATATCCGCAATGATTATTATTCCCATGCTGCTCGCAGGCTGCTTCCCCAACGTTCCAGCCGCGAGGGATCCGTATGCCAACCAGGGCCTAGCAGAGGCCCCGCCCGCTTTCCCAAAACTGCGCCTCGCCCTCATCTCATCCGAAAACACCCGGGACGCCGTCGACTATGGCCGCAAGACGGAGATGCTGGGGTTGGCGGGCGGATCGACCGAGAAGATGACCCAGCAGGACGTCGCCCTGTTCAAACGGCTTTTCGGAGAAGTGCTGCATGCCGACTCTGTGGCGGCGGCTCAGCGGGCGGGAGTCGATCTGGCCGCCATCGTGGACACGATCATCCCGGAGCGGCGTAAATACAAGATGGAAGAAACCATCATATTCCTCGAGCCTGGGGGGGCGGAAATCGACCGCGTCCATGCCGTCAGCGAACTCCGCAGACCGCCTATGAACCCGCGCAAGGCCATCGCGAAGATGGCCGACGAACTTCTCCGCAAGGTGGAAGCGGGGATTCTGGGCTCCGGCGCCTTGCGGGAGTTCGCCCAGCGCAAGGCCGGCGGCACTCCCGTAGCAAAGGCTCCGAATCTCGCCCCGATACTGAAACCGCAGTTCTCCATGAAGCAGGATGAGACGGCGTTCGCGGTCGTTGTGGGAATCGAACAGTATTCGCGCATCACGCAGGCGGACTACGCGGAACGGGATGCAAAAGCCATGACCGGCTACCTGCTCGCCTTGGGTTTCCCCCGGCGCAACATCATCCAGCTGATCGGTCCTGATGCAAGCTACTCCGCCCTCAAGAAGAACATTGAATCCTGGCTCCCGCAAAACATCCAGAAGAACAGCCGCGTTTTCTTCTATTTCTCCGGTCACGGAGCGCCGGACGTATCGACCGGGAAAGCCTATCTCGTTCCCTGGGACGGGGATCCGGCTTTTCTCAAAGACACCGCCTATCCTACACAAAGGCTCTACGAAAAACTCTCAGCGCTCAAAGCCAAAGAAGTCATTCTTGCTATGGACGCTTGCTTCTCGGGCACGGGCGGCCGTTCAGTACTTCCCAAAGGCGCTCGGCCTCTAGTCCTCAAGGTGGAGAAAGCCGCAATCCCGCCCGAATTGACGGTAATGGCCGCCGCGACCGGAGAGCAAATAACCAGTACTCTGGAATCGCGGGGACATGGCACCTTCACGTATTATCTTTTGCAGGGACTCGATGGCGAGGCGAAGGATGTCAAAGGGCTGATTACCGTGAAGAGCCTTTACCAGTACGTGAAGCCTAAGGTACAGGACGAGGCACGGCGCCAGAACCGGGACCAGAGTCCGACTCTCCATACCTCATCCGATATCGTCATCCGCTAAGAACCATCTGCCAAGCAAATAGCCCCTCCTGCCAGAGGGGCTATTCGTCTGAAAACTTGGTGGACCTGCGGGGGCGAGTTTCGCAACTGGCTCGATATTTGCCCGCGACAGGGAACTATTCTGGACCTCATTCGTAAATATGGGCAGGTCTGCGGGGTCGACTAACTGGTAAGTCTCCCGTCAGTCAAACGGAGGGATGTGGGTTCGAGTCCCACCCCCGCAGGCCGACGGTTTCCCAAAGGATTCCGCTGACGGCCTCTGGGGAACCGCTCCGCTTTGTCGAGCGGCACTGGCAAGTCTGCGGTGAGGCTGATATACTATGGACGACTGACGGGAAGTTAGACGACCCTGCGCAGGCCTCGGGAAACCGGGGCCTGTCTTTTTGGGGAGGAGTTCGAAACCATAAGAAAGACCCCACGAAATCTTTTGGATTTCGTGGGGTTATTAAATGGTGGACCTGAGGGGGATCGAACCCCTGACCTCTACCTTGCGAATGTATTAAGGGGGGGTTTGCGCTGTCCGACGGCGGTCCCTAAAAATGCCCGTTTCTCGTCGAGAAAACGACTTGCATGGGCATGCATGGGCTTACACCTATTACCGCCTGTTTTCACCCCAACTTGGCACAAATATGGCACAAATCTAGATGTTAGGCGCGGGCGGCGGACAACCTCTTCAGCTGCTTCTTGGAGATCAGGACCATGTCATTCGGGACTATGGCTAGATGGGCGCCCAGCTTCTTCGCCGCCCTCCGGTAAAGGCTGAGGAGATGGTCGGAGTCGACCTTCTCCAGGCGAGATATATGGGTCTGCTTGAGGCCCAGCGCCTTGGCGAGGTCTTCCTGGGTCAGCCCGAGGAATTTGCGCAGAAGCGTGAGCTGAACGGGGAGGGGTCGGGTCTTAAGTTCCTCGAAATACTCCATCGCATATTCCGGATCGGACTCGATGGCCTTGCGGACGTCCTTGTCGAATTCGGGAATCTTTCTCGCGCTCATATGCGTCCCTCCAGCACCTCTTTCATGCGCTTATATGCCTTTTCCAGCTCTTTCTTGGGCGTAGCCTCCGACGCCTTTTCATACGCGGAGAGGAGCCAAATCTCGTTTCGCCTGATGCAGAAGAAAATCCGATAGGCGATCTTGTCATATTTTCTTTTAAGCTCCTTGAGCGGCTCCCAGCCCTTCAGAGTACGCACGGTGACGCCCAACTTTTTCGGCCAGTATTCCTCCAAGGTCTGCAAATCGATATCGAGCTTGGCTGCGGCCTTCTTTGTCTGGCTGTTCCGGCGCAGAGCGTCCAGATATTCGCGGACATTTCCCCTATCCCCTTTGGGGTAGTATCTTCTATGAAGCATTAACGCGGATGATCCAGCCGGAATATATACCTATTTAAGTATATACCGTGTACGGTATATTGTCAAGGCCGCAAACTTCCCCATCCAATTATGGGAATCTGTATTCTTTGGGCAAACCAGGAAAACATAAGCTCGGTTTTTATACCTGAAAAAGCAGTACTAAAACGACTATTTCATTGCTATCATTACCTAATCTCACTTGATTGATCAGCATATACTGGAGACAATTTGGACTCGCTAGTACTAGGACTGACAGGCTCTTTCGGTAGCGGGTGCGGCACTGTCGCTCAATATTTAGCGAAAAAGGGCTTCGCCATTTTCTCGTTAGCAAATCCCATCAAGATTGAAGGAAAGCGAAGGGGGTATCCTGCTCTAACTCGCCGAGATAGTCAAAACATTGGAGATGAGTTGCGAAAGAGTAACGGGGAACAGCATCTCGCTTCTCTTACGATTTTAGAAATTGAAAACGTCCCATCTGCGAAATCTGGCAAACGAAAGCGCCCCTCACGCATAGTCGTAAAAAGCATCCGCAATCAACAGGAAGCACGAACTTTAAGAGGGCAATATCCTAATTTTTTCCTAATTAATATTGACGCTTCGAAACAAGTGCGATGGGAAAGAGTTCTGCACGACAAAGAATATACGAATATAAAAGATTTTGAAATAGATGATCAGCGTGACTCAGGCGAGAATGAGCCACTCCACGGGCAACATGTAGCCAGGTGTGTCGACCAAGCTGATTTGGTTATCAATAACACATCCACAACACAAGATCTAACACAAAAAGTAGACGATTATTTAGCCCGTATCGAGAATCCTGATGATTATAGCCCCACCCCCATGGAGATTGGCATGTCTCATGCCTGGACGCAAGCCAAAAGGTCCACATGCTTAAAGAGAAAGGTTGGCGCGGCCATCATGGACCTGAAGTCGAATGTCGCATCAAGCGGTTTCAATGATGTTCCTCAAGGCACGGCGACATGTGCCAGCATACAGGCTTGCCGGAGAGACTTAAGGAGGAGTTGTTTAACCTGTTCTAAAGGCAACCGACGTAAAATTCGGATACAGTGCATCCTTTCAGAATGTCCGAATTGTGGAACTCAACCAGAATTAGAGCAATATCGCGAAATTAGCAAAGCCCTGGATTTATGCAGGGCAGTTCACGCAGAGGAGAGAGCCATACTTCAACTGGGGCGAAGAGGGAGTGAGGCTGTATTAAATAATGGCGCTGTTCTATATACGACGACTTTCCCCTGTTTGCTTTGCGCAAAAAAGATTATTGAAATCGGGCTACGTGAGGTAGTCTATGTCGAGCCATACCCATCCCCTGAGGCTTGGCGGATGCTTGAAGAAGCTAAAGTTGAATTAAAAAAATTTGAAGGCATAAAAGCTCGCGCATTTGAGAGGGTCTATGACAGAACTTAATTTGCTCACAAAACCTGCCAAAAAAGACGTCTTTGACCCAATTTATGGCGAGAACTGTTCGGAATGTCCAAACTGTAACGAAAAGTCTTTACAGTATGATCGCAATATACGAGCGAATAGATGTGAGAACGAATCCTGCTCATGGATGGATAAAATAGCACCTGCTCCAGATATGTCTATAACAGAATTAGAATACTGCTTACTACACGCGAAGCCAGGGCGCCCCAAGGAGGTCATTCAAGGAATTCTTGATAAAACAAAAGAACTCCGTAAAAAATGCGAGAAATATGTATAAAAATCTTCTTAAATAGCTTAGATCAACACGCTAGAGACACGTGAGACATTTTTCGACAAAATCCCTATTAAATCCTTCATCCCAGAATATTGGTTCGGTTTCTGGCCAAAAAAGATTCTCAAATTTAGTATAAAATGGATCGGGTTGGTGGAAGTTGCAGACGATTAATTTTTCCAGCTGCTTATTCCGCCTCGATATAATTCCTTGCATTCGTGAACGTGAGTCGATATCAGTATCCGGCATACTCCATCCAATAACAACAACAACATCAGCACTATTGATCTGAGAATCTAGTTCTTTCTGAATTTCCCAAAAAACCCTTCCAGAACGAGCCTTCACTGTCGCAGGCGGAACAATTAGTGGGAAGTACCTATCCGGCGATGTCGTTTGCTGCTTGATATTGATTAATTCCTGACCTTTCTCGAGGTGAACGACATTTCCTGCGAGCGTATTAGTATGGATCTCATCAACGTCGAGGAGTAGCAACGGTGGTGTAGAGTAGGGCTTTTCTACGGGGCGCACCCAAGATAGTGACCCATGAGGTTTCAATATCTTGATCCTAGATCGCTTCGGAATATTGCGAAAGAGGCGCGCCTCAAGCGGAACCATCGTGCCTATGTCACCCTTGGAGTGATTCGCCTGTTGTCTGCGACTCTGCTCTCTATCTGAAGGGCCGAGATATCCGCCGAATAGTGTCGAATGGCTTGGCATACAGTAACCGTCACTTGGATGCCATAATCTGCGGCCTCCCACATGTGAATCGAACAATGCTTGCTCAAGCCAAACATCATAATTAAATGAAATCAATAGATGCTGGTATTCCGATGCGGCCTTCTCAGAGAGCCAGCCTCCCAGAATTCGATAGGGGTTCTTCGATGAGGTTAATGATGTAGATAATTTTTGATCCAGTTTTGAGAACAACCACCCAATCAAGGTTGTCAGACGTCTATGGGCTTCTCCGCCATCCTTATGCCAGCCCATAGTAGCTTCGTCAAAAATGGATTCCAAGTTATTATATCCAGGTTTTTTGTGCTGGGCACGCTCGCTCAGGAACGTCTTATAAAAACCTTTAAACTGCGTGAGTCTTCGTTCGTCGTGGAGGCCACTTAAAGGCCACGGTGTTTCGAGATGGCCCGAGAATGGGAAAGTCGCCAATTCCCGAAGCTTCTCCAAAGCTAAAACACATGAGGCATCTTCAGGACCCTCGAGATTGTTTAGAGCGCAGTCCAGAAAATTATCCATACCGGGGACTACGGGATCGACAGCGATAGAAGCTCCTGCCCCGATCAGGTAGACAATCCTCTTTTTCCGTTTTCCCATATTATTCCTTTAATAATAACAAACGATCTAATAACAATAATATTATTGAACTTACGAAATTCCTAACTCTAGTTTTGGCGGAGTTTCTTGGGACTGGGTCGCGATGGGGGATGAATGGCACGGAAAAAATTCAAGCCGGAACAGATCGTAGCGATCCTGCGGGAAGCCGACACCAGCGGCAGCATAAAAGACGCTTGCCGCAAGCATGGTATCACCGAAACGACCTTTTATCGTTGGAACCTCGAGGTTGACGTCGACTATGGTGCGGGCGATGCTGTGAGCGCCGCGGATAACTAATCGGCCCTAATCTGCGGATGCACGCTCAACCTCACTCGCCGCGAACCCCTTCGGTGTTTCTTTTACGAGAAACAATACCCGCTGCCCGCTGGAAGGGGTTCCCTTTCTTGATTGGTCTTTGATGTCGGTGATGTGGAAGAAGAGACTTTTTGATCCAAAATCTATAAAGCCAAAGCCCTTATCCATATTGTAGCGGGCGATCACTCCACGTTCTTTTTTCACTTTAGCAGCTTCCCGAAAGGTCACGGTTGTGTCTTCTTCCATCTGCTTGCATTTTTCGATGAGCTCACGTGCCGCTGAATGGTCGGGGCCAAACTCACTCTTGTGTAGTTTGCGCGTTTCCTCAAACTCCCTTATGGCCTGCGTTTTCGCATTCATTGCCATAAAAAGGCGGCCCAAGTAGAGGTGGTGATAATGCTTGTTCGACTCCCGTGCGATTGCTTCACGGTAAGCGCGTCCAGCCTCCCGTTGTTTCCCTAAACGTTCGAGACACTGGCCGAGCTTCGACCACACATATGGCTGTCGGCGTTTGTCGGGGATTTGGCTGTATATCTTAACAGCCTCTTCGTCGTGCCCCCTCGCAGCTTCGACTTGCGCAAGTTGGTGGATGATATAGGGTTCCTCCTTAATTTTTAGTGCGTGCGCGAAAGCTGCTTTCGCCTCATCCAAATTATGCAACTCAAAATGAACTTTCCCGAGGTGGTACCAGTTTAAGTGGTTTCCTGGGTGTGCATTGGCGGCATGCTGGAATGCCTCGCAAGCAGCCTGCTTCTTCTCGTGGTCTTGATTAGATTCTGCTACTTTGTGGAGGAAATCCCCGTAGTCCTTGTGAAGCATCGCGATCAGGGACCCAAAACTTTTTTTCTTGGCTTCTGGGAGTGCTTGGATGATGTCTATCCCTTCTCTGTAGTACTGCTCGGCAGCTGAGTGCCGAGCGAGCTTCGAACAGATCCGGATAGCGACCGCTCTGCCGTGAATGCTTTGCTTGAATTCCCGCAGATGGGTTTGGATCGCTTCAAGAGCCAATTCGGGTTTAGTTTCAAGGTAGGCTCCTGCCAGCCGGTACTGCCAATCATTTCTATCTTTGCGGCTTTTTGCCTCTTCGATTTTTCGTTTGCAGAATTCTATGGCCCGCTCATGCTGGCCTGTTCCTAGCAGGCTCGATAAAAACACTTTCGCGACGTCTTGGGCCTGCTCAGTCCCTGGAGATGACTCAATCTGTTTGATGCAGGCGAAATACTTATGTTTTGAAAATAGTTGTTTTAGTTCTTCATTCATAACTAAATCCTTTGAGTCGTCTTAAAATGTAGTTTTGCCACTTTAACAAGGTTGTCATGTCCGTTACATTTGGAAAAACGCTTGGCCGCTTCAAGAACCAAATTTGACGCCCCCTTAGGCAGAGGCTCGCCCCATTCTTTAAATGCTCGCTCGAGCCAATCAAGATACCTGTCTCTAGCGAGGATGGACGCAGTAGCGACGGCGATGTTGGCTTCCGCCTTGTGTCGCTGTATGAGGTTTACTCGTTGGTCCTTGGTGCTCTTGAGTAGTTTGGATTTGATATAGCTTTCATCACCAAATTGGTCGGCGATAACGGTCTCGCAGGGCTGCATTGAGATAATATCTTCAATCGCTCGTGCGTGCCCCCAGGCAAGGAGGGTGTTCAGGTTCTTCCCCTCATTACGGAACTCTGCGTACAGCTTGTTGTAAGTCTCTGGTTTAATTTCGACTACGGCAAAATGCTCCTTCTTCATCAGTCGACGGATTTGGCCTGCCAGTAGGCGAATCCGCTTGTCGCTAAGGCGCTTGCTGTCCCGTATTCCTAGTTCATGCAAAACTTCGAGGAGGCTTGGCTCGACGTAGGCGCCTGCGATGACAAGAGGTCCAAAATAATCCCCCTTGCCCGACTCGTCAGTGCCGATCCATGGTGGCGCGGGTAACGGAGGGAGGGCCGCCGCAGGTGATGCTTTGCGTTGTTGGGCGGAGGCCCCAATGCCGAGTTCTTTATGGATCTCCTGGAGTTGTTGGAACAAGGCTCCCTGTTTTCCGCCGACAATCACCTTCGTTCCCTTTTTGCCTGTGTAGATATTGATATTGTTTTTCTCTCCACCTAAACGCGCTACAAGTTGGATCCCATACTCAATGGATTTTTCGGAGTCGATGGTTATTCCGCACCCAGAGAGTTTCTCTTTTATAGCTTCAGTGATATCGGGCGGCTTTGTCGCAGGAGCGCTTGAGGGGGGGGCCGGGGACCTTTGCGTGGGCGTGGCTGTCGGGAGTGCGCGAAGGATGTCATCAATCGATCCATAGCGGGCTTCGGGGCTCTTTTCAAGACACTTCGCAGCGATATCGCCGAGTGTTCCAGCGGCTCTGCCAATCACCTTATCGGGCGTTTGTGGTCGTTCCGTTCGAATTACTTCTTTCTTTTCAGTGGAGTCTCGACAATCGCCGAAGTCCAAGGGAAATTTCCCAGTTATTATGCGGTATATAATTGCGCCTAGTGCATAAATGTCAGTAGAGTAGCTGTAGGTCCCTTCCAGGGTTTCGGGGGCCATATAGGGGAGGGTTCCCCCGACTGTCGTCCAGTCGTCTGCTTTGAAGGTCCTGGATAGACCGAAATCGCAGATTTTTATAAGTATGCCTTCGCCGCCATCTTCATAGAGGATGTTCTCGAGTTTTAGGTCCCGGTGTATAACTTGTTTGTCATGTATGTGCTTTAAGCCAAGGCATATTTGGCGGATAGCGGCTTCAGCTTCAAGAATTTGTTGCTCTCTCCCGGAGCGAAAAGCTTTGCTCCAATTGTCTGCTGGATCTCGTAAATTACCTCCGTTGACATGTTCCATCACAATGCATGCGTGGCCTCGAAACTCCTCAATACCAAGCAGTTTCACAACATTACTGTGGGGGGCGAGACGTATTAAAGTGTTAATTTCGTTCTTAATGTCGTCATCTACAACCCCGGTACTATCCTTTGGAATCTTCATAACAAGGAGCGGCGCTCCGAACCGTTTGCTGAGGTCGTGCACGAGGAAGGTCTGCCCAAAGCTGCCCTCCCCGAGCAACACCACTTCCATCAAAAGACTCTTCGCCATCTTTGCTGCCCCCACGTAGCCAGACTAATCTGACAGTATTAGTTACATAGTAGTTTATCATCATCTCAGGCGTTGGAGCCAAATGGAGTGGACATTTCCGGGCAGCAATTTTAAGCCCTGTTGGGGGGGGCCTGCCAGGCGGATTGGATTATGATGTCAAAAAGGCATTGACAATCCATGCTTTTCGGGATAATATTACCTATAGATATATATAAGTATCGGTATATTTATCCATGGCATCATCTACCCCATATCAGCGAGAGCTGAAGATCTTCAAAGCACACGGAGGCCTCCTAAGGACCTCCCAAGCTCTTGAGCTCGGCATCCATCCCCGCAACCTCTACGGCATGCGGGAGATGGGAATGATCGAGCCCGTAAGCCGCGGGCTCTACCGCCTGGCCGGACTGCCGCCTTTCTCCAAGCCGGACCTGGCCACGGTCGCGCTCCGCGTACCGCAGGGCGTAATCTGTCTAATCTCGGCTCTCGCTTTCCATGAAATCACGACCCAGGTCCCGCACGAGGTTCATGTGGCTCTGGCGAAGGGCGCGGAGAAGCCCCGGCTCGATTTTCCGCCGCTTCGCTGCGTCTGGCTCTCAGGCAAAGCCCAAAGCGAGGGGATCGATATCCATAAGGTCGATGGGGTCGAACTCCGAGTCTATTCCCCGGAGAAGACCGTCGCCGACTGCTTCAAGTTCCGCAACCGCATCGGCCTGGATGTAGCCATCGAAGCGCTCAAGCTCTGCCGGGAGAGGAAACGCTCCAAGCCGGACGCTCTGCTCAAATATGCGAAGATTTGCCGTGTCGGACGCGTTATGAAACCCTATCTCGAAGCCCTGCTGTGAATAAGCCCATCAAAAATGTCGCGGCCTCGGCCCGTCAGCGCCTGCTCAACCTTGCCCGCGAGAGTTCCCGGCCGTTCGACGAACTCCTCCAGTACTTCGCGATGGAGCGCTTTCTCTACCGCCTGAGCCGCTCGAAATACAAGGACAAGGTCGTGCTCAAGGGGGCATTGATGTTCGTCGTCTGGAAGGCTCCGCGCTCGCGGGCCACGCGGGACATCGACCTCCTGGGCCGGACCAACAACACTGTGGAGAATCTAGTCACCATGGTCAAGGAGGTCTGCGCAATCGAGGTCGAGGCCGACGGAATGAGCTTCCTCGAAGGCAGCGTCAAAGGTAAGCGCATCAAGGAGGACGCTGATTACGAGGGCGTGCGAGTGACCTTTACCGGCAAGCTCGGCCAGGCCAAGGCCGCGATGCAGATCGATTTCGGATTCGGCGACACGGTCTCACCCAAGCCTCGCGAGATCGACTACCCGACCTTCCTGGACATGCCCGCGCCGAAGCTTCGCGGCTATCCCCGCGAGACGGTTATCGCAGAAAAGTTCGAGGCCATGACCCAACTTGGGCTTCTCAACAGCCGCATGAAGGACTTCTATGACATCTGGCTGCTGTCCGAGCAGTTCAACTTCGATGGGAAAATCCTCGGCGAAGCGATCAAAAAAACCTTCGCTAACCGAAAGACAAAGCTTGAAGCGCATCCCGTCGCGCTCACAGACGAGTTTACCAGTGACGCGGGGAAGATCGTCCAATGGCGGGCTTTCATTCGGCGGACGAAGATTGATACCGCCCCCAAGGAACTTAAAGAAGTCGTGGGGGCCCTGCGTCGGTTCCTGCCTCCGATCGCCACGGCCGTCCTAAAGGGCAAGGTCGACGGGATGAAGTGGAACGCTCCAGGCCCTTGGGCATAAACCGGACCGGGGGATGCCCCCGTCTACCTTGCCCAAGTACCCCTCAAGTAGCCTGACGTCCCTCCATAAAAACGTATCGGATTATTTCAGATAGCGACGCAGGAATCCGTCTCGCAGACACTCGAAGAAATCTATAATTAGCTATGGCAAAATCAAAAAATTTCCCGCTGGAAGACGAACTGCGAGACCTGCCTATCTGCGAGCGCAAGGACGCGCTGAAATACTACGCGGACGAGAACATAAAGCGCAAGGAAGGGGGGGAAAGCGACCCCTTTCGGATGCTGGTCCCGGCTCCTCTATTCGCCGATCTAGTGGAAGCTTTGGCGGACTTCAAGATGAGCCCGCGCCTGCTCAAGGCATGGGCTTCGCCGACCCTCAAACTGATCGCGCCGACGGTCGAGAAAGAGGGGCGGACGGAGCTGTACGTGTACCCCGATCACTTCGAGCAGGTGGCCGTTATCCTGACGCTGCGCTACGGCTATCACTTCCCTTTAAAGACCATCCAACGGATTCTGGAGCACTTCCCGGGCGATCTATTTCACGTCATAACGTCCCGGAAACTGACCACGGAACAGCTCTTGGACGCGGCCAAGATGCTCCCCAACGGCTTCGAGCCCAAGGACATTTTCATGGCCAAGGCCTGCGACGCCATGCTGGAAGACGTACTGCCTTCGGACCAAGCTTTGGCCGCCGCAACGGAGGAAAAAGACGGTCTGCGGGACCTTGAAGAGAAGCTGATCCTGTCCCGGCTGGACGAGATAAAGGGCTGGGTTAAGTCCGGCAAACGTCAGGATTTCGTGCGGCGAGAAGCCGCCCAAGACTTCCAGGATCTCGCCTGGCGGCAGCGCTTCGCCCAGCGGATACGGAACAAGATGCTGGCCCGGCAGGCTCGTGATTTCGCGGAAAAGGCGTCCGGAAAAGGATGATCCCTGGAAGTTGGAAAGTGACGGATCGTATGGCACACCCCTCTAATGAATTAGAGGGGCTGGCGGACACTTCGCGCCGGACCGATGCGCCGAGAAGCTTCGATTTTTATTACTTAATCCGCACCCGCCTCGATCCGGGCTATGCCCGTATCGCTTCCCGACCACGCTCTCCCAACCAGTAGTGAGAGTGTGGTCGGGAAGACGGCGGGTGCGGGGGTCGGTTAACGAATTGAGATGGTACAAATTAAAGTTCAGAATATAAAAAACAGAACAACAACCAACGACAAAAGGCCAACGGAAAGGACTCAAAAAATCCGGCCGAGAGCACGTGATTTGGAGATATTGTCCGCGCTAGAAAAGTGGGGCGCACTTGGATTCGGCCAGCTGGATGCCATGCTGTTCCGGCCGGATCTAAGCGACGAAGAAAGGCTGCGACTATACCGCAATGAGTACCCCGAAAGCGCCTATGACGGCTACGGCTACAAGCGGCTCAACCGCCTCGAACAGGCGGGCTTGATTGCGGGATGTCACTCCCATAGGCTCTCTCACCCGCTGCCTAAAGCCTACGCTCTAAGGCGTCCCGGACAGACGGTCCTAAAGTGCGCGGGGCGCTTGTTGGGCGTGGGCTTGCGCCGCAGATGGTCGACTCGCGTGATACCGCGCTACACGCTTATTAACGGAATGGGGTTGGCCGTTTCCCGGCATCTCAAGCTGCCGGTCTTCAGCCGTCACGAGTTGGAATGGGAGGGGAGAGCGCAAGGTTTGAGCGAGCGGGAGATACGGGAGAGTCCGGTGGACCTGCGCGTGAAATTCAGCCCTCTGTGGGACTTTGTCGTGGTGGATCACTACAAGCTGGCGCCCCGGCTGCTCAAGAGGGAGCGGGAGGGGGCTATGATGCTATACCTGCTCCAATTCCCGGCCCTGATGGGGGAGTTTTTCCAAGCGGCCAAGAAAACGAAAGCGGCTTTCATGTACGCCTGCGATCTTGAGGAGTTCCAGACGGACCCTGCTCGCGCGCCCTTTAAGAATGCCTGGGGCGATACGATGCGGCTTGGCGAGGCGAAATTCCGGAAGGCCGGACGGGCGCGGGGGTGAGCTTCTAGTGGACCGTCTGATGACCGTGGAACAGCTCGCCGAGAGGCTTCAGGTTAAGCCTAGGACGGTCTATCAGTGGGTCCATGAGCGCTATATTCCGGTGGTCAAGCTTGGAAGTTTGGTGCGATTTCGCCCGGCCACGATCACGGAATGGCTGGATAAGAGGGAGACGTCCGGAAGGACCGCGCGGCGGGTGGATGTGAACTTGAGTTAGCCATTTGGAAGACGTTTCTAGTAATTCTTTCGCCAAAAATACTCCAGGGAACCTCGCGGGGAAAAGTTCGTCTTTCGTCTAAAAGGCGAACTTTTTTGGTGCCTCTCACCCCTAGCACTCCCGCTTGAATCGCGCTAAACTCTAGATATGTCTTGTCTCGCTCCAGCTGCATTCGTGGGGACTTCATGTGCCATTGGTTCTAATATGCGCGTCGTTTCTCACCCCATACTGCCAAGACCCCAAAATGATTGACCTCGATAAACACACCGTCGAGGTTCCATGTCCCGACTGTGGTTTCTATAACCCAATCTACTTGAGACAAGCCAGGTTGCGGGATGTCGTGATCTGTCGCGGTTGCAAATGCAACATTCAGCTTGATGACCACATGAACGAATGCCGAAAGGCAATCCAACGATTTAAGCAGGCCATGGACACGCTTCGTAATTCGCTCAAAGGAATGAACATTAACATCCGGCTATAGGACTCCCATGAACAACGAGTTGATCCAGAGCCTGCGCTATAAACTTCAGAAGCGCACACGACGCCTAAACTCGCTCGAATTTCAGCTTTTCCACTATGGCCTTAAGCAATATTGGGGATTCTTTCAGGGAAATTCCATTCTTGCATCCCTCCTGGATGAATTAGCTAAGAAGAAGCCCGAAATGGAAGCCGAAGCTGACAAGATACTCAAAGGCCAAGCACTTGTATTTGAGACGGAGCTCGAAAATGTTGTTGTCTCTTACTTCGTTATTAAGAAATGCCTGGGCGCATCCGACAAAGTTGAAGTAACTTTGGGACGACAGTATTGCAACGCATCGAACCACAACGAGAGCCTCGACTCCTTTCGCTCTATCTTCCTGGAGACTCTATACGACTATGTTGATGAGCAACTCGATGACCAGCGAGCAGTTCTAGCCCAACTCAAGCGCTACAAACACCGGTGTGAATGGTTCCGGCGGGAGCAATTGGTCGCCCTATGGAAGGCTGATACTAAAAGGGGTGAGAAGAATCTCACCCGGAATCTTTATGAGTTTCTCTTCGTGCAAGGCATTGAGTTCTCAATCGAACCAAAATCAGCGTCCGGGAATGCAGATCTGGTTGGAGCTCAGACAGGGCCAGAGCGTCTTGTCGCTGATGCCAAGATCTTCACCTTAGAGAAGGGGAAGAGCTATCTCATCAACGCCTTCAACCAAATCTATGCATACACCGTCGACTACAATGAGCCCTTTGGGTACTTGGTTGTCTTCAAGTTCTGCCCGGAGGGAATTCGCTTCCCGTTCGCCGGCCAAGAGCAGTCCGTGCCATGCATCACCTACAACAACAAGACGATCTTCATGCTCGTAATTGATCTATGCGAAGACCAAGCATCTGCTTCAAAGCGCGGGGCACTCAAAACGCTCGAAATCTCAGAGGCAGAATTGATCCGGGTGGCCGTCTCGCGAGAGGGACCAGCGCAGAGTTAGTGATTTGTTCCCGAAGAACTCGCTCGCATACTCTCTTGGCTTCTCTCCGTTACAAGTCGAAAAGGCTCCAAATGATCCACTGCGATACTGTGCCGAATCTTTCGAAAGCAGCCCCATGGCCCCCTTTTTTCGAAGTAGCATATTCCAGGACAACCATTAACCTTTAGGAGCGCGACCATGGGAGACCGACATCCCTGCTATTTCTGCCACGAACCGTTGAATGAGCACGACGTTCATGGCAGCTTCGGCGAGGTTTTGTTCGTTGATTGCAGCTATTGTGGTAAGTATGAAATCACAGAAGAAGCTGTTGATAGAATCTCTGGTCTCACCGCCGAGGATCGTGCGATGCTTTCTGCATATGTCAAAAAACTCTTGATTCAGGAACTACATTGCCCTCGAATATTATCTAGTCAAAAAGTCGCTAGCACCCAATCGAAGAAGAACTGCATTGGCATCGATGCGATCCTCTCAATGTTCTCACCGCAGTCCTTGGCTGATAGGTTAGACAGAGCATTATTGAACTTAAATTATCTAACAAAGCATCTTGGTGATAAACTTGAAATCCGCATCAAGGATCACCCTATCCTTTATGCAATAAACTCTCAGGAGATGCATTTCATCCTCAATCAATTACATATAAGTGGATATATCGATCACTACAAAGGGGCGCTCCCTTGCCATCTAAATCTAACGGCGAAAGGGCTCAGTCGGATAATTGAGATTCAGCGTGGTGCGCTGGGATCGCAAAGCAAACAAGTATTTGTTGCGATGTCATTTGACGCGACACTATACGAGGCTTGGGAGAAAGGTTTTTCTCAAGGGATTAAGGATGCTGGATACAATCCGCTAAGAATTGACCTCAAAGAGCACAATGAAAAGATTTGTGACCGCATAATCGGGGAGATAAAGAGAAGTAGATTTCTAGTGGCCGACTTCTCCATGCATCGCCATGGGGTTTACTTCGAAGCGGGGTTTTCTTTAGGATTAGGTCGCCCCGTGATATTTACGTGTAAAGACTCCGACTTGGACGACGCACATTTTGACACGCGTCAATATAATCACATTGTCTGGAAGAGTCCAGCAGATCTACGAATAAAATTAAAGAACCGGATTGAGGCAACAATTATTGAATAGTGGCGACGTGTCCAGGCCGCGTCCCGATTCGTGGAGAAATTCGTTTAGCGTAGCTCTCGGTTGAGGAATTTCATTCTAGCTTTTTCGTTCTCCTTTCGCTTTATCCCTCTTGCTTCAAACTGATCGCTCCAACGCCTCCGGACTCCTTGGCGGCATGTCGTAGTAGCCCGGAATCTTCCGTAGCCGCACCATCCCCGACGCTACGAGCCCGAACAAAACGACGAGCACGGAGGACTCGCTTGGGAATGATCCCTGCGTCTTCATGCGTCGCCGGAACTCCTCGTTGAGCCGCTCCACGGCGTTCGTTGTTCTTAAAGACTTCCACTGGCTCTGCGGGTATCGATAGAAAGCCAGGAGTTCCGGTCCAGCCTCCTCCAGCGAGCGCGCCACCGGCGTCCATTGCTTCTTCCACTTGCGCAAGAAACGATCATAGAACTCCTTGCCCGAAGCCATGTCGTCGGCGTAGACGATCCTATGGAAGTCTTCCTTGAGCTCATCGTAGAGGCGCCGGGGCGCATGCGACTGAAGATTGCGCAGCTTGTGAATGATACAGCGCTGCCGATCCATTTTCGGCCACACCGAATCCAGCGCGTTCGCCAAGCCGCGATTGCCGTCCACGATCGCCAGCAAGGGCCGCTTCAGGCCCCGGTCCGCGAGCCCTTGCAGCATCCCTTTCCATGCCTCCTCGCTTTCCTCACCGCGTGTCTCCATCGCCAGGAGGATCTTCTCGCCCGTCGCACGTACGCCCACCGCTACCAGCATCGGCAACTTCGACACCTTCCGGCCGCAACGCACCCGAACGTAAATCCCATCCAAGTACAGGTAGCGAATGTCCTCCTCGACCAGACTTCGGCACTGCCATGCTTGGAAATATCCCTCGATCTTCACGATGAGCCGCGAAATCGTGGAACTCGAGAGAGGAGAACCCTTTAGAAGGGGTCTGATCGCCTGCTTCACCTTCCGGGTGTTCACCCCACCGAAGTAAAGTCCTAGCAGGGCTGCGTCCACGTCCCGGCAACGCCGGCTATATCGCGGCAGCATCGTGGATCGCCATTCGGCAAGATGGCCGTCTTCGGCGAATAGCTTCGCGCGAGGGCGATCAAAGGGCGTCTTTCCGAAGGATGTCGTGATCTCGCGCCGCACGCTGCCATGGCGATAGCCTCGACGTGAATCGCTCCGTTGATAGGAGCCGGCTCCTAGAAAAGCGTCGGCTTCTTCGCTGAGGAGGTCGTTCAGGAATCCACGGATACGGCCGCGGAGGGCTTCGGTGAGCGCGTCACGTCCCATCGGGACCTGGAGCGCGGACTTCGATTGTCGGACGGCAACGACTTTGGTACCATTCATTAAGCGTAACCTCTCGGTGTCGGCCAGCTCTAACTGGCCTAAGTTGATTTCATCAACCAGAGGTTACGCTTTTTAAATTTCTCCAGCTATCGGGACGCCGCC
>JBDRPD010000023.1:0-22442 GCA_043827405.1 Elusimicrobiota bacterium | reverse complement strand
TGGATGGCCGAGGCGGGGTCCTGGCTCATGTGCAAGACCACCACATAGCTCGAGCTCCAGACCGCGGAGGGGTTCGCCCCCGGCCGCGGCGCCGTCCTTGTCGTAGTAAAGCCAGATATGGTCGAGGTTCGAGCTGGCGTCGATCGCGGGTACGCGCACCCAGATATAGCTCGTCGAGTTGCCCGCCAGGTCCCACTTCTCAATCTCGTAGGCCAGGACGTTGCTCTGATCGGCGTCGACGAAGCGCAGGTCCTCGCCGTTGGCTTCGGTCAGGCTGTAGTCGATCTGGCCGGTGGTCAGCCGGATCAAAACCGGGAAGTCGTTGAGCGTTTCGGCGATGGCGGCGTTGTTAAAATGAATCTTAACGCGCTGCTTCCAGTCGGTGTCCCACCAGGTATTGACCTCGGCGGCGGCGTTGGGCAGGTGCGTCAGGGTGAAGGCGGCAAGCAGCGCGCTGAGCCCCAACCGCCTCACTGCCCCTGCCTCCGCTGCCGCATGCCCTCGGCCTCAAGGCGGCGCAGGGCGCGCCGCGCCTGGCGGTTCTCGGGCTCGAGGACCAGAATCTTCTCCAGCGTCTCGGCCGCCTGGTCCCATTCGCCGGCGGCGTACTGGCGCACGCTGAGCTGATAGAGCTTCTCGATGACCTTGGGATCGAGCGGGCGGCCGGCGGGCTTGGCGCGCCACTTGGCTTTGGACTCGGCCGCCGCGGTCTTGTCGATGGGCTCGATTTTCTTCTGCGCCCGCAGCACCATGAACTTGAGGGTCTCGCGCTCGCCGGAGTCGGTCTCGAAAGCCAAGGCCCGCGTCCACGAGGCGATCGCCTCGTCGTACTTGCGCTGCATGTAGCGGGCCGAGCCGATGCGGGCCAGCGCCGTCGGATGGTTGGGCTGGATGATGAGGATGTCCTCGCACAGCTTGCCGGCCTGCTCGAAGTTGCGGGTCAAAAACAGGGTCTCGGACTCGTTGAGCTTGAGCTCGAGCAGGCTGATGGAAGCCCCCTCCGGGATGCGCTCGCCCTTGAGCTTGGTGATCTCCTCCATGCGGGCCAGGAAATCGGGCAGCTTGACGGTGTCGCGCTTGAGCGACAGCGCCTGCGAGGCGACCAGCAGGCTTTCCCGGTCGCGGCCCTGCAGGAAGTGCTTGATCGCGCGCACCAGCGACGCCGCCCATTCGCCGGCATTGGGGTCCACTTGGCGGAAGAAGTAGCGGACCTCCTGCAGGCGCTGGCCGAGGGAGACCAAGGCGATCGAAGCCACCTCCTTCTCCAGGTGCGGGGAGAGGCGCTCATGCGCCGCGTCGTAGTCGCCGGCGTCGATCGACTTGCGCACATCGGCGAGGTCCTCGCCCGAGAGCACCGGCTCGATCGGCGAGGGCAGGTCCTGGAACTCGTAGGCGTAGCCGGCCGACGGCGTCTTGGCGAGCTCGATCTTCTCGATGAGGTCGGCGGTGTACTGCTCCTCCGGCGTCGGGGCGCCGAAGTGGAGCATCAGGCCGAGGCGATGCGTGCCCGCGGTCTTCTGCAGGGTGCCCAGGGGCATGAGGAAGGCGTAGTCGAACTGCAGCTTGTTGATGCGGTAGGTCAGCCCGGTCGTCAGCTGGCGGAAGTCGCGGTCGCCGAAGCCGAGCGAGCCGCGCATGCCGATCTGCCCGTGGCGCAAAGTCGGAAAGAAGCGCTCGCCGGCGAGAAAGAAGGTCTTGTCGCTGCCGCCGCCGGGCGCCTGGTCGAGCTTGAGCTCGGTGGTCAGGTTTATCCACAAGGCGCGGTAGCCCAGCGCCAGGCGCATGGCGCGTCCCAGCGGCGCCGAGTCGTTCGACGATATCGCCAGGTCGGGCTCGTTAAGGTGCTGAACGGCGAAGCCGAAAAAGTAGCGGTACTGGTAGCGGTAGAGCAGACCGAGGTCGAGGTCGAAGGCCGACTTGCCGGTGTCCTTGTCGAGCACCGGGTCCGAGACCCCCACCTGGGCCGTCTTGAGGTTCATCGAGTTCCGGGCTTCCGGCGGGCGGTCGAAGGAGAAGCTCAGGTGTTTGAAGCTGCCGCCCGCGAACAGCGTTCCGCGGGTTTCGTCCTCCCATACCTGCTTGCCGTAGGAGACGTAGATCGAGCGCTCGCCGTAGAGGCCGGAGAGGCTCAGTTGGTGGTAGGCCACGCCGAGAGTGCCGCCCAGCTTCTTGACCGGGCGGGCGTAGGCGACCTGGGACAGCGAGATGTTCGAGCCGTCGGTCAGCCCCATGTGCAGGCGCGAGAAGGCGGTGCTCATCTGCGCCCGCCGGAGCAGGCCGAGGCCGGCCGGGTTGTAGTGATAGGCGCTGACGTCGTCGGCGACGGCGGTGAAGGCATTGCCCATCCCCGGGGCGCGGGCGCCGGCGCCGAGGTCCTCAAAGGCGGCCTGAACGGGCCGCGCCGCGAGCAGGACCGCGAGCAGGATGAAAGACGCGGCGAGACGCTTCATCGCACCACCACCACGGTGCCGGTGAATATCCTGTTTTCCGCCTCCAGCTGATAGATGTAGACGCCCGGCGCTGCCTGGCGGCCGTTCGCCTTGCCGTCCCAGTAGAGATGGAACCTGGGATCGAGCGCCGGATGCTTCTGCATGCGGGCGACGAGTCCGCCCTTGAGGTCGTAGACGCGGCCTGATACGACCGAGTCGCGCGGGTTGGTGAAGGTGAAGACGACATTATCATTGCGGTTGTCGCCGTTAGGCGTCAGCATGCGGTTGGACAGTCCGGTTTTAGGCGTGAAAGTGAAGGATGGTATGGAGAAAGCGAAGAGCGGAAGGGTCGCGATCAGGATGGCGAGAAGGAGGATGAAAGTGTTGGCGGTGAGCATCGATTAGCGGCCTGCGTCCGGGTACAATAAGGAAAGTACTCATCTTCTGCGACAGTCATGTTACGGAGTTGCGACAGGTGTGGAATAATCGAAAAAATATGACGAATTTGATGCTCTAAAGCCAATATATTGATGTTTTTGTGACTTTCGGCACGAAGAGTTGCGACAGCCGGAACCGCGTGCTATACTGGTTCGGTTGCTGTTAGGGAGAACTGAGCCATGGCGGAGCAAAAAACCATTCTCATCGTTGAAGACAATACCGAGTTTCAGGCGCTGCTCCAGCAGATAGTCGAGGACGCGGGATACCGCTCTTTGCTCGCGGTTGACGGCGCCGCCGGCTTGGCGGCGGCCAAGGCGGAGAAGCCGGACCTGATGCTGCTCGACATCCAGATGCCCCGGATGAGCGGCTACGAGGTGACGCAGGCCGTGCGCGCCGACGCCGCTATCGGACGGACGCCCATCATCCTGGTCTCGGTGGAGTCGAAGATGGAGGACATCGTCAAGGGGCTCAAGCTCGGCGCCGACGACTACGTCACCAAGCCCTTCAACCCGGAGGAGGTGCTGGCGCGGGTCAGGACGCTGTTCCGGCAGGCCGGGCAGGGGGCGGCCGCGTCATGAAGCGCATCGCCGTCATCGAAGACGAGCAGGACCTCGCCGACCTGCTCAAGTTCGTCTTCCAGAAGGCAAATTACGCGGTCAAGACCTTCCCCACGGTCGGCAAGTTCCTCGACGGCATGGGCGGCTTCGTCCCGGACCTGACCATCATCGACCTGATGCTGCCGACGATCAGCGGCTGGGAGCTCATCTCCTTCCTGCGCGGCCGCGCCGAGACCCGCACCATCCCGATGATCGTCTGCTCCGGCCGCTACAAGGACTCCAAGGATGTCGTGCGGGCCCTGGACCTGGGGGCCGACGAGTTCTTCCCCAAGCCGGTGTCGCCCGAGATTCTGCTGGCGCGGGCGGAGGCGCTGCTGCGCCGCTTCGCCTGGGGCCCGGCCATGGCCGCTCCGGAGCCGCATGAGCAGGTCCGCGTCGGCCGCCTCACCATCGACGAGACCGAGCATGCGGTGACGCTCGGCGGCCGCGACATCCCGGTGACGGCGTTAGAGTTCGATCTCCTGAACTACCTGGTGCGCAACAAGAACCACGTCCTGACCCGCGGCCTGCTGCTGGAGCATGTGTGGAAGAGCGATCCGGGCCAGGCCACGCGCACGGTGGACAAGCGTATCGAATCGCTCCGAAAGAAGCTCGGCGACTTCGGCCGCCGCATCGAGACGATCAGCCGCGTCGGCTACGTGCTGAAGATCTGATGATGAAGTAAGTCCAGATTAGGGATTCCATAGGGGATAAGAAAGAGCCGCGGCATCTCTGCCGGGGCTCTTTGTTTTAGCTGTGATTAAAATCCGAGATCCCGAAGAAGATCGTCCTCAGGCAGGGTCTGCGGGCGCGAGGAACGATCAATGGTGGGGCGGTCCGGCTCCGGGATGTATACGACATCGGACTCGGATGCGGAAACTTTCCGGGAGCCGTCGAACAGCGCGCGGATGCGCGCGCCGTCCCGTTGGGCATGCGGGATGCGGATGCGGAAGGCGTCGCCGATCTGCTCGATCACCTTCTCGATGGTGTTGTCGGTAGCGGGGGTCGGCGTGATGCCCGGCTTCTGGATGCCGTTGTTGAGCGTGATGGGGGCCACCGGCCAGGCCGGCTGCTCGATCGGATTAATCTGCACTACCGGAACGCTCGGTCCAGGGAGGCCGACGGTGTTGACTGTGGGGGCCTGCAGCGTGGGCAGCATCGGCAGGATCGCCATCTTTACCGGGAGTACCGGGAAAGCGACATTGGGCAGCGAGATGGGCGTGACCGGGATCGGCGCAACGCGGATGATTCCGGCTTCGGATTCGGCGGCGATCGCGGCGATCGCTCCGAGGGTTATAAGGGCGGCGAAAAATTTCTTGTTCATAATATCTGGCTACAGTATAGCCGCCGCCGGGAAAAACCCTGATGATGGCTGTCAAACGATGAAGTTGACACGTATCTTTGAGTGCTGTCAATAACTTTCGTGGGCCTTTCGTATAGGCCCTTTCCCGGCGGGCTCCTTGTGAGTTTGCTCGGTTTGTCCGCTTTTTATACCATCAACAAACAGGCTGCATGCGATAACCTAGGAGGCTGAATATGCTGAACGCGATCTACCGCACACCTGAACCTTACAATGAACCCATTTTGAGCTATGCGCCCGGCACGCCCGAGCGTGCGGCGCTGCAGGCCAAGCTTAAGGAACTGGCCGGGCAGGAGATAGAGGTCCCGATGATTATCGGCGGCAAGGAGATCAAGACCGGCAAGTTCGGCGACTGCCGCCCGCCGCATGATCACGGCAAGCTCATCGGCCGCTACCACAGCGGCACGGTCAAGCATGCGCAGGACGCCGTCAAGGCGGCGCTCCAGGCGCGCAAGGAATGGGCGGTCACGCCGTTCCACGATCGCGCGGCGATATTCCTGCGCGCGGCCGAGCTTCTGGCCGGCCCCTACCGCCAGGTCCTCAACGCCGCCACCATGATGTGCCAGTCGAAGAGCGCCTTCCAGGCCGAGATCGACGCCGCCTGCGAGCTCGTCGACTTCTTCCGCTTCAACGTCAAGTACGCGGAGCAGCTCTATGCCATGCAGCCGATGTCGGCTAAAGGGCTGTGGAACCGGCTGGAGTACCGCCCGCTCGAGGGCTTCATTTTCGCGGTGACGCCCTTTAACTTCACCTCGATCGCCGGCAACCTGCCGACCGCCCCCGCCCTCATGGGCAACGTCTGCGTATGGAAGCCGGCGCGCAGCACCATGTACTCCGCCCACTTCATCATGCAGCTCCTCAAGGAGGCGGGGCTGCCGGACGGCGTCATCAATATGATCAGCGGCCCGTCCGGCGCCATCGGCGAGGCCGTGATGAAGCACCCGGACCTCGCGGGCGCGCATTTCACCGGCTCGACGCCGGTGTTCCAGTGGATGTGGAAGACCATCGGTGAGAACATCGCTTCCTACAAGACCTACCCCCGCCTGGTCGGCGAAACCGGCGGCAAGGACTTCGTGTTCATGCACGCCTCGGCCGATATCGACACCGCGGCGACGGCGCTGACCCGCGGCGCCTTCGAGTATCAGGGGCAGAAGTGCTCGGCGGCGTCCCGCGCCTATATCCCCGAGTCGAAGTGGCCGGCGCTCAAGAAGATGCTGGGCGAGCAGCTCGGCCGCATCAAGATGGGCGAGCCCGAGAACTTCAAGAACTTCTTCAACGCGGTCATCGATAAGGCCGCCTACGACAGCATCACCGGGTACATCGACGGGGTGAAGCCGCGCGACGGCGCCAAGATCGTCTTCGGCGGCAAGCATTCGGACAAGAAGGGCTACTTCATCGAGCCCACGGTGATCAAGGCCTCCAAGCCGAACTACCGGACGATGTGCGAGGAGATCTTCGGCCCGGTGCTGACCGTCTACACCTATCCGGAGAAGAAGTATGCCGAGACCCTGAAGATCTGCGACCGTACCTCGGCCTATGCGCTGACGGGCGCGGTGCTGGCCAAGGACCGCAAGGCGATCCGCCAGGCCAGCGACATCCTGGTGCATGCGGCGGGCAACTTCTACATCAACGACAAGCCCACCGGCGCCGTGGTCGGCCAGCAGCCGTTCGGCGGCTCGCGGGCCTCGGGGACCAACGACAAGGCGGGCAGCCTGCTCAACCTCATCCGTTGGGTATCGACGCGGACAACCAAGGAAACGTTCGTGCCGCCGACGGATTTCCCGTATCCGTTTATGGCCTAGCGGCTATCAGGAATGCGCAGCTTGTCTTCAAGGGCACATCGAGCCGCTAGGTCCCGCAGGCGGCTGTTTCGCCGCCGGCGGGGCTGATTCGTATGCGTATACTCGTCACCGGCGCGAGCGGCTATCTCGGCCGCTGGGTCGCCCAGCGGCTCGCCGCGGAGCATGAGGTTACGGGCACCTACCTTTCGGTGGACGCGCCCATCCCGGGCTGCCGGCTTGAGCGTCTCGATATGGCCGCGCCCGATACCCTGCGCGAGCTGATTAAGCGCCTCCGTCCGGATGCCGTGGTGCATACGGCCGCTATGGCGCGGCCCGACGCCTGCGAGAAGGACGGCAAGCTGGCGCGGGTGCTGAACGTGGACGCGGTCGAAGCGGCGGCGCGCGGAGCCGCGGAAGCCGGCGCGCGGCTTATCTATATCTCGACGGACCTGGTGTTCGACGGCAAGTCTCCGCCCTATAAAGAAGAGTCTCCGACCAACCCGCTGAGCTTCTACGCCAAGCTAAAGCTCGAGGGCGAGCGGCGCGTGCGGGAGCTGTGTCCGGCGGGGCTCACCCTCCGGATGGCCCTGATCTACGGCTGGAAGATGGCGGGAACGGAGACCTTTACCGGCTTTATGTATCGCAGCTTCAAATCCGGACGCAAGGTCAAGCTCTTTACGGACCAGCTGCGGTCGGCGCTGTATGTGGAAGACGCCGCCGAAATAATCGCCCGCCTGCTGGCTTTGCCGGGCGGCGCGGAGGCATGCGACGGCGTTCTGCATATGGCCGGTCCGCAGACGATCAGCCGTCTGCGGTTCGGTGAGCTGTTCTGCCGGATATTCGGCCTGGACCGGAACCTGATCGAGCCCACCCGCGTCGCCGATATGCCGTTATCCGCCCGGCGCCCGCTCGATTGTACGCTCGACGGCTCGCGGCTCTTTCGCGCCTTGAACTTTACCCCCCGCACCGTCGAGCAGGCCTTCCTGGATATGCTCTCCAAGGTCCCTTGACAGGGACCGTCGCGCCGCTACAATAATACTGCGGGGCTGCGCCGTATACGGGGTAATAGCCATGGATTTAAAAGGAAAAAAAGAAGAGGAGCGCCGCCGCGGTGCGCCGCCGATACCGCTGTTGGGGGGCCAAGCCTCGTCGGGCGGGCTGTATATGGGCGTCGCCCGCGTCGGCGCCCGCGGTCCTTGGGCGAAGCTGAGCGCCCTGCTCAGCACGCAGCCCGCCATCGTTGCGACGCTGACCGCGGCCTTCGTGGTGTCCGCTGTCGGCCTCAAGGATATGAACGACCGGCGTGAAGCCGGCGATCCCTATTTGTTTTACAACTCGGCGGCGAATGTCGCGCCCAAAACCTCCGATTCTCCCGGGGTTCTTCCGGGCAGCGAGGAAGCCCCTTCCGGCCTGGCTCTCGCGCAGCAGGCCAATGCCGGGGCGATGGGCGACGGCTTGGCGGCGTCCGGTGAAGGCGTCGAGGGTGAAGACGGGGAAGCAGGAGAAGGCGAGGAAGGCGAAGAGGGCGTTGAGGACGGCGCTCTCGGCAGCGCCGAGGCGCTGAAAGCCGCCGCGGACGAAGCCGGGGAAGGAGATAAGGCGGACGCGGCAGCCAAAGCCAAGGAAGAGGCGCGGGCGAAGTTTTCCCAGCGGCTCTCCGCCTCGCGCGTCGGCGCGACCCGGATGGGCGGCGGCTCGGGGATGTCGGCCGGGATCGGCCGCGGCTTCGACCAGGTCGCGGAGAAGCGCGGCAAGAGCGAGGCTTTCACGGGCAGCCGCCAGGCTTCCACCTCGCGCGGCAAGACCGCGGCGGGCAGCCGCGGCAAGACCAGTTTGCGGGGCGCGACGGCGAAACGCCTTTCGAGCATGAACAAGGCCATGAAGGGCGCCCAGGGCATGGGCCCGGCGAGCGAGTCCGCGGTGCATAAAGGGCAGTGGGATGCCGCCGGAGCGGGCGGACAGTCGATCGGCGGCGCCGGCGCCACCGGCCAAGCCGGCGGCGGGCCGACGACGGGTACGGGCGGCGCGGGCATGCAGGACGGCGGTCCCCTGACACCGGCCGGCGGCGACAAGACCGACGGGGCCGAGGACGTCAAGAAGGTGGGCCCGGCCAAGAACGTGACGCCGTGGCAGAAGGAGATGGACTTGGTGATGATCCTGCTGCCGATCGCCGGCATCCTGCTTTTGATCGCCAACCTGGTCAAGAAAGCGCATCTGATGATCGCCAAGGTGATCGCCGGCATCGCCGGCCTGCTCGCGGCGACGGTTACCATTCTTGGGGTCATGATTATGTCCAAGGGACAGATGCTGCAAGGCGGCATGATCGCGGCTATCGGCGCGTTATTGACCTTCCTGTCGATCAAGGTCCTGATGTCGGAGGAGCCCGATCCGGCGGGACAGGTCGAACAGCAAACGGTCGAGCCGGGCAAGGATGTGGATGCGAAGCTCGATCCCAAGCTGGCCGATGATCCGGTACCGGATGCTCGTACCGAACAGATACGCGCAGATACGGCGAATCGCACCGACGGCATGAAGTATCAGAATATCGACCGAGGTTGATCCCGGCGTTCTGAAGTGTTGTAAACTACCCGTCTCGTGGAGCCCCTCTCCGAAGACAACCTGCTGGCCGATCCCATCCGCCAGTTCGCCCAGTGGTACGCCGCCGTCAAGGCCTGCTCCGAGATCAAGAACCCCGACGCCATGTGCCTGGCCACCGTCTGCTCGGACGGCTACCCCGAGGGCCGCATGGTGCTGCTCAAGGAATTCAACGACCGGGGCTTTGTCTTCTATTCCAATACCCTGTCGGCCAAGGGCCGCGCTCTCGCCTTTGCGCCCAGAGCCGAGCTCGTCTTCTACTGGCCCCCCCTCGCCCGGCAGGTGCGCGTCCAGGGAGACGTGCAGCCGCTGCGCAACGAGGAGTCCGACGCCTATTTCGCGACCCGGCCGCGCGCCAGCCAGCTCGCCGCCTGGGCTTCGCTGCAGAGCGATGCCGCCGACGGCCGCGACGAGATCGAGCGGCGCCTGATCGCGGCCGAGCAGCAGTACCTGGAGCGCGCGGTGCCGCGCCCGCCGCAATGGGGCGGCTACCGCGTGGCGCCGCTGCGCATCGAGTTCTGGCAGGAGCGCGAGGATCGCCTGCATGACCGCTTCCGCTACCTCAGGCAGTTGGACGGGACCTGGAAGTCGGCCCGGCTTTTCCCTTGATTTTCCAAGACGATACTGTTAAGGTTCCCTAATCGTGGGTAAAAAGATACTGATCATCGAGGACGACGAAGCGGCCGCCAAGCTGGCGACCATGATTCTGGAACGCGAGGGCTATGATATCGCGGTGGCGGAGGACGGCAACCAGGGAATCAAGCGGGCGGCGGAGTTCAAGCCGGACCTCGCTCTTGTCGACCTGATGCTGCCCAGCATTCACGGCTTCGCGGTGATCGAGAAGCTGCGGGAGAATAAGGAGCTCGCGGGCCTGCGCATCATGGTCTGCTCGTCGAAAACCTTCACCCAGGATATCGACGGCGCGATGGACGCCGGGGCCGACGACTACATCACCAAGCCCTATAAGATGGAAGCCTTGAGCGCCAAGGTCAAGAAGCTGCTGGAAACGGGCGAGGCGGACCTTCCTATCGGGCGTCCCAACGCCCCCACCGATTCGGGCTGACCCTACTTCGTCAGCATTACGTATACGCCGTCCCAGTCCTCAGCGGGCGGGCTGTCGATGTAGTTGCGGCAGCGGTCAAGATACAGCCGGGTGGGGCCGTCGTTTTCGTTGAACTCGCGGGCCAGCTCGAACTCCTGCAGCGCGTCCTGGAAGCGGCGCTGGCGGAATTTCTGCAGCCCGCGGTCGAAGGCGGCGAAGCAGTCCCACATCCTTTCGAGATGCTCGGGCGGGTGGTGGCCGATGGCTTCGTAGATCGCCACCGGCTTGTTCTTGCCTTTGACGCGGATAAGATCCAGGTCGCGGTAGCGGTTCTCGCCCTTGAGCGCCCTCACGGTGAATTCGCTGAGCAGAATCTTCACGCCGTAGAACTTGGTCGCGCCCTCGAGCCGGGCGGCGAGGTTGACGGTGTCGCCGATCACCGTGTAATCCATGCGCTTGGGTGAGCCGATATTGCCGGCGACCAGGTCGCCGGTGCTCAGGCCGATGCCGATCTTGATCTCGAGCAGCCCCTCTTTTTTGCGCCGCTCGTTGAGGCGGTTTAGGCCGGTGATCATATCGTTGGCGGCGCTGACGGCATTGTCGGCGTCGACGGGAGAGGGGAAAGGGGCGCCGAAGATCGCCATGATGGCGTCGCCGATATATTTATCGAGGATGCCCTTATGCTTGAAGATGACGTCGATCATGTCGGTGAAGTAGGAGTTGAGCATGATCACCGTGTCGCGGGCGCCGAGGTCCTCTGAGATCGTGGTAAAGCTGCGGATGTCTGAAAACAGCACCGTGCCGGTCTGCGAGTTCCCGCCCAGGGCGTCCTCGCCGCCCTCGAGCAGCTTGTCGGCGACCTCCTTGGTCATGTAGCGCGCCATGGTGCTCTTGACGCGTTTCTCGGTCGTGATATCCTCGACGATAAGCATGTAGCCGATCGCCGTATTGCCGACGTCGATAAGCGGCACCACGGTCATATTGGCCGATACCGTCTCCCCCCCCGCGAGGAGGATCTCCGCGTCCATGCTGACGTCGACCTCGCCGCTTTTGACGACCTTGGCGAGGCTGTCGTGAATCCAGGTGTTCTTTTCTCCCGTGAACAGCTCGTCGACCTGGCGGCCGACGACTTTATCCCTCTCCCAGCCGAGGATCCTCAGGACCGCGTCGTTGACCTTGGCGACCCGGCACTCGGCGTTGAGAGTGACGACGCCGTTGGACAGGCTTTTGAGGATGCTCTCGTTGTAGTTGCGCTCGTTGGTGACGTCCTCGAAGAGCTTGGCGTTCTCCAGGGCGATGGCGGCCTGGGAGGTGAAGGCCTTGAGGCGATTTTCGTCGACGTCGCCGAACGGTCCTTTCTTTTTGTTGAGGACCTGGATGACGCCGATCTTGCGGCCCTCCTTGTTGCACACCGTCATGCAGAGGATGGTGCGGGTGCGGTAGCCGGTTTTTTTGTCCACCGCCTGGTTGAAGCGCGGGTCCTCGTAGGCCTCCGGAATATTGATCGTTTCGCCCGAGGTGAAGCAGGCGCCGGCGATGCCGGCGGACGCCGGGATGCGGATCTCCTTGGACTCCAGGCCCATCGCGATCTTCGACCAGAGCTCGTCGGTCTTGGTGTCGTGCACGAAGAGGGTCGCGCGGTCGGCTTCCAGCATCCCGGTCGTGACGGTGATGATCTTGCGCAGCAGGGTGTCGAGGTTCAGCTCCGAGGCGATATCGCTGGTGACCTCCAGCAGCTGCGCTTCCTCCTGGCGCGACTTCTCGACCTTCTCGAAGAGCCGCGCGTTCTCCAGCGCCGAGGCCGCCTGCGCCGTCAGCGCCGACAGCAGAGTCATGTCGTCAGCGTTAAAAGCGCCCTCCGCCTTGTTGAGCACCTGGGTCAGGCCGATGATCTTCCCCTTGTTTTTGAGGGTCGCGCAGAGGATATTGCGCGTGCGGTAGCCGGTCTGCTTGTCGATCTCCTTGTTGAAGCGCGGATCGGCGTAGGCGTCGTCGATAATGAGGTTCCTGCCGCTGGTGAACACCTCGCCCGCGATGCCGAGATGGTTGGGAAAGCGGATCTCGCCGATCGAATCGCCCTGGGCGACGCGGGAAAAGAGCTCTTTGCTGTCGGGGTCGTTGAGAAACAGCGTGCTGCGGTCGGCGCGCAGGGCTTCGGTCACGATCTTCATCAGGCGCGGCAGCAGCACGTCGAGCGACAGCGTATCCGAGATTTTATTGGTGACGTCGACCAGCGCCGAAATGCGGTCGAGGAGCTGCCCCATTTCAGAGATGAGCTGGTCGCGGTCGGTGGTGGAAAGCTGGGTGAGGATGCGGTCCATGTCCGACTGCTGGAGCCGGTGCTCAAAGACCGTCTTTACGATGTCGATCTCGTTTTCTTTTACCATCGCCGTCCCGCGTGCGGCGTATTATCGCAGTTGCGGCGGCAGTTTTGGAAGGGGCGGCAGCGCGGCGACGAGCTGCTTGAAGTACTTCTTCAGGCGCTGGTCGCTCGGGTCCTCGCGCAGGCGCCGGTACTTTTCATAGTCCGGGGTCGCGGGCGCCAGGCGGGCGAACCAGGCCTGGAATTCGTCCCGCCGGTGAATATAGTCCTCCTTGGCGGCGTCGAGCATCTTGGCCAGAATCATGCGGCGGATCAGGCATTCGCCGTGGACGGCGTCGGCGGACGCCACGGCACGGACGCAGGCGTCGAGGCGCTCCTCCAGCCGCGCGAGGGGCAGGCGGGCGAGGGGCGAGTAGACGCGCGACAGCAGGCGCAGCATCTCGTCGATCTCCGCCAGCCGCGCCTGCGGCGGGCGGTTTCGGGCGGGAGTCGCGAAGAGCTCGGCCGCCGCGGCCTCCTGCGGATGCAGTCTTTTTCGCTCCCGGCTCTCCAGCGCGCTTCCTGCGCCGCGCGCCAGCTCCAGCAGCAGCGTCTCCTTGCAGAACCGGTCCAGCTTGCTGGTCGCATGCTCGCAGAAGGAGGCGCGCAGCGCGCTCCGCTGCCCGGGGGTCGGCGCATGCGCCCCCGCGTAGCGGCTGAGCATGGAGTCCTGCACCGATGAGAAGTAGCTGCCGCGGCTGCGCCGCAGAACGTCGATGTCGGCCTGCTCTTCGGCGAAGAAGGCGAGCGCGGCCCGCCGGCTCAGGTGCGGATTCTCCAGCGTTTGGGGAAGCGCGCCCGCGGCCAGCGTCCGGTTGATTCCCGGCGGCGCGACCTCGAGCGCGGCGACCGCGTGGAACTCCGTGAGCCCCGCATCGCGCAGCGCGGCGGCGGCGGCGGGATCGTCGCGCATCCTCTTTGCCGACCGCTCCAGGTCGGCCAGAGCGAACGGCCGGAAATGGCCGATGACGGCGCGGTCGCCCTTGCCGAGCTGGAATACGGAGACGTAGGGAAACTCCCCGCCCATGGTGCGCAGGACGGTGCGGAAGAGATCGTCGGTAAAGGAGTAGACATGTATCCATTGGACGAACAGCCCGTCATCCGCTAGGCGGCGCTTGGCGATGCGGTAGAACTCCGTGCTGTAGAGGTTCTCGACCCCCTGCACCCAGGGGTTGCTCGGCTCGCTGACGATCAGGTCGAAGCGCTCCGGCGCCGACAGCAGGAAGCGGAAAGCGTCCATCTCGCGAAACTCTATCTTGGGGTTTTTCGTCACCTCGCCGTTGTAGGCGTCGAATAAATGCGCGGCGCGGCGGACGACCGGGGAAATCTCGATGATATCGACGGTCCGTACCGCGCCGTAGCGCGCCAGCACGCCGGCGGTGATGCCGGTGCCGAAGCCGATCACGCAGGCGCGTTCGGGCCGCGCGGCCAGCAGGGCCGGCAGATGTCCCAGCATCATGGTCGTGAAGCGGTCCCCCGACGTATTGCCGTCGGATTTGCCGTTGACGAGGATGGAGCGGCCGGTCTCTTCGCCCTTGGCGTCGAGGTTTACGCCGATGCCTACGGAGGTGTTGGGGCCGTCTTCGTAGAAGATATGCCGCATGTTTCGCGCCAGGTGCTTGCGGAAGGCGCTCGGCCCGTCATAGCTGCCCGGGCCGGGCTGGGCCTGGCGGAACGGCTGGATGTAGTTGTCCTTGTGATAGGGCGGCGCGGCGAGCGCGACGACGAGCGCGGCCAGGACGGTCAGCAGGCCGGCGGCCAGCCGCCGGGCGCTGCCTTCACGGCGGTACGAGAATGCCGCGGCGGCCGCGGTGGCGGCGGCGGCGGCCACGACCACCTTGAACAGCGTGTCGATGTTGGCGAAGTAGAAAAGGACGTAGCCTCCCAGCAGGCCGCCGAGCACGCTGCCG
Source organism: Elusimicrobiota bacterium (assembly GCA_043827405.1). Lineage (GTDB taxonomy): Bacteria > Elusimicrobiota > Elusimicrobia > UBA1565 > UBA1565 > JBDRPD01. Next base: position 7,929 of record JBDRPD010000023.1, on the reverse strand, counting down.
GCGGTGTTCGCGGCGTAGAGCAGGCCGGTCCGGTGTCCGAGCGTATCCCGCCGGTCTTTCAGGAGATGGAAGCAGACGGGGAGCGTCAGCCCGCAGGCGCCGATGGGAACGATGAGAAAAGCCGTCAGGGTTGCGCCAAGCAGCGCCTGGTAGAGGTAGTAGTTCTGCGTCTGCTCGCGGAAGGGAATGCGCAGGAGGTGCGCCGCATAAGGCCAGAAGTCGCCGCTGAGATAGACCGCGAGCAGCAGGACCGTAACCGCGACTTGGTTGCCGAACAGGTGCCCGGGAGTATATTCCGCGATGCGCCGCGCCGCCAGCGGCGCCAGGCCGAGCCCCAGGATGAAGATCGATACGATCAGCGCGAAGTGGTAGCCGGAGGAGCCGGTCGACAGCCCCATGAGACGGATCAGCAGCGTCTCCAAAGTCAGGACATAGAATCCCGAGAGCAGGCCGATCAGGATCAGGCGCAGCTGGGGGGCCGACAGCCCGGCGTAGCCGGCGAGAAACGGCGCCGCCGGGAGGCGCTCGCCGGAGTCCGCTTCGAGAGAATGGACGACAAAGGAGTATACGGCGCCGCCGACCATAATATTGAGCAGGGCGCCCGCGCGCAGCGAAACGGGCAGGCCCAGCAGCGGGATCAGCAGGTAGCCGCCGAGCAGCGCTCCCGCGGCGGCGCCCAAAGTGTTGAAGGCGTAGATGCGCGCATGCGCCAGGCTCGCGGCTTTGACGTCGCCGCTGAGAGCCTGGGTCAAAAGCGGCAAAGTCCCCCCCATTAGAACGGTCGGCGGACCGATCAGCAGTACCGCCAAAAGCAGGTCGGTGACCGGGCTGTTGACGCCGAACACCCCGTCGAGCCCGGGGGCGGCGGCGAAGGCGGCGCGAAACAGGTAAGGGAACAGCAGCGCGTAGGTGCCGAGCGCGAGCTCGATGTAGGCGAAGAGGATGAGCAGGCCGCCGCGGCGCTTGACCGACCAGCCGCCGAAGAGCCCGTAGCCGACGCCGAGCCCGCCGAGAAAGACGGCGAGGATGGCGGCGGTGGCGCGGGCATGAGAGCCCAGGAGAATGGCGAGATACTTGTGCCAGACCACCTGGTAGACCAGCCCGGCGACGCCCGAAAGAAATACCGCGGCGAAAAACCGGCGCAGGATGCGGTCGGGCAGATTTATCTCATGCATTTAATATCCCAGGTTTTGGACTTCCGTCCCCTTATAGTAGTGCGTCACGATTTCCTTGTAGCTTTGGCCGCGCGCCGCGCGCCCGGCGGCGCCGATCTGACATAGCCCGATGGAATGCCCCCAGCCGGCGCCGTAGGCGAAGATGTCGGTGGGCACGCCGTCGGCGTTGCGGTCGACCTCGAGGCTGAACGACGTGTTGCGGATCGAGCTCACCCCCATGATGCCGCGGATGCGCTGCTCGCGGTCCACGACCAGGCGTCCGCGCGTGCCGCGGAACTCGATCTTGTTGACGTTGCCGGAGAGGCTGCGCTTGAGGATTCGGATCTTGCGCAGCAGCCCGAACTTGCCGGAGACGCGGCGGATGCGGTCGCCGAGCTCGTTGGCGGAGATGATGCGCGACCAGCGGAACTGGGACGAGTGCATGTATTCGGGGATATTGCAGAAGACATCCGGCCGGGACTTGAACCAGCGATCGAGCTCCCAGGGGCTCTTCTGCTCCACCGGGCCGCCGGCCGTATCCTTGCGTCCGCTGAGGTACGGGAACCGGCTCCAGCCCTGCACTTCTCCCGAGTCCTGGGTGTGTCCGCCGCAGTTGGAGGAGTACGGCGTATGCGCGAGCCGCCCCCGGTACTTGAGAACCTCGCCGCGCGTGGCGTCGACCGCCTGGCGTCCCTTTTTCGTCTCGCCGGAGACGCCGCTGAAAACCTGGCAGTGCTGGCCGTCGCAGAGGTCATAGCGGTCGCGGCTGTGCAGCCGGTAGCTTTGCGACTGGAGCGCATGGTTGCGGGCGATGACGGCTTGGGCCTTGAGCGCTTCGAGCGGATAGCGCGACGGCATCTCCTGGTTGATGACCCCGTACGTATAGTCTTCCAGCGGCAGCTCGTTTATCAGGTACAGCCCCTGCTGGCCGCGAGCGCGGATTTCGATAATGCCTTTGAGCTGGCGGTCGCCCTGGAATTCCCATACGGTTCCGGAGGCGATCTCCAGCCGCTGGAACATCAGGGAGTGCCGGCGCAGGTCCTGCGGCCGAACGGCGATAACCTTGCGGAAATTCGTGCGCACGCGTTTATTGTGGTCGAGCAGCTCGAAGGCGTAGCCGCGGCCGCGGCGGACGCGGCGCGCGGTCCAGACCTGGCGGGCCGGGCCGACGGCCAGGGTTTTTCCCGTCTCGGGATCGAAGACCTCGAACGGCCCGTCGCAGGTGAAGGCGACGGTCTTCTTGGCTGCGGGGTTGCCCTGCGCGGTGGTCCCGATGGCGACACGGATGACGGGCATTTTGCGGTGTTCCTTGGCGGTCCAGATAGGAAGGTGGTGCTTTAGCTTGACAGACGGGATGATCTCCTGGGGCTGGCGCGTGATGAGCGCGGCTAGGTGCTTCTTTTCAATCGCCGCCCCGTCGTGCCGCGGGCTCACGAAGAGCACCTTGGCGTACTGCCGCCAAGCGTCGTTGTAGTGGTGCAGGGATTTATACAGCGGGCCGAGCCACAGCCGCACCTCGGAGTAGGTGTTGTCGGACTCCAGGGCGTCGACATAGGCCTCCGCCGCCTTGCGCTTGTCTCCCAAACCGTCGTGCGCGCGGCCGGCCAGCACATGCCCCAGAGTGATGTCGGGGCGCAGGGCGGTGAGGCGCTCGGCGGTGCTGAGCGCGGTCAGGTATTTCCCCTGGCGCAGCTGCAGGTGGGCGAGGCCCGCGAGCGCCTGCGGATGGCCCGTCCTGCGCGCGAGCGCGGCGTTGAACGCCGCGCGGGCTTCTTCCAGCTTGCCGCTGCGCAGCGCCGCCCAGCCATGCGCCGCGTGGATGTCGGGGTCGCCGTCGCTGAGCTTCGCCGCCAGGTGAAACAGCCGGCGCGAGCGGTCATGTTCGTCGAGGTCGCGGTATACGACGGCGGCGTCGAGGTGGGCCGCCGCCGACTGCGGCGACCGGCCGACGGCTTTTTCGAAGGCGTGGGCGGCCGCGGTCAGCTCGCCGCGGTAGTAGAGCGTCGTGCCCTTATCGCGCCAGGACTCCGCGCCGCCGGCCGGCGCCGAGAGAAGACATAGTGTTACGAGAGACGCGCGCAGCGTCGGCATCTCCCCATTTTACGTTTTCTTGCGCGCCGCTACAGCAGGAAGAGCAGCTCGCGGTAGCTCGGATACGGCCACTCGGCATTATTGACGGCTTTCTGCGCCTGGTCGCAGGCCGCGCGCAGCCGCACCAGAACCGCCACTCCCTCGGCGGCGAGGAAGTGCGCTCGCCTAAGCGCTCCTTTCTGCGCTTCCGCTTTCTTCAGGACGCCGTCGACAGCTTCGACGCCGGCATACAGGTCGCCGAGAATCCCGCCGTACAGCTTGACGCGCTGGTTGACGGCCGAGTCCGGCGCCTTTGCCTGCCTGAGCGCTCCGGCGGCGGCGCCGAAGGAGTTGATCTCCCGGATCAGGGCGGGCGCGATGCTGGTCAAGGCCATTTCCTTGATGAGGTTCAGCTCGATCTCCTTGGTCTTGATATAAGCCTCGAGACGTATTTCCTGCTTGGCGTACAGCTCATCCTCGGTGAGGACTCCGTATTCTTTGTAGAGGGCGACGGTTTCCGCCGCCGTCATGGATTCGAGGGCCGACGGAGTGTCCTTCGCCGCGGGCAGGCCGCGCTTTTCCGCCTCCTGAACCCAGGAGGCTTCGTAGCTGTTTCCCTCGAAGCGGATGGACTTGGTTTCTTTGACGATCTCCTTGATGACCTTGAGCGCCTTGGCGGTGATGTCGGCGCCGCGCTGCCGCTCGATCCGCTGGAGGACGGCGTCGATGCCGTAAGCGAGCAGCAGCGCCGTGACCGCCGCCGGCTCGGAGCAGCTCTGCGAGGCGCCGACGGCGCGGAACTCGAACTTGTCGCCGGTGAAGGCGATCGGCGAGGTGCGGTTGCGGTCCGAGTTGTCGAGCTTGACCTGCGGGAGCTTTTTCAGCCCGAGGTCGAGGTCGGCGCGGACCTGCGGCGAATCCGTCTTGCCCTTCTCGAACTCGGTCAGCAGGGCGTCGAGATAGTCCCCCAGGTAGACCGACATGACGGCGGGCGGCGCCTCGTTTTGGCCGAGGCGGTGGTCGTTGCCGGCGTCGGCGACCGCGCAGCGCAGCAGCCGTCCGTACTTGTGCACGCCGGCGAGGACCGCGGCGGTGAAGGTCAGGAACTGAATGTTCTTCTTCGGGTTATCCCCGGGCGAGAGCAGGTTGCGGCCTTCGGAGTCCACCAGCGACCAGTTGAGGTGCTTGCCGCTGCCGTTGATGCCGGCGAACGGCTTCTCGTGCAGCAGCAGCGCGAAGCCGTGTTCGTCGGCCGCCTGGCGCATGATCTCCATCGCCTGCAGATTGTGGTCAATGGCGAGGTTGGCTTCCTCGTAGAGGACCGCCAGCTCGAACTGGTTGGGCGCTACCTCGTTGTGGCGCGTCTTGGCTGGAATGCCGCGCGCGAAAAGGCGGGCGTCGAGGTCGGCCATATAGTCGAGGACCTTGGGCTTGATGCTGCCGAAGTAGTGGTCCTCCATCTGCTGGTCCTTGGCGGGCGCGGCGCCGACCAAGGTCCGCCCGGTATAGAGGAGGTCGGGGCGCCGGTCGAAAAAATCCTTGGCGACCAGGAAGTATTCCTGCTCCGGTCCGAGGGTCATCCGCACATGCTTGGAAGCGCGGTTGCCGAACAGCTTGATCAGCCGGAAGGCGCTCCTTTCCACCGCCGACAGGGCGCGCAGCAGCGGCGTCTTCATGTCCATCGCCTCGCCGGTCCAGGAGAGGAACACGGACGGTATCGCGAGCGTGGCGGATTTTCCCGTCTTCATAATGAAGGCCGGCGAGGTCGGGTCCCAGGCGGTGTAGCCGCGGGCCTCGAAGGTGGAGCGCCGGCCGCCGGATGGGAACGACGAGGCGTCGGGCTCGCCCTGGATCAGCTGGCGGCCGGAGAATCGCTGGATGGGCTCGCCGCCTTCATCGAATGAAAGGAAGGCGTCGTGTTTTTCCGCCGTCACGCCCCGCACCGGCTGGAACCAGTGGCAAAAATGGGTCGCCCCCTGGCTGATGGCCCACTCCTTCATGGCATGCGCCACCGCGTCCGCGATTTCCGGATCGAGCCGTTCGTTGTTGTCGATGGTATCGATGAGGGTGCGGTAGACCGACTCGCTCATATGGTTCGCCATCGCCGTCTTGTCGAAGGTCAGCTTGCCGTAGCTCTCGATCACTTCATTGCGCACCGGGGATAATCCCATAATCCAGCCTCTCTTTTCGCGGCCGCCTAAATATCGGCGTACTGTATAGATAGCAGAAAATCGCATTTTATGCAAGGGAACTGTAACAAAAATGCAAAAGTAATTAAAAATAGATGCTAAAACTGGCGATAAAGCCAATTTTCGCCATAAGATATGGATTACTGTGCTAGTGCGAGTAGGCCGTGCAGTCGGCGCAGGGCGTGCCGCTGACATCTTTAGCCAGGTGCCGCCGGCGCAGCTTCACGAAGGCGTCCGAATGCCAAGCTTCCAGCAGCGACATCTTGTTGAGATCGCCCATGAAGAACTTGGACTCATGGTCGCAGTAGCAGGCGCTGATATGGCCTTGGTAGCTGATATGAGGAATGGAGAACAGCGACCAGCAGGGCAGCATCTCCTGCAAGGTGCGGACCTCGGAGGTGTTGCCCTCCTGAATCCCGTATTGGCGCAGGCGGTAGTGCTCGTCGACGTAAGGCCGGATAAGCTCCACCGCCCGGTCGAACTTCGCCGCGTTATTGGGATCGAAAACGGTGCTCGCATACAGCGACGGCTTCTTCCGGTCGCCCCGCACCTCATGCGTGGAAGCGATGTTCGCGAGGACGCGCTCGAAGGCGTCGACGCCGGTCACCTTTTTATACTCGTCGCGGGTTACCGCGTTGAAGGAGAACTTGATGCTGTCGATCCCGCTGTCGATCAGCGGCGCGATGCGCTCGCGCGTCGCCATGCGGCCGTTGGTGGTGATAAAGACGTAGGGAATGCCAATTTTTTTGCCGTAGGCCACGTATTCTGGAAGCTGGGGCACGAGCAGCGGCTCGCCGAGCCAGAACAGCCCGAGGTCCTTCACGCCCAGGTCTTTGGCCTCGCGGATGATCTTGAACAGCAGGTCGCGGTCGATGTCCCCCTTGCCGCGCTCCTTGTAGGTCAGAGTGCAGAAGTAGCATTTCAGGTCGCAGCGCGAGGTGATCTCGATTTTCAGGCTCTTGGGAAAAGGCGGCTTTTCCGCGAGCTGCTCGTCCGGCGGCTTCTGGGTATTTTTTACGCGCTTGGATATATCGGCCATAGTTTTTACCTGAATTTCCTCATTGTACAAAGTTCCGTCGGAAGACGGCGGGCTTACCTGTCGACTGAGATCTCGACCTGGTCGGCGAACAGCCGCGCTTCCGCCTCGATAGCGGAGAGCCGGCCCTGTTCCGTCGCCCGCGACATCTCCTGGTTGAAGACGTCCCAGACGGAAAGGGCCCGGCGGATGCCGGCATTGAGCTGCGCGTCGGCCGGCAGCATGGTTTCGATCATGCGGATGAGATGGGTAAGGACCACTCCGGCGCTGCGCAGCGCCGCCGGGCTGGGCGCCCAGCTCTTGCCGCGCGCCAGGTAGCGGGCGCGGGCGCCGCGCAGGAGGTCCAGGAAGTCCAGCGACGTCATGGTGTTGGACTTCAGGCCTCGCTCAGCGCCCAGGTCGTCGGCGAGCTTGGCCAGCTCTCCCGGGGCGGCCGCGGCGAAGGCCAGCTCCTCGTATGCCGCGGGAGCCGACTCCGCGGGGGCGAGATTGAAGTAGTCGGTGACGTAGGCGAGCTCCTTGTCCCCGAACTGCTCGCTCATGACGACCGCATAGACGGCGTCGAGAATTTTTTCGCGCGTGCTGCCGCGATGATCGTTGAGGTCCGCGAGCTGCTGGGCGAACTCCCAGCGCTTGCCGAGCGCGTTCCACAGACCCTTAAGCGAGCCGTTTTGCACCAGGTCGTCGAGCGGTTCGCGCCCGTAGCGTTCGATGATCTTTTCGACCAAGGTCACTTCTTTGCTGTAGGCGCTGTTTTCGCGCGCCGGACGTGCCAGCTGCCGCAGGGACCGCCGGCTCATTTCATGCGAGCGCAGCTGAGTATAGCCTTCCGCCAGCCAGTGCAGGAGGACGCGGTCGTTCTCGACGCCGAGGATGCCCTCGTCCATCAGGTGGACCGCCTCGTGGATCGCGAACTCGATGAAGTCGTCGAGCGAAACCGGCTTGACGGCGTTGATGAGAATCACTTTTTCGCGCCGGACGCCGTCGGTCAGGATGCGGGCGGCGCCGGCGGCGTCGGCCGGCAGGCCCAAGGCCTTGAGCAGCTCGGCGTCCTGGATCATGAAGACGCGGTCGGCGCGCAGCGGCAGCTCGGGGTGCCGCTCGGAGATGGCTGCGATGAGCTTCCGGACGTCGGGATGGTCCGGGCGCGAGGCGGCGCGCAGAATCCGCAGCCCGGCATCGATGTCCTGGGAGCGCAGGAGGCCGCGGTCCGTGGCCTGGACGGCGCGCGCCCGCTCGGCATGGCGCCGCGTATCCGCGCTGAAGCGTTCCTCCGGCGCCGCGGACGGCGCGCCGGACCCGTCGAACAAGGCGTTGAGCTCCGCGGATTTTTCAGTGAGGTTCTTGGCCGAGGAGAGCGCGGAGAACGCGGCTTGCACCCTCTGCTTGACGGCGGCCGCGGCCTTGCCCGGCGTGACCGTTGCCTGACGCAGGTCCTGCACTTTAACGGTGCGCGGCTGGGTGAATAGGATCGACGGCA
>JBDRPD010000022.1:0-73168 GCA_043827405.1 Elusimicrobiota bacterium | reverse complement strand
AGTCCAAGCGCGACGCGCAGGGCAGTAATTCCTTGGCGCTGATGGAGCAGGCCGGACAGGGCGAGATCAATTGGGCCGGCGCCGGCGGCGCGGGTCAGGACGGCGCGGCGGCGGATGCTCCCGCCGGCGAGGGCGAGGGCGCGGCGGAGGAAGATGCGTCCGCCGGTGAAGAGGGAGCTCTTGGATCCGCCGAGGAAGGCGCGGCCGAAAAGGGTGAAGCGGCGGCTGATAAGGGAAAGAAGAAAAAGGTAACGGACCGTCCGATGTTGGCTAATTCCAACCTCACGCTGGATGGCGGGGGAGCCGCCGGGGGCGCGGGCGGCGGCGGTGCCGCGGGAACGTCGGCGGCGCTGTCGGGGATGCTGGATAAAGGAAATGCGAAGATCAAAGGCGGCCAGAGCGGCAAGCTGAGCCGTATCGAGCAGGATAATGCAAAGGCGCAAACGACATCCGCCTCCGCGCGCAATGTGCGGGGCCGGACAGTCAAGCGCGGACGCTTCAGCGGCGGATCATCCTCACGCAAGCTCGACAGCATGCGCAAGAGTATGGGCGCCGCCAGCGGCGAGTCGGCGGAGACCACCTACGGCGCCCATAACGCCGAGTGGGCGGGTTCGACCGGAGGCGGCCAGGCTCTGTCCGGCGCCGGCAGCGATGCGAATTTCAGCCCGGCCGAGGGCGGCGGCGGCGGTTCGCCATATTCGCCGGCGGGATCCAGCGGCGGCGGCTACAGCGGCGGTTATAAAGACGGCTATGATGATGCCGGCGGCGGCAGCGGCGGCGGCGGCACCAAGATTAAAGGGACGAACGTGACGCCGTATCAGCAGACCTACGACATGGCGCGGGCGCTGATCGCTTTGGCGTCGGCGATGCTGCTGATCGGGACGCTGTTCGGTTTATGGGCCAAGGCCACGCTGAAAGCGGCTACGGCGGCGGGGGTGCTCCCTCCTGCGGCCGCCGTGCTGGCGGCTAAAGCCGCATTGCTTTACAAAATTGCCAAGTTTGTCTGCTATGTGGCGATGGCCGCGGCGGCGGTCGCGACCATGTGCGGTTTGGCCATCATGATGATGGGGCAGACGACGCAGGGCGCGATCATTACCGGGTCCGGCGCGCTGCTGACCATACTGGCTAAAGTCGCGGCGGACAGCCATGATGAGAAAGCGACTAAAGCCGAGAAAGCTTGTGAGGATGCGGCCAAGCCCAAAGTGGAGGATGTCGGGGACAAGCTGAAGACCTCGCAGGACGTTCCAGCCAAAGACGTTCCAGCCAAGGACGTCCCAGTTAAGGAGACAAAAGCTTTTGACGGCTCAAAGTTGGATCAGAAGTTTCAGCAGAAACAGGATATCCCTAGCGCTTTGTCTTAAGAGTAGTCTATGAGTGACAAGAAACAGAACAAGCCCGAGATCCCGAACCTCAAGACCAAGGAGGCCAGGGAAAAGAAAGGCGGCGCAGTCGCCGTCGGCCAGGGCTCCGGCGGCAGCGGCGGTTTTCTCGCGCGCTGGTTCGGCGCCGGCGCGCGCCCCGCGGGCAGCGCCCTGTCGAGCGGCGCCGGCAGCGCCGCGCGGGTGGCCGGCCGGGCGTCCATCGGCGTCGGGAAATCGTTCGCCGGCGGCGGCGCGTCGGCCCTGAAGCTCGGGCTGGTGCCGAGCTTGATCAATTTCTTCTCTTCGAGTGTCGGGATGGGCGCGCTTACAGCCGCGATTTCGGGCAGCGCCGCGTTCGCCCTGTTTACCATGAGCGGGGTCGCCAACGAAGCACGGCAGGGCGACCGGATGCTGTTCCCGTCGTCAACGCGCGAGGCCATCGCCGAGAAGGAAGACCAGGACGATCCCGGATCCATCAACTTCTTTACCTCGGCCAACCAAGGCAAGGCTTTTAATAGGGACGCGCCCAAGGGTGAGGCCAAGGCGCTCGCGGACGCGGAGGAGTACGAGGAGGGCGAGGAGGCCGATGCCGCCGCCGGCAATGCTCCCGATATGGCGGATGAGCTCGTCGGGCAGCTTGAGAAGCCCAAGATGATCGCCTCCAAGGGAGTGGGCGCCAAGCCGCTCGGCCAAGGAGTGGGACTGGTGGGCGGCGTCGGGCTGGCGGGCGGCGTCAACCGCAAGTTTACCCCGCAAAAGGAAAATCCCGGCAAGCTCGCCCAGCTGCCCGCGCAGTCGCGCAAGCTCACGGCGAGCCCTTCCCGGAGCCGGGTCAGCCGTGTGGGCGGGCGCAATGCCATGAAGCAGCTGCGCTTCGCCAACCGGCGCTCGGTTAAGGCGACCGGGCAGTCTTCGGCCGAATCGCAGGCCTTCCAGGCGGCCGAGGCCTTCGACTCCGCGCCGCAATCGGCCGGCGGCGAGATCGGCGGAGCCGGAGTCAGCCAGGACGGCGCCGGAGCGAGCTCCGGCGCCAATTCCGTCGGCGGCGCCGACGACGGCGGACCGATAGCCGACGGTACGCGCGGCGAAGAGGACGTCGACAAGGTCGGCAAGAGCGGCGACGAAACGCCGTATACGGGCATGCTGATGATGGCGCAGGGGATGCTGCTGCTCGCTTCAATCATGATCGCCATGATGGGCATACTCTCGAAGTTTGATAAAACCCCACTCGCCGTTTACCTTACTCCCATCAAGATGGCGCTCTATGCCGCCGCCATCGGCATGGCGGCGGCGGCGACGGCGATCGGCTTGAATATCCTGATGACCTATGGGCAGAATACCCAAGCCATGATTTTAACGGTGAGCGGCGGGCTGACGACCGTTTTGGCCACGCTGGCGCTTGTCGAGTGGAGCAATGATTCGGTCGGAACCTGGCTCGCGATCATCGCCGGCATTTCGGGTTTGGCGGGTTCCGTCGGATCGTTTCTCGTGCCGAAGTCGGGCGGCGGCTCTTTTGGCGCGAAATCGTAAGCCGGGCAAGGGGATAACTATATGGGAAATGACCAGAATAGTCCGCATGTAGACGACGGCCAGGGCCGCGTCAACGCAACCAAGCCCACTGAAGTCGATATACCGATTCTTAAGGTAAAGCAGAAGGAGCGCAAGGGCGCGGGCGGCTTGCTGTCATCGTCGAGCGGCGCCGCCGGCGCGCCGGGCGCGATCGGCGCACCCGCGGCTATCGCCAAGGGCGGCCTGCTGGCCAAGGTTTTAGGCGGCGGAGGCGTCAAGGCTTTGCTGGCGAGCAAGCTGGGCATCGCGGCGCTGGCGCTCGGGGTCGGCGGTACGGGCCTGGTCGGCTTCGGCATCATGCAGCAGAAGGCGTCCCAAGGCCAGCAACAGCAGGGAACGCCCGAGCTTGGCTCCATCGCCTCGAATATCAGCGCCCACAAGCGCAATGCCAAGGGCAGCAAGTCGCTATCGTTTATGGCCAAAGCCGGCGAGGGCGAGCTTAAGTGGGAGAAGGGGAAACCGAACCAGCCGCAGACCGCGGAAGCGGACAAGAAGGCCGAGGGAGACGACGCGGCCGACGCTCCCGCCCAATCGCCCGAGGATATGGCCAACGGCATGATGGGCGATATGATGGGCAAGGCCGGCGCGGGAGGGGAGGGACGCGAGCGCCTCGGCGGCGACATCGGCAAGCTCTCTTCCGGCCTGAGCGGCTCCAGCGCTTTCGGCAGCAAGAATATTTTCGGCGGCGGCGGCAAGTTCCAGGCCAAGGGCCTCAAGCAGATGGGCGGCAAGGGCGATATGACGCGCAACCTCAAAGGCGCGCGCGGGCGCACTTCCAATATGCGCCGCGGGACGACCAACCGCTTAGCCAAGAAGATGAGCACCAGCGGCATCGGTGCCCAGCGGGCCATGGGTCAGCTTAAGTTCGCGGGCACCCAATCGGCCAAGGCGTCCAATGCCGGCGACGGGACGGCGGCGAGCGCCCAGTACGCCGCCGACGCTTTTACCGGCAAGACCACGACGGGCGGCGGCCTGGGGGCGGCGGGCGGCGGCATCAATGAGGGCGACGCGGATGTCAATCCCGTGGGCGGCGGCGCGCCGGACGTCACCGGCGGCGGCGGCAGCGATATTCCCTGCGCGGCGGGGCAAGACCGTACCGCGGACGGCTTCTGCGTGCAGCGCTCTCCCTGCGCGCCGGCCGATGAGCAGCTCGAGGATGGGCGCTGCCGCAACGTGACGCCGTACCAGGAGAAGATCGATAAAGCCTGGACCGACTATTTGTTGTGGGCCGTGGTGGCGGCGATCGGTATTGCATTGATGGTCTATGGTTATTCCATCATAGGCAATTGGCCGTGGGGCACGATTCTTGGAGCGATTTTAATTGTTATAGGTCTAATGCTGCTGCTGCTTGCGATAAGCAAGATCATGGAGACCAAGCAGGAAACAAAGGATAAAGTAACCGAATACGGACAAAAAGATCAGGCGGATATTGTCGACGATGCCTCCAAGCCCGCGATAGACGGCGAGAACTACCAAGGCGGCAGCAGTACGAATAAGGCTTGGGAGGACCTGAACAGTACCCAGGTTCAGGAAGATGCAAAAAAGGAACAGGATTCGACCTACAGTGAATAAAAGCGGATGAAAACTGAAAAAGTCATATGTTTATATAGGCTTCTGTGGGTCACAAGGTCCCTTGACAGTATCTATCGTCGGCTCTAAACTTTTTATGAGGGGAATTTTCGGATATAAAATCTGAGTTTCTCGACGATCAAAAGCGATGAGCGAGTTTCTGCAAAAGAATAGAAAGAAAGGCGCGGCGGCCGCGCTGCTGCTGCTGTTTACGCGCGGCAAGGGCACGGTGCCTTTGATCTGTATGGTCGGCCTGCTGGCTACGGTATTTGTCGTGCCGACGGATACGATTCTCGGCCTGCCGGTCATTGGACCGCTAGCGAAGAGCCTCGGCCTGTCATCGTCCGCTTCACGCGGCCGCGAGATGGCGGAGATGGCGCATGCCATCGACGCGGCGCGCAAGCAGCGGTATCTGCAGACGCCGGGCGCGCTGTTCGGCAAGGACGGGCGCCGCGCCGGTTCCGGCGGCTACGGCGAGTCGACCGTCGGCTTGGTGGTCGGCGATAAGCGCTACGGCGGGAAAGGCGGCGGTGAAGGCGCCGGCGCCGGCGAGCGTGACGGCGCGGGCGATCATGACATGATCGGCCAGGGCGACGAGCTCGAGGGCGCCGACGCGCTCAATCCCGATGAAGCGAAAGATATGGAAAACGGCGTGCGGCTCGATAATAACGATCTGATTAAAAGCGTGGGCGCGGGCGCCAAGGACGGAGAGGGCGCCGGAGATTCCAAACCGGTCGCCGATTTCGAAAATCTCAAAGGCTACAAGGGAATGAGCGGCGGCGGCGGTGTAAGCGGCGGTGCGCGGCCGGTGAATCCGGACAGCGGCCTGCTCGCGAACACGCTCAGTAATAATACCAATGTCCCGTCTACCGGACGCAGCGGGCGCGCTATGAGCGAGGGCCGGACGAAGCAGGGGACGCTGCGCGGCCGGCAGTACCGGAAGCTTAACGCCGCCGTCAGCGGGAATATGGGAGATCGCCGCGGTATGGGCCGCCAAACGGCGATGTATCAGCTCGCCGAGGGGCGTGCTTACAGCATCGCGGCGGCGCCGCCGCCCGGCAAGTGCGACCCGGGCGGAGGCTGTCCCGCCGAGTACGCGAAGAATGTCGCCGGGACCGTCTACGACGGCAACGAGCCGGCGGGGGGCATCATCACCGCGACCGATCTCGGCGAAGCTCCCAACCCGAACGTCCCGGATCAAGGGACGATCGATACGCTGGTAGATGAGGCGGAGCAAGTGGAAGAGGACGCCCTCAAGTGCGAAGAGGCCAATGAGAAGTACGGGCCGCTGATCGACGAGAAGAACGCCGAGATCGATGCCCAGAGCCAGGAGCTCAATAATACCAACTGCGACGGCGGCAAATGCAGCAAGGGCAAGCTGCGGCGGTGCGAGGAGATCGAAGGCCGGATGAAGAAGACCTGCGGCGAGCTTAACGATTTACAGCGGCAGTGGGCGAACGCCTGCCCGCTGACCGACGGCAAATACGACGAGATGAAGTGCACGCGATAGCCAGGAGAAAGAGTCATGGCAAATAACAACGAAAACCCCAAAATCCCTTCCTTCAAGCCGACCAAGAAGGAGGAAAAGAAAGGCGCCGGGCCGCTGTCGAGCCTGGGCAAACCGACGGGCGCCAATCCGCCGAGCTCCGGCATCAAGTGGCCGGGCCTGGGCAAGGGCTCTCCCAAGATGAAGGTGCGCGGCCTGCCCGGCGGCGCGACCATAGTCGACCGTCTCAAGAACCTGCGGCGCAAGGATATGGGCTTTATCGCCGCGGGGCTTTCGGTGCTGATGATGGCGCCGGTGGCCGAGCATTTCATGATGACGCCTCAGGAGGAGAAGGGGGCGCTGACCGGCGGCTTCGACCAGAAGGGTCCGCTGTTTCCGGACGGGACCACGATCTACGAGAACGGCACCGGCGGCTTCTCTCCCGGTTCCCTGATCGGCGCGGGTACGGATGTTATTACCCCGCTTAATGTCCGCGACCCCGCAGCGTTGGTGATGGGTCCGGGCGCGACGCAGAAGCCGGCGGCCACGGCGTCTCCGGCGACGGAGCCGCCGCCGAAGGAAAGCAACTGGAAAGACGCCCTCTCGCAGGCCGCTACGCGCGGCGCCAAGCAGGCCACCAAGAGCGCCAAGCTGCCCAAGCCCAATGTCAAGATGGCGGGAGCCCTGCGCGGGCTTTCGGCGCTGTCGGGCTCGAGCCACGGCGGCGGGTCGTCGTATACGCCTCCCGGGTTGTCGGCGGCCAATGTGCCCAATAAGGCGCGCGGGTCGAATTCCCTGACCCGGTCGCAGGCGGTGCCGGGCTATAACGGCGCGGCGCGGCGCAGCAATTCGAGCAGCGGCTCGCCGGAATCCTTGCGCAACTCGGCCGGACGGCAAGGCGACATGTTCAACCAGGGCGGCGCGGCGACGGCGCTCGACAACGCCTCCAAGACGCAGATTCCCGGCGGCGGCCAGGGCGGCGGCGGCGGCGGTCCGAGCAACGGCGCCGGCGGCAAGTCCCCGGGCGGCAGCAACGTCAAGGAAAGCAAGTCTCTGGGTGAATCCCTGGAGTTTATGCGGCTGAAGATGGAGCAGGAGAAGGCGCTCGCTCTGAAGTGGAAGATCAAGGAGTGGAACACCTTCGGCCGGCAGAAGATGATGGAGGAGAAGGTTATCGGGATGGCCATGGACGGCTTCAAAGAGGCGTTCGTCACCCCGCTGGGCAAGGCGATGGGGAACCTTTTCAGCGGCGCGCTCAATCCGGATTCGGCGGCGGCGAAAGGTGCCGTCTGCTACATACAGGGGGATCATATTTCCTACACGAATAAGGGCGACTCAGTGTACTTCTGCAAAGGAAATACCATCTACGAGAACGTGAAAGGCTCGATCAGCATCAAGAACGATAAGTGTGTCTCGTGTAAGAACCTGGGCAGCGGAGGCGAAGCCGGCGCGGCCGGGGAAGGCGAGGGGGAGCAGACTCCCACTACGACCATCGGCGGGCATTCCGGGCAGAACCAGTACAATGTCGTGCTCGGTGGATTGAAGCAGGCTGAGAGCGACATTCAGGGGATGGAGGGCGAGCGTGTCGCGGCGCTTAACGGCGTAAACGCGGCGCTGAAGGCGCAGTGCGCGAAAATAGAAGGCAAGTTCTGCACCTCACTGGACAAGCTTCGGGGACAGCTTGAGCAATGGAAAACGGCAAGCGATTCCTACGAGGCTTCACGCAAGGATCTGGTTCAGGGATATGCCAGCCTTAAGACCAGCCTGGATGAGCTCGACGCCGAACTGGGCGCCAAAGGAAAGGATAAGAAGAACCTGGGCGCGGCGTCCGACATCCACTTCGACGTCAATGCCGAGCTGCAGAAGGCGGTGAAGGGATATGATGCGAAGGTGAATCTCAACGACACCAAGAAGCCGAACCCGCCCGAGCACGGAGATGTCATTAAGGGTCTCGGCGCGGCTGATAAGAAGTTCAACGACAAGGACGGCTCGGAGCAGAAGCACATCGCCGGAGCTGCCGCCCAGATCAAGAAGATCAACGACGCGCGGGCGGCGGCCGATGCGGCGCTGCTGAAAGCCTCGCAGGCCAAGGCGACGGCCGACGGCGCGGTCGGTGCCGCGCCCCCCGCGGTGGAGACGGAAGCGACGACGGGCCCCTCGGCGATCGCGGAGTCGGGTCTGGCGAGCAACCTCAACAGCAGCGCCACGGGCGTGCATGCCGGGTACACCAAGATCGGCAAGTTCCTCGGCGAGAAGTACACGCAGGGCGTCAATGCCAGCGGCAAGGCGCTGGCGCAAGGCGAGGCAGCAAATAAGGTGGTGGCCGAGAAGACGGAAGTCGCCGCTCCCAAGCCGGAAGACGGCGACTCCGGGCAGATCGCGGGCTCGATGTTCGGGCAGGTCAATGCGCACCGGCAGAAGCTTGCCAACCTGGTCGACCTCACGGTCGATAAGAACGAGTATCTGAAGGCGGTCGATACCGCGTGGAAGGACCTGCAAAAGGGCTCGGTAGATGCTGAGGGGAAACAGGATAAGGCGAAGTTCGACGCGGCTTATCCGGTCTATGAAAAGGCCGTGAAGACCGCGTACCAGACGCATATTACCGCGGCCAAGAACGCCCAAGCGGCGAACGCGAACGCGATCCTCGGGCAGGGGACGCAGATCGAACAGATTCTGCAGGGACTCAAATAGACGCGGTTTAGTCAGCAGCAATTTATTGCAGGGATATAGGCCTATTGGACCTTGTAGATACTAGGACTCTCTGATAAACTTGGGTGAAGCATCCTCGCCCCTCGGATGGTAGCCATGGCAACGCCGAATAAGTCGCGCGTAGTATTGCAGTATTTAACTCTATTCCTCGCCTGCAGCCTCGTCGTACCGGCCGCGGCCGTACAAGACGAGCACCCCCCGGTAAGCGATCCGTATACGAACTTGCGGAAGTTTACCTGCGTAACGGTCGATTATACGCCGAATAGGCCGGGCGCCAACGCATACGAAAAGCAGCTCATTAAGGATATCGACGCGAAGAAGATTAAGCCGCCGAAATTCTACAAGCGGAGCAATGACTTAATGCGCCGCGACGAGGGAAATCTGCGGTTTCAGCTGTTCCGCGACGACCGCTGCACCGTCCCGTCCAGCGCCCATGTGTGGGAGTCGAAGGGCAGCCAGCCCCGCCTGCACTGGGCGTCCGAGCCTGGTGAGAAGCCGGAATTCAACTTCAAAAGCCTGCCGATCAGTAAGAGCAACTGGAAAGTAGCGACAACCGGGAAAGCGGTTGATCTCAACGAACAGCAGGCCGTAGCCGTCCCGCCTCGTGAGCGCGTTGAAGCCCCTGAAGTAGGGGACGGCGTCGACGTCACGCCGGGCGGCGGAACGCGCGCAGGCGAAGGCGAACGAGATGCCGATCGCGGCCAGCTTGGCGGGGCGGATAATTTGCCGCAGGTCGTGGCCCGCATCATCCTCGATGATCCAGCGTACGACAAGGATATCCTCAAGCAGTTTTTGGCCTTTATTTGGGCGCCCGATCACGGCTTCGTGCGCGGCGGGTTCAAGGATGAGGCCGACTTCAATAAGATCGTCGAGGCGCGCGTCGAGCAGCGGATCAAAAAGGAGCTGGAGAAGGCGCGAGCGAATAAGGCCCAGGCCGATAGAACCGCGGCCGAGATCGCGGCTATGTACTATATCGTCGCGAGCAATGACTCGCCCCTGTTCGCCAATAATCCCATACTCAAGAAGTTCGAGGCCAAGCGGCCGGGCTTCAAGTCCACCCTGCTCGCCTGCCTGCGGGGTTACCGGGATGAGGCGAAGGGCGCTAAAGCCATGGTGGACGCCAAGACTTTCGCCGCGAGCTGCCATCCGCGCACCGGCAAAGAGCCGCCAATCCCGTTCGAAGGGGTGCAGGCGGCCGACAACTGGCTCAATGACTTCATGCCGATCTCGACCAAGTCCTCGTTTATGATCATCTCGGCCATGAAGTACTCCAAGGAAGAGCTCGATCAGATCGCGAACGCCAATCCGAGCGATCCGGTGATCCCGGACGGGACCGGCGGCGGAACACCCGGCCAGCTGCCCCGGCACAGCCCGAACATGGATATCAACTACCTGTTCGGCAAGTGGGGCGACAAGAACGTCTTCAACCTGGACGGACGGCGGCTGGCGATCGTGCCGCGCCTCGAGCGCGCTTTCGTCGGCAAGCCGCCCAAGCAGCAATGGGTGCAGAAGATCGGCATCTATGACATTTCCAGCCCCGGCAATGTCTACGGCAAATACTTTGACGCCGACAAGCTGTGGAAGGAGAAGAAGTTTTCGCTGACCAAAGGCGGCAAGCAGTATGTCCTCGATGTCGCCGCCGTTGACGGCAGCTACGACAAGACGATATCGATCAAGCGGCCGGACGGCAAGGAGCCGGTATTCGGCGTCGAGGGACAGAAGATGCCCTCGCTGCAGGGGCTCTACGCGATGCGGGCGGAGAAGGCGCTGGCGAGCGGCATGGTCGCCGATTTTGGCGGCAAGAAGTACTACGTCACCGCGGAGTCCGCCAAGAGCGGCTACTTCATGTACTGGTCGGAAGAGACCATGGACAAACTGCGCCGCGGCGATCTCAAAGGCCTCAGCGTCCTGCCGGACGGCGTCGCCGAGGTCAACAAGATGGAGCGGGGACGGGTGGTGGCGCCCCAGGATCAGGTCTCTACCGGCCTCAATGTCGGCGGGGTGTGGTATGACCTGCAGCGCGACCCGAATACCGGGATATGGCGGCCGGTCGAGGGCAAGGAGCCGGTGCCCGCGCCGCCGCCGGAAACTCCGGGATCGGGCACCACGCCGAGCGGCGGCCAGACCGGCACTCAGCCGAACGCCGGTCCGTGGCGGGATATTACTTTCGGCGACTGGAAGATGGATAAGGACCATCCGAAACTCGCCCAGGTAAACGCGGCGCTCGACGCCAAGGGCCTGCGCGTCTATACCTATGCCGATAAAGACGGCAAGCACACCTTTATCCTCATGAGCAAGAACAGCGTGGCCGGCAGCCAGAAGCACGCCGTGATCCCGATGACCGCCGAGGGAGTGGACTTCGCGTTCTCTATCGAGAGCCATATGCTCATCGCCAAGGACAAGGGCGGCGTGGTCTATGTCGACATTTCACGGGACCTGAAGGATGAGGCGGACGAGGCGGGCAAGGGCCGGCTCAACTGGCTCGGCACGCTGGAGGAGAAGTCGACCTTCAAGATGTTCAACGGCAACGATCCGGCGGCGCTCAAGGACGCGCTGACGCGTTCCGGCTTCTCCGATGTGGAAAAGATCATCGCCAAAGCGGTAGATCAGATGAAGAAGGACAGCTCGGGAGACTATCAGTTTACTTCCCACTACTCGGATAAGAAGAAGGTCGTCACCTACAAGTCCAAAGCCAAGGAAGGGGAGCTGTGGCCGGCCGAGGACGGAATCCGCGACCGGACCGACTCGGCTAATTCCGGCGAGGCGGGCGCCACGACGCCGAACTCGGTCCTTATGGACGGCATGTCCTTAAGCGACGCCAGCGCCGGCTTCAAAGCGCCGCGGATCCTCATCGACGGCCATAAGGATATCACCGCGGCCAAAGACGCCGCCAAGAGCGGGGCCATGCTGTATGTGGCGAAAGGCGAGAAGGGCGAGAAGCAGGAATGGTATCTGCAGTTCATGGTTGAGCCGATCAAGGGCAAGCCGCTGATCAGCTCGCATATCAAGGTCTTCCAGAGCCCGGCCGACAAGGAGAAGAAAACGACGTCGCGGACGATGTATCCGGGCGACGGGATCACCATCCAGCTGCTCGACCTGAACCTGAGCATGAAGGAGTTCGGCAACAAGAAGGTGCCGGAGACCCTGGACCAGGAAAAGGCCCTGCAGTGGGTGCTCAAAATTATCGACGTGCCGGGGAAGGACCTCAAGGACGCCGGCGTCCTGGCGGTATTCGATAAGGATGTCGCGGGCGGCCAGCACAAGGGTGTTTTGGGCGTCGTCGCATTCTGGGGCGTCGACGCTAAGGCCGCCGCAACCCACGCCAAAGAGCGCGGCTAGAAGTTAGGACTTTCCGCCCGGCCCCCTTGGGACCTCAGGTCCCGCGGGGGCTGGGTCTTTTTCCACTGGCCGGGATGGGCCTTTCCTGCTAACCTGAGTAGGACGAAAGGACTGAGAACAATGCGCAAAATCCTGGCGTGCTTTGTCAGCGTCTCCCTGCTGCTGTCTGGGCCGGGCATGCCTTATTGGGCCTATGCCGCCGACGGCGAGCCGGAAAAGCGGGTCGTTCGGGTCGACGCCGACGCCGCGCGCATCCTGTTTCAGGAGAACGGGGTATTTCAGGATGAGGGCGGCAAGGCCGACAACCTGCGCGGCTTGTTCTTCGACGAAAAGGGAAAAATATCGGATGTCGGAGAGATCTTCTATCAGTTCCTGCTGGCCGGCGGGGACGCCGACGTGGCGGCGGCCGACAAGCTCATCAACCGGGCGCCGGGCCAAGAGGGCATGGTCGCCGATAAAGACGCGATCCAGCGGCGTCTGGAAGAGATCAAGGACAGCCTGGACGCCCTGCGCAAGCTCGGCGAGGCTACCCCGGAGATGCGCAAGGCGGCGGCGAACACCATCCAGGCGACCCGCGAGCGGTATTTCGGGAAGAAGTTCGACGAGCTCTCCGGCAATATCTCGAAGGGACAGGCTGAGCCGCTGAAGCTTAGGGCGCTTCTGGGCTCGGTCTATGACGGCGCCGCCAGCGCGGCCAAGCAGAAGGACCCCGACTATGTTCGCGTCGACACCGCGGACGGCTTCACCTATTACGATGAAAAGGGCGAGGCCATCCGCCAGGCCAAGAATATGGTCTGCCGCAAAAATGACGCGGAAGACGGGACCGAACCCCTGGTCATGTCGGTGGGACGCTTTAACACTTTCAAGACGGGCCGCCAGGCGGCCGGCGACTACGGCAACTGGCGCTGCGGCGTGGGCAGCGGCGCCACCATCTACAGCCGGGCGCTGCGCGAACAGCAGGAGAAGATGAATGATCCGGCGGTCAAGCCCGCCTGCGCCCCGGAGATCCCGCTAACCGGCCGCTATAACTACGAGATGCTGCTCTACAGCTCCTGCAAGCTGGAGAACCAGGCCAAGCAGCTTGATCTGGACTACCGCGTCAAGCGCATGCAGAACATCGATCAGATGATCGGCGGCCAGCATCAGCAGGACCAGTATGTGGACGATGAGCTCTACAACAACCGGCTGATGACCAACCTGGAGAAGAAGGCGGCCGATAAATCGATTAAGGATTATACCGAGAAGGACGCGACCTGCCCCGGCACCGAGAGCGTGCTCACCTATGTGGACTGCAAGTACGAGCAGACGCGCCAGCGGCTGGATAAGGCGAAGGCAAGCGTCGCCGCCTATAAGTCGCGCGTGGAGCGCTTTAAGAACCGTGAGATCATCACCAATGCCGAGATCGAGAGCCTGCAGAACGACGAGAAGCTCGGTTCCAAGCGCATCCTGAGCTCCTATCTCGAGATCGCCAAGCATCAGGTGACCAATCAGCTGGAGATGATCAGCTATGAGGTGAAGTTCGCCAAGGACGCGGCGGGGGGGAAGGCTTTCGACAGCGTCAGCAAGTCCGGCGGCAAGGGCGGCAGCTGGCTGACCGAGTGGGAGTGGAAGCGGCCGACCTGGCTCGGCGGCCGCGGCGTCCTGCCCGTGCAGTGGAAGACCTATGAGAGCCCGGATTCCAAGTACCTGCGCGAGAACCTCGAGGATGCGCCGTGGGCCGCTGAGACCAAGGAAGCGTACCTCAATCACCGCGACAAGCTCGCGCATCGATTGGGCCGGCTGCGGCTGGTTCTCGACCGTCTCGACGAGGACCTGGAGGCGGCGGATCATATGACCGGCCTGGCGCCGGTGCAGGCGGTTCTGGGCGCTACCCAGAGCGAGCTCAACGACGTCAGCATGGATTTGTCGATGTTCGCCACCTTGCCGGCGCTGGCCAAGGTCGCGCATGACGAAGCCCGGGGCTGGACCAACTGGTGGACCCATATGGGCCATAAGGCGGTCAACTGGACCTCGCGGACCATTTTCGATGGGACCTGGGGTGCGGACTACCTCAAGCATCGCCAGACGCTCGATACCTATTTGCCGGCTTTCGAGAAGATGAGCGCGATGCTGGCTCACGGCAACTTCGAGGGGGCCCGCAAAGCCCTGATCGCCCTTGATCCATCGGCCCTGAGCAAGACCTGGTCCGCTCCCGTATTCGGCAACGGCAGCCCGGAGACCACCGACGGGATGCGGGTTCAGGCCGCGCTGCAGAAGGTGCAGAAGTCGATCGCCTATGTCGCCGACCGCAACCTCCTCGCCGGCTCCATCGTCAATACTTTGACCTGGTCGGTGGCCTTGGGAGCGTTCGCTCCCATGGTCAGCGTGGCGGCCCGCGGGCTCAGCACGACCGCCGCGGGGATCGGCTCCAAGATGATCGAGGTGACGGGCAAAGCCGGCTATGTTATGAAGCCGATCGGCTATACCTTGCGCGGCGTGGGCGCGATCCTGGAGCATTTTGCTCTGCGCCTGCAGAGTCTGAGCCCGGCCTCGGATCGCCTTTATGCCAACAACTGGGCCCTGCGCAAGGTCGAGGCCTTCGGCATCCGCTCCGCCAATGCGGGCCTGCGCATCGGCTCTTTCGGCGCGCTGGCGGGCACGGTGTCGGCGGGCTTCGGCGGCGCCATGTACGGCTGGAATCAAATCGTCGGCGACGGCGACAGCCCGATGCCGAGCCTCGGCGGGGCGATGTGGACCTCGTTTAAGCATGGCTCCAGCTGGGCGAGCAAGAGCTGGCATCCGCTGATCCTGTTCGCCGGCCTGCCGGCCAATGCCTTCGACGGCGTCCCCGTCATGGGCAGCGCGGCGCAGTCGGTGGCGCACCGCGGCGTACTCGGCAACTTCGGCGCCGCCGTCCGCAGCACCGGCGCCGGGATTGGCCGCGGCATTACCTGGGTGTCGCGCGGCAAGATTACCTTTGAGACGGCGGCGCGGCTGACCGGCCGGGTGCTCGAAACGCCCGGCATCAGCCATGTCGTCGCCGGCGGCAAGTGGCTGATGTCGCAGCCGCTGGTGGTGATGGCGGATCATATCGGCAAGTTCGTCGTCGTCAGCCAGGGAGCGGGCGCGGCCGGGCGCTACTTCACCACCAACTACAATACCGTTGACGAGACCAATATCGAGCGCCGCCTCAAGCGCGCCGAACAGTCTGCCGCGGCCAATATGGAGGCCCCGTGGTGGCTGCTGCTGCCGGTCGCCGCGGCCAAGACTGAGATGCAGGCAACCGAGCAGCAGCGGACCATGCAGGGCGTCAAGGAGTATCTGGAAGCCGGCGAGGGCTACCGGTTGACCAATATGGTGCCCGAAGTTACCGAGCTGCCGCTTAAGACCACGGTCAAGGTCCCGTTGATGCAGCGCTTTTTCAATGCCAGCATTCGCGGCGAGAAGGCCGGCGGCAAGGGGACCTTCAAGATCAGCGCCGACATGCTGCGCAGCGTTATCCGGCAGGTGCTGCCCGGTGAAATCGATCTGGCGATGGGCTATAAGGCGGCGGGCAAGGCCGGCGCCAAAGGCGCCGCGGCGGCCAAAGGCGCCAAGGCGCCTAAAAAGCTTGAGCTGACGCCGCTTGCGGAGCGCCACCTGGTCAAGCTCTACGAGATATCCCAGCAGAAGCATACGCGCCTCGGCCGGATGGAAGTTACCGACCATGTCATCGACCAGGCGAGCGAGCTGTTTACCTATCAGGTCGGCAAGAGCGCCAAGCTGCGCCGGGCCATTCTCAGCATCGACGCCAAGAACCTCGGCAAGCCGGTCCCGGGCTTCGGCATCGTCGATCCCGCGATCCAGAAGGAGTTCGCGCGCATCGCTTCCAACAATGCCAACAATGCCGCCTTCAAGCTGAAGGCGACCGAGCTGACCGCGGCGAAAAAGATTCTCGGCGCGGAGTACTCCACCGAGGTTATGGTCGCGAACGCGAGTGACGACATGTACCAAGCTCACCTCGGCTTGAAAAACCCATCCAAGCCCTTCGTCGAAATGATGAGCAGCTGGCTTGACGATATCACCGCCTGGAAGGACCAAAACCCGCGCCTGATGAAGAAGTACGGCGACGATTACATGAGCATCGTGCGCGATCTCCAGGCCAAGGCGAAGCAGCTGAAACTTCCCGAAAATGAGTTGCTCGCCGTCGACAAGACGGCGACCTATATCCAGACCGTCCGCGACCGTTTCCAGTACTTCAACAAGATCGGCACGGCGCACGGGCGGGCCCAGATCTATTTAACGTCGCGTATGAATCAGGTCAAGTCCCAGCCCGGTATGTACGGCACGGAGGTCGAGCAGGTCCTGACCAAGATGCAGGGCCGGCTGACCAAGTGGAAGCAGATCCACGTGCAGAAGAATTCACTTGACGCTACCGCGCAGATCCTCGGCAAGAAGGACGCTCCGGGCGAGATCACCTTTAACAGCATATTGAAGGATATGGGTGATGACATCGCGAACTTGAAGGGTAAGGTCAAGGCTCCCGAGCTGAAGTTTCTGAATGATTCCGTCGCCGAGCTGAAGACCTCGCCCTTTATCCTGCAGAGCGCCAAAGGCGGGCCGCTGCCGGACTGGCGGCCGGTGCAGTTCGAGGGCTTGACCTACTTCCTCAGTTCGGTGATGACCAAGGGGACGGAGGCGGCGACTACGGTGCGGACGTTCCTGATGATGAAAACCGGCGCCGGCAAGACCTTCCTGGCTTACGAGGGCCTGCTGCCCTACGCCGAATCGGTGGCCAAGCACCGCGGCCTCAAGACTATATTTCTGACCGTGCAGTCGAACCTGGAGGCTCAGGCCCGTACCGACTTCCGCGCTTTGAACAAGGTTAGGAGTACCCTCGAATTCGACACCTGGGAGGGCTTTAAGTCCAAGATCGCCCAGGGCAAGCTGGACTTCAAGATGAAGCCGGAAGAGTACTTCATCCTCGGAGACGAGATGGACGGCGCGGCGCTGCAGCCGGCGCTGACTATCGGCGAGACCACTGCCCGGGTGTCGCGCTGGTCGGTAGGCTACGATAAGCTTAAGCCCACCTATACGCGGCTGCAGGAAGTGCTGACGCGCGGTTCGACGCGGCTGCAGGGAAGCCTGGAAAGCGGCCTGGTCCACCGCCAGACGCTGGTGAAGCGCATCCCCAAGGGCACCGCGCAAGAGGCGTTGGCGTCGCAGGTGGACGATATGCTCGCGCTGTCGCGCAAGCTGGCTCAGCTGGAGAATAAAACGTATGTGCCGGCGTCTCAGCGCAGCGACATCCTGGCGCAGGCCCGCGCGGCGCTCAAGCGGATACTCGGCCGCGGCCAGACGGTGGCGCGCGGCGGCCGGCCGCCGTCCATGCCCCAGTATCGGGTCAAGGCGAACATCGAAGCCATCAACGCGAAGCTGCTGCTGCAGAGGAGCTTAATGCAGAACCCCGAGGTGCAGCTCGCCGCCAACCAGAAGCTGCTGGGCCAACAGCTTAAGGACGCCTGGGAGGTTTTGGGCTGGAAGGGGAAAACGGGGACCGGCTCCACGCTGGTCGAGCAAACCCTGAAGGCGTTGGGAAAGAAGATGGATATGCTCTATACCGCCGGCGATTCGGCTCAGGCGCTGCGCGTGCAGGGCCAGATGGTCAACCTGCAGCATGTTTTCGAGTCGATCAAGGGACTTAAGCAGCAGGCGGTGGTTTACGCCCAGGAAGTCAAGAAGGGGGGCAAAGGCTTCGCCGAGGTTCGCGCCGAGATCGCCAAGCTGGAAGGCCAGCTTAAGTCCGTCCAGCTGGCGGGCAAGCAGAGCGCGGCGCTGGCCCAGGTGAAGGAGCCGCCGCTGGGACAGCAGGTCAAGGAGACGGTCGCCGCTTTGCGCAGCGAGGCCCAATCTCTGCGCCAGGCGGGCAAGACCCAGAACGCCGCCAAATTGGAAGCCAAGGCCAATACGCTCGCGGAGATGCATTCGGCGGTCGAGCGGCTGGAGAAGACCCCCAACGGCACCGCGCTGCGTCGAGAAGCGCGCCAGTACGTGCGCCGCGCGGACCTGCTGGAAACCCAGGGCGGCGCGCAAAACATAAAAGAGGCCCGCACGCTGCGGACCAAGGCGCAGACGCTGGAGCAGCAAGCCCTGGTCAAGGACCAAAGTGCGGCGGAGGCCGGGCAGCAGATTCAATCCAAGCTCAAGAAGGTGTTTATCGACGACCTGGCCTTCGAGCGGCAGGCCATCACCAATAAGATAAAGTCCGGGCTTGAACGGCAGAGCCAGCAGGCGGCCAAACTCGATAAGGAGGTCGCCAAGGACTTCAAGAGTTCCGACGCCGAGATTCAGGACATCCTTCAGCGGCGCAAGGAAATTGTCGGCATTGACCGCGACAACGCCATCAGCCTGCACAAGGACATGATGAAGACCGAGCGCTCGGTGCTGGCGCAGACCGACCCGCGAGGGACCAAGATCGTCAAGGACCTGCGGAATATGGCCAAGCAGGCGCGCAAGGACGGCGCGGCGGCGGCGAAGACTCTGCGCCAGCAGGGTAAAACCGTCGAGGCGGAGCGGACGCTTAGGGAGAGCGGGCTGCGCGCCGAGCGCATTGAGGCCCAGGCGCAGCGGACTCTAGCCGACGGCAAGACCGCACGCGAGGCCCTTAAAGCCAACTCCAAGCAGATCGACCAGGTCCTCAAGGACGGCGGGGAAGGCTGGGAAGTGCGGGCGCGCGAGCTGCTCAAGCGCCGCGAGCAGCTGGTGGAGAGGGCGGTGGAGAAGGAAAACCCGGTTTACGAAATCTTCCGCGAGATGCGCGACAGCATGTACTCGCACGTGTATTCCAAGACCCGCACCACCCAGCTGTTTCAGACGCTGGAGCATTCGCCGCGCGCCGCTCGGCACACTATGAGTGAAAACGCCAGCGCTCCGCGCAAGCATGCCAAGGCTTTGGTTAAGAAGCTCAAGGAGATGAAGGCTGACGGCAAGGGCGGCAATAGCATCGACTCACGCATCAGGAAGGCCGAGGCCGTTCTCGAAAAGCTCAACCAGAACACCCGCAACATGGCCGCCGAGCACCGGAAGATGCAGCGCTTCGAGACCGAGGCGCTGGAAGCCCGGCACAAGAGCTTGATGGAGACCGGCACCAAGCAGCAGGAGGTCGTCGACAAGGCCTACGATACGCTGCGCGCGGCGGAACAGGACATGCAGCTCAAGCCCGGCAGCAAGGTGCTGAAGGCCCGGCTTAAGGATGCGCAGGAGGGGCTTAAGTCGGCCAATAAGGAACTCCTGAACATCAATAGTCAGATGCGGGAATTCAATACGGGCCGGCATACGCGCATGGATGCGAAGCTGGACGGCTATAAGGCGGGCGCCGAAAAGCTGGCGAAGGATGTGCGGGCCGATCTGGCGCAGCTTGCCGAAGGCTGGGACCAGGTCGGCAATGTGCGGTCCCAGGTAACGGCGATAAACCGGGAGCTCTCCAACGGCGCGCGGCGTTGGCAGACCGAGAAGCTGCGTCTGAAGATGACGCCGGAGAAGGCCGAGACCATCCTGCGCCAGCGCATGGACGGCGTCAGCGTGCCCGAGATGGCCTGGACGCATCTGCGCGCCAGCCCGCTGCTGGCGATATCCAAGCTCGCGAACCTGCCGGGGCTGAGCCGCGCTCCTCCGGTGCAGAACCTTGGCGCCTGGGCCGATGCCAAGTGGGAGGGCATCGTGGGGCCCAAGGAGGGGCTGACGCGGTACTACTCGCGCCGCCTGCTCAAAGCTTTCCTTAATGAGCCCCTGATCACTCCCCAGGTGCGCTGGCGCATGTTCTGGAAGATCCTGCCGGACGTGCTGTTCTCCAAGGGCATCGGCTACGGCAACCTGCGGACCCAGAGTTTCGTGCAGGGAGAGCTGTTCAACCTCGCCAACGGCTACGTCGAGAATTCGCGGACGATCCGTATGGATCACGTCAACGACGCCGTCAATGTCGTGCACAACGGCCAGTGGTTCGAATCGATGGACACCCCGACGCGGCGCTTCTGGGAGCTGGAGTACGGCGCCGACCTGACTTTGCCTTATGACTCGCAGACCATCGCCACCATCCGCGACGTGACGCAGAATACCAAGGTGCGCTTCATCGGCTTCTCCGGTACCGCCGGCAAGGAGTTCCGCGCCAGCGTCGAACCTTACAAATCCTCGCTGGTCGGCGTCGGTTCTACCGGGGCCGAGAACCTGCAGCTGGAAATTCACGCCTCGCCGTCGGGCAAGATGAAGTCGATCACCCAGGGGCTGCGCCGCAATATGCTCCACGACTTCCAGATGATCGACGCCGGCGGCCAGGCCGACTCGCTGCTGGTCCTGAGCCTGGCGGATACCCGGGTCGTCAAGCAGGTGCAGAAAATCCTGACCCGCAACGGCGTCAGCTTCACGAGCTCCGAGGTGTCGCCCAGAGTGCTTAGGTCGCTGATGAGCAGCGGCTATGACGTCAGCCTCAAGAACGGCTCCTACACCGTAAAGCTCAAGCAGGGGCATATCACCAAGGTGTTCTCGGACGCCGAGCTGCTGCGCACGCAGATGCCGAAGGCTCGGGTGGGCGACCAGATGAACCTCGATGCCCTGACGCCCGGCACGGCCAAGGTCCTGATCCTGGATACCCGGGTCGGCGGCCGCGGCCTGGACCTGAACTTCAAGGGCCAGCGCGGGAAGGGGCCGTTCGGCGGCTACAAGCGTTTCGAGATGCAGCTCCATGATCCCCAGGTCGCCTCCGAGGCGCACTTCCTGCAGGCTCAGGGCCGTATCGATGTCGGCCGCGTCAAAGAAGGTTCGATCCGTAATTTCCGCGTGGTGATGGATGTCCCGTCATCCTCCAAGGAAGTGGTCTTCCTTAAGATGCTGCGCGACGAGCCGCTCATGACCCAGCTGCGGCAGCGTCCCGAAGTGGTGCAGAACGCCAACCGGCGCGGCAATATCCATCCGGAATGGGTCGATATCCATAACTACATCGAGTCGCTCAAGGAGAAGGTGCGGTTCGCCGAGACCCGGGGCCCGCTCGACAATGTGACCCGGGGCCACAAAAAGATGATCGACAACTACAACCGGACGGTCGAGCGCAACCTCGATGCCCAGAAGCTTGAGGTTGAAAAGGATCAGCTGCGCTCCGCCAGCGTGCTGCAGGATCAAGCCATGTTCAATTGGCTGATGCGCGGCATGCATCCATCCACCCATTGACGTTCTTCCGAGGACCTAGGGCCTAAAACAGACTGGGCCGTAATAGATTGAAAAAGGACCTGTTCGACTCAGTATAAGTCAGGCACCTTTTTGTTTAACTTTTTACGCGGGTGTCAGACATTAGGATGTAAATTTGCTATAGTATCGGCAATTACACGAGCCGCACGGAGAACTTATATGGGACGACCCAACCGCATACAATTTGCCGGAGCCTGCTATCACATCATGCTCCAGGGCAACAACCGCCAGGATATTTTTATGGGCAACCAGGATCGGCGCTACTTCCTTTCCCTGCTCAAGGGCTACAAGGACCGCTATGATCTGAAGGTCTACGCCTATGCGCTGATGAACAACTACGTGCACCTGCTTATTGAGACGGGCCAGCCGAACCTGTCGAAAGTCATGCAGGGCTTTAATACCGCGTATACGAAATACTTTAACCAGAAGCACAATACCATCGGCCATGTCTTCCAGGGCCGCTACAAGGCGCTGATCGTGGATACGGAGAACTACCTGCTGGAGCTGACACGCTATATTCACCTCGCGCCCATGCGCGACGGGATGAAGGAGCGCCCGTGGCGCTATCAATGGTCATCGTGCCCCGCGTATGTGGAATCTGAAAACCGCGAGCCGCTGGTGGACTCGGACCTGGCGCTCAAGTCGTTTTCCGGCAGCCGCCTGAAGAAGTCGGTGCGCTATATGCAGTTCATCAAGGAGCGAAGCCGGCAGGCCGATATCGAACCGCCCAAGGTTCGCGGTCTCTATATCGGCAGCGATGACTTCATCCAGAATATTCAGCAGCTGTTCGGCGGGCTGTCCAAGGACGAGGGCGGTTCGGACGGCGTCTCGGCGGACGTTATCATGGCGGAAGTTCAGGCCAAACATGGCGTCGATCAGGAAAAGCTCTTCGGGCGCAGCCAGTGGCGCGAAATATCCACGGTGCGCAAAGAGGCGATTTACCGGCTGTGGAAAGAGGCCCAGATGGGGGTTACCGAGATCAGCCGGATGTTTAATCGGACGCCTTCCGCGGTTAGCCAGCTGATTCGCTCGATAGAAACTTCCGGAGTTTCCAAAAACTGATGTTTTTTAGAGCGAAATCCTAAAAGTCTGACACCTTTGCCGCAGGGCCCATGGTCCCATATGACCGTGGGCCATTTTTTTGTCCAAAAACAGTCTTTGGGCTCATTCGCAAAATGGGGGGTCCTGTTACTCTAATAGTGTGGAAGCAAGAGGCACTCGCCGGGCGAAAAAAGCGGTCGCGATCGCGGTCTGCAGTTCGCTGATTCTGACCGCTCCCGGCCTTCCCGTCTACGAGGCTCTCGCCGCCAAGATCGTCGTTCCCCGGGCCGCCGCCAATGGTTCCGCGACGGGCACCGCCGGGATCCCGGTCCAGGCGATCCGGAACGTCAACACGGCGCTGGGAAGCCTGACTCCGGCCGTCAACGCCAATCTCACCGCCGTGCTGCCCGCGGTCGGCAATCCCGCGGTCGGCGTCACTCCCTCTCTCGAGGCGGCCAAAGAGGTTCGCGTCAAGGACGTTAAGGGCGTCGCCAGCACCTCCATTCTCAAGCGCGTGGAAAGCGCGGAAAAGGCGGGAAAGAAGACGCCCCGCGGCCTGTTCAATATCCTGGTTGACGGCATCCGCGGCAAGAAGGATGCGGAGTCCAAAGAATCGCGCTACCTGAGCCCGTCCAAGGAAACTCTCGGCTCGGCCTCCACTTCCAAGAGCTGGGGCGCCAAGAGCTTCGACGCCCTGCGGGGAATGGAGAACGGAATTTCGGAGGCGGACGCGGTAGAGATGGCGCCGAATTCCGGCGCCGCCCCGCTGCGCTCCGGCCTGCGGCCGGCGGGCAGCATCTCCGGCCGGGCCGCAAAAACCATGGTTCCCGCGGCCCAGCCGCAGCAAAGCAAAAAAGGCATGACCGCCTTGTTCGGCGGCGCCGCGGTTATGGGCCTCGGCGCGCTGTCCTTGGGAGAATTCAGCCTGTCCGGAGCCTGGAGCACGGTTACCGAGGTCTTCTCCGCGATCAATATCTTCAGCGGCTTGTCCTGGCCGGCCATGATCGGCATTCAGCTGGCGCTCGGCCTCACCATGCACTTCGGCAAGAAGTGGTGGAAGAAGCGCAAGGCGAAGCAGAAAGAAGAGAAGGAGAAGCAGGAGGCGCTGACCGAGAGGCATCCGGTCACGCTGGAGAAGGACGCGGCGCTGGTCGCGGTGGCGCGCGCGGCGCAGGCCAAGCAGAAGCTCAATATCTTCAATTTCATGACCACCTCCTTCCACGAGGTGGACGCCGAGGCGGAGATCCTCCAGGGCGTAAACGACGGCGCCTATACCGTGACGACCGATGATACGGGAGTCCTGTACCTGGTGCCGAATATCAACGGCGCCGAGACGGCCGAGGCCAAGGCTGAAGAGCAGGCGGCCAAAGAGGCGGAGGAGGCTGTCGGGGCTCAGGAAGACGCCGCCGCCGAGGCGGCGGAAAATGCGGCGATGGACGCGGAAGAGGCTATTGCGCCGCTGGCTTTTGACGCGTCGGCCGCGCCGGCAGCCCCGACCGTCGAGCCCGAGCCGTCTCCTTTCCACATGTCGAAGGCCGCGATATACGGGACCATGCTGGGAACGGCTTTGGCTTTTGCCGCGGCGCTGGTTTATCCGACCGCCGCGCTGTTCGTGCCGCTGATCAGCTGGGTCGTCGGTGATCGCCTGCTCAACGGCAAGGTGATGCAGGAGACCGAGATCAGCGTCGGCTCGCTTTACGGCGTGGCCGCGGGCACCGCGGCGGCATATCTGGCTTTCGCCGTCTTCGGCGCGCCGCTGACGGCGGCGCTGGCGCTCCCCTTGGCCGGCAGCGCGATCGGATTTGTCGTTGAAGGCTGGCTTCGCGGCCGCTGGGCGAAGGCGAAGAAAGAGGCCGATAGGCTGGCGCTGGAGGAAATGGAAGGGGCGGCGGCGAGCAGCGCCGAGGAAGCCGTCGAAGACGATCAGGTCGTCGCCGAGCCCGCACCTGTTGAAGAGACGGCGCCGGTTGAAGAGCCAGTGCCGGCTAAAAAGGCCGCGCCGGTTGAGAAAAAGGCTCCGGTCAGGAAGCAGGAGCCTGTGGCGCGCAAAGGCGCCAATCCCAGCGGCCTGGCCGGCGCGAGCCCGCGCAGCTTCCGCAGCCTGCCGGCTGATGCCCGGTCGATGAAGGCCGAGACGCTGGCGCAAGCCAAAGCCAAGGCCCAGATTCGGGCCCGGCGTATCGCCAAGGACGCGCGGCTGGTGCGCGTGGCCATCAATCTAAACAACCCCAGCTCGCGCTGGATATTCATCTTCCACTCTCCCAAGAAAAAGAAAATTCTCACGGTATACTCCAAGCGCATCGTGGTGAAGCCGCAGGGCAAGTCGCCGCTGCGTACGAAGCAGACGCTCTGGAACAGCCGTCTGGCAAGCATCCGCTCCATCGAGGATGCCTATACGGCGCTTAAGCAGGATTCCCACTGGTTTAAGCCGGTGCGCGTCGAGATCATTTCCAGATGGAAGCAGGACCCGATTTACACCTTTATCGACGCCCGCGGCCGCATCCGCAAGGTCGCCGCTGTGCTGCGCGACGACGCGCCGGGCAAGAGCAAGGACCAGCCGGGGACCAAGCTCCCCGCGCCGCCCAAGGAGACGCCGCCGCCGAGCAAGGAAAAGCCCGGCGACGAGGCGCGTGCTCCGCCGGGGGATATAGCGAAGCCTCCTTCCGAGGAGACTTCGCCGAAAACACCAAACCCCAAGGAAAACAGTCCTCACATCCACGAGGGCTTGTTCGGTTTTAGAAGCGTACGCGGAATCAAGCACGATCCCCACATTTCCCGCCTCTCGGACAGCGCCGACGCCCCCCAGATCATCAGCTATATCGCCCGGCAGTTCAATATCCCCCATGCCGAGCTCATGGCGATGGCTGAGGATTACGGCCTATCGATGACCAGCGACCGCGCGGCCTGGCTGGCGGTCTACGACGAGCTGCAGCGGATGAACCGCGAGGAGTTCAAGCAGCTGGATTCGAAGAAGTACGAGGGCGGCCTCTTGAGTGAAACGGTCAGCCGCCTCTTCGTCAAGCTCGGCTGGCGCAAGAAAGTCGCGGAGGCGGGCTACCGCAAGCTGGCCAACCGGCAGTACCCCAAGGGGCTGAGCGGAGCGTTGGTCCGGGCGCTGGAGATGCACAAGCATCTCATCGGGATATTCGTCCGATTCCCGTACCAGCTCTTCGACATGTTCTTCTTCGGCTTCTTCCGCCGCAACATCACCTACGAGTTCTCGCGCTCGACCGAGGACTTCATCACTTTGCGCGCCCAGATCGCCCGCAAGCAGGCGGAGGAGAAGGGCGAGCTGACCGAGACCGAGGAGATGCGGCTGCCGACGGCCGAGAAATGGATCAAGGGCGCGATGGCCAAGCACCAGCGCCGCGGCGTCGGCCTGAAGGAGAATATCTACGCCGGCCGCGGCGCCCGGCTGCTGCGCCGCTACTTCCTCACCCCGGTCTTCGGCCCGCTGGTCCAGTTCGTTTGGCGCCGGGCGACGCTGGCGATTTTCAGCGCCGTCGCCATGGGCCTGATCGCCGGGCTAACGCCGCTGCCGGTGCTGTCGTTTCACCTCACGGCGGTGCCCTTCCTGGGCGACGCCTTGGTGGCCTTCGGCCACGGCTTGCCGCTGTTCCTCTCCGCGGTGCCGTTCGTCGGTGAGAGCCTGGCCGCGGTGACCGGCAGCGCGCTCAATGCGGTGATCTCGGACCTGTCGGTCGGGGCGCTGCTCAATACCTTCGCGCTCTCCACCCTGCTGACCTTCCCCGCCGTCGCCAAGCAGCGCTTGATGGACCAGCGCGGCATGGCGCACCGGCTCCCGCCGCTGCTCAGCGCGGACTTCATACTGGGCGTGGCGGGGACCGCGATCAGCTGGTCGTTCTGGTCCAAGAATCTCAAGTCGATGTTCGGCCTGATGGTGGTCGGCGCCGAGATCGAGGGCGTCATGAGCTATGCCGGGGAGATCGACGGCTTCTTCAACACCGCCTACCAGCCGCTGACCGGGTCCGAGTTCCGGCTGTTCCATACCATCGGCGCGGCGGTCGAGCGCCCCGAGGGCGACAGCCCGATCCCCTTCGGCGGGGCGATCACCTGGGGCAATATCCTGATCTACAAGCTGCAGGATCTGGCGGGCTTCAATATCACGGACGCGGTGTATAACGTCGTGCGCCACGGGGTGTACGGCGTGCACGGCCTCGAGCCCGGAAGCGCCATCGAGGTGGCCATGGCCGGCAACAGCACGCCGCTCGGGCCGATGGCGGCGGGCCAGTCGGTGGTCGCGAGCATCGTGGGCATGGCGTCGCGCGGCGGCGGCGGCCCCGAGGGCTTCGTCCTCGGCGCGCGCAAGGAGATGGAAGCGCGCAAGCTGCAGGCGCAGGACGAGGCGGGGGACCTTGAGCGCGAGATCACGCGGGTCAAGCAGCGCATCGCCGAGCTGGAGGCGACCCTGCTGCAGAAGACGCAGGAGCGGGATCAGCTTAAAGAGATGAGCTTGTCGCCCGCGGAAGCGGCCAAGCAGGAGGCCGAGTACCGCGCGGCGCTCGAGAAGCTGGAGAGCAAGCGCGACGAGGACTATGTTCAGGGCAAGCTCGCCGAGATTTTCGACCTGCAGAATCCCGCCGACGATCCCGCCAGCCGCAAAGAGTATGAGGCCCAGCGCATCGCGAAGCTGACCGAGCTGCAGGCCTACTACGCTTCCCTCCTCGGCACCGAGGTGAACCAAAGCCTGGGCTACAGCGACTCGCTGGGTCTGCGCAAGGCGGTGCTGGAGAGCCTCGCCGGCGCGGTGGAGCGCTACCGCGACGGCACCAGCAGGCGGCGGCCGGACCTGGGCGCGGTCAAGAGCGTGGACCAGGTAACCGAGAAGCGGCTGGAGTCGATGGTTTCCGAGCTCGAGGACCTGCGCGGCGAGGTTAAGGGCGATCTGGTCAACCGGGACGCCTTGGCCAAGCTCTTCGCCGTGATCAACCGCTCGCGCGACACCGCCTTGCGCGACCGGCGGGGCGGCAAGGAGATGCTCGAGTTTCACAAGAACCTGGCCAAGCTGGCCACCGTGATGGACCTGGCGCTGTCTCTCAACGAGGTCGCCGCCGCCCAGGCCGCCATCAAGCAGATGGAGCAGATGCTCGACGCCAAGCTGCAGAAGATCCGGCAGACGCGGGAGCAGGCGGAGCGGGATTTGCGCGACGCCGAGACCAATGACGGCCGCAACGAGGAATGGGAGCGGGACGCGGAAGGCAAGATCGCGGATTCTGCGCGGTCGAAGACGGATATGGAGGAGCTCGAGTCGCAGACCCGCTCGGCGGTGGAGAATATCGGCGCCTTCCGCACCGAAGCCAAGGCGCTGCTGGGGCGCATCGACGCGGAGGACGCGGGACAGAGCCCGAATGCGCTCGCCGAGTATCAGCGGCGCAAGGCCCTGCTGCCGGAGCTGGTGAAGTGGTACACCGACGGCAAGCCCGGCGACGAGGATTTCCTGTCGCTCAAGGAGCTCAACTCGAAGCTGGCGGACGTGCAGGGCTACGTCGACTCCGTCGATGAGGGGCTCGACAAGATCCGCGACGTCCCGGTTGAGTTCGCCGGCGTCCTGGTGATCGCGGTTCCCGGGGTGCCGGACGTGAGCGTCAACAACCCCTCAGAGGCGCAGACGCTGCAGATTTTGGCCGACCGCAAGGCGCATTGGCTCGCCGAGCTGGAAGACTACAAAGAGACCCGCGACGAGTTCCGCAATCGCCAGAGTGCGACCTACTCCGGCCTTGATACCGATGATTTCGGCGACTTCTATCCGCTGTCGCTGCCCAAGCGGCTGGCGCAGGCGGAGTCGGACATCGCCAAGCACAGCGCCGATGCCCGCGGCCTGCTCACCAGGATGGATCGCGAAGCCGCCTATATTAATCAGTACGTTCCCGGAGCCGCTCTGCCGGCGCTCTCCGGGATGTCCCTGGAGCAGCTCAAGGACGCGGTTCAGGCTTACAAAGACCAGCTCAAGACCTTAAGCTTCCCCAGCGACACTTCCAACGAAATCGCGGAAGCCAAGATGAGCCTGCTCAAGATCGCGCAGCTGCTGCCGCAGGCGGCGCGTTCGGTGGTCCTGTGGGCCAAGGCCGACGCGCAGGTCGAGCCGATCCAGGATGCCCTGCGGTCGCCGGTCCCGCAGGCGGTCTCGGTCTACGACCAGGGCGTCAGCGTCATTCAGGAGCTCATCGCCGACATCGATAAAGATATCGCCGACGTTAAGGCGGGCTTCCCGGACAAACAGGGGCTCATTGACCGCAAGAAGGCGCTGCTGGAGAAGGTGCGGCCGATCCTGCTTGAAGCCAAGGGGATGATTACCGGACATGCGATTCCGTTCCAGAATGATTCGATAGAGAGTTTCGACCCGAACGGCGATACCTATGCCAAGCTGTTCCAGAGCCAGATCGATCTGTACGAGGGAACCAAGGAGACGCTGGAGCGTACGGTGCCCTGGTCCTTGGCCTCCAACGGTGCCAAGGAAGGCGACGCCGCCGACGGCATGGCCAAGATCCAGAAGCAGCGCGAGCGCTTCCTGGAGCTGCTCAACGGCTATGATAATGCGGACGGCCACCATGACGGCGTCAATGAGCTGCTCTCCGACCTGGAGCGCCGCAAGGATCCCAACAACAACGACAGCGAGGAGATTTACGGCCGCGTTCAGCCCTACAGCCTGCCCAAAGCCATCGCCCAGAACCAGGCCGAGAAGGTCAAGCGCTCCCAGCAGATCAACGCCAAGCATGCCGAGATCAACGACATCTTCGACCGCATCGAGCGCCTGACCAACGGGGAGGTCAAGCTGTCGCAGTACCGGCTGCCGACCAATATCGCGGCCGATGGCCAGGCCAGCGTCGACGCCGTGCAGCGGCTGGTCGACGACGGCATCTACTACACCCTGGGCGACCTGCTGACCGATATCGGCAACGAGTACAAGAACAAGGGCGATCCGGTGCTCGACATGGGCGATAGGGAAGGCGTTCCCGAGGGCAAGCAGCCGGATCCCACCCTGGATAACAACACCACCATCGCCCTGATGGCGCTGGAGGCCGCCAAGCGCCTGGTGCCGTCCACCAATCAGGTCAATAACGTCGACGACGGCTCCGCCGCCTATGCCGTCGCCGAGTTCCTGTTCGCCGACGGCTTCATCGACGGCGCCAGCAAGAACCTCTACGAACGCATCCCGGTAGCCGAGGTGTTCCTCAAGCAGGCGCAGGCGGGCCTCAATACCGCCATCGCCGATCTGCAGAAGGACGAGGCCTATGTCCGCGCCGACGGCGCCAGCGAAACTTCGGACCAGGTCTTCGACCGCAAGCTGGCGATCTACGGCCAGCTCAACGCCCTGACGCGGGCGGGGGTCGGCTTCTACGGCCAGAAGGTGGGCTGGGATACCGAGGGCCTCGACACCGTCAAGCGGGTGAAGGACTTCTACGAGGCGCAGAAGAAGATTCACGACAAGGCCGTCACGGCGGCGGATTCCGAAGAAGAGGCGATCCTCAAGTTCAAGGACGCTTTGAAAGAGACCTACGACGACCTCGAGGAGCAGCGCGTGAAGCTGACCCGCTGGATGTCGCAGCTCAATGATCCGCATGAGAGCGCCCTGCGGCGCGTGGCCGACAACCTGCGCGAGCTGCAGGACAAGACCCGCGCCGTGCTCGAGCAGAACCTCCAGTACCACGACATCAAGGCGCGCTATGAGCGCGCCAACGACAGTCTCGACTACTCGCTGCGGCGGGCGGACAAGGTTCAGCGGGCGCTGGCGCGCGAGCTGCGCGAGCTCCGCGACCCGGGCGGCCTGAGCCCGGCGCTCGCCAAGCGCATCCAGGATCTGCGCATCAACGGCGGGATGTATATGATGGAGGGCCTCGATACCTCGGGCGCGACGGCGGCGCTGGTGGTGCCCAAAAAGGACTTCGGCTCCTTCGTGGAGACGCTGTTTACCGGATTTCTCGAGCGCGCCTCATCGGGCGTGAACCTCGCGGGCCTGCAGAAGCGCCTGCTGGAGGACCCCAGCCAGATCTCGAGCATTATCCCCAATACCGAGATGCTCGAGTTCGGCGACGCCGACGGCTTCTACCTGGTCTACCAGTCGCAGTTCTCGGTGCCGCACGGCCTGGAGACCTCGAACTGGGTGACCCTAGGCAACGTCGCCAAGCTGTGGGGCAACAATATCAGCGTGACCGGCTATCAGTTCGCCAGCCCGGTCAACGACGAGAACGCGCCGTGGGGCGACAAGGGCGTCGAGGTGCAGGTCGAGTCGCTGCAGGGCAAGAACTGGGTCAACTACCTGAACATCGACTTCCACCGCTTCATCCAGAATATCCCGGCGGACACCCAGATGACCAGCCAGGCGCAGCAGAGCCGGATGATGGTGTTCGACGACTTCGCGATGATGCTGTTCGACGGCAAGCTCTATATCGGCCTGGCGGGCTTCGCCGACATCGCGACCAGCGACACCAAGAACAAGCCCTCCTACTACGGCGGCAGCATCAAGACGGAGTGGAAGTTCCATGAGGTGATGAGCCTCTCGGCCGAGCAGCAGCGCGTCGCGGCCAAGGACCCGCGCTACTTCCTGCAGACCATGAACCTGGACTTCACCGGTCTGGACCCCGATCTCAACCGGGATTTCGTCATCGAGGCCAACGGCGAGAACAAGGACTACAAGCGGACCCAGATCGGGCCCAAGTTCAACGTGGCCAAGCTGCTGAAATCGGAAGAGACCTTCAGCGTCGACCTGTTCTGGGCGCGGGTCGAAGGGACCGACGACTACAATCAGGATTCGGTGGGCGTCACGGTGCTCAAGGGCTTCACCATCAAAGACGACAAGGGCAAGCCCTGGATGATCATCCAGAACCGCGCCGGCTTCGAGAAGGGCGAGCGCTTCGGCACGCTGTCCGACCGGGTGTCGGTAACGCTTCCCAACTGGGGCGTCGTAGTCAACGCCGAGGGGCGCCTGGTCGGCGACGCCAAGACCTATTTCCTCGAGCTGGCGAAGAAGACGGGAGACCATTCCAATATCTCGCTGAGCTACGGCTCCCGCTACGTGGGACAGGAGCCGCGGCTGACCATCGGGCTGAACTCGGCGTTCACGCTCGGCGAGCTGTGGTCGGCCGTGACGCGCAATACCGCGGACGCGCTGGAAGGGTCCAGCGCGCTCAAGAAGTACAACCGCGAGCTTGACGGCTTCTTAAAGGATGAGGCGGCCGACGCCGGAAAAGTCAAGGAGCTGCGCTCGGTGTTCCTGCGCGATATCGGCACCAAGCTCATCAAGCAGGACATCGGCAATTTGACCAAGGAGATCGAGGAGCTGCGCAAGGCCGGCGCCTTCCTCGACAATACCCGCGTGCGCGGCATGGTCGGCTTCACAACCAACCCGATCGGCGACGACCTGTCGGACCGCGTGGTGGGCGGCGGCTTCGCGGCCGGGACCCATACCACGATGGAGCTGAGCAAGACGCAGAAGGCGCTTATCGAGGCCAAGGTGCAGAATCTCTACCGCGAGTCCCTGCGGCTGCAGTTCCGCATGCTGGAGCTGACCCGGCAGTGGCAGCAGACCGTGGTCGATATCGCCCAGGCCCAGTGGGAGCTGAAGATGGCGCATGCCATGGCGGAGCATGCTCCGACCGAGGCGCTGCGGCGCGAGGGCGCGGTGCTGGAGGCGGAGGCCGAGCTCCGGCTCCAGCAGGCCTCGATCCGCTACAACATGCTCAGCGGCCGCGATCCCAAAGCGGCGCTGCCGTTCGATAATCTCAGCGCCGGGGACGTGCAGAGCCTGCTCTCCGAGATCAAGTCGATTATCGCCACGCCCGACCGCATGGTAAAGATCCTGCACATGCTGGACAAGGAGGAGATCGCCAAGGAGATCGGCGACAACCCCTTCAACCTGGTGGACTGGATCCCGTGGGTCGACAAGCTGACCTTCTCTTTCGGCGCTCAGTTCCATGACTATATGGCCAACCAGGTCCTCGGCCTGGGCGTGACCATCCGCCTGCCGATCTACGACCCGGCTTCCAAAGAGCATGACAAGGCGTATATCCTGGAGTCCCAAGCCACGGTGCGCGAGATTGAGGGAGTGTGGCAGGAGTACAGCCTGCGGGCGGCCAAGGAGCGCCAGCGCGCCGAGGCCTGGTTCGCCGACGCCGACAATCTGGCTCCCGGCGCGCGCAAGTCGCAGCTGGCTCTCGACACCGCGATCAAGGCCTACCGCAACGGCCTCATCGGCGAGAAGCGGATGCGCGAGGCGTTTGACCAGTGGCACTGGTACGTGGCCGGAATTCTGGAGTCGGAGTCCAAGGGCATGCTGGCGGCGGGATGGAGCGTGCTCGACCGCTCCTTCGGCCGGGCGCCTACCGGCGGCAGCGACCCGCTTCTCGTCGACAGCTTCCAGGACGCCTTCAACGTCGTCTCCAAGAACGCCCGGAGCCTGGAGGAGGTCGGGCTGCGGGAGCAGGCGGCCGCGCACCGGACCGCGGCCAACGACCACCGGATCAAGCGGTTCTATATCGACCTGTTCGCCGGGTACAACCTTACGGCCGACGGCGTGGGCTGGCTGCCCTCGTTCGGCGTAACCGGGCTGGCGGTGACGCCGATTTTGACCTTCGAGCTCAAGCCGGAGGAGCTGCGCGAGCTGCAGACGGCGCAGGGGCGCAGCGAGGAGAAGTACTTCAACCAGTTCAAGACCAAGGTCGAAGCGGACCTCGCGCTCGACATCTACCGGCACGTGGTCGCCATCGACCATGCCGGACAGTCGGTGCAGATCCTTGAGGGAGAGATCATCCCCGAGCTGCGCCGGCAGCTGGCCGCGGCGCAGCGGGACGCGGCCAAGGGCGATCCGGAAGGGAACGTGCCGCGGCTCCAGCGCGAGCTCGATATCGCTTCCCGGCGCTTGATCATGGCGCGGCAGATCTACCAGCAGTCCTTCATGACGCTGAACTATCTTATGGGGCGGCCCGAGGGCGCGCCCCTGGACATGGAGCTTACGCCCCAGAAGGCCCTCGCCGACCTCAAGGCGATCCTCGCCAAGAAGGAACCGGCGGCGGCGGACAAGGCCATTCTCGACTCCCGCGTCGAAGTCGCCCGCGCCGTGGAGCAGATGGTCGACAAGGACCTCAAGCTGCAGCAGGTTCGCGTCGAGCCGGTCTCGCTCGTTGTGCGTTCGCTCGGCCGCCTGCTCAGCGCCCTGTCCGACGAAGGGATCGGCAACCCCGAGCGGGTGGCGGCGGCGCGCATCCAGACTCTCGATGCGGAGCGCGCGCGCGACGCCTACGACCGCGCCCGCGCCGTCAGCTACCGGCAGGTCCAGGCGGAGCTGAAGTCCGCGGAATCGGCGCTGGCACGGCTCAACGGCCGAACGGACCCGGAGTCGCGGCTGCGGGCGGTCGAGCTGAATAACAAGCTGTTTGTCCTCAAGGCGAACCTGGCGCGGCTGGGCGCCGAGCCGGAAGACGCGGTGGTCGGGACGCTGCCGGCGAGCTACCGCGATCTGACCGCGCGCGTCATGGACGCCGAACAGGACCTGGCCTCCGCCGGGCGGGAGGCCGATATTGAAGTATTCGCGCCGGAGCTGCTGGAGCAGAAATCCTCCGGCTACGCGCGCTACTACCGGGCACGGACCAGCCTCGGCGGTGACCCGATAGGCGAGAACTATATCGACACCTGGGTGGAAGTTCGCCTGCGGGACCCGGAGACGCCGGCCGAGGTGCTGCTGGCGCTGGCCAAGCTGCGCGTCGACAAGGCGACCCGCATCAACCGCAATATGAACGCCGCCGCGCGGTCTTCGGGACAGATACTGCTCTCCGAGTTCGAGACCAATGTCCGCCTGCAGCGCTGGGCCGAGTCCATGCGCCGCGACCCGCGCGCCGAGAAGCTGGCCGACAACCTGGACCAGTTCAGAAGCGACATCAACGACCGCCTCGCCATCCAGGCCGACCGCATCAAGGCGCTGCTCGGACTGCCGCGCGACGTCACGCCGGCGCAGCTCGCGCGGCTGGTGCCGGCGGACCAGGGCGGGGATTCGGGGGACCTCGGCCGCATCGCTGCGCGCTTCATCTCCCAGGTCGAGGCGCTCAATATCGATCAAATCCGGCGCACGCTCTTCGACGGCGGCATCCCCGCGGCGCTGGGCAGCGAGGACGGCCTGATCCACCAGATCCGGGCGGATGTGATCGCGGAGCGGATGAGCTACAACGGCTTCACTCCGGTGGCCGCCTTCGGCATCTTCCGCGCCCGCTCGGTCGGCGCGTTCTACATGGAAGCGCCCGACCCGCGCTCGATCGAGCGCGGCCTCGAGCAGGTTCTGTCCGAGTCCCTGCGCAAGGAGCTTATGTCGCAGGGGCGGATGCAGGAGCTGGCGCAGCAGCTGCACCTGCTCATGAACGCGGTGGCCGAAAAGTCAAAGCTCGTGGAGAAGCAGCACCGGCTGATCCTCGCCGCCGCCGATGAGTTCCAGGCCTCGCTGGCCCGTTTTGAGCGCGGCATGACCGGCGCCGCTGAGCTGGCTTCCTCCCAGCAGGCGCTGGTGGATGCGCTGCTGGAGTTCTCGAAAACCGTGGCCGAGCTCAAGAACGATTTTATCAAGCTGGTCACCGAGCTGGAGGCGATCGGCTTCCCGGCGCAGAAGCTGATCGTCCCGTCGGCGCGCGCGCTGGAACTGGCCGGAGCGGAAAAGGGGCGGACCGAGCAGGAGCGCATGCTCTCCTACGCCTCGCGGCGGGTGCTTGATGCGGGCTTCGCGCAGCGCCTGCTCGATAAGCTCGCCACTTTGCGCAGCCTGGCGCCCGAGGCCCGCCGGGACCTCGACGCGGCGTCCTCCCTGTACCGCATGATCCACGAGGCGGCGGAAGCGGCGCGCTATCATCCCGAGATCGATGCCGCCCATAAGCTCGAAGTCCTGACCAAGCTCGACGCCGAGGGACGGCGCCTGCAGGTGGAGGGGGTCCTCGGCAGGATCTTCGCGGCGCTGTCGGTCGATCCGGCCGGGCGCACCGAATTCCTCAACTTCCTGATGCAGGACATCGAAGGGCAGATCACGGCGGCCGACGGCGCCGTTGCGCATAATGACGGCCTGCTGATGAGCATGCGGGAGGCTTACGCCGACAGCCTGGACCTTCCCTTTGCGCTGCAGGGCGCGGTCATGCGCCTCGAGAAGCTCTACCGCGCGCGCCTGGACGCGAAGCAGACGCTGCTGGAAGACTATATGCTCAATCTGCGGGGCGCGGCCGACTTCATTATGCGCGATATCGCTCTTGATACCTACCTGAAGGCCGAGGCGGCCTACGACGCGGAAGTGCTCAAGACCTATGAGCATGAGTCGGTCGCGGGCGACAGCAGCATGATCCGCTACCTGGCGAGCCTGTATCCGCCGACCGTGTCGATCGAGCGCGCCAAGTCCGAGCTGCGGTTCGGACGGGCGATGCCCGCCCTCGAGGCTCTGATCATGCTCGAGGAAGGGCGGCTGAAGGCGCTGCGCTACGAGCATGCGTCCGCCCGCGACATCAATGAGGTCCTCAACGTCCTCGGGTATCTTCAGGGCCTACGCGAACGCTGGCTGGCGCGCGATCCCGGGGAGCTGTCCCCGCTCTACGCCGTGACCGAAGTCGTCGGCGACCGGCGGCTGTGGACCACACAGGGCTGGTTCACCCAGGAAGACGTCAACCGGCTGCTGGAAGCCAAGCAGATCCATAAGGATGCGGACGGCCGCATGTGGCTGCTCGACGGCAAGCGGCGGCTGGAAGTGATCGGCGGCGTCGACTCCGCGCTCGGCAAGAGCAGCAGCGCGCGCCGCGCCCTGGACGGCAATACGGTACGGCTGCAGCTGCATAAGCTTTTCGCGACCAGCGAGTTCGCGCTGGTGCGGCTCGACGGCGCTGGGGTCCGGGCCTTCAGCTACGAGGAAGCCCTCGCGGTCGCCGTCAAGGGAGCCATGTTCAGCTTTACGCGCGACAGCGGGCGCTACGAGCTGCACCCCGCGCGGCACCCGCTCAAGGCTCTGTGGTCGGACCCGGCGAACACGGAGACGGTGCTCTATACCGGCGGGGAAAGCTACTCGCGCGACCGCTTCCCCACCATTGAGAGCCTCTACGATCATGTCAAGCGCCTGCGGCTGTCGGACAGCGCCGCGGACCGGCGTGAGGCCGAATATTTCCATTTCCTTGAGGCGGGCCCCAAGGGCGTCGAGAAGATGATCGAGTACGCCCGCGAGCATAAGGTCCGCTCGCAGCGCCGGGGCTGGATGGGCGTCAAGCTGCAGAGCTACGGCTTCGCGGTCGAGCAGGGCGCCGAGCCCGCCGCGATGTATCTGACGCAGGATGACTTCAACGAGGCGGTGCGGTCGCTGCAGGAATCCGTGCGCATCTTCGCCGAGACGCGCGGGGTAGTCGAGGCGGCCAAGTCCGCGGAGGACGCCGCGCGCGGCAAAATGGACGCGCAGAAGGAGCGGCTCGACGCCGAGCATGCGCAGTACCAGCAGGTGCAGAAGACGGTCCGCGACCGTATCGAGCGGGAGATGCGGGGGAGCTATACGCGGCGGGCGGGCGAGCCGGCCGAAGACTTCGCCTCGCGCTTTAAGGCCGAGCTCAACGCCCGCACCGTTAAGGATGACGGGTTCATCGACGCGCAGCAGGCGCATGCCAAAGAGCTCGACAAGTTCAATAAGCTGCATCAGGATTTCCGC
The DNA here is from genome assembly GCA_043827405.1 of Elusimicrobiota bacterium. Lineage (GTDB taxonomy): Bacteria > Elusimicrobiota > Elusimicrobia > UBA1565 > UBA1565 > JBDRPD01. Next base: position 36,237 of record JBDRPD010000022.1, on the reverse strand, counting down.
GACAAGTACCGGAAGTTCGACCAGGCGCTCGAGGATCTGACGCAGACGGGGCTGCTTATGGCGCGGGGCGGACAGTGGGAAGCGCAGGGCCAGGCCTATCTGGAAGCGCTGCGCCGGGCGGGCGTTCCGGAAGAGATCGATCCCGTCCGGCCGGACAAGCTGTCGATTCCGGGCGAGGCGAAGAAGCTCTCGGGCGTGCAGCAGTGGCGCCTCTACGTCACGCGCGATACGTCGATCACGGTCGATGAGCGCAATTCCCTGGTTCGCGTCGCCGCCAAGCCGGTCTTCGGCGAACAGGAGCTGAGCGTCGGGCTCGGCGCCGCGCAGGGCAAGACCCGGACGGTGCGGGGGGAGATATTCGCGGCGGTGATGGACACCGACCAGACTTTGGTCAAGATCTACCTGGACCCGGAAGCCGTCGAGAAGGCGGGCGAGGACTGGGCGCTGGCGGATCAAATGATCGTCCTCTCCCATGAGGATCCGCAGCAGGCGCATGACCGCATCGTGCGCGAGCGCGGCGACGGCAAGACGGTCGATCCGAACTACCGCCTGCGCTACTACGTCGACCCGGAGAGCAAGCTTCCGGTCATGCTCAACCGCCGCTATATGATCTCGCGGCTCGTCGATTCGGGGCGCGAGAAGGCGGGGGTTGAAAGCTGGGCCTACAGCCCGTGGAACTGGGGCAGCCTGCTCATGGAGATCCCGCGCGGCGTGCTCGGCACGCCGATGGAGCTGCTGACCGGCCGCGACCCGAACCAGCACAACTACCTGGGCCGCGTCCATATGCAGAAGATCGAGGGCGGCGCCACCAACCATCACGGCTTCTTCCGCCGCGCGGTGGGCTTCATCGACTTCCTCGATCTGATGCCCGACCCGGTGGACTGGTACTTCGACGCCAGCCAGTTCCCCCAGCAGGTGGGCATCGATTCTCCCATCAAGCCGGGCGAGAACATCTACGACAAGGATTCGCGCGCCGGCAAGAAGGACATCCACTACGGGCGCAAATATGTGGAGCGGACCATGGTCTATGAGCTCGAGGATCTGGTCAACGCCGGCAAGCGCGTGCGCTCCTACTTCGAGGGCGGGCTCGAGGACGTATGGCTCGAGACGCGGCGCGGCCGGGACCGTTCCGTCATCACCTCGCGGGTCAAGGAGAGCTACGGCCGCGACGCGCTGGAAGACGCCCTCGATGATCCGATGATCGGCTCGCATCCGAACTCGGACGGCAGCGGCCGGGTGCGCATCGGCGGCATTCCGGGGCATATCGAGGTCGACCGCATTGAACGAAACGTCCAGATCCGGCCGGGCGCCGGCCAGTACGGAAAGATCGAGTCCGAGCTCTCCGCGCTGCCGGACCGGCTGAGCGACGACCTGCGAAACCAGCGCGGCTCCCGCGCCGGCCTTGAGCAGGTCCTGGCCGCGGCGGAGCGGGAGCTGCGCGACGGCATCGGCCGGCGCCGCGCGGTGGGCGCCGAGGAGCGCAAGCTGTGGGACGAGATCCAGGACCTCGCCTGGAAGGTCGGCCGCCAGCGGGCGATTGAGCGGGCCATCGCCGGGCTCGACAAGGAGATCGGAGCGATCCGCGACGAGCTGGGCCGCCTGCGCAAGTATCTCGCTGAGCTCGAGCGCCGCCGCGAAGAGCAAGAGGGGAACGATCCCAGCCGGCCCGGCGACCCGACCAAGTGGTGGCCGTGGGTGCTTTTCGGCTCGCTGCTCTTGTCGATTCTGGCGGCGGTATGGGAGTGGCTGACGCGGCGCCGGATGCGGCAGTCATCGCCGCCGCCGCCGGCTCCGGCGCTCAGCTAGCCGCTTCCCTTCAGCTTCCTTTCCGGTTCAAGGTTGTTCTGGCTGGCCCTATCGGGCGAGAGCGCTTGGCTGGTCAAGCCGCCGGCCTGTCCGGCACCGTCGTTAATCTTGTCGCCGGCGTCCTTTCCCGCCTGGTCGGCCTTGATGATGACCATACCCGCCTCGGCCGCGAGCGCGCCGCCGCCGAGGATGAAGGGTATCGCCTGCGTCAGCTGGCCGAATTGTCCGGCGATCATGCCGCCGAGCCCGGCCGCCGCGCCGCCCGCCGCCATGGCGGCCATGGCCAGCATCTTGCCTTGGGCGAGCTTGGCCGCGGCGCCCACCCCGGTGGGATCGGCCTTGGCCTGATTGATGAGCTCGCCCGCGAGCTTGAGCAGCAGCAGGCCGATCATGAGCGCCGCGGTGGCCGCGATCAGCATGCCCTGATAGGGCGTTTGGTTCTGCGGCGTCTTCACGTCTTCGGGCTTGGGCGGCTCCTCGATCTCCTTGGTGTCCTTGATGCTGCTGGCGCCGGTCTCGACCCCGGCGCCGCCGAGCGCCGCGCCCTCGCCCGTCGCGGCGCCGCTGCCGCCGAGCGTATTGGCGCCGTCGAAAGGCTGTGAGGCGTAGGCGGCCGCGGAGTTGGATGCCGCGGACTTCGCCGCCTGGCCGCTCATGCGATTGGCGAACTTCGCCTGACCGTAGGCATTGCTGCCGGAGGCGCCGGCCGTTCTTCGGCTGGCGGCAAGCAAGGTGCGTTTTCCAGCCTTTTCGCCGGAGGCCGCTCCGGGTTTCTTGTATATTTCCGCGAAGTCCCCGCCATGGCTTTTCATGTCCTGCAGGGTCTTCAGCGCGACATTGGAGGTAAGCTGGCCGCCGCCGGTGCCGATCTTGCTGGAGGCGATGAGACGGGGCTTATCCGCGGGCGGCTTAGACGCCGCCGGCGCGTCGCCGGCGGGCTCTTTGTCGGCGGCGTCATCGGCCGCCGGCGCTTCCCGCGCCTCCCCGGTTTCCTCTTCCGCCGCGGCGGGAGCGGTTCCGGCGACGGCATCGATGGGGTTGGCGTCCGCGAAGTAGTCCAGTGAGGAGCCGCTCGCGACCCGTTGGGCGGGAGTGAGCGGCGCGGGCTCCGATTCGACGCGCGCGTCGAACGGGGATGCGGGCTTGGGGGCGAAGATGTGCCGGCCTTGGCGCAGGGGCGCCGACGGCCGCGGCCGGCTCAGGTAGATGGAAACGGCGCCGGTGGTCACGGCGATGACGACCAGCGCCATGCGGGCGGCGGTGGCGGATTGGCCGCTGAGCCCGGTGGCGCGGGCAAAGGCACCGGCAAAAGTATTCCATGCCGATAGCTGAGAACCGCCGGAGGAGGCCGCGCCGGCCGCTGGGGCCAGCCGGACGCCGACCTGAGAGGGGGCCGTACTGACCGGTCCGGGGATGGCGCCGCCCTTGCGTTCCTTGTCCTGGCGGCGTTTTCTGCGCATGTCGCGCTTGCCGAACGGCTTCTTCATAATACCCTTAACTACAGTATATGGTGCGCATTTCGCGGGGGCAAGGCTTTTTTGCGTCCGCACCCTGGCATGTTCCCGCCGCGCGGGGTATGCTTCTATGAAGGTCTCCATGAAGCCGGTTTCCGGCCACCTGCTGGCGCTCACTCTCGTGGTATTCGCCCTCGCGCTCGGTGACGACAATCCGCGAGTACTGCTGTTCGCGTTCATCCTGAGCACCTTCGTGCGGCTTTATCTGGTCGATGCGATGCTTCGCATCTCGAATGGGAAGATGCTGCCGGCCCTGCGCGCGAGGATTCAGCGCTATGCGAGACGCCCGACGGCGGCCGAAATAAAGTGGGCCGAGGGGTCAATGCGGCAGGAGGACATCCCGTCCCGCCTGGGAGACTACGGCGTGCTGCTGGGCGGCCTCGCCTTCTTCACCTTCATACTCGTGCACGTCGACAACGGCAGCATGGATTTCTCCTGGAACGTCTTTGTCCGGGAGCTCGCGCTCGCCCTCTGGATCACGTTCGTCTATGCCGCGGAGAACGTTCACCTTAGGGAAATCGCGATCGATTTCTCGCAGCCGCTGAAGATGAATCTTCTCTATAACTCCGTCGGCGTCACTCTGCTGGCGGTCGTCATCCTGACCACGGGCATCGGCGCGGCCGCAGTCACGGGTCCGGAAAGCGCCTGGGCCCTCATGCTTCCCCTGCTCCTGCTCAAGCACGGGATCGACCTGCGCGCGGCCTTGCGCTCCAGCGCCTAGCCGGCCGGCTGCCAGTCCCAAGATAATTAGTGTTATGTATCTTGGTCCCACCGCCGCCATCCCTTCCCGCCGATCTTAAGCCGCCACCTGGCGCGATCACGCCGCGCGAGCTAGGTCAAGGGCGTAATTCGGCGAAAAGCAGAGAAGTTCTACAAAAGGAATTTCCTCTACCGCAGAATCTGCGCGAGGATGTTCTCAAGACCATTTTCACGAGCCTTGAGCCCAAGATACTCCATATCAAGCTCGGCGCGCATGACCTCGGCGATGCCGCGCGCGTCCTCGACCTGCCGGGCAGAGCCGCCCTCCTTGGCCCAGAGGAGCTTCGCGAGGATCAAATCCTCGGGAGCGATGACGGCGATCTCGGCGCCGCCGAACTGGATCGTCCGGCGCCGCGCGAGCGCCTCGCGATCCCGCGCCGTCCTTGCCAGGAAGAAGTCGATCTTCAGCCCGCTCGGCCGGTGCAGGGAGTTGAGCTTCCCGCCAGACTCTTGGACCTCGGGGAGCGTCACATTGTCGACGTAATAGTCCGCTCCGAGCGAATCAATCAGCATTTTCAATTGCGCGGGCTTGAGAACCACCACGATGTCGGCGTCGAAGGTGGACCTGACCCGCCCATGGACGTTGGATGCGAAGGAGCCGGTCAGCATGTACTCGATGCCGAGCCTGCCGAGCAGGCGCAGCGCGTCCCGAAGGATCTCTTCTTGGGTCAAGGGCGTGGGTAACCGGCTTCGAAAAGCCGCTTGGGGAGGATCGCTTTCAGCATCTCGAGCCGCAGTTCTTCGGCCGGGAGATCGCCCGATCGAGCCCGTATGCCGGCGGCCAGCAGCGCGAGGTTGGCCTCCCGCAACTGGGCGGCCAACGCGAGTTTTTGATCCGGAGACATGCGACGAAGCATCTCCAACTGCATCTGATCGGTTGATCGGTTCATTCGCGGATCGATTTTAGCATATGCCGCTTCGCATCGCTGGGCGCCCCCTGGCGCATTTCCGCCGCGTTAGCTAATCTCTAGTCAAGGCGGCAAGCCGCCAAGAGCATGTCATTTAACTCGATCGCCTTTTTCATCTTCCTGCCGACCGTCGTATTGGTCAACTTCTCTTTGCCCCAGAGGGCGCGCTGGATCTTCCTGCTGCTGGCGAGCTACTTCTTCTACATGTACTGGGAGCCGGCCTATCTGCTGCTCATCGTCATATCGACCCTCATCGACTATTCGGCCGGCATTATGCTGGGCAAAGCCGAGAGCAAAAATACCCGCAGGAGCCTCTTGATATTGAGCATCGCGGTCAATCTGGGACTTCTATTTGCCTTCAAGTATTACGATTTCTTCCAGGAGGCTGTTGCGCAGCTCCTCGCCTTGTTTGATTATTCGTATTCGCCCTCTCGATCGAGCCTCCTCCTGCCGATCGGCATATCCTTTTTTACTTTCCAGACCATGGGCTATTCAATCGATGTCTATCGCGGGACGATCAAGCCCGAAAAGCACCTGGGCTATTACGCGCTGTACGTCGCATTTTTCCCGCAGTTGGTGGCCGGCCCGATCGAAAGAGCCGCGAATCTGATCCATCAATTCAAAAAAGAGCATGTCGTCGATTATGCGCGAATAACGGAGGGGATGAAATTAGTCCTATGGGGTCTAATCAAAAAGGTCGTCATCGCCGACCGGCTGGCTCTCTTTGTCGACCACGTATACGGAGATCCCGGCAAATTCTCCGGTCCGCCCTTGCTGTTGGCCACGGTCTTTTTCGCCTTTCAGATTTACTGCGATTTTTCCGGCTATTCGGATATCGCGATCGGATCGGCGCGGATTCTGGGGATCCGTTTGATGCTGAATTTTCGCCGGCCTTATCATGCCCGCTCGATACGGGATTTCTGGCAGCGGTGGCATATTTCGCTCTCGACGTGGTTTAAAGACTATCTATATATCCCTTTGGGCGGGAGCCGGACCCAAATATGGAGATGGCAGCTGAATCTCTTCATCACTTTCTTGATCAGCGGCTTGTGGCATGGCGCGCGTTGGAACTTCCTGGCCTGGGGCGCCCTGCATGGGATATTCATCGTCATCTCCAACCTGACTTCGGCGGTACGAATGAGATTTTCCCGGGCGGCAGGGCTGGAGCGATATCCTTCCGTGCTGCGATTAATGAACATCGCCATTACGTTCGCCGCGGTCAACTTCGCCTGGATTTTCTTCCGGGCCAATAATATCAATGACGCCGTCCATGTCGCGACGAACCTTTTTCAATTCACCGCCGCAGGCAGCCGAATTATGAGCGACGGTCTGATTCTGGGACAGAGCGCGGCGGAGTTTAAGATCGCCCTGCTCGCTATATTCTTTTTGGAAACCATCCACTTTTTCCAGGCGCGCATGAGCCTGAAGGAAATCTTCGCCCGGCAGCCGATATATGTGAGGTGGTCGGGATATGCCTTGGCGGCGATTATCTTGTTGAACTGGGGGATCGTAAAAGAAACGCCGTTTATTTATTTCCAATTCTAGCCGGATAATCTGCGTGAAGAGAATAATATTTAAAGCGATCTGCTTCAGCGTCCTTATCGTCATCCTTCAGGTCACGCTCTATTTCCTGCGGGGGGGAGACCGGCGGTTTTTCAATACGCATCTTCATATGTATGCCGGAGACCTCCCGCGCAGCCTCGACATCGTGTTTTTCGGCGACAGCGCCAACGGCAGCTTCAACGCCAACGACAAAAACAAAAAGCCCATCAGTATGATGTTTTACGACCTGTGCCGGGGTCCGTCCATGCTGCATCGGTATGCGCCCGCCTACCATATGGACATGTTCTACTACTTGGCGAAATATTTTATCGACGCAGGGGTGAAGATCAAGGTGGTCGTCATCCCCATAAACCTAAGATCGTTTTCACCGGCCTGGGACAAAAACCCCGGCTATCAGTTTCCGGTAGAAAAGTTCATCATTACGCACAATCACTTTTTTTACCGGGTCTTCTATAAGCCGCTCGCTGTTTTCCAGGCCTTCAGGCTTGTGCCTGTTACGGAAGCGGAATTCAACGACACACCGGTGCGCAACGGAGCGAGGTCGGTCGGAACAGTGAGCTATTTTGAGGATAAGGAACGCTATCGCGCGGTGACCGATGAGAAGCTGCGAGAAAAGCTCATCTACCACTACATGTACGAGCTCACGCCAGAGCACGCCAAGCTCGCGGCGATGCTTCGGCTCGCGAGGCTGCTGAAGGGGAACAATATCATCCCCTTTTTCTATATCACGCCGATCGACCATGAATTCGGCGCGGAATATATGGGGAAAGAATTCTCAGGCAGAATAAGCGAAAACGTCGCTCTTATCCGGCAACTGCTTGAGCCGGAGCGCGTGAGGTTTTTGGATTTGTCCCGCAGCCTGCCGCATCCCGTTTTCGATTGGGAAGAGGATAGATATCCCAACGAGCATCTGATGGAAAAGGGGAAGATATTCGTGGCGCGGGAACTCGCGCGGGAAATCTGCCGGCCGGATTAGTTCGCGACCGGCAGCAGGGCTCTGACGCGCTTGAGCAGGTGCGGCGCGTTCTCCGAGAACCAGCCGAGCTCTTCTTCGACCGCGGCCCGCTGCGTGGTCTCCCCGGCCTTCAGGCGCAGGCAGAGCTGGTTCTCCAGCTTGGCCTTCGCGCGGGCTTCGTCCCAGGGCATCGGCCAGATGTTGCGCAGATCGTTGCTGCCGCCGAGGCAGAGCGACAGGAGGTGGTCGTACTGGTAGTCGCTGTGGTCTTCCCACTCCACGCCGTACCATTTTGAGACCAGCTTTTTCTCATCAGTCGACACGTTGCGCTGGCAGTAGGGGATGCGCTCGGCGTAGCGGTACTCTTTGAAATCCTTGTCGCTTCTGGTGCAGAGGACGCCGGGGGTCAGTTCCCAATCGGGCGCGGAATCGAAACGTCCGCTCTGAGTTCCCGGACCTTCCTGGGCGGTGGGGGCGGCGATCGGTCCGGCAGCCATACCGGGCATTTTCGGGGTGCGAGATTTGAGGTTTGTCAGAACGGACTGGGGGTTAAGATCGGAAAAACCTGCAGTTTCCGCTTGGGAAACGCCGGGAAACACGAGGACCGCCAGAGAAAAACAGATGTATGCTGGTATGTTCATCCTGCCACCCCCACAAGGCTTACGCCCATCAGGATCCGAACTGTCAGCTGTCTACGACAATAATAATGTCTGGCACCTATTATTGTATTTCATCGCACCCCGAGAAGCAAGCAGAATAATAATCATTTAAACTCCGGCACTTTCTTAGGTTTCACATCCTTAATCGTCTAGGCCGATTGCTCGGAGTAAAGTGCCCCGAGGGCTCATAAACATGAAGGAACTAGTTGGTAGCATAATCGTACTTGATGGGTATCACGAGTATTGATGGATTGCGCAAAACGCTCGCCATGTCTCTAGCGGGTGCGCTCCTCATTTTGTTCGCTGGCCCGGACGCCCGCGCTGCGGTAATGCGGATCGCGGTCGGCGGTACCGCCGCGCCCGGATCGGCCGCCGCAGGCGCCGCCGTTACCGGCATGGCAGGTCTCGCGATGACCGGCACCGCCGGCATGGTTCCCATCAGCCTGAAGCTCGGCAGCGCGCTCCCTTCTGTTTCATTCAAGTCCGTGGTGCTGCCCGCGCAGATGATTGTGCCGGTCAACGGAAAAGCAATTTCGATTTCCGCCGCAGCGGCCGATAAAATTACACCGCGCCGCAGCGTCAAGCGGAAAATCCTGGGGATGAAGAAGAGCGCCGCCCCGGCGCTCGAAGCCGTTTCCCGGCTGGGGCGGTCCGGCGGCGAAGAGGCGCATGCCCTGGGCCGCCGCATCGATGAGATTCTAATGGGCCGACCAGGGCGCGATGCGCCGGTCATAGACGCGCACTACGCGCCGGCCCCCGTATTCTTCGGCATGGCGGGGACCTTGGTCTCCCAGCCCGCGCTGCACAGCCCCGCCAAGATGTACGCGCAGGCGTATAAAGAGGCGCTGAAGGCCGCCAGGAAAATGGGGCGCGCGGAGCATAACCTGTTCTTCGGCGAGACGACGGCGGTCATGCCGGTGCGCGACGGCGCGCAGTGGAAATTCAACTTCTATGTGCTTGACGAGCCGGGACAGGTTAAAGCGAGCGCCATCCTCGTCGAGCTCGATAACGGGATCGCCGCCGCCTGGGGGAAGTACCGCAGCCGAGTCCAGGTCTACGAGGACGTCGCCGTTCCCGCCGACCCGCTGCGGATGGTGGTCGCCCCCGCGCGCCTGATGGCGGCCGTCCGCGTCGATCCGCAAGCCGCGTACGCTTCGGCGCGCAAGGGCTATCCCGGCCTCGGGCAGGGAGTCAGCGTCTCCCTGCAGCTCCACCGCAAGGGAGATACCGGCCCGCGCACCTTCTGGTACCACTTCTTTGACGAGAACGGCGCGGAAGTCGCCGTCGACGCCATCGCGAGCCGCATCCGGGTGGTCCGCGAGACCAAGCATGCGACGCTGCAGGAGCGCACGGAGCAGTGGAAGCTGAGCAAGCGGCTGCGCGATCTCGATTCCTGGATGGGCGACAACTTCGTGCTTTACGGCGCCTGGAAATGGGTAGCGCTGGTCGGCGCCGCGATATGGCTGCTCGATATGCTCTTCGGACTGCCCGAGCTTATTGCGATATTAGTCACATTGCTCGGACTTTCTTGACAAACCACTCGCGGTAGCATATCCTTCCTAATAGCGGGGAAGAAATCCTTTTTCTTCCACGTATTTAAAGCGCCATGAACCTACTCGGGTCCGGCCTGTTTAGACGATTTATAGTCGCCCTGGCGGTCCTCGCCTTGGCGCCCGCCATGTTCATGGGCTGGCAGCTGGTCAAGATCAGCCGCAGCGGCATCGAGGATGCCGTAGTCGAGCTGCATATCAAGCTGGCCGAGAAGACGGCCGAAGGCGTTTCGAGCTACATCAGGAATATCGATGACCGGATGCTCTTCACGCTGGCCGCTCTGCAGCGCAAAGGGCTGGACTGGAATACCCGCCAGGCTTTCCTGCGCAGCATGATCGAGAGCGATCCCGATATTGAGCAGATCGCGATACTGCGCAACGGGATGGAGCTCATTAAGGTCTACAATCCGGAGCTGGTCGCGGACTCGCCCAACAAATCGTACGCCAACAGCCCGATCTACCGCATGTTCGCGGACGTGCGCAAACGCACGCTGGTGCTCAAAGCCCGCAAGGACCAGGCGCCGCGGCTGGAGATATATTATCCGCTGTCGGAGTTCACCGAGGTCCGCGTCTCCATGCTGCTCAACAGCCTCTGGAGCCGGGTGTCGGCGGAGCGGGTCGGCGGTTCCGGCTACGCGATCCTCGTCGGCAAAGCCGGAGAGCCGCTGATTTATCCGCCGGACCGGCTGCCCGGCAGCTACCGGCAGTCGCTGATCGAGTGGGATATCGTGAAAGCGGCGCTCGACGCCAAGAGCGTCGGCGCCAGCGACTACATCGGCCCCGACGGGGTGGAGCAGGTGGGCGCCTACGCGCATGTGCCGGAGATCTCGGGCGCCGTTATCATCCAGCAGCCCAAGGCGGAAGCGTATCTCGCCGCCATCCAGATGTCGCGAACGGCGATAGCTATTATCATCGTGGTATGTGTGGCGGCGGTCGCGGTCGCGGTCTTTCTCGCCCGCACCCTGACCCGGCCCCTGCTGGACCTGACGCGGACCGCGGAGCGGATATCGCACGACCAGTTCCCCGAACCGGTCGTCATCAGGACCGGCGACGAGCTGCAGGTTTTTTCCGAGACCTTCAACCGTATGATGAGCCGGTTGAAGAGCTATGCGGAGATGCAGGTCGACCGGCTGGTGCTGGAGCAGCAGAAGAGCGAAGCCATCCTTTTTTCCATGGGCGACGGCATCGTCATGACGGACAACGACGGGAAAGTCCAGCTCGCCAACCGCAAAGCGCTGAATTTCCTGGGCCGGAAGACCGGCGAGAAGATTGAGGGCAAAACGTTCGGGGATATCCTGCCGGAAGGCTCCGAGCTGCTCGCGGCCATTACGACCGTTTCGCAGGACCCCAAGGAGGCCGGCGGCGAAGAGGCGTCGATCAAGGAGGTGGACCTGTCCACCGAGGACCGGCGGCTGTTCCTGCGCGTCTCGTCCTACCAGCTTATATCGCCGTCGAAGAAGAACGTGATCGGCGTGGTTACGGTTATCCAGGACGTGACGCTCGTCAAGGAGCTCGACAGCATGAAGGAAGAGTTCCTTTTGTCGATCACCCACGATCTGCGTAATCCCCTGGGATCGATTACGGGTTTCCTTGAGTTCCTGCGCAAGGGCGTCGCGGGGACCCTTAACGAGCAGCAGACCAGCATGGTCGATTCAATGATCAAGTCGTCCAACCGTCTGATGACTATGGTCAATAATATCCTCGACGTCGCGAAGATGGAAGACCAGAACCTCGCCGTGCATTTCAGCGAGGCGTCGCTCAGCGCCATCGCTCAGCATCCGATTGAGATTCTCGGCGCTCTGGCGCAGCGGCGCGGCATCGAGCTGGTGCTCGACCCCAACGGGGACTACAAGGCAAAGCTGGATCAGTCGCAGATCGAACGGGTGACGACGAATCTGGTGGGCAATGCCATTAAGTTCGCGCCGGACGACGGCAGGATCGTCGTGCATATCGAGGACCTGGGCGAAGAGTACCGGTTCTGCGTCGAGGATAACGGTCCGGGCATCCCCGCGTCGCACTTGGAGAAAATTTTCGGCAAGTTCGAGCAGGTCCCGGGACAGAAGCGCGGCGGGACGGGGCTCGGGCTGACCATCAGCAAGAAGTTCGTTGAGGCGCATAAGGGACGCATTTGGGTGGAGTCCGAATACGGCAAAGGCGCGCGCTTTTACTTCACCATCCCCAAGGGGCTGGAGCAGGACGAGGAAGGCAATGTCTATCTCGGCAAACCGGCGGCGAAAGACGCGTAGCGGACGGACTGCGGCCAGGCTCGCGTTGGGCCTGCTCTGCGGTCTGACGTTGGTTGCGGCGGCGGCCCAGGCCAAGCTCGAGCCGATCAAAGTGCAGCCGGGCGACACGTTGTGGAGCATCTCGCAGAAATACCTAAAGGACCCCACCCGCTGGAACGAGATACTGAAGCATAACAAGCTTCCGACCTCGGATCCCACCGTGGCGCTGCCGGGGATAACGCTGCAGGTTCCCACCGAACTCATCAAGGTGCGCTTTCGCGCCGCCAAGCTGGTGCAGTCCGTCAATAATGTGAGCGCCCGGGAGGCGGACAAGCCGGCATGGGACAAGGTCCAGGCCGGACGTCTGCTGTATCATGGCGATGGGCTCAGGACGCGGGATCGTTCCCGCGCCAGCGTCGAGTTTCACGAAGGCAGCCTGCTCAGCGTCGACGCGAACTCCATGGTGATCCTGAAGGCGCCGATGAAAGCGGATCACGACATTTATCTTAACCGCGGCGCGGTGCATGCGACCAAAGCGCGGGTCGCCACACCGTCGGCGATTATCGCGCCGCGCGGCAACGACACCAAGTATACCGCGCGGGTAAAAAACGACTTGTCGACTGAGGTTAAAGTTTATAAAGGGTCCGCCGATGTTAAGGACCTTAAGGGCCTCAAGAGCGTCGTCGTCAATGCGGGACAAGCCACCAATATCTCCCTGGACGGCCTGCCGGAGGTCCCGGTGCGCATCCCGGACATGAACCTCGACCTCGACGCGAATATCGCTATGGGGACCGCGCGGGCGCCGTCGGCGGTGACGACGACGGACGCGGGAGCGCTGGCGGCGCCGACACCCGGCATCGGCGACGCCGAAAAGCTGGCTGTCGACCTGCAGAAGCTCTCGATCGGCATGCCAGTCGCCGCCTACCATATCCAGATCGCGCGCGACCGGCTGTTCCGCAGCATCGTTTTTGACAAGACATTCGACGCCTATGAGAAGCTGGACTTGGCGCGCGCACGGGTCCCTAACGGGAGCTATTGGGCGCGGGTCGCGGTCATCGATCTGTTGGGCGATCGCGGCGAGTTCTCCAACCCCCGTCCGTACCAGGTCGGCGGCGGTACGACGCGGCCGCGGGTCGAACAAAAGAAGACGCTCTTCCAGGTGACGCGGCCGGCGGAGAAGACGGAAACGGTGGGGTATCGACGCTACAGTATCCGCGGCAAGGCCGATCCGGATCTAACAGTTACGATAAACGGCAAAGGCGTGCCCAAGGACGAGGATGGGAACTTCAGCCTTCAGGTTAATCTGGAGAAAGGCCCCAATAATTTCCGCATCGCGGGCGCCGACCTGCGCGGCAACGATCGCGTCATCAACCGCACCATCATCTATCAAGAGTAGCGCTTTCCTGCAGGCGAACGGCGCTGACCCGGCGATAAGAGGACTTTGAGTCCGTGAGCCGGCGCTGGGTATCGAGGCCTCCGAGGATGCCCAGGAGCGGGCTGCCGTTGCCGCCCGGAAGCGGCTGCGGAGGCGTCTGCCGCGCGCCGGCTTCATCGACGGCCAGCGTCAGCAGGACGTAGCCCCAGCCGGATGGACTGCCGCGCAGCCGCTGGCGGGGAACGGAGACCCGGATAGCGCCGGCTTTGGCATCCAGCGTGCAGCCCAATTTTTCGACGAGGGCGGGCGGCTGGCTGGGGACGGCACGGTAGAGGCTCGCCTCCCAGCCGTTGGCAATGACGGCGTATTCCCAGGCATCGGATGACGGCACGAAGCCGCGCCGGCCCGGGAGCAGGGCGGTCGAGCCCCGTCCCGCGAGGTTGTTGAGGTCCATATACAGCTCGAACATCGGCGCGGCGAAGCCGTTGGGCGCTGCGCTTTTGAGGATGTCTCGCGGCACAACGCTGAAAGTCACCGATTCCTCGTCCCAGCTGACCGTAAGGCTCTGCGGCGTCCATAAGTGGTGCGGGGTCGTCCCCGGCGGAAGCTCCGGCAGCTGTGTCGGCAGCGTAGCGGTGGAGGCTGCCGGGTTCTCGAATGTCAGCAAGCCGTCCGCTAAGCGGCTGCGGACGGCCGCGTCTCCCTTGATCTTCGCCCCGTTTTGCGCGGCTTCGTCCGGCTGCTCGGCATTCTCGCCTCCGGAGGCGGGAGTGTGCCGCACCGCAATCGGCGTCGCTAGGGCTTGCGGCGCCTTTTGGCCCAGTGTACGGTAAACGCGCTGCAGGTGGCCGCGGAAGCGCCGCTCCATTTGGCGATTGTGGAGGCTGTCGACGCGGAAGTAGCGGGAGTCCTGCGCGCGGTAGATGTGGGTATTGGCGCGGTCGAGCGTATCAAGAGAGGCCGCGCCTGAATTCTGATAGCGGCTGAGCGCCCCTACCGTTATCTCGTAGAGATGCCAGGCGCGCTCCTGGATGGGGTCCTCAGTCCACAGCAGCAGGTCTCCGGACCAGGTCGGCCATTCCTCGGGGCCGACGGCATAAGGGTTAATTAGTTCGATCGCCTCCTGGGCGCTCGTCCAGAGGTCGTTGCGGGTCTCCTCGAAAAGCGCCGTCAGCGCTTCGACGCCTCCGCCGGGAGTGAGCGTGCCGTTGAGCTCGCTTAGGACGACGGCGCGGATATCCTGCAGATTGGCGAGCGCGACCGGCGCCGTGGACTCGGGGACATGAAAGGGAATAGCGACCATCGGCTCCTTGCCGCCGGTGTACCACGGGGTACGGAACACTGCGTCCCCGACGGCCGCCCACTTGAAGTGCTGCATCTCGAGCGGGCGGGCGAAGGCCGGAATCAGCGCGCCGTCGCCGGGGACGAAGCCGCCGGGAAAACGTTCAAATACGTCGCGGTACTGGATGCGGGCCAGCGCGATGCGGTCCACCGCGTCCCGCTGCCGGTACTTGGTAATCAGCGGCAGAATGGGGTCGCCCGTGATGCGCAGCGCGACTTCCAACCGGCCCTCCCGTGCCCAGGCGGAAAGCCAGGGGCGCACCTCTTCGGGGATTTCCGCCGGGGACAGCGCGACGGTAAGCCGCACGTCGGGGTGCCTCTCGATCAGGGACTGGAACGCGTTCCAGTCAACGGTTCCCATCTCGGGCACCCAGAGAAGAATTATGCGATTCTCGTCTTTGGTCCGGCCCCAGGCGGCATGCGCCGCCGGGATCGACATCGCGAATGCCGCCAATACAGCGAGGACGGCGGCGCGTGCGACGGTTGCTGAAATCAGCTTCATGGGACCATTATTACCGAAACCTTCCGGCCTTCTCGCTGCGCATCGCCGGCCGCATTCGAATCCGTTCTCCAGCTGCCGTCGACCTCGAACCCGTAATAGTACCGGCCCGGCGGCAGGGGGACAACGATCTTCCACTTCGCTGCTGTATCCTGCTTCAAAGCCAGGCTGTCGGGCTTCCAGCCGTTGAAATTCGCGGATAAAAATACGCTTTTTGCTCCGGGAGCCTCGATCTGGAATTCTACAAAATGGATATCCGGCATTCCATCGGTCATGCTGTCGGGCGGCGGTGGAATGCGGCTGGTCGCGGTCGGCTTCAGACTTTTAGGCGTCCATCCGGTCAAAAAAGAATAGTACTCCTTGCCTTTTTTGATGAGCATGATGGACGGGACGGTGGAAAAAAGCAATACCGCCAAAATCATCACCCAGAAGACAAGTTTGCCCTTGGCCGTAACATCCGTCATATTAAGTTGCGGGCCGGTACTCCATAGTTTTACGGCGTGAGTATAACAAATATCCCAAAATTGCCATGGTAAGTGCACAACATGTCTTGTACACTATTTACGGTACGCGGATGGCCAGCAATCAGGATTACGAAGCGCTTCTCAAGCTCAATGTCGTCGCCGTTGTGGGCTGTTCTCCAAAGACGGAGCGCCCTTCCTGCCAAGTAGCGTCCTACCTGATGGAAGCCGGGTATCGTATTATCCCGGTCAATCCGAACTATAAGACCGTTCTTGGAGAGATCTGCTACCCCGATCTGAAATCCATAACCGAAGATGTCGAGGTGGTCAGCATCTTTCGGGGCGGCGCGCATGTGATGGAGATCGTGCGGCAAGCGGTCGCCATCGGCGCCAAGGGGATATGGATACAGGACGGCATTGAAGCACCGGAGGCGGCAAAGCTGGCGCGCGATAACGGCTTGGTGGTCGTGGAAAACGACTGTTTCATGCGCCAGCATCTCAGCCGCTGCGGTCGCTGAACGTGCGCGCGATCCTGACGGCGCTCGTCCTCTCCGGCGCGCTCGCGGCCTCTGCCGCAGAGTTGGGCGGCAAGACCTTTTACGACAAGGCCGACGATCTATACTTCCATCGTCACGTTTCCGGGCGCTTGGATCTTTCGGTGGCGCTGCTTGAGGCGCGGCTGAAGGACGCCCCCGACGATGCCCTGGCGCTGTGGCGTCTGGGCCGGAGTCTGGTTCGGGTCGGTGAAGAGCGTACCGACAAAAAGGAACAGATCCGCATCTTCACCCGCGCCGAGGAATTGATCGGCCGCTCGGTGGCGATCGATCCCGAGAGCGCGGAGGCGCATTTCTGGCACGGGCTGGCGCTTGGCAGAAGGGGGGAGGCGCGGGGCATGCTGCGCTCTTTGTTCATGATCCGTCCGCTGAAAAAACGGATGCGCCGCGTCTTGCAGCTGGATCCCGGGCATGGGGGAGCGCACCATGTCTTGGGACGCATGCTCTTTCAGCTGCCGGGTTTTGCGGGCGGGTCGAAAGAGCGCGCCGTCGAGGAACTGCGCACCGCGCTGCGTCTCGCGCCGGGCTATACCGCGAACTATCCCGCGCTGGCGCAAGCGCTGCGGGATACCGGCCGGACGGCAGAGGCGCGTGAGGTGCTTAAGGCTTTTTTTGCGGTACGGGAGCCGAGCGACCCCGCGGTTGTCGCCGGGCACCGCGTCGAGGTCGAGTCGATGCTGGCGGAACTTCAGCCCTGATCTCGTTCGCGCCGGTCCGGGGCGTGAACTCAAGCGGCACGGGAAACCAGTCCTGTTTGAGCTCGATAGTGCGCATCGCATGGCCCGGCGGGTGTACGATAAGAGCGCTGTCGCCGGCGAGATCCTGCTTGAGCAGGCGCTTGAGCTCGCCGATGTCCACGCCCCCGAGCGGCTTGGGCCCCACCTGGACCAGGCGGTCCCCTTTCTTGATCCGGGCGTGGTCCGCCGGGGATTCGGCGTGGACCGCAGTAACGACGACCTCGCTTCCGGATATGCGCGCGCTCATGCCCAGCCCCTTGCGGTAGAGCATGCCGCGCGTCAGGCTGAGCTTTTCCGTGCGGCCGCCGCCCCGCTGCACGTCCATGGATATCTTCGATCCTACTTCGCCGTAGAGACTTTTGATCGCGTCCGTGAACCGCAGCCGGCTGGCCGGCTTTCCGTTGAGGCGCAGGATTTTGTCGCCCTTCTTGATGCCGGCGCGGTCGGCGGAGCGGTCGCTGATCACATGCGTGACTTTCAGCCATTTTCTGGCGTCGGCGCTTGCCGATTTAAACCACAGCCCGGGGCCGGCTTGGTAGAATCCCGGCTGTTCGCGGATGGTCATGGCGCTGAGGAAGCGGATTTGAATATTGCGGTCCGGAGCGACGATCCAGGACGCGCTGTCGAGCGCGGCGGACAGGATGGTTCCGCCGTCGCTTACGCGCAGCAGTGAACGTTCGCCGGATACTTTGCTCGGGACGGCCGAGCAGGAGTAGGTGTGGCCGCCGAGCAGCTCGAGCTTGTAGATGTGCAATTTGACCAGGCGGATAAGGTCTTCCTCGTCCTCGATGACGGACACGACCTGCGCCCAGACGCGGCTGTCCTGCGGGATGCCGATGAAGTCCAAGTTGCGGTCGGTGGACATGGAGGTGCTGGTAACGCCCTCCAGAACGGCTCCGCGTTCGATGTTCGCCGGGATGCCTTGCGGAAAGCGAATCCATATCTTCTCGCCGGCGGTGACGGTGAAGCCCGGGGCTCCTATCCGCACGGGTTTATCGGTCTTGGCGTCGAGCAGGTGCCGCTGTTTGAGCTTCTCCTCGTGCGGCGTGAGGCGGGCGGGATCGCGAACGGGCGGCAGGCTCGGGGCAAAGGGCTTGGTTTCCAGCCGAATCACGGAGCCGCCGCGGCGAACGACGGCGGACAGCCGAGTGCCGGGCGGCCAGGAGGCGAGCGCCGAGGCCGCGCTCTCAAGAGTCTTGGCGGGCTTCCCGTTCAGGAAAAGCAGGACGTCGCCGCTGCGCAGGCCAAGGTCGTCGGCGCTGGAGCGCGGCAGAATATGGTTGATCAATAGCCCCGACTTCTCCGGCCGCCCCGGAGCTCCCGCCAGCACGGGCAGGTCAAGCTGGGCGGCCGGCGTCTTGCTCTCCGCGGCGTCTTCAGCGGGTGCCGTCTTGCGGACTGGCGCGCGCTTCGTCTTCTGCGCTTCGGCTGAGGCTCCGAGCAAAACGGTGAGCAGCGTAAAGATCAGCGCGCGCCTCACTGCGGTTCCTCCTCGTCCGGCGTATTGGGGCCTTCAAAGCTGGTTTCCGTTTCCTGCTGCCGGCGGCGCTCCTCGCGCAGACGGCGGCTCGCGCGGCGTACGTCTTCGAGGGGTTTGGCGATCGGGTCACTTGGAAGCAATTCCTTAAGATCCTGCGCGGGCCGGGGCGGCAGAGCGAGGCCGGCGGCTTGTGCCACTTTCTCGGCCTGCTCTTTCAGCGCGCCGTAGCAGCCGGCGTTATCGAGGGCGTCGATGCCCGCCCGCAAGGGATGCAGAATGCTTAAAGCTGCGGCGTAGTGCCCTTGCGCGAAGGCTTTTTCAGCGTTGGAGATCGTGCGCTCAATCGCGTCCCTGACGGCGGAGGCGCGCCCTACCCGCCGCAGATCGTTGAGCCGAATCCGCTCGAAATCCGTCTCCCATTCACCGCAGCGCGCCCCCGGGTCGGACTCCAGCAGCGCCAGCGCCGAAGTATACATATCGGCCGCTTCCTGGATGCTGCAGTTCCGTTCCAGTTCGCGCGCCTTGGCGGCCGCGGCGCTGAAAGCGTCCTGCAGATGGCGCCGGCGGCTGGTGCGGCGCAGCAGCTTGACGATATGCTGAGACAGCGCCTGGCCCGAAGCCGCCCGGA
Source organism: Elusimicrobiota bacterium (assembly GCA_043827405.1). Classification (GTDB taxonomy): domain Bacteria; phylum Elusimicrobiota; class Elusimicrobia; order UBA1565; family UBA1565; genus JBDRPD01. Next base: position 17,223 of record JBDRPD010000022.1, on the reverse strand, counting down.
TTTGGTCACAGCCCGGCGGCAGCCGCTTCATGAGCGCCAGGGCGCGCTCGGCGCGGTCGGGTTGATAGTCGCAGTGCTCGCGCGAGGCATAGAGATGGACGCTGTCCAGGCTTCCTTTCAGGTGTCCGCGCGCCTCCTTCCGCCGTGCCAGCTCTTTGCGCCGGTCGTCGATGTCGGTCAATAGCTTTTTAAACGGCTCCCTGCCGGCCAGAGCGGCGGTTTCCCCGCGCGCGTCCTGCAGGGCCTTCTCGGCCTTATTGAGCTGGCACCTGGAGACGAGCCCGTCGGCTTCGGCGAGCGAGGTGACCGTATCCTGGAAGCTGGGCGATACCCCGATCGTGACGTCGGCTTCCAGCGTCTCCGCGCCCGGGGCGCTGAGATAGAAGCGGTAGGCTACGGGGTACGGCGACTCGAGCGTCACCTCGGTTGTAAACGTGTAGGGGCCGCCGCTGCCGAGCCGCTTGGTGTCGGCGATTTTGCGGCGGACACCCTGCTCGCGGTCGTCGATAAAGCCGGTCGCGGACACGTCGATCCGTTCCCCGCTGTTCGCCCCTTCGATCCAGTACGCCAGGCTGACGACGACCCGGTCGCCCGTATTCTGCTGGGCGCCGCCGTCGGCAGCGTGCACGTGCAGGTCGGTGCCGCGGAAGCGGATGCGGGCGTCCCGGTCCTGTTCTTCGAGGGCCGTACGCAGACCCTTGAGGATGCTTTTGTGATCGCCGGCCGCCGGCAGAGTTCCGCGCAGCCCATCCAGATCGGCGCGCAGGCCGCTCGAGCGCAGGATGTCTTTGAGGCGGTGCGCCGTCTGCGCCAGGTTCCATAGGCGTTTTTGATCCAGGAGGTAGGAGGCGATAAGCAAGCTCGTCTTGCGCGACAGTTCGCCGGCGGCCTGGTCCTGATCCAGCAGGATTCCCGCGTCAAGGCCGCGAACGTCCTGCATGTAGGAACGGAAGTGCGCGTCCGCTTCGGGAAGGGAAAGGACGCGCGTGAAATAGTCTTCGGCCAGCGGAGTAAAATCCGTCAAGAGCTCGGCATGGAACTCCGCGCGGAACTCCTCGCCCCACCGCGTGCTGAAAGCGCCGTTCTCCGTCCCTGCCGGGGCCTTTTTCGGCAGGGCGGCCGCCTCCTGCAGATGCGCGGCAATGACGTCAACCGCTGAATGCATGGCCGGCGTGAGCAGCCCCGTGCTGGGCAGCTCCTTGAGCCGCCGCAGCGCGGCGATATCTTCCGGGGCGGTATCGAATGCCGGACGGCTGTCGAAAAGCTTTATGAAAACGAGAAGATCCTTGCGGTTGGCCAAGAGGAGTTCCAGGGCCTTCCACTGAACATGAACCAGGCGCCGGGATTTGGTCTTGCCCGCCAGAACGACGTAGCCGCGGGCTTCCAGGATATCCGCCGCCGCGGCACCGAGATGCTCGTTGAGGTAGCTGAGAGCCGTTTTCGGCGCGGCGGCCGCTTCCTCGGATTGCGCACGGAGGCACAGCGGTCCGGCGGCCAAAACGAACGCTATAGTTAAGGAAAGCCTATTCAAGGATGAATTACCGTAAATATCCGTCGATCAGCATAATGGTCGCATTGTGAAGGGAATATTGTCAATGAGCCGGGTCTCGCCGATGCGGACGGCTCCCAGCAGGCGCATGCGCCCTCGCAAGCGTGCGGGCCGCCGCAAAGTATCCGCATCAATGACTTCGAGATAGTCGATGCGGACGCCGGGAATCTTTTCGGCTTCCCGGCGCATGCTGCGGAGAACGCGGCCCGGCGTAGCTCCCCGCCGGCGCCCTTCCGCCGCCCCGCAGCGCAGCGCGCGGTAGAGCCGCGGCGCCCAGGATCGTTCCTGCGGGCGCAGATAGTTGTTGCGGCTCGATAGCGCCAAGCCGTCGCGCTCGCGCCGGGTCCGGCAGCCGATGACGCGCGCGGGGATATTCAGGTCGCGCACCATGCGGCGCACAATGACCAGCTGTTGGAAATCCTTTTCGCCCAGGTACAGCGCATGCGGCCGGACCTGCTCCAGGAGTTTTAGGACCACGGTAGCCACTCCGCGGAAGTGCCCGGGACGGGAGCGTCCGCACAGCAGTTCGGACAGGTCTGTGACTTCGACGAAGGTGCGAAAGCCCGGGGGGTAAATATCCGCGGTGCGGGGACGGTAGAGCGCGTCGACTCCGTTTTCGCGGCACAAGGCGTCGTCGCGGCGCCGGGGGCGGGGATAGCGCGTGAAATCCTCCTGCGGGCCGAACTGCGCCGGATTGACGAAAATCGAAACGACAACGCGGTCGCATTCCTTGCGCGCGCGCTCGACCAGGGACATATGAGCCGCATGCAGCGCTCCCATGGTGGGGACGAAGCCGATCTTCTTCCCGGAACGCCTCCAGCGCTCCGTGATGCGTCCGATCGCCGTCAGGGTGCCTGCTCGTTTCATAGGTTGGCGCGGAAGAACTCCCGCACCCGCCGGTTGTATTCCTCTCCGGCGGCTTCCTGACAGCGTCCGTGCTCCGCCTCCGGGATTTCCCACAGCTCCTTGGGCTGGCCGGCTTCTTCGTACAGTGAACGGACGATGGCCGGCGGCATCAGGCGGTCCTGCGCTCCGGAAATGAAGAACAGGGGCCGCCCGGAGAGTTTCCTGATGTGATACCGGGGACTATGGGGTTCAGAGTCCGCGCCGAGCCGGTGGCGGATGATAGCGAGCGTCAGGTAGGCAAAAGGAAAGCGGGGCAGCGGATAGTTTATGGTGCAGAACTGCTCGACCACCTCATTGAATGAGGCGAACGGCGCTTCCAGCACGGCGCAGCGGAACTCCGGGGCATACGCCAGGCCGCGGATTCCTACCGCGGCGCCCATGGAGAGGCCGTAAAATCCGAGCCGGCGCATCCAGGCGGGACGCTGCTCTTTGAGGAAGCGCAGCGCCGCCGTGAAGTCGATCGCCTCCAGATACCCGATGGTGGAGAATTCCCCGCCGCTCTCGCCGTGCGCGCGGCTGTCGTAGAAGAATAGATTGAAATCGCGGGCCAGAAAGTGGAAGCGGTCCAGCATGTCGCCTTTGTTGTCTCCCCAGCCGTGGCAGAAAAATATGGTGCGGTCGGTTTTCTCCCGCGCGGGAATGAGCCAGCCCTTAAGGGTCAGGCCGTCCTCGGTCGGGAAGGAGACCTTCTCATGTGCCAGGCCGAACTGTTCCGGGAAAACATACAGCGGGGTCATGGCGGGGGGGTGAAACACCCGGCCGGAGCCCCACCAACAGGCGCCGATCAGGGTCAAGAGCAGCAGCGGAAGGAGCAGGAGCAGCCAGGTCACGTCTTAGCGCGAGGTCCGAGGCTTGGCCGAGGACGTGTAGATGTGGTCGCGGGCGGGGAAGTCCTTGCCGCGGACCTCATCGGCGTACTGCTTGACGGCTTCGAGCATGGTGGAGTGCAGGTCGGCGTAGCGCTTGACGAACTTCGGTACCGGGGCGCCGCTCATGCCGAAGATATCGTCGCTGACGAGAATCTGCCCGTCGCACTCCGTTCCCGCGCCGATGCCGATCGTCGGCACCTGTACCTGCGCCGTGATCTCCTTGGCCAGCTCGGCGGGGACGCATTCGAGGACGATGGCGAAAACTCCCGCCCCCTCCAGGATCTTGGCGTCCGTTATCATCTTGTCGGCGTCTTCCGGCCGGCGTCCCTGTACCTTATACCCGCCGATCCGGTGCAGCGCCTGCGGGGTCAGGCCGAGGTGGCCCATGACCGGGATGTTGACGCGCAGAAGCTCCTTAATGACGGGCGCGACTTCGAGCCCGCCTTCGACCTTTACCGCCTCCGCGCCGCCGTCCTTAATGAGCCGGCCGGCGCTGCGCAAAGCCTCCAGCACGTCGATCTCATATGAGAGATACGGCATATCGGCCACCAGCAAGGCGTGGGAATTTCCGCGGTGCACCGCTTTGGTGTGATGCAGCATCTCGTCGACCGTGACCGGGATCGTGTTCTCGTAGCCGAGCTTGACGTTGCCGACCGAATCGCCGACCAGGATGACGTCGACCCCCGCGTCGTTGAGCAGCCGCGCGGTGGGCGCGTCATAGGCGGTCAGGGCGACGATGGTCCGGCCCTGCTGCTTCATCTCCCGGAGCTTCGCCGTCGTTATCTTTGCCGGGGGCATGGGGCTATCTTAACATTTTCCGCCCAGCCGGGAAGGGCTCACCTCTGCCAGCGGGGCGAGCACGAACTGTCGTTTGCGGACGAGCGGATGCGGCACGCGGAGGTAGCGGGTCCGCAGTTTTTTGCGGCCGTAGTACAGAATATCCAGGTCGAGAGGGCGCGGCCCCCAGCGCGGTCCCGGCCGCCGGCCGCAGGACGCTTCGAGACGCTTGAGCTCTACCAGGAGGCCCATGGGGCTGAGCCGGGTCCGGATCAGCGCGGCGGCGTTGATAAAGTGCCGCTGCGGCGGCCCTCCGACCGGCGCCGTCTCGTGCAGCGATGAGCGGCGCAGCAGCCGGGTGCGCGGCAAAAGGTCCAGCGCGCGCAGGGCGAAGCGGATATGGCTGCGCCGGCGGCCCCGGTTCGAGCCCAAGGCGATCAGGCAGTCCGCCCCGGGCGTCATGGGCGGCGGCGGTTTTTCGCGGCGGTTTGCGTATAAAGGCGTTTGAGCGCCGCGGCGACGAGCACGCAGAGAGCCAAGGCGAGCACGTTCCCCAGCCAGCCTTCGAAGGGGCCCATCGCATGCGGCGTGCCGAGGTAGCCGACATCTTTGAGCGTTTTCGAGGTGAACAGCACGGCGGCGGCGGCTCCCAGCTTGCCGAACAGTCCGCCCTCAAAGACCAGCAGCGTCCACAGCAGCCAGTAGAGGGCGCCGATGCCCGTTAGGCAGAGGATGATGACGGCGCCGATATGAGCCGGATCGAAGTAGGGCTCCTCGGGATCGTCCTCGTCGCTGAAGAGGTCGAGCAGCCGCTCTTTGAGTCCCCGCCGGCTCATAGACCGAGCAGGTCTTTCATGGTGTAGAGTCCCGGGCGGCGGCGGCTGATCCAGACCGCGGCCTCCAGCGCGCCGCGGGCAAAAACGCTGCGCGCCTGCGCCTGATGGCTCAGCTCCAGCCGCTCGTCGGGTCCGGCGAGCAGCAGCGTATGGTCGCCGATGATGTCGCCGGCGCGCAGGCTCACCGTCGCAACGCCGCTTTTGCCGCGGCGGCCCTCCCGGACCGCCTCGGCCAGCCGCTTGGCGCTGCCGGAGGGGGCGTCTTTTTTCCGCGTATGGTGGGTCTCCGAGATGACCGCGTCGTAGGACGGAAGCGAGGCGGCGGCTTTGCGCGCCAGCTCGAAGAGCAGGTTCATCCCGGGGCTGCAGTTGGGAGCGAGCAGCAGGGGGATGCGCCGCGCATGGCTCTTGAGACGCTTGGTCTGCGCCGGGGTGAAGCCCGTGGTGCCGACGACGGCGGGGACGCGGGCTTTGCCTGCCGCCGCGACGGCGGCGAGGGCGCCCTTGGGGGAGCTGAAATCAATGAGCACGTCGGCCTGTTCCATCGCCGCCCTCAGGGTTCGGTGATTGTCGAGGTCGATATGCGCGACGATGCTCAGTCCGGAAAACTCTTCGGCGAGCGCGATGATTTGCCGCCCCATGCGTCCCCGCGCTCCGCAGAGCGCTGCTCGAATAGGCCTTTCCACTCCTGGATTATATCAGTCCCGGGGGGCAGGATTACAGAAATTAATGGTATAATAAACATCTAAAGCCTGGCTTTAGGTCATTTGCGGGAGGAATATGATCATAGCGACGAAGAGTCTTATTGTAAGCGTGTTTCGCGGCATGGTGCGGGCGCTCAGCATCGTTTTCGCTCTTTACCTGGTTCTGTTTTTTGTCGTAATGGGCCTTTCTTACGTCGAGAAGGCCGAAACCTACCCCGCACTTAACTACATGATCATCGCCGAGAAGGCGATCGAGAACCCCGCCGCATCCCTTATCCGCGAGAACCTCCCGCATAAGTTCGAGGGCAATGATCTCGCGCCGTGGATGTTTATTATGGCGGTATTCGTGCTGTGGATTCTCACCGAGGTGCAGAAGAGCCGCCTGCTGTTTTTCCGCGAGGTTCTGGCGCAGGAACAGAGGAAGCGCGAGACCAATGCGGCGCTGGCCGCCGAACGCAAAGAGCGGCTGAAAGCGCAGCAGGAGGCCATGTTCCGGCTGGAGCGGGAGGCGACCGAACGCGCGGAGCGCGCCGCCAAGGAGCGCGCCAGCCAGGCCGCCGCCGTCGAGGCGCAGCGGCAGTCCTTTGCGGAAGTTCAGCGGCTGGCCGAGGCCAAGCGCGCGGCGGAAGCCCAGGCCGGCAAGGAAGCGCACGATGCTATGCGGCTGCAGGGAGAGAAGCTGCTGGGGCAGGCGCGAGACCGGGTGCTCGCCGGCGGCGCGTCAAAGGCCGCGTCTCGCGATGAGTTGCTTGAGCTCATGGCGCAGGCCAAGAAAAAGCTCGAGGAACAGAAGAAGAGCCTGTCCTTTCTCGCCATCGACGTCGTTGATTCTACCGGCATGAAGGTCGGTGAGGACCCGGCGATTGCCGCGCGTGATTTTACGCAGTACAAAAAGGTGGTGGAAAAGGCCATCGCCGACAATAAGGGGCTCAAGGCGGCGTGGACGCCCGACGGCGTCATGATATGCTTCCCCTCAGCGGAGGCCGCGGTCGGCGCCGCCAAGCAGGTCATCGGCGATCTGGAGCATTTCAACAAGCACGTCAAGGCGATGAGCCGCGACTTCAAGGTTCGCTGCGGCATCAACGCCGGCAACGTCCTCTTCGATGAGACGATCCCCATGGAAGAGATGAGCGACCGCTCGATCGACATCGCGGGGCATATGCAGAAGTACGCCGGGGCCAACAGCATTTTCATCGGCAAGCACGTCATCGAGGCGATGCGCACGACCGCGGACTTCACCCCGGTTGAGAGGCAGGTCGACGGCTGCGACGTCTATCAGTGGACGCACGGCTCCAACTAGCCTAGCCGGCGGACTTACTGCGGCGGCAGCAGCACGAGGTCGTGCCGGACCGTATGCTGGTCTTCCGGCGGCAGCAGGGGAACGTGCAGGATGGCGGTGCGGCTGAAGGCGTCGTAGGTCTCCAGGCGGGACTCCCGGTCCTGCCGTTTGAGCGGGCGCGACGTCTCTTCCTCCAGATATACCCCACGGTAGCGGCGGTGCTTGACGACGAGCTCGTAGCCGTCGTCCTTCAGCTTCGGCAGCTTGATCGTGTAGCGGCCCTTCGCGTCGGTCTTCGTTTTGTAGCGGCTGCCCTTGGCCTTGTCGGTGAATACCAGCTGGGCGCCCTTTACGGGCTTGAGGCTCAGTAAATCGTAGACCTCGCCGCCGATGGTCCATTTGGTGATCTTCTCTTCCGGCGCGGCGCCGGCTGCGGCGGTATGCGGCACGGCCTTCTCCGCTCCTTTGCTCACGGCCGCCTTCTCCTGCGCGGCGGCCCGGTCTTCCATAAGCTTCTTCTGCGTATGCATGTGGTAGCCGTAGCCGACGACGCCGAAGCCTACGAGCAGCCACAAAAACCCAAAGCCGCGCTTCTTGACCGCGCTCGTCGATTCCGCTTCGTCGCTCTGGGCGGTGAACATCTCCTCGCGCGTGCGCTCGCGCATGCAGACGGGACAGGTGGTCTCGAAGGCTTCCAGATTGGTATGGCAGGAGGGGCAGCGGGCTATCATATAACCTCAGCGCGTGGTGGTGGTCATGAATACTTCGTCCACCGTGGTGATCCCTCGTACGACCTTGTGCCAGCCGGCGGCGCGCAAGGTTAGGAGTCCCCGCTTCTTGAAGCATTCCTTGATGGCGCCGATATCGCCGTGCTCACGGGTGATGATATTGCGGGTCTCATCGTTGATCTTGTAGACCTCGTAAATGCCGATGCGGCCGTTGTAGCCGGTCTTGGAGCAGGCATCGCAGCCCACCGCCTTGTAAAACCGGATGCCGGAGGTGTCGGCCGGCGGAGCCATCATGCCTTCGGCAAAGCAGGTGGTGAGCATTTCCTTGGTAGGCGTATAGGCTTCGCGGCAGCGCGGGCACAGGATACGGACCAGGCGCTGGGCGGCGACCAGGCTGATGCTCGACGAGATGAGAAACGGCTCCGTGCCCAAGTCCAGCAGGCGGACGATGGCGGCGGAGGCGTCGTTGGTGTGCAGCGTCGACAGGACCAGATGGCCGGTCAGCGAAGCGCGCAGGCAGGTCTGGGCGGTTTCCAGATCGCGGACCTCGCCGACCAGGATGACGTCGGGGTCCTGGCGCAGGAAAGAGCGCAGCGCGGAGGCGAAGGTCAGGCCGATCTCGGTGCGGACGGCGAGCTGGGTCATGCCCTTGAGCTTGATCTCGATCGGGTCCTCGATCGACATGAAGTTCTTGCGCGGGGTTTTAATGCGGCTGATCAGCGCGTACAGCGTCGTCGTCTTTCCCGAGCCGGTCGGACCGGTCAGCAGGATCAGGCCGTTGGGCTGCTGCGCGGACCACAGGAAGGCGTTCTTCTGGCTCTCTTCGAACCCGATGGTGTCGAGGTCGAGGGAGACGGCCTCCTTGTCAAGCAGCCGCAGGACGATCTTTTCGCCGTAGGCCGAGGGACATACCGAAGCGCGTACGTCGACGATGCGGTTCTGCAGCTTCATCGAAAAGCTGCCGTCCTGCGGCAGCCGGTGCTCGGCGATGTTCATCTTGGCGAGAATCTTGAGGCGCGAGATGACCGGGGGGAAGACCTGGAACGGCGGCGGCACGCGGCTGTGCAGCACGCCGTCGATGCGGAAGCGCAGGATGACCTCGCGGTCGACGACCTCGAGATGGATGTCGGAGCAGCGTTCGGCGATCGCCTGCTTGAGGATGGCGTTGACCAAATTGATGGCGTAGGCGCCGCGGCCGCCCTTGACCGTGCGGTCGAGGTCGACGCGTACGTCGGACGGCGAGTCGTCCCGGGGGTCCGTGCCGTCGGCGGTGCCGCTCTGGATGGTCTGGGCGATGATATTGGTCCAGCCCTTCTGGTAGAGCAGGTCGATGGTATTGAGGATGTCGGTCTTGGTCGCGATATAGGGCTGGACCTTGTAGCCCGAGACCAGGTTGAGGTTTTCCAGGATGTAGAGGTCCTCGGGGTTGGATATCGCCACCGAGAGCACGTTGTCCTGCAGAAAGAGGGGGAGGACGATATGCTCGCGCGCGAAGACCTCGGGGATGGTGCTCTCGAGCTCCTTGTCCAGCTCGACCTCGAGGAGCTTGCTGCCGCGCTCGGCGTAGGTGTAGCCGTACTCCTCGGCGACTACGCGGGCGATGGCGTCTTCCGTGGCGTAGCCCAGGGAGACGACCGCGTCGGTGAAGGTGAGGTGCTCTTGCGCGGCTTGGCGCAGGGCGTATTGGTGCTGCTCCTCGGTTATCAGGCCGCGTTCGACCAACACGGTTTCTAGTTCTTTTTTTTCTTCAAACACAAAGTTCCATGCCTCCAAGGGGAATCGAACCCCTATTTCAGCCTTGAAAGGGCGAACGGCACGCTTGCGAACTATCCTGCGAAATTCAGACTAACGCCGCTTATCTGACGTGTGGTAAATAATGGCAAATTTCAATCTTTGGAAGAAGATATATCTTGGCGGAAAGGAATCTGCTCGCTGAAAACGGCGGTTCCTTGCCTGAAACTGCGCTCTTGACGGATCATCGGCGAGCCGGCGACAGGTCCTCAGCGTGCCGCCGGCTCGCCGATGATCTGAATCCGGCAGCGCATCCCGCCGTGATCGACGGCCTCGTCCAAGCTCCATATCTGGCGTACGGCGTCGAAGACGCCGAGAGACCGGAACGCCTGCAGCACGTATTCGTCGAGAGGCTGGATGCCGAAGCGTGGAACAAAAGCCGTGCGCCCTGCTTTTTTCGCGTCCTGCACGATGTTGACATACGGCAGGGCCAGCGGAAAGCGCAGAACCTCGCGGTCCTTATCGTTGCGGTCCCAGTAGCGCGCGCGCAGGTTGGGGATCCGGACCACGTGAGCGCCGCTCTCGCGCAGGGTCTGTGCCGTTTCCTCCAGCGCCTTGTAGGCGGTCGACCTCTTCAGCCGCTCGATCTCTTCTTCTGGGACGGCGAAAAAATCCTCTAAGGCGGCCCGCGTGAGTTTTGGCTTGATCGTTGGGGTGAGGAACCCGCCTTCCGCGGAGCCTGTCAAGACCGTATCGAGCCAGGCGGATCGGCGTCCTAAGATCGTTTCGATGGCGTTTTCCTTCTCTTCCCGGCTCATGCGGGAGATGAGAGTGAGGGCAAGCAGCGGATCGCCGAGCAGGCTGGTCCTGGCGCCGTGGCGCGTTCTGCCGATCGGCATGTGGTAGCGGTCGCTGTGGTCTTCGTTGTAGTCGCGCAGGATAACGAGCTGTTTGCCCAGCACGCGGGTCACGGCCTCGCGCACCTCCTCGACGGAATGCGCGATCTTCCCGCCGGCGCTGCGCATATCCTCGATGCTCGAGCTGCCGACGTAGACGTGGGTGTCGTCGGCGGTGACTGACCCTCCTTCCAGCCACCAGGTCGGCAGGCGGGGGAAGTTGGCGCGGTGGAGGGGGCGGCGGCCGATGCCGGACTGCAGGACATAGTCGATCGCCAACCGGTTCATGTAGTAGTGGTTCCACATCATCTTGGGGACGTTGGAGTCCAGCAGCGCATGCTCTCGCGTCTGCGTGCTGTAGAGCACGATATAGGGGTCTCGGGCCCAGCGCGTCAGCTGCAGCGCGTCGTCGACCAGGATGAACCGTACGCGCCGCGCGATGCCCGCGGTCTTCTGCTTATTGAGCGCGGCCACGACTCCCTTGGCGGCGCTGGCGCTATTGACCAGGATGTTGACCCGGACCTCCGGATCAAGCGTGTGCACGAATTCCAGCAGCATCGGGTCCTGGGGAGCGAGGCAGTGCAGGAGAACCGATGATATGTCCGTATCGGGATCGGATATGATCCGGTAATGCTGGTTCTGCGCGATGACGCGATAGTCCTGCGGCGGGGAGAATGTGGGGAACGCATCTTCTTCTTCGGCCCCGGCCGCCGCGAACACGCCGACGCCGAGCGCGAGAATGAGGCCGCGCAGCATACTAGACTACGCGCCGCAGCGGCAAAAGTTCCCCGTGCGCCGCCGCGAACGATAGTCCCGCCGCGGCGCGGGATATTCGGGCGGCATGAGATGCCTGAAGGTCCCGAAACCGGCCGGGGCGAAATCAGGTTAGCTCGCGCGGCGGAATTACGCTAGGGGCGGGGTCAGGCGGGGCGGGAAACGGCTGCGGGAACGGAATCAAGGTACATAACAGGTATTATTATTAATCTTGGTCCATGCAAAATTCGGGGCTCGTTCTGGGGACCCCCATCTGAAAGCCGCCGGACGCATTGCCGGTCGAGCCGTCGCTTATGTTTTCGTCGCCTTCATCTTTGTTGTATGAATCGCCGGCGTCTTCCTGAGTGCAATGGTCCGGGAGCTGTCCGCCTGCCGTCTCTTTGGTGCAGTCGTGATGGGTCGCCGGTACGGGAGCAGGCTGGAAAAGGAAGAATAGCCCCACCGCAAGTAGGGCCAAGCAGCGGCTCATACTCACAGAGTAGACACCTTGGCGGGAAAAATCAAGGGTACATTAGAGTGTACATTAGCGTGGTGTCGGACCATGAACCAGGCTGTGGTTTGAGCCGCGGGTGAGCGGGATTTGAGGTTATCGTGAGTTTCCCAGTGTTTAGTATGGCGTGATGAAGCGAGGCTACATCGTCTGGATCCTCATGCTGTTCGCTGTCGCCGAGATCGGATGCATGTTTATGCTCACCCATCTCGGTCTGCCCGCAGGACCGCTGTTCAACGTCATCGACGGGGTCGCCGCCGCCGCCGTCGCGGCACCATTTCTCTGCTGGCTGCTGCTGCGGGAAGAGCGTCTGCGCGAGGGCGCTCGGCGGGCTCAGGTCAGGATCGAGACCAAGGCGCGCACCCTCTACGAATCATCCAGCGATGCGATCATGATGCTGGAGGGCAAGACGTTCGCTGACTGCAACGAGGCGACGCTGCGCATCTTCGGCTGCCCCAGCAAGGTGGAGTTCTGCTCCAAGCATCCGGCGGATCTGTCGCCTCCCAGTCAGCCGTGCGGAACGGATTCCTTGGTCTTGGCCGGTCAGCGCATCGCGGCGGCCATGAGTGATGGGGCCCACCGCTTTGAGTGGATGCACCGACGCCTGGATGACGGTAGGGATTTCCCGGCCGAGGTCCTGCTCACCCGCATGGAACTGGACGGTCGCCGGGTGCTGCAGGCTTCCGTGCGCGATATTTCGACGCGCCGGCGGACTGAAGTGGAGCTGCGGGAGAGCGCCGAGTTCAATAAGGCGCTGATCGAATCCATCCCTTTCGCGGTGGATATCGTCGATCAAGACGGAAAGATCCTGTTCATGAATTCTGCCATGGAGTCCGCGATCGGTGCGGCAAGCATGGGCGCGGTCTGCTGGAGCCGGTATAAGGACGATAAGGAGCGGTGCGCGGACTGCCCGCTGCGGCGGCCGATCGAGGTCGGGCGGACCGTGATGACCCGGACCAAGGGCGTCTTCGGCGGGAAGTCGGTGGAGGTCTACCATACAGGGATCACGCACCGGGGGCAGAATGCTCTGCTGGAGATCTTCATCGACGTCACCGAGCGCGAGCGGGCCGCAGAAGATCTGCGGCTCAGCGAGGAGAAGCTGCGTCAGGCGCAGAAGATGGAGGCCGTAGGCAACCTCGCCGGCGGGATCGCGCATGATTTTAACAATCTGCTGACGGCCATCCTCTCCAGCGCCTCGTTTCTGCGCGACTCGCTGTCTCAAGAGGATCCCGGCCGCGCCGATGTCGAGGAGATCGTCAAGGCCGGAAGGCATGCAGCGCTGCTTACGCGTCAGCTGCTGGCCTTCAGCCGCAAGCAACTACTGGATCCCAAGGTAATTGACCTCAATGCGACGCTGGAGAGCGTGCGCAAGCTGCTGAGCCGGACGATCTCTGAAGACATCGTGATCGAGACGCGGCTGGCGCCGGAGCTGCGCCGGATCAAGGCGGACGAATCGCAGGTGATCCAGGTGGTGCTCAACCTCGCGGTCAATGCCAGCGATGCGATGCCGGACGGCGGACGACTCATGATCGAGACCGCGAACGCTGATTTCACGGAAGATGCCGCCACCGAGACATTTGTCATCCCGCAGGGACTTTATGTGATGCTGTCGCTGACCGATACCGGCAAAGGCATCTCGAGGGACGTGCAGAAGAGGGTTTTCGAGCCGTTCTTTACGACGAAGGAGGTCGGCAAGGGAACGGGATTGGGGCTCGCGACCGTCTACGGCATCGTCAAGCAGAGCGGAGGGTGCGTGACCGTATACAGTGTTCCTGACCGCGGCGCCACATTTCGCGTCTATTTTCCGGCGACGGAGGAAGCGGGCGCCGCCGCGGCCGGGGAGGCCGCGCAGGGGGCGCCGCCGGGCACGGAGACTCTGCTGGTGGTGGAAGACGACGCGGCGGTTCGCCGCGCGACCATCCGCGGTCTCAGGGACTGCGGCTATGAAGTCATTGAGGCGGCGAGTGGCGAGGCGGCAATCAACGTGCTTTCCAGCCAGGAGAAGGCCATCGATCTGCTGATGACTGATGTGGTCATGCCGGGGATCAGCGGCGTGGAGCTCGCTAAGCGGATCAGGGAGATGCGTCCCGAGGTCAAGGTTATCTACACCTCCGGCTATCCCGGCAACCTCATCGCCGATCGCGGAGAGTTCGTTCCAGGGAAGAACTTCCTGCCGAAGCCATTCGATAGCGCGTCCCTGGCGGCGCTGGTGCGCAAAACCCTCGACGCTACCTGATGCCGGCGCAGGCCTCGACCACATTGAAGGCGTGGTCGCCCATCTTCTCAAAGCTGGTCAGCATGTCGGTGAAGACGACGCCGGGCAGCGGCTTGGCCTTCTGCTTGACCAGACGGTCGAGGTTCTTCTGCCGCAGCTTGTCGCGCAGGGCGTCGAGGGCGCGTCCGCGCTCAAGAGCCTTAGGCACCGGGTCCTCTTCGCTGTTGAGGATCAGGACCTTCATCGACTCAAGGATGCCCTGGGTCTTGTCGGCCATGGTCTGGATGTCCTTGATCGCCGTCGTGTCGAGCTTGCAGGAGTTGTCCTCCTGCCGCTCCATCAGGATGGCGATCTTCTCGTCGTGGTCGCCGATGCGCTCGAGGTCGTTGAGCATGCCGAGCAAAGACAGCGCTTCCCTAAGTAAAGAGGTTAGCTCGCGCGGCGGAATTACGCCAGGGGCGGGGTCAGGCGGGGTGGGAAACGGCTGCGGGAACGGAATCAAGGTACATAACAGGTATTATTATTAATCTTGACATTTCGATAAAGCCGATGCCGCGCGACTTCCCGGTTTCCTTATCCAGCGGGATCTTGACGTGCTTTACCTTGCCGCAGACGCCGAAGAACAGCGGCAGGTCCCGCTCCGTCGTCTCGTAAGGGAAGCCGCCGATGAAAAGGTTGGCGCTCGAGGCCGGCCGCGGACGCGAGCGCGTTGAACTTCTTCCTGAATGGGGGCTTGGGCATCCGTCATCTTACCCTAATTCGGCGGCATGTCCTGGCGCCGATCGCCAGCGCAGGATCCCGCCGAGGCCTGCCAGCAGCTGCGCCGCCGCGATGAAGCCCGCTATGCCGGCGACCTTGCCGGCGTCGCCGGCCGAGCGGCTCAGCACATCCGGAAGCAGGATAAGCCACATCATGCCCAGAGACAGCGCCGGCACCGCCGCCGCGACCATGCCCGCAGCGAAGGCTCCCAGCCACTGGTTCCTTCCAACAGGCGGCGGCACGAGATAGCCCGCGATGAGCGCCGGTAAGGCGGTCAATGAAAACCAAAAAAGAATGGAATCATCAATGCTTTCCACCATGTCCATGGCAGGAATGAAGGTATCGATTATGCTCATCACCCGCCACATCAGAATGCTGACAACCAGCAGTCCAATGAGCCCCGCGGCATAGACCAGAGGGCCGAACAGCAGCGCCGTCCAGCGCCGCCCCAGGGCCGCGGCCAGATACTTGAATGTCGGCAGTTGGTTCATGATCGCCTCCTGACCTAAACAGATCAATATTTATGCCAGGAAAACGAATTAGGACTGCTGATAGAATCTGCTTTGCCGGCGAGAAGCCGCGTCCCTTCGATGTGGGTGGAATGGTGGGCCTCCAAGACAAAGGCGCGCTGGCGCATCTCGGAGATCCAGTCCTCCGAAAGCTTGGCCGCGTCCAGGAAGCCGCGAGCGCGCTCGATCTTGGTCAGGCCCGCGGCGATCGCGTTGGTGATGCGAAACTTCGGGCGGAAGCCCCGACGCCGTCACTCGGACACCATGGCGGATATTGTGGCACAAATAAGAGATACAGATAAGGTGAAAATTCGGAAAGGAGTGATTTGCGACGGATAATTTGGTGCCTCCAAGGGGAATCGAACCCCTGTTTCGGCCTTGAAAGGGCCGCGTCCTAACCGTTAGACGATGGAGGCGTAAAATGTATGAGCCCGGAGGGACTCGAACCCTCGACCTCCCGCTTAAAAGGCGGATGCTCTACCAGCTGAGCTACGAGCTCCTTAATCTTATAAGAGTCCAGTCCCGCAAAGCGGGACTAGCTCGAAGCGTTGATTGTACAAAAGAAATTCGTCACTTGCCGAATGTCGGCGTAAGAGGGTGGTGTCCATATAGGTGTCCATGCTTTAGTCGTTTTGAAGCGGCGGGTCCCCGCGGGACTCGCCGCAAAGCGAATCGGTCATGACCGCGGGGTGGGGGAAAGTCGCCGTTGTCCACGTCGAATAAATACGGGACTTTGCTGAGACGTCGGTATCGCATCCTGGAAGGCCTGCATGCCGTTGTGCAGGGCTGGCGGCTCAGATGGGCGTAGCGCAGCGTCATGGCCGGCGTGGAGTGGCCCTTATGTTGCGAGTTTTTTCTCAGACCCTTTTTCTCGTCTGAGCCACCTGGAACCGGAAATCCTGACTCGCCACATAACAAAGCAACTCGCCACATAATATCAGCCAAGCGAACGTACATCCCTCTACCCGTTTAACATGAGCTCGACGGGCCAGTTCTCTAGCCGATCTCAGACACCTCACGAACGGATTGCAAAGAACAGACCACATAATACGGCAGCTCCGACGAAGCCCCTTTCACGCCGGATTAGCCCTCCCGACGGGCTCGTCACATAACAGAACTCGCAACATAATGTCCCAGAATGTGCCGGAGAGCTGCCAGGTCGCCTGTCCTCATGATGAAGTACGAGGCGAAGGTGACTTGTGCTCAGCGTTACACCGTCTTCCGCGATTGTCTGCGTTCTATCTGCGTCGGGAGGTACGCATTGCATAGGCTGTCGTCGGGCAGGTGAGGGGGAGGGGGGCCAGACTGCCGGCGTCGAGCGCCCCCATATATGCCGGAGCCGATGAAAAAAATACGTAGAAGATATGGAAAAAACACCGCATCTTCGACGAGCATAATCCTGTGGAGGTATGCTTGACAGGCTTTCCGAAGCGGCGGTATACTGCCGGCAGCGTGGCTGCGATATTGCTTGTTCGCCCCTATGATATTGACCCACAAGGCAACGTAGTCTTTCCCGCAAGAGAGATCTCGAAGGCCGTGCAGAAGCTCGCATATAAGTTCCCCTGCGAGATCGTCGAGGGCCTCCAGGATTTACAGAAAAAGACGGCCGAAGAGCTTGGAAAACTCCGCGATGAGCTCGTGGTCGTCGCCGACTGTGCCGTGATCCGCGAGAACACGGAACGCTTCCTAGACTGGTGTCGGCAGAATCCCGCAGTGTGCCCGATCCTCATTTACGAGCCCGCGCTTCGGACCGAAATGGACGCCTTATACGACGTCTTGTCCGCGCTGAAGCGGCCCGTCCTCCCCTTACCCAAGCGCGGGTACGACGCGGCCTTCTTTGAAATTTGGCTGCCGAACGTCCTCAATCGCGTCCTCCCGCCGAGGCTGCTCCTCGAGGCGGCTCAGTGCAGGCATTGCGCCGCGTCGGGCGACGAGTTCGTCGTCCAGCCGACGCTGAAGCGCGCGAAGGGCCGGTCGGGCGCCGGATCATTTCACTTCAATCTGACCCCCAATCAAGTCGCCGCGTTGACGACGCTGATGTCCCACCAGGGCAATCCCTTGGCATGGGACCGGCTCGGAGTGGGTAATGTCAGCCGCGGCGCTGTCCAGAGGGAGGTGTCGAGGCTTCGCGAAGAATTGACACCGGATGTGGGCCACACCATCACCGAACGCGACTATGAGCTTGAATGTCACGTCGCGGC
>JBDRPD010000021.1:0-9261 GCA_043827405.1 Elusimicrobiota bacterium | reverse complement strand
TGCTGTGAAAGATTTTCGAGACAGCGTCTAAAGCGATAGATTTCAATATTTGTGGCCGCTTCCCTGATTCGAAGGATCCGGTTGGCGACGGGAAGCAGCGCCTTGCCCAGGAGGGGTATGGAATTAATCACGTCTTTTAGTTTTTTGCGGGACACAATATACAGCATAGCTTTCAAGGCGGGAATCGCCAAGTGCTGCCCTGTAGTAAGGAGAGGCAAGCGCGGTATAATCTATGGATGAAGCTGCAGTTGGGCTCCCTGACGCTGGAAAGCCCGGTCATCCAGTCGCCGATGGCGGCTTGCACCGATTTGCCGTTCCGGCTGATCGGCCGCGAGCTGGGCATGCCCTTCGCGTATCTGGAGATGGTATCGGCGCATGCGCTGGTCCACTGCAATACCAAGACTTTGCATATGATGAAGACGGCTCCGAAGGACCGTCCGCTCGGCGCCCAGCTGGTGGGATGCGACCCGGAGATCATGGGGGAAGCGGCCGCCCGTATCGAGGCCATGGGCTTTGACCTCGTGGATATAAACCTCGGCTGTCCGGTCCCCAAAGTGACGGCGGGGGGCGATGGCGCCGGCTCGGCGCTGCTGCGGCAGCCGGACAAGGCTTCGCGCATTTTCGCCGCGGTGGTCGGCGCCGTGAAGCGTCTGCCGGTGACGGTGAAGATGCGTATCGGCTATTCCGATCCGAGCGGCGGCGAAGCGGTGGAGATCGCGCGCCGCGCCGAGGCGGCCGGCGTCGCCGCCGTCGCCGTTCACGGGCGGACGCGGGAGCAAAAATACGGCGGCCGCGCGGATTATGCCGCCATCGGCCGGGTCAAGCGGGCGGTTGCGATCCCGGTGATCGGCAACGGCGACGTGCGGACGGGGGCGGATGCCAAGCGGCTGGTGGAGATCAGCGGCTGCGACGGCGTCATGCTCGGCCGCGGCGCGCTGGGCAATCCCTGGATTTACCGCGAGGTCGAGGCGGCCCTGCGCGGCAGCGTCGAGCCGCCGTATATCCCGACGCTGGAAGACCGGCGCGCGATGCTGCTCAGGCATCTGGCCTTGGAGGTCGAGCACGCGGGAGAATGGAAGGCGGTGCGCAATATGCGCCGGATCGCGGCCTGGTACATTTCCGGACGTCCGCATGCCGCCATCTTTCGCCGGGACATCTGTACGGCGAAGACCTCGACCGAGATACGCGGGATTATTCAGGATTTCGGGCGCGCCGCCCTTAATTCTTCCTGAAATACCGCAGAAACCTGCTATCGGTCGAAAGGATCAGCTTGGTCTCGGCCGGAATCCCCGTTCTGTAGGCTTCGAGCGTGCGCACGAACTCATAGAAGTCGGGGTCGGCGTTCATCGATTGGGCATAGATGCGGATCGCCTTCGCGTCCGCCACACCCATAATCTGCTGGGCGGTACTGTAGGCCCTCGACTCGATCCCCTGGAGATCCTTCTTGATCCGGCCTTCGATCTTGGCTTTCTCGCCCTGGCCGACGGACCGGATCCGCTGGGCGATCCGCTGCCGCTCGGCGATCATGCGCTCGTAGACTTTCCGCTGAACGCTTTCCTCGTAGGAGATGCGGCGCAGCTGGACGTCGATGAGCTCGATGCCGAGCTTGAGGCTGGCGATTTCCTTTACGCCGCTCTCTTTAATCATGCTGCTGAGCCTTTCGCGGCCGACGGTGATCTTGGCGAGCTCGCCGGTGATCTCCTCTTCCTCGTCGGCGGGAAGCTCTCCGCGCTTGGCCATTTCGGCCCGCTCCTTGACCTTATCAATGATGGCGTCGCTGTTGCGGACGGCTTCGACCAGGTTATGGTTCGAAATGACGTCGCGCGTCGCCGCATCGAGCACCGCCGTCAGCCGGGCGGTGGCGCCGTCCTCGTCGCGTACCGACTGGATGAACGCCAGGGGGTCGACGATGCGCCAGCGCGCCGTGGTGTCCACGTCGATGTACTTCTTGTCCTTGGTGGGAATCTGGTTGGGGTTGCCGTCCCAGTTCAGGATGCGCTTGTCGAGAATTTCGATATTCTCGATAAAGGGGACGCGGAAGTGCAGGCCCGCGTCCTTGATCGTGCGGGTGGGCTTGCCCAGGCGGATGATGATCGACTGCTGCCATTCGTTGAGGCGGTAGGCGGAGGAAGAGAACGCAACGACGCCGATGAAAAACAGGAACAAGCCGGTGAGGAAGCGGTTGGAGTTCATGGCTTTCCTCCTAGCGGGCTGCTGCCCTGCTGGTATACCGGAAGTATGCCCCGGATGTCCTTGTCGACGATCGTCATCTCCTTGAAGCGCTTGAGGAGCTCTTCAAAGGTCTCGACGTAGAGCCGGGTGCGGGTGATGGCGGGCGCCGTGCGGTAGGCGGCGAGGGTCTTGCTGAAGCGCTGGGCTTCGCCTTCGGCGCGGTTGACCACGGCGGTAGCGTAGCCCTCGGCGTTGCTGATAACCCGATCGGCCAGGCCGCGAGCCTGGGGGATGACGCGGTTGTACTCGCGCTCGGCCTCGTTGATCACCTTCTCCTGCTCCTGCTTGGCGGCGTTGACCTCGTTAAACGCCGCGCGTACCGCCTGCGGCGGATTAACGTCCTGCAGCTGGATGGCCTGGATCAGGACGCCCATGTCGTAGACATCGAGGACCTGCTGGGTCAGGACTTTGGCCTCGGAAGCGATCTCGACGCGGCCCGTAGTCAGCACCTCGGTGACGGTCCGGTCGCCGACGACCCGGCGCAGGACGGATTGGGAGACATCGCGCAGGTTCTTGCGGACATCGCGCGTATTGAAGAGGAACTTGCGGGGATCGGCGATTTTGTACTGCACGATCCACTCCACCTCGGCGACATTCAGGTCGCCGGTCAGCATCAGGGATTCCTCCTCGACCGAGGTCGCGTTGGCGCGGGTGCCGCGCTCTCCCCGCTGACGGAAGCCGAACTCCTCCTGCAGAATGCGCTCGGTCGGGATCTTGATGACGCGGTCGATGCCGAACGGGATGCGGAAGTGCGGTCCGGGTTTGGTCGTCGCTTTATACTCTCCGAAGCGCAGAACGACCGCTTTTTCCTCGGGATTGACGCGGTAATAGGAGCTCAGCAGGCCGACGCTGAGGATCAGGAACGCGCCGACGCCGAGGAGTACGTTGGGGGGAAACAGCCCTCCCTTAAACTTGCCGGAAATGCTGTCGAGCAGTTCGCGGATTTCCTGCTGCGGGTCTTCCCATGGTTCAGCCATAGCTAACTCTAGTATAAAACACTTAAGGGAGTCCAACGATGTGCAGCTTCATCATGTTGGTGGTTCCGGCCTTCGAGAGCGGCGTGCCGGCGATGATGCCGATCAGGTCGCCCCGGCGGGCCAGACCTTCCTCAATAAGCCGCTTTTCGGCGGTGCGGGCCAGCGCGTCGATATCGCGCACGCGCGCGATCCGGTGCGGGCGGACACCCCAAAGGAGCGCCAGCCGGCGTCGTGTGCGCTCGTCCGGGGAAAAAGCCGCGATCGGACAGCCCGGCCGGTAATGCGCGACGACCCGGGCCGAGCGGCCGGTTTCTGTGAACACGGCGATGCAGCGTACGGGCAGGGCGCGCGCGGCCTCGCAGACCCCGCGGCAGATCGACTCCGAGATGTCGTCGTCCGGCAGCGCCGGGAGATACGGGACATGCGGCCGGCGCACGGCCTCGGCCTCACGGATAATGCGGTCCATCATGGATACGGTTTCCAGCGGGTAGCGGCCGGAGGCCGTTTCTCCCGAAAGCATAAGCGCGTCGCTGCCGTCGAAGACGGCGTTGGCGACGTCCGACGCCTCCGCCCGGGTCGGGCGCGGGTTGCGGGTCATGGAATCGAGCATCTGGGTCGCGGTGATGACCGGCAGGCAGAACTCCCTGGCGCGCTGGATGATCCTTTTCTGCGCCGGGGGGACTTTTTCCGGCGGCATTTCCACGCCGAGGTCGCCGCGCGCCACCATGACCGCGTCGGAAACCTTTAGAATCTCGTCCAGATGGGCGAGCGCTTCCGCCTTCTCCAGCTTGGCGATGATCTTGGCGGAGCCGCCGCCGCGCCGGATCAAACGCCGGACCGCTAGGATGTCTTGCGCGCTGCGGACAAAGCTGACGGCGATGTAGTCCGCGCCGTGACGCAGGGCGAAGGCGAGATCGCCGCGGTCTTTGGCGTCAAGCAGCGGAATGCCGAGCGTGGAATGGGGAAGGTTGATCCCCTTGTGTTCTCCCAGCTCGCCGCCATGCACTACCCGGCAGCGGATGTCGCGGCCGCGTACGGACAGGACGCGCAGTTCCAGCAGGCCGTCGTCGAGCAGGATGCGACTGCCGCGATGCACGTGCTGATGCAGCCGCCGGAAGTCGGTGCCGGTCCGGCGCGCGTCGCCCGCTCCCCGGCGCGTCGTCAGGGTGAAGGTCCCGCCGTCCTGCAGGCGTACGGGTTTCCCGCCGGCCAGCGCACCGGTGCGGATCTTGGGGCCCTGCAGGTCCGCGATAATCGCCAGCGGCCTCTTGATCCGGCGGGAGATGCCGCGCACCGCGCGAAAGGAGCGCGCATGCTCCGCATGGGTGCCATGGGAAAAATTCAGCCGGACTACGTCCATGCCGCGATCGACGAGCGCGCGGATGGTCTTCGGGTCCGCGGACGCGGGGCCCAGCGTGCAGACGATTTTGGCGCGGCGCTGCTGCACTAGTGCCCGGTCCCTAGCGTCTCGACAAATATCGCCGCGAGGAAGCCGAGGACGGTCATCAGACCGTTGGCCGGGCCGCCCTGCTCGGCGGCTTCCGGAAGCATGGTTTCGGCGATCATGGCCAGCATCGCGCCGGCGGCGATGCCTTCAATAAATGCGAAAACCGCGTGTGATATGTAGCCGAAGATCAGGTTGCCGATGAACGCTCCGGCCCCGGTCATAATGGTCAGGGACGTCCACATCCAGATGATCTTGGAGGTCGAATAGCCCTGCTTCTTCATCCCGACACCGGAAGACAGGGCTTCCGGGAAGTTCGCCAGAAAAACACCGACGATCAGCGACATGCTCACGGCGCCCGTGCTGGTCATGGAGCCGCCGATGACCAGGGACTCCGGGATGCCGTCAAGCAGGATGCCGAGCCAGATCGCGAAGGCGGCTCCGCCATGCTGGGAGCTGGCTTCCTTAATGTCGTGCTGGCTCGGGGACGTCTCGCTCGAATTTAGATGCGCTTTCGCCCGGTTCGCCCAGCTCTGCGAAGCTTTCTCCTCGAGTTCTTTGGAAATCCTGTCCAGCTCATCGCGCCGCGACGCGTCCAGCGCCTTGACGGCTTTCGCAAGCTCGGGCGAGCGTTTCAGGATGCGGGCGAAGTCGCTCTTGTCCAGCGCCCAGGTGCGCAGCGCGGTTTTGGCGCGCACCGCCGCCGTGCGCGGCTCATCGTGAATGAGCGCCATCTCACCGAAGGTGTCGCCCGGTCCGAGGCAGGCGATCTCCGAGTTCATGGCACGGTCGCCGCCGGCGACTTCCGCTTCACCGTCTTCGATGAGATAAAGCCTATCGCCGGCGTCGCCCCGGCCGAATATCTCCTGTCCGGCCGGGAACGATACCGACTGCAGCAGGGGGACGATCGCATGCATCTCCTCGGGCGGGAGCTCGCGCAGAATCTTGACCGCCGCGAGCTCGTCGAGGATGGTCTCGGCGTGCTTGCGCTTGAAGGTCTTTAGGTAGCCGACGGTGGTGGAAATCTTGCGCAGGAACCCGCCCTGCCCGTCCAGCATGCGGTTGAGCAGCATGAAGAGCAGCGCCCCGGTAATGCAGCCGGCGCCCAGCGGCGGAAACCCCGCGATCTTGAGGCTCTTGTGCACTAATACCAGAGTCAGGGCGGCCAGCAGCGCTCCGGCGCCGAAGGACATTAAGGAAGACGTCCATTTCTTCGACGGTTTAAGCCATAGCCCAATGGCGGCGCCTAAGGGGAGGGATACGGCGCTCAATACCCCGTACCAACATGCCATCCATGCGCTGCTGTATTCCATAGTTGAAGAGTATAAGGTGTTTATGGGCGGAGACTCAAGGCCGCTGGTGTTCGAAAAGGCCCAAAGCGCTGCCGACCGGCCGTCCCAGGTTCTTGGACGCGCCGAGCAGGCGGCCCTTGAGCGCCATCCCGGAATAAGCGCCGCCCGCCAGCAGCATCGCCTCGCGGCATTTTAGGCGCTCCAGCAGCGTTCCCAGCCGCTGCGGCGTCGCGCCGGAGCGGTCTTCCAGCCGGTTCTCTACATGGATCAGATACAGCGTGCGCGTGTCGCCGAGCAGGCAGACGGCGGTCCTGGCCTGCGCGGCGTCTATCTGGGCGTCAAGGCTTGTAAGGTCGCCGCCGTTGATTCTGCCCGTATCGTCGCGCTCCCACTTGAATGCTCCGTCGAACATGATTAGAGGGCCGCCGCTGAGCGCCTGATGGTAGTCGGGGCTGCCGATCTTGGACGCATCGTAGGGCATCATCTTGACGCTGTTGTCCCGGGAAAATATCAGGCTTGAACGCTTCGGCGGCTTCGGGGCAAGGTGCAGCGCCCCGTCGATAACCGTAAAGCCGGAGACGTTCAGGCCGCCCAGCGGGTAGTCGCCGTTGATCGCCGCCAGAGCCCCATTGCGGCGGGCGATGACGTCGAGCGGTTCCCAGGTGTCCGGCGCTCCGTCCATGCGGCCGCTGCTCAGAAGCGGGCGGAAATATAGATCGCTGCGGCGCGTATCCACCGCGAGGATATTGACGAAGAGCGGGCCGGGTCCGACCCAGCGGGCGTGGATTAGTCCCGGCCGGACCAGGTTCATCCCCGCGCCGGGGAGCTTGCGCTCGAGATCGAATAGTATCGCCAGGCTGACGCCGTCCTGTTTTGGCAGCGAACGGCAGCCGAAGCCCGCGCCCAAACTTAAGACGAGCAGCAGGCCGAGCCGGCGTCCGTTCACGGGAAATACCTTGAGAGAAATTGTCGGATTTCCTTCCCGTAATATGGCGTGTCCAGGAAGCCTTCGTTATGGTCTCCGCGCATGGCCACGAAGGACTTCGCCTCCGGTGCGGCGGCGAACAGCCGGCGTCCCATAGCATACGGGACAATATCGTCCTCCTCGCTGTGCAGGAACAGAACCGGAGCTTTCAGGTCCGCGATTTTGCCGAGGTTGTCGTAGCGGTAGCGGATCAGCAGATCGACCGGAAGAAACGGGAAGATAATCCGCGCCATGTCGGCCGTCGAGGTGAAGGCGCTGTCGAGAATGAGCGCCCGGGGCGGGCGCTTGAGGGCGGTTTCCAGCGCTATGGCGCAGCCGAGCGACTCGCCGTGGTATGCCAGGCGCGCCAGCGGAATGCCCCGGTCGCGCGTCAGGTACTCTACCGCCGCCAGCCCGTCGAGATAGGTGCCCAGTTCCGACGGGCGCCCCGCGCTCTTGCCGTAGCCCCGGTAGTCGAACAGGAGGACCGACAGCCCCATGCCGCGCAATATCCTCAGCTTTTGCAGGCGGTGGCTGATATTGCCTCCGTTGCCGTGGAAAAAGACGATCACCGGCGGCGCGGCGGACGCGGACTTAAGCGGTTCAACCGGAGGCAGCGGCGGATCGTTGAGCGCGTACCGGCTGGTGTTCTCTTTTTCGGCGTCGATGAACCAGGCGTGCAGGCGGACGCCGTCAGCCGATGTCAGCCAGACCTCCTCGTACGGGAAGGCGTACGCCCCGGGGTGCGCGTAGTGTTCGGCCGACGGAAAGTAGAGGTTGGCGCGCTCGAACCAGCGCAGGGCCGTCCACAGCAGGACGAGGCCGATGATCCAGTACGCGATTTTGTTGCTCAGCATCCTCCGGTAGTGTATGAAATTTCCTTTCGTCGGCGGACGGCAACAATACGGGCCCATTAGGCGGCCGCAAAAAGGACTTAAGCCACTGTTTGCGAAACTTGGAACGGGTTATTATGAGCCGACGGATATCTCGGGAGGAACGCGTGAGCGCCGAAGCCCAGATTGCGCATGGCGGGATGGTCTTGCTGACCGGCGGGATAGGCTGCGGCGTTTTACTTTGCGCGGCGCTCGTCTTCCTGCTCTCTCACGACGAAGGGCTGGCGGCCCTTTTCGCCCGGGCGGCGGCGGGCGGCGGAGCGGAGGAACAGCGGACGCTGCAGGATCATTTCTGCGTCCTCAATAACCCGCATGTGTCGTTGGCGGAAAAGAGCGAGGCGCTGGACCGCATCGTGCGCAGCCGGGATGCGCAGGCCGTGCTGCTGCTGACGCTCAGCTTCGCCAGGAAGCATCCGCTGGCCCTGCGGCGGCGGATTCTCGCGGCGCTGCGGAGCCTGGACGCGGGAGAGCGTACCGAGGTCCTGCTTATCGACGTCCTCAGCGACCGGATGCATGCCCGGCAGCTGCGTCTTGACGCCGCTCAGCGGCTGCTCGAAGCGGGCTCCGTCAAAGGGGCGGCGGCCGTCAAGAAGGTGATGCGGTCGGCCGGCGAAGACGGTCATATGCAGGCGAGCCTGCTGAACCTGCTGGCGCCGGAGCTCGAGCCGGCCCATATCCCCGTTCTCATCGCGGCGCTGCGCGTACCCCATATGCACGTTCGGGGCGCCGCGCTCAACGCCTTCAAGCGGATCAATACGGCCGCCGGCATGCGCGGCGGGGTCCTGCGGGAACAGACGGCGGCGGCGCTGGCGCATTCCATTCAGCAGTCGCGGCATCCGCAGGGCATACGCACCCGACTGCGCCTGCTGATCGAAGCGGAGGCTTGCTCAGCAGCTGCCCGCCCGGAAGAGCGCACAGCCGCGGCCCTCCGCAGGGTCCTGCTCCTGCGGCCGCTCGACAATCCCGCGATCGAGGACGTCGCGGCGCTGGCCGCGGAGGGGGCGGGACGCTTGGGTGCGAAGTCGTTGATCCCTGAGCTCAAACGGGCGATGTACGGGCCCTCGGACCAGCTGCGCAACAAGGCGGTCGCATCGCTGCGGCGTCTCGGCGCGTCCGACCTGATACCCGAGATGGGCTTTATCGCCGATTACGATCTGCTCGCCCGCATTCGCCGGGCCGCCGCCCAACCGCTGCCGCAGCCTTCCTAAAACGAGCTCCAGGAGATGCCGCGCGAATCCGTATGCGTGCAGTTGATGCGGACCCGGCCGTAGAACGGATTGCCGGGATTGTTGACGTAAAGCCATTTTCCCGTATCGATCCCGCCTGTTGCCTGTACGAACTCCACTTCGCGGGTGACCGGATGAGACGTTCCCGGCAAGGAGAGGCGGGGAAGAATAGGCAGATAGTGCGGGACCAGTTCGGACGGCCGTTCGGGGGGGGCGCCGCGATCCTTGTTCCA
>JBDRPD010000020.1:0-31871 GCA_043827405.1 Elusimicrobiota bacterium | reverse complement strand
CGGATACTGGGCCTGAGCCTTGTATTTGAGACTGACTTCCGGAATCGTACTTTCAATATAGCCCAGAAGCTCCCGCACCGTGACGATTCCATCATTGGGACTGCCGTCCGCATCGCCATTAAGCGCCTTCAGCAGCGTATGCGTGAAGATACCATGCCCCAGCTCTTTGACTTCGGCCGCGATCTGGTCCTTGCTGGAGGCGGCGACGACATGCACGCCGGAGGCGCGAGCCAGCTGCCGCAGGGCTTTTTGCTCTTCGAATCCTCTGGCCGCGAATGCCAGCATCACGCCGCCCGACTTGCAGGAATCCAGCAGCAGCAGGACCTTCTTCGCGCCGATACTCGTGATGCGCTTTCTAAGCTCGGTCGAGGATAGCGCCTTGGTCTTTAGGTCCGCCTCCTTGTCCGGATAGACGAGCTCATGGGGGACAAAAAACCACTCACCGCCCAGGGTCTCGCCGTGACCGGCCAAATAGATCACCACCACGTCCTGCGGCGGCACGCTCCGGAGGGAGTCTAGGCGCTGTAGGATGGAGGGTTTGGTGGCGGCGCTATCAAAAAGCTCATGCCGGCTTACTTCCCTGAATAATCCGCCCTGGTTCGCGGTGAAGAAATCGATCACTCCTTCAGCGTCCGGGCGGGCGTAATTCAGATCGAGCGCCGGATTCTTGTGCTTGTTAATACCAACAGTTAAAACATGGAGCGCCGCCGCGAGCTCGGCACCGGCGTAAGAGACCGTCACCTCATGCGGTTCGCTTTCGATACGGTCCCGGCTGAATGCCGCCGCCCGCAGGCGGTTTTCTCCGGCAGTCAGCCTCACGCTGAACTTACGTGCGGCAGCGCCCGCCTTGGCGCGAACCGCGATGTCCCGCCCGACGCCGGACACCGCCTTGCCGTTGTGATACAGTACGATCTCATCAACGCCGCCGCCCTGATCTTCCGCCGCGACTTTAACCTCTACGGTTTCCCCGGTAAGTTTCGCGCCTATTTGGGGTGCGATGATCCTTACATTCGGCGGAGGCGCGAAGCCTTCGGCGATGCTCTTCTGGCCCGCAGAGCCGAACCTCTCGCCCTTCAAGAGCCGCGCCAAAAGGCCCGGGGTGTAATAGCCCTCATAGAACGCCTCCAGGGGATAGGAGCGCATTCCCACCGTCCAGCGGATATCCCTCAGCCCTCCCGGGGAGCCGTCGAGATAGCCGTCGGGCGTCACCACCACCCAATCCATTTTCTTCTCAACCCGGTAGCTTTTCTTATCCGGTGATTTGTGGTGATGGTGGACGACGTTGAGGCCGATAAGCCGGCAGACCTCCCCGCCTGAACTCACATCCCAAATCCTCACCGTGTTGTCCGTAAAAGAGGTTATGAGGAACTTGCCGTCAGCAGTAAAGCTCACCGACGTGGGACCGCCGACCAGCGACCTAAAAACCCGCAGCTGCGCGCCGCTGGCGATATCCCATAACCTCGCCGTACCATCGTCACTCGCGCTCGCCGCGCTCTTCCCATCAGGGGATACCGCGAGCGAGCGCACACGGTTGGCATGCCCCTTGATTGTTCGAACAACCGCCCCGCTCGCGAGATTCAAGACGCGAATCTTGCCGAAGGAGGTTTGCTGCAGGTTATCAGCCGCTTCTACGGAGTAAGCATGCCCGGAAATGAGATGGCTTCCATCCCAGGTAAAGGCCAGCGACAGAATATCCGCGACGTCTTCCCCAAAATTGACTTCGCGCAGCACCGCGCCTGATTGCATGCTTTGCAGGAGCAGCCGACCCTTATTCCCACCGACCGCGAGCGTCTCGCTATCGGGGCTTATAGCGACCGCCGTGACGCCTTCCGGCGGTGCCTGAAATTCCCTAATCTTGCGGCCGGTGGCCAGCTCATAAAGCACCGGGCTGGATTGCACCACCACGACATGCTTACTGTCCGGGCTGATTCTGTAAATTTTTTTGTCGTGCAGTGTCCCCAGGTTGGGGATGATCGTACCCGCAGCCAGGTCCTTAATGGCAAACTTGCCCAAGCCCGTCGACCCGACGACATACTTTCTATCAGGACTAACCGCCGACCAAACGGCGAAATAATGCTCCCCGGTTGAGGTTTGGTCCGGGAGCTTGACTCCCCGCATCAAGTCCCATATCTGCGTATAGTAGGAGCTGACCCCCAACCATTTACCGTCCGCCGATACGCTCGCCCGTCCAGTCAGCGTATCTCCCCCCTTCCAGCCGATCTTCCTCATCTCCTTACCGGTCTGCGCATCCCATACCACGAGGTTGTTTCCACTGTGCTCCACCGTGGTAATCACATGCTTCCCGTCACGCGTAAAGGCAAGCGGAACATTCTCATTGATCGCTTCCCAAGACAACAGTTTCCGACTGGATTTCGCGCTCCAAACCTGGAGATTATATTTGTCTCGCGTCAACAAACGCTTTCCATCCGGACTAAACACCGGAGAGGAGGCCCCCCTAATGGATCGGCCCTTGCGCTGAGCGGAAAGCATCCAAAGCTGGATTGTATTGCCCTCTCCATATTCCCCGATTTCGCAGGCGAATGACTGGCCATCGGGACTTACCGCGATGGACTGAACATCATGGGATTGCCGATAAATACGCACTCGTCGACCGGTTGCCAAATCCCACTGACTTACAGCTTGATCATCGCCGCCGGAAAGGGCGAACCTGCCGTCGGGAGCAAGGGCTACAGCCTTGACGTCCATCTCCTCTTCGCTGGTGGACCACACCACATCGCCCGTAGACGCGCTCAACTTCGCCAAATAGTCGGAACCTGCCACGATCAGCCCGTCCCCGTCACCGGTAAAGAAGAGGGCGCGGACAGGCCTCTTAAACGAACGAATCTTTTTTCCTGAGCGAATGCTGTAGAACGTGATCGCTCCGCGGGGGAATCTGCCGCTTGCCACGGCCAACATCTCCCCATCCGGGCTGACGTCTAGAGCCTCAACTTGTCCGGGAATGCCTCGAAAGGTGCGAATTTCTTTTCCCGAGGCAAAATCCCACAGCCTGGCCGTCGCGTCGGCGCTGCCGGTGATCACGTATTTATTGTCCGGAGTAAAGGTGAAATTAGAAATGCGTTCCGCATGTCCCGACTGCACCACAAGCTCCGGCCGGGAAGACTGCGCCTCCAGGCAAAGCGCCGGAACAACTGGAAACGTCAGGTGCAGTAAGACGAAGCCGCCGACATAACGCAGAAATTTACTCATCTATTCTTAATGATCTCCAAAATACATGTCACCAATAAATAGATAGTAGCAATCGCGTCGGCCAGAATGCGCACCCCGCTCAACCCGCCGCATTGACCCGCCTCAAGACGGCCGCCGCCGATCTTGTCGTACAATACCAGACCATGCTGGGATACGCCCTGCTCACTTTCGGTTCGCTGTTCGCGATCGTCGACCCGTTCGCGGCGGTTCCCGCCTTCCTGGCGATGACCTCCCGTGATACGGTAGCGGCGCGCCGCCGCATGGCCCTGGTCGCCTCCCTGACCGCCGGCCTGGTGATTTTGGCCTTCGCCTTCGCCGGGCCGTGGATCTTCCGGCTCTTCGGCATCACTTTGGCCGCCTTCCAGGTGGCCGGCGGCCTCATCCTCCTGCTGACGGCTCTCGACATGCTGCGCGCCCGCCGCTCGCCCCTGCAGGAGACCGAAGAAGAGACCGAATGCGGCGCGCAAAAAGACGACATCGCCATTACGCCGCTGGCTATTCCGATGCTGGCCGGACCCGGCGCCATCACCACGGCGATCGTACTCTTCAGCCGGGCGCACGGGGCCGGCCAGGTCGCGGTGCTCACCGCCTGCATCGCCGCCGTGGCCGCCCTCTGCTACCTGATCCTCTACATGGCGGCATCGGGCACCCGCTGGCTGACGCCCATCGCGCTCAACATCATCACCCGCCTGATGGGACTGCTGCTTTCCGCCATCGGCGTGCAGTTCATCCTCACCGCGCTTAAGCTAGGCTAGGGACGTCCATAGACTACCGCTCCCCCCCGTCGTATACTAAAATACACTGCTATGTTCGCTTGGATACTGGTCATTCTTTTGTCTTCGGCATCTCTGCCCGCCGCCGCCGAGCCCATCTCGGTCGCGGGCAAGGAGAGCGCTTACGGCTACGACGAATTGATCTTTCTCGGCTGGAATAATGCCTGCTCGGTCGCTTTCCAGTACTTCAACTATCCGCCGGTGGGCGACGGCCTGCGCGGCGTCCCCGACAACTGGCTGGTGGGCCGCCTCACCATCGACCCGGGCACGGTCGACGTGCAGACGCAGTGGGTCGACCGGGGCGAGTCGTCTTTGGCCTGGGATCCCAACCGGGTCAACAAGATGACCGAGGAGCTCATCCGCACCGGCTACGCGCCGGCGGGAACCGTGGAGACAATCCGCGAAGCGCCGGTCTACGAGCGGGCCGGCCTGCGCCATATCCTGCACTCCACGGCGGCCTTCCAGTTGGGCTATCTGACGAAGTGGCCGGAGCCGCAGTTCAAGCTCAGCGAAATTCACTATTCGCCGCTGAGCAACTGCGCCTTCATGATATTCCGCAACAGCTGGACTCCCCGTGATTCTTATCGCTACAAGTTGATCCGCATGCTCAATCCCGGCGTGCGCCGCAATCGCGCCCGGGCACATGTAACCAATGCCATCTTCCTTTATAAAGAAAAAATGGATATCTACGCGGCGGAAGAAGAATTAAGCATCGCCGCCGAGATGGATCCGGAATACCCCCTGGCCCTCTACCATCATGCGGCCATGCTCTCCAATCACGGACGCTATGAAGAGGCTTTGGGCCGGCTGGAGGCGGCGATCAAGTTCAAGCCGGAATACGCCGCCAAGGCGCAGGAGGACGTCGAGTTTGAGCGCCTGTGGAAGGACCTGCGCTTTCACAAGATCGTCGGCAAGCGCCCGCTGTTCCCCTTATTCCCCAGAAGCGAGAAAACAGATGAGTAGCTTTTCCGACCGAGGACGCGCCGCGGAAATCCGCGAGCTGCTGCGCGAACGGATTCTACTGCTCGACGGCGGCATGGGAACCTGCCTGCAGAACTTCCGGCTGACGGCCCGGGATTTCGGCGGCTCCGAGCTGGAGGGCTGCAACGAAAATCTGGCGCTCACCCGGCCCGATGTTCTGCGCCGCATCCACGCCGACTATCTCAACGCGGGCGCCGACATCATAGAGACCAACACGTTCGGCGCGATCCGGCACGTGCTCGACGAATACGGCCTGGCGGACAAGACGTTCGAGATCGGCCGCGCGGCGACGCGGCTGGCGGTGGAGGAAGCGCGGAAGTTCTCGACTCCGGACAAGCCGCGCTTTGTCGCCGGCTCCCTGGGCCCCGGCACTAAAACCATTTCCGTGACCGGCGGCGTCACCTTCGACGAGATCCGCGGCTACTACGCCGAAGCCGCGCGCGGCCTGCTTGCGGGCGGCGCCGACCTGCTGATTCTCGAGACCCAGCAGGACACGCTCAATATCAAGGCCTCGCTGCACGGCTTTGCCGACGCCTTCGCGGCGGCCGGCCGTTCCCTTCCCATCATGCTTTCGATCTCGGTCGAAACCATGGGCACCATGCTCGGGGGACAGACCGCGGAAGCCCTGTATCACTCGATCTCCCACTTCGACCTGCTCGGCGTAGGCCTTAACTGCGCGACCGGCCCGGACTTCATGACCGATCACCTGCGCACCCTGGCGGGCCTCTCGCGCTTCCCGGTGGTCTGCTATCCCAACGCCGGCCTGCCCGACGAGGAGGGCAACTACAACGAGTCGCCCGAGATGCTCGCCGAGAAGGTCGTGCGCTTCCAGCAGAACGGCTGGCTCAACATCGCCGGCGGCTGCTGCGGCACCACCCCGGCGCATATCGCGGCGCTGTGCGCCGCGCTCGCCGCCGCGACGCCGCGCCGGCCGCGATCGCGGCCCGCCGCCGCGGTGAGCGGTCTGGAAGCCCTGCCCCTCGACGCGGAGCGGCGGCCCATTCTGGTCGGCGAACGCACCAATGTCATCGGCTCCAAGCTGTTTAAGAAAATTATCGTCAACGGGGAGTTTGAAAAGGCTTCCGAGATCGGCCGCCGCCAGGTTCGCGGCGGCGCCCACATCCTCGATGTCTGCCTGGCGAACCCCGACCGGGATGAGAACGCGGACATGCGCCGCTTTCTCGATTTCCTGACGCGGAAAGTCAAGGTGCCGTTGATGATCGACACCACCGACCCGGCGGTGCTCGAAGAGGCGCTTAAGCGCTGTCCGGGAAAGTCCATAATCAACTCCATCAACCTGGAAGACGGAGAAGAGCGCTTCGCCGAGGTCGGCGCGCTGATCCGCCGCTACGGGGCGGCCGTCATCGTCGGCACCATAGATGAGGACAAGCAGGCCGGCATGGCCGTCACGCGCGAGCGCAAGCTGGCGATCGCCCGGCGCAGCCATGACCTGCTCACCCAAAAACACGGCCTCGAGCCGGAGGATATCCTGGTCGACCCGCTGGTTTTTCCCTGCGCCACCGGCGACCGGAACTATATCGGCTCCGCCCGCGAGACGATAGAGGGCCTGCGCCTGATTAAAAAAGAGCTGCCGCGCATTAAGACGGTCCTCGGCATATCCAATATTTCTTTCGGCCTCCCCCCCGCCGGCCGCGAGGTGCTCAACGCGGTATTTCTTCACCACTGCGTGGAAGCCGGCCTGGACATGGCCATCGTCAACTCCGAGAAGCTGGCCCGCTACGCCACCTTGCCGGATGAGGAAAAGACCCTCGCCGACCGCCTGCTGTTCTGGGACGGAGCGGGCGACTCCGACCCGATCGCCGATTTTGCCGCGCACTTTCGCGACCGCAAGCCCGAGGAAGGCGCGACCGACGACCGCGCCCAGCTGCCCGCGCATGAACGCCTGGCCCGCTGCGTGATAGAAGGCTCCAAAGAAGGCTTGACCGAGGGCCTCGACGAGCTGCTGCACAAGGAACAGCTCAAGCCCCTGCAGATCATCAACGGCCCGCTCATGCGGGGCATGGACAAAGTCGGAGAGCTCTTCGGCAATAACGAGCTGATCGTGGCCGAGGTGCTGCAGTCCGCCGAGGTCATGAAGGCCGCCGTCGCGCACCTCGAACCGCATATGAGCAAGGACGACGTGCAAACCAAAGGGAAGGTCCTGCTCGCCACGGTCAAAGGCGACGTGCACGATATCGGCAAGAACCTGGTCCACATCATCCTCAAAAACAACGGCTACGATGTCGTCGATCTCGGCATCAAGATCCCCCCCCAAGAGCTGATCCGCGCCGTCAAAGAGCAGGCGCCGGATATCATCGGCCTCTCGGGGCTTTTGGTTAAGTCGGCCCAGCAGATGGCGATCGCGGCCGAGGAACTCGCGGCCGCGGGAATCGACGCCCCCATGCTGGTCGGCGGCGCCGCGCTCTCGGCCAAGTTCACCGCCGGGCGCATCGCGCCGAAATATTCGCACCCGGTCCTTTACGCCAAGGACGCCATGATGGGCCTCGACCTCGTCAACCGTCTGCGCGATCCCAAAAGGAAGGACAGCCTGCTGGAAGAGAACCGGCAGCGCCAGGCGGAGTTGGCCGCGGCGCTCGGCGGATCCTCCGCGACCGCCTCCCCGGCCGCCGCCGCACCCGTACGCACGCTCAGCTACGACCATAATATCCCCTCGCCGCCCGACACCAAGCCGCATGTTCTCGCCGCTTTCGACCTCGAGGAGATTTTCCAGTACATCAACCCCGTCATGCTCTACGGCCGCCACCTGGGGCTTAAAGGTTCGCCCGAAGCGCTCTATGAGGCCGGCGATCCAAAAGCGGTCGATCTCTTCAAGCGCGTACGCGAACTGAAAAATGAGATCCTGGACAAGAGTCTGCTGACTCCCAAAGCCGTAGTCCGCTTCTTTCCGGCGCAGGCGGAGGGCGACAACATCCTCCTTTATGAATCCGCGTCCGCGCCCCGCGAACTGGAGCGGTTCGCTTTTCCGCGCCAGCAGCGCGGCGAGGGGCGCTGCCTGTCCGATTTCGTCATGCAGCGCTCCAGCGGCAAGATGGATTATGCGGCGGCCTTCGTCGTTACCTGCGGCCAGGGAGTGCGCGGCATCGCCGACGCCCTGATCAAGGACGGCCAATACATGAAGGCCCATGCCCTGCAGGCGCTGGCGCTCGAGAGCGCGGAAGGCTTCGCCGAGCTGCTGCACGAGAAGATCCGCTCCATGTGGGGCATCCCCGACCCCCAGGACATGACGCTGAAGCAGAAGTTCCAGGCCCGCTACCGGGGCATCCGGGTCAGCCCGGGCTATCCCGCCTGCCCCGACCTCGCGGACCAGGAGAAGCTTTGGCGCCTGCTCTCGCCCGACACCCGCATCGGCGTGACGCTGACCGAAGAATACATGATGGACCCCGAAGCGAGCGTCTCGGCGATTGTCTTTCACCATCCCCAGGCGCACTACTTTTCCGTCGAGAAGTCCCCGCTCCTTGGCTAGCGCGCTGCTCTCCATTCTCCTGCTCGCCGCGCAAAGCGGGGCGGCGGCCGAGCCCAAAGCCTCCCCGCAGGACTTGCTGCGGCAAATGGAGGAGCTCTACCTCAAAAGCTCCCCCGCGCACCCTCTTATGTCGAAAAAAAAGGACGAGCAGCTGCGCGCCTTTTCCAAGGCCTTCCGCGCCCACGGCCTGCACGCCGTACGGCCGCTGGCTTGGTACGTCGGCGCGAGCAAGCGTCCGCTGAAAGTCCGCCTCTACGCCGCCGTATTCCTGGGCCTGCTCGGCGAGCCGGCGGCCCTGCCGGCGCTCAAGGCGCGCATCCTGGACCCGCTGGAGGACGCGGGCCTGCGCTCGACGGCGCTGCTCAGCGCCGGTTCCCTCGGCCTGCCCCCGGCACAGATCCGGCCGCTCCTGGACCGCTGTGCCGCCGATTCCGAGCCCGAGGTCCTGCGCCGGGAAGCGCTCGCCCAGTTGTCCTGGCTCGGCACCGAACGCGTCGCGCAGGCCGAACAGGCCGCCAAGCGCGCCGGACCGGACCCCGAGGGTCTGGCGCTCGGCAGCGCCGCGCATGCGGTAAGCGCGCTGGGCCGCGCCAAGGCGGCCGGCGCCGAAGAGGCCCTGCTGCGCCTGCTGCGCTACTATAAAAAGGGCTCCAAGCTCCGCCGCAGGGTATTGAGCGCCATCACCCGCCGGCGCCTGATAGAGAAGCTCTCCGACCGGACGCTTTCGCGCATCGAGCTCAACACCCTGACCGATATACTTGCTGATGAGCGGGGCTCCGCCGCCTTGCAGGCGGCGCGCCTGCTCGGCGCCCTGCGTGACGAGCGCTCGACTCCGGCCCTCGTCCAGACCGCCGCATCCGCCGCCGACCCGGCGCTCCTGGCCGAGCTCGCGGAGACGCTCGCCGCTATCGGCAGCCCTCCGGCGGTCCAGGCTTTGCAGACCCTCAGCTCCGGGCTGGTCAGCGACCCGCGCTTCGCGGCGCGCGACGACGGGCCGGACACCCGCGCCTATGCCCTGCGGGTGCAGAACGCCGCGCAAACGGCCGGCATTGCCGTGACGATCGCGGCGGAACCAACCACGCCGGCAGAACCTGTTGCGGCGCAGCCGCCGAAGAAAAAACGGCGGCCGCGCCTGGTCGCGGCGGAGAAGACGACTCTGCCCTTCCTCTATGCGGGCTGGCCGGGAAACGGCAAGCCGAAGCTGGCCTGGAACGGCACGGCGGATAAGCTGCGCCTGAGCCCCCAGCCGGACCGTGCCGCGCCGGCGACCGTCGCCGCCGCATTGGAGCCGGGAGCGCCGATCGCCTTCGACGACAGCGTCGTCATCACGCGCGCGCCGGGGCTGGTGCGCGCGAACAAAAAGGTCGTACTGGAGGCGCGCGCATTCGGCGTCATGGTCAGCGTCTCGCAGCCGCGCTATGAGCAGCCGCCGGCGGCCGTGCCGCTGGAATTCCTGGAAGGCGACCAGCTGGAGGTGCTGTCCTACCGCGCCGACGGCCTGTGCTTCGTGCGCCGCGACTACAACGTCTACCTCGCGCCCTGTCCGCAGCATGACCGCGCCCGCTTTACCATATTAAGGGAGCCGGACACGGAATGGTGGCTGCACCTGCGCACGCCGCATTATGCCGGCTGGTTCTTCGCTGAGCAGGAAGGCATCGACTTCCTGCCGCGCTGGTAGCAAAATGGCATACGATCCTATTATCATCCGCTCCGAGACCGCGGCCGACGAAGCCGTCATCACCGATATCATCCAGTCGGCTTTCGGCGAAGCCGACCAGCTGGAGCTGCTGTTCTCGGTGCGCGCGAACATCAGCTTCGATCCCCTGCTTTCCGTCGTCGCCGAACAGGGCGGAAAAATCTTCGGGCATGCCATGTACTTCGAGGTCGTCATCGAGGACGGCGCGAAAAAGCACAGGGGCGTGCACATCGCCCCGATCGCGGTAAGCCCGGACATGCAGAAGCAGGGCGTGGGCGAGCGCCTGATCCGCCACGGCCTGCAGCACTGTCAGAGCATGGGCTTTGAGCTGGTCACCGTCATGGGGCCGGCGGCCTATTTCCGGCGCTTCGACTTCGTGCCCGCCGCGCCGCACGGCTTTACCTCGGCCATCCCCATCCCGCCGGAGGACTTCATGGTGCGCGAGCTCGCCCATGGGGCGCTCAAGCGCATGCAGGGAAAAATCGTCTACCCCTCATTCTTCTCGGATTTCATCGAACGGCGGGGACGCAAGGGCTACAACCCCGGCGCCTGAATCAGCGCATGATATGCATGCGGCCCACGGAGGGCTGCGGAATAAGCGCTTTCGACAGCGCCGCCACCCCCTCACCCACGAACAGCGACACGATCAGCACGAAGCTGGCCAGAATTACGCCGATGGCGACGTTGCCTTTCTGCAGCTCAAGGCCGGGGCGGGTGTTCCGGGTGCGGGCCAGGCGTCCGAACAGGCGCAGCGACGCCGACAGCGTGAACACGACGATAAAGTAGGCGAGAACGAGGTTGCCCACCGCATAGGCCGCCAGCTTCCACTGCTTGGTCGATTCGATCAGCGGGCTGGTCAGGTAGAGATGGATGGTATCCACCACGGGCTTGAAAGCCTGGTGCATAATATTGGCCGAGGCCAGCAGCAGCGCCGCGACCAGCAGGCCCACCGCGATATTCCCCTTCACGATCTCCTTGTCTTCGTCGAAGTCCGTGTTGGTGCGGATCATGGCGCGCAGGGTCACATAAACGACCAGCACCGCCATCACCACGGTGAGGATCATCTCGAGAAAGCTGACAATGATGCGAACAGGATCCATAAGTTCATTCTACAAGCTTTCGAGCGCCACGGCTACGCCTTGGCCGCCGCCGACGCAGGTCGCGGCGATGCCGCGCCGCAGGCCGCGGCGGCGCAGCTCAAGCAGCAGCGCCAGCACCTGGCGGCAGCCGGTGCCGGCGAAGGGGTGGCCGAGCGCCAGCGCCCCGCCGTTGACGTTGACCTTGTCTTCGGCGACGCCCAGCTCGCCGATATCCAGGAGCAGCTGCCCCGCGAAAGTCTCGTTGATATCGTAGAGGTCGATATCGCCCGCCGCCGCGCCGAGCTTCTTGAGCACGCCGCGCACGGCGGGAATCGAGGCGAGGCCCATCTTTTCCGGCGGCACCGCCGCATATTCCCAAGCCAGCACTTTGCCCAGGGCCCGGGCGCCGTCCGCGCTCACGACCAGCGCCGAAGCACCGTCGACAATGCTGTGGGTATTGGCGTCGGTTACCAGGCCCTCGCCTTCGCGCAGCGCCTTGGCGCCCGCCAGGCGTTCGGCGACATCGCCGGTGAGAATCGCGTCATCCTCGCGCACGTCTCCGACCGGGACGATCTCTTCGGCCAAACGCCCGGCGGCCCGCGCCGCGCCGGCCCGGCGATGGCTCTCGGCCGTCCAACGGTCCATATCCGCGCGGGTGATGCCGGCGTCGCGTGCCAGGATCTCGGCGGTTCGTCCGATGAGCATATCGCAGGAGCGGTCGAAAAAGGACGGCAGAAATACCGCTTTAGGCAGCCGGCTCGCGATATCGGCGCCGCCGGTCGCCACGATATCCGCCTCTCCGTCGCGCACATCCTGGGCCGACTCGATGAGGGCATGCAGCCCGGTGCCGCAGGAAAGGTGCAGCGTTAGACAGGGAATTTCCGGCGGGAGCCCCGCCCAGCGGCCGACATAGCGCGCGCCGTAGCAGCCATAGGGCCCGTCCTGGTACATATTGCCGAAGACCAGGCGGTCGACGCGGGCGGGCGGCATTTGCGCCCGCTCCAGCGCCCCCCTGAGGGCGGCGGCTCCGAGCTCATAGACCTCGACGCCGGCCAGCGCCCCGCCGCGGCCGCCGTCGCCGCGGCGGCCCCGGGACCAGGCCGTAAAGGGCGTCCGCGCTCCCGCCAGGACATAAGCATCGCGCATAGCCGTTTTATACAAAAAGCGTCGTAAAATTGGTACATTGACGACGGAGGAGTTATGTCGCGCATTGCGGTATATCCAGGGAGCTTCGACCCTATCACCAACGGCCACGTGGACATTGCCCGGCGGGCTTCCCGGCTGTTCGACCGGGTGATTGTGGCGGTGACCCTCAATTCCACCAAGCGCCACACCTTCAGCGTCAATGAACGCCTGGGCATGATCCGGGCGAGCATCAAGGACATCCCCAACGCCGAGGCGGGCTCCTTCTCCGGCCTGCTGGTCGACTATATGCGCAAAAAGGGAGCCCATACGCTGATCCGCGGACTGCGCGCGGTCAGCGATATGGAGTTCGAGTTCCAGATGGCGTCGATGAACCGCCACCTCTATCCCGAAGCCGAAACCGTATTCCTTATGCCCGACGAGCGCTACACCTACCTATCCTCATCCATCATCAAGGACGTCACGCGCATGGGCGCCGAGGTCGAGGCTTACCTGCCGCCGCCCGTCCGACGCACGCTCCGGCGCAAGCTGAAGCGGCGCTGATATGGCGGTCATGAATTTTATTGGGAACCGAACAGGGAGTTCGGGTGTCTAACCTGCCGAGCGAGGAACAGTTCCTCGAAGCGAACGCGCAGCCGGTATACAACCTCGCGCTTCGGCTCGTCGGGAACCCCTCGGACGCCGAGGACCTCGCTCAGGACGCGCTGATCCGGGCGCTGCAAGCGCTGCCGAAGTTTCGCGGCGAATCGTCTACGACAACCTGGGTATACCGGATCACCGTAAATACGTGGAAGAACCGCGTACGCTCCGAGAAGCGGCGCAGCTTCTGGAAGACGCTGCCGCTGAGCCTGTTTCTCGGCGCAGACGAAAGCGAGCCCGAGATGTCGCTGCCCGACGGCGAGCCGCCGCTGGACCAGGGTCTCGAAACCGAGGAGTCGGCCCGGGCCGTACACGAGGCGCTGATGACGCTGGACGCGGAAAGCCGCGCCGTCGTCGTGCTGCGCGACATCAAGGGCCAGTCGTACCAGGAGATCGCGCAGGCCTTGGACCTGCCCGAGGGAACGGTGAAGTCCCGCATCTCCCGCGCCCGCGAGGCGCTGAAGAGACGGCTGAAGAGCTTTGTAGAATCTGGATAACGGCGCATGAACGATAGACACGTACAAGACGAGCTGTCGGCCTACATCGACGACGCGCTTTCCGAACGCGAGCGGCGGCGCGTCGACGCGCATATGGAGAAGTGCGCCGAGTGCCGCGCCGAGCTGGCGGACCTGCGCAAGGTCTCCACCATGGTCGCCGCCCTGCCCGAACATGAATTGCCGGGCGGCTTCATGGCCCGCCTGCATGCCCGCCGGCACCGGGAGGAAGCGGCCGCCGCGCCGCTGGCCTGGTTTCCGCTCCCGACCAAAACGGCGGCCCTGGCGCTCACCGGCGTCATCGCCTGCCTGATCTTTTTTCGCGAGGTAAAATACCGCCTGGCGCCGGCCGTCCTGCCCCCCGCGGCGATGTCGTCGCTGGAGCTGGACGCCAAGATGGAAAAGGCGTTCCCGGAAGAGCGTGAGAAGAGCGGGCCCGTCGCCCATAAGGGCGCGTGGTCCGGCCTGGCCGGGGAAGACGACGGAGCGTCGGGCGCGGCCGCCGCGCGCGGACTTGCGGGCGGCGGCGGGCGGCCGGAGTCGCACCTCAACCCCGAAACGGCGGAGATGCTGATGCGCGCGGCGCGCGGCGAGCGCCAGACGCTGCCGCCGGCGGCGCCTCCGCCCCCCCGCCGCTCGCGGATCGGCAACGAGGACCTCCGCCGCTTCCTCGACGCGCAAACCAAAGCGCTGGGCATCAAGAAAATCATCAAGCCCGTCGAGGCGGGCCCGGTCGGAGAGGAGAGCCCCGATCAGCCGCAAAGCATCTGGAGCGGCGTCGAAAACAAGCCGATGTCCAAGGATGAGGCAAAAACGGCGATGCGCCGCATGACCAAGAACCTTTATGAGATCAATCAGCAGGCCAGCTGGAAGCGCGCGCCGTCGGTGCCGATCTCCGGCCGGACGCCCAAGCTGCTGACCGCATCGGGCGGCGGCGCGACGCGCGGCGCGGCCGTCGGCGCGCCGGCGGCGATGAAGGCCGCCGACAAGTTCGACGCCGGCAGCATCGCCTATACCGGAGCCAACGCCCGCAGCAAGCCCAAAAGCAAACAGAGCGTCGCCTCGCAGATGCTCATCGTCAAATCCCAGGTCGTGGAGAAGCCGAAAAGGGCGCCGGCCGCGCCGCCGGCCGCGGTTTTAGGCATGGCGCAAGCGATGCCGGCGGCGGTAAAAGACGAGGCTGGAAAATCCGCCGAAGCGGAAGCGGGCGCGACCGCGGACTCAGGCAAGGAGGCGCCGGCAAAAGACCGCGCCTTGGCCTGGCAGCGCTCCTGGGGCGGGAGCACCGGCGGCTTCGGCGAGGCGGGCGGCGCCGTCCTGAAGACGGCCGCGGAATGGGCCGACCTGCACCGGCGCGTGCCGTTCGCGGCCAGCCTGCCGGCGGCGGACTTTACCCAGGAGATGGCGGTGGTAATATTCGCCGACCGCTCCATGACCAAGAGCCGCACCGTCGAGGTCGTCTCGGTAGCCGAACAGGAAGGCCGCCTGCTGGTCCGCTACCGGACCGCCGTCGATGAAGCCAAGGACGCGCCCGTCCCGTCGGCGCCGTATCATATCGTCGTCGTCCCCCGTTCCGACCTGCCCTTCACCTTCATCCAGGTCCCCTAAGGAGAGATCATGAACAAGA
Organism: Elusimicrobiota bacterium; assembly: GCA_043827405.1. GTDB lineage: Bacteria > Elusimicrobiota > Elusimicrobia > UBA1565 > UBA1565 > JBDRPD01. The sequence continues at coordinate 16,748 of JBDRPD010000020.1, read as the reverse complement.
CTTTTTTCATCCTGCCGGCCGCGGCATTGTGCCTGGCCGGCGCGACCGCGCGGGCCGGCGAGATAGAGATCGTTGAGAGCTGGCCGGTCGAGACCATCCTCGACAGCAAGGACCTGCGCGATACCGGCGAGGTTTGGCTCGAAATGATCGGCGGGGCCCGGAAGACTTTGGACATCGCGACCTTCTATGTCACCAGCGAGAAGGGCGAACCCCTGGAGCCCGTTCTTCAGGCGATTCGCGACGCCGCCGCCCGCGGCGTAAAGGTCCGCATCATCTCCGACAAGAAATTTCAGGGCATCTACCCCGAGCCCCTGGGCGCGCTTAATAAGGAAAAGAACATCGAGGTCCGCATCATCGACATGGGGCTCTTCGGCGGCGGCGTGATGCACGCCAAGTACTTTATCGTCGACGGCCGGCAGCTGTTCCTCGGCAGCGCCAACTTCGACTGGCGATCGCTTAAGCATATCCGCGAGCTGGGCCTGCGGATCGCCGACCAGAAGCTGGCCGCGATCGCCGCCGACCTGTTCGCGCTGGACTGGCGGCTGGCCGAGGCCAAGGACGCCGCGGCGGGAAAAATGCTTATCGAGCAGAAAAGCTACGCGGTGCCGCTCAAGATCGCGGAGGCCGAGGTAACCCCCGTCTTCAGCCCCCAGGGCTGGCATGCGGATTCCGCCCTGTTCGAGGAAGACCGGCTCATCGGGATGCTCGATAGCGCCAAGAAAGACATTCTCCTGCAGGTGCTGAGCTACAGCCCGGTCACCCGGGGCGGCGAATTCTACGGCCGGCTCGACAACGCCCTGCGGCGCGCCGCCGTGCGCGGCGTGCGGGTCAAGCTCATCGTCGCCGACTGGTCCAAGAGCGCGCCCCAGATCGATCATCTCAAAAGCCTTGCCGTCCTGCCCAATATCGAAATCAAGCTGAGCACCATCCCCCCATGGAGCGAGGGCTTCGTGCCGTTCGGCCGGGTCCAGCATGCCAAGCTCCTGGTGATCGACAGCGGCGCCTTCTGGCTCGGCACCGGCAACTGGAGCAAGGACTACTTCTATAATTCCAGGAATTTCGGCTTGATTATCAAGGACAAAAATCTAACTTCCAGGCTCCGTAAAGTATTTTTCACGGACTGGATGGGCCCCTACACCGAGTTCGTGGAAGCCGGCAAGGACTACATCGCGCCCCAGGTCGGCGACTAGACCGGCCCCGCGCTGCAACTTTTTCCGCTCTCCGGTGTCTTATGGCCATGACGTCTGGAGGCCATATGAAGAACACCGCCATCGCCGCCGCCCTCTCGCTGTCGCTATTCGCCGGAAAAGCCCGCGCCCAGGAGCTTATCGCCTGGCCGCTGGGCGCCCAGAACGCCTTTCGCATGCTGCTGCCCGGCATGCCCATTCGGCCGCTGCCGCCCCGGCCCATGCCGCCGCAGCCGATTCCCCCGCGGCCGATCCCGCCGCGCCCACTGCCGCCGCTGCCGCGGCCCGAGCCGCCGGTCGTCCGTCCTCCGGACACCATGCCCCTAAGCCTGTCGGGCTACAAGGTCGCCGGCAAAATCACCGACAAGGTCGCCGAGCTCACCTACGACATCACCTTTCACAACCCGACCTCCCGGCGGCTGGAAGGAGTGCTGGTCATGCCGATCCCGGCCGACACCGTTCTCAGCGGCTTCACCATGACCGTCGGCGGCAAGCAGATGAAGGGCGAGCTGCTGGAGGCGACCGAGGCGAGCACCATCTACCAGAATATCGTGCGCTCGATGCGCGATCCCGGCCTGCTGGAGCTGATGGGCGAGCGCATGGTCCGGGCCAAGGTATTTCCCATTGAGCCCAACTCCGACATCATGGTGCGCATGAAGGTCAGCCAAATCCTGCGCCAGAGCGGCGGGCTCTACGCGCTCAACATCCCTCTGCGCGCGGCCAAAATGAGCGGCAGCACCGCGGTCGGCGGCTCATCGGTACGCCTTGAGCTGGTATCGGCCAAGCCCATCCGGACCCTGTACTCGCCCCTGCCGGATGTTAAGGTGGTCCGCGACGGAGCCAACAAGGCGGTAATCTCCTACGACGGCAAGGACGCCGGCGAGCGCGACCTGTCGCTGTTTTACTCCGTGCAGAGCGATCCGCTGGCGGCCAGCGTCCTCACCTTTAAAGAGGACGGCGAAGACGGCTTCTTCATGCTGTCGCTTTCCCCCCAGCGGGAATCCGATCAGCGGACCGTTCCCAAAGACATCGTCTTCATCGTCGACCGCTCGGGCAGCATGGATGAGGACGGCAAGATGGAGCAGGCCAAGGCGGCGCTCAAGTACTGCGTCGGCAAGCTGCGTCCCGACGACCGCTTCGCCATCGTGGACTTCGCCACCGACGCCAACAGCTTCGAAACCCGCCTGGTCGGGGCGAGCGCCGATAACAAGGCGCGGGCCCAGCGCTATATCCGCCGCATCGAGGCGGCCGGCGGCACCAATATCGAGGCCGCGCTGGCGGAGGGCCTAAAGGTGCTGGCCAAGACGCCGGGCCGCATGCCGCTGGTATTCTTTATGACCGACGGCCTGCCCACGGTCGGACAGACCCATATGGAGACCCTGCTGCGCCAAGCCGCCGAGAAGAACCAGGGCCTGCGCTCGCGGCTCTTCACCTTCGGCGTCGGCGGCGACGTCAACACCCTGTTTCTCGACAAGCTCGCGGAGATGAACCGCGGCGACCGCGACTATGTCCGGCCCGGCGAAACCATCGAGGCTAAGGTATCGACGCTGTATGAGAAAGTCGACCGCCCGGCGCTCACCGACGTCCGCGTCGACTGGGAAGGCGTCGAAGCGGTCCAGGTCTATCCGCGGCCCATAACCGACCTCTTCTACGGCTCGGAGCTGGTGCTCATGGGCCGCTACAAAGGACATGGCAAGGGAAAGCTGGTCATCACCGGCAAGGCCGCCGACAAGGATGCGCGCTTCGAGTACCCGGTGAGCCTCCCCGATACCGCCGACAAAAACGACTTCCTGCCCCGGCTGTGGGCCAACCTCAAGGTCACCCACGAGCTCGACGCGCTGCGCCTCGCCGGCGGCGCCGGCGCCGCCAACCCCGAGGTCGTCGAGAGCATCGTCCGCCTGGCCAAGCGCTACGGCATCGTCACGCCCTATACCTCCTACCTGATCACCGAGGAGGGCTTCGATATGCCGCGGGCGCGCCGCGAAGCCGTGCGCCGCATCAGCATGATGCGGGCCGACGCTTCGGCCAGCGGCGTGAGCGGCGGCATTGAAACGGCGATGCGCGCACAGGAGGCCTCGAGCTTCCTCTCCGGCGCGATGGGCGCCTTCAGCGGCGGCGGCGGGCGGGCGAAGAAGGCGGCGTCCGCTCCGGCGGCGGCGCGCGGCATGATGGATGCGGCCGAAAAGGACGCCCGCCTGGAGCTCAAGAATGAGGGCCGCTCGATGCTCAAGACCAAGCGGCTCGGCGGCAAGACCTTCTACCTGCGCGGCGGCACTTGGACCGACGGCGAGTACGACGCCGTCCGCCACGCCGCGGCGCCGACCAAGAAGGCCGGCTATATGAGCGAGGAGTACTTCCGCCTTATTGAGTCCGTCCCCGGCCTGGCCCGCTATCTGGCGCTCGGAACCAAGGTCACCGTGGTGCTCGGCGGCACCGTCTATCACGTGACCGAATAAGCCGCTCCCGCGGCTGAAGCTCGGAGCGCCTCCGCGTCCCACGGAGGCGCTCCTCCTTTTCCGGGAACTTTCCCCAACCGGCGGTGTCCAACTCCCATGCGCCGCACCGGGACGAAAGGGGGAGCGATGAAGAGCACGATCAAGACGGTGATGACGGGAACGCTGGGCCTGCTGCTGCTGGCGGGGACCGCGGGCGCGAGCAAATCGAAGCAGCCGCGGCGCAGTTCGGTCGAAGTGGTCTTCGTACTCGATACCACCGGCAGCATGGGCGGCCTGCTCGAAAGCGCCAAGCAGAAGGTCTGGAGCATCGCCAACGAAATCGCCAAGGGCAAGCCCGCCCCCAAGATTCGAATGGGCCTGATCGCCTACCGCGACAAGGGCGACAAGTACGTCACCAAGGTGTTTGACCTCACCACCAATCTCGACAAGATGTACGAGGAACTGCTGGGCCTCAAGGCGGACGGCGGCGGCGACGGCCCGGAGCACGTGCTTAAGGGAATTGAAGACGCCGTCGAGCGCATCTCCTGGTCCGCCGACAAGAAGACTTTCAAGGTCGTCTACGTGGTGGGCGACGCTCCCGCGCACCTCGACTACCAGGACAGCCCCCAGCTGCAGGACCTCACCCAGCGCGCGGTGCGCAAAGGGCTGATCCTCAATACCGTGCAGTGCGGCAGCGACCGCCAAACCGCCGAGCAGTGGCAGCGCATCGCACGCCTCGGCGAGGGAAAGTTTCTCGCCATCGCGCACAACGGCGGCGTCGTCGCGGTCGCCACGCCCTTCGACGGCGAGCTCACCCGCCTGAGCTCGCGGCTCGATGGGACCATGCTCGGCTACGGCCGGCGCAAGCACGAGGCCGAGGCGAGCCGCGGCCTGGCGCGCAAGGTGGCGAGCCTCGCCCCCGCCGCGGCGGCCGCCGACCGCGCGTCGTTTAAGGCCGCCCGCGGCTTCGCGGCGGAGATGGATCTGGCCGCCGCGGTCGAGGAAGGCGCGGTCGACCTCGAAGCGCTTAAGCAGGACGCCCTGCCCGATGAGCTCAAAAAGCTCACACCCAAGGAGCGCCGCGCCGAAATAGCGAAGATCAACGGCGAGCGCGCCAAGCTGCGCGGCCGGATCAAGGAGCTCTCGGTCCAGCGCGCTCGCTACATAAAGGAAAAGGGCGCGGAAAGCAAGGACTCCTTCGACGCCAAGCTCATGGAATCGCTCAAAGCACAGGCGACGCTTAAAGGCATCCGCTACTGATTTACTCCTTGTCTGCCCTCCCCCCCCTGCCTTGCACAAGGCAGGGGGGCTTTGTTTTAATCAACACGACGCTTTTCTGGAGGAACTATGGCAGATGAAACCATGATGGACCTTATTACCGCCGTGGTCCGGCGCAGCCGCGCCGACGCGACCCTGCAGGCCGCCCTGGATGCGGGCGCGCCCGGCATCACCTATTTCTGGGCCCGCGGCACGGGCGTCAAAGAGAACCTCGGCTATGCCGGAACCTTGATCGAATCAGAAAAGCAGGTCCTCTGGGTCTGCACCGCCAAGGACAAAACCGAAACAGTGCTCGCCGCCATTTCCGAGGCCGCGAACCTATCCCTGCCGGGCGAAGGCTTCGCCTATGTCCAGCCCGTCACCCAAGCCATAGGCTTCCTGCCGCCCGCGGCCAAATAGTCCCGTTTTTTCTCTTTGACCCGGTGGGCCGAAAGTCCTATACTGCACTAGTCCATACGACACCTGCGATCTTTAGGACTTCAGGGTAAATAACAGGGGAAGCCGTACCGGGGAGGTCGCATGCGTATTACCGCGTTAACCGCCGTATTTTGCTTGATTTTTTCCACCGCTTCTTTCGCCGCCGCACCCGTTTCCTTCGAAGCCGCGCTAAGCGGCATCCGCGCCAAAGTCCTCGCAACTCAGGCGAACCAGGTTGCCGTAAAAAATTCCCAGCTCGCCAACGATATCCAGCGCCTCAGCCGCGATCTGCAGCGCAAGGACTGGGACGTCCGGCGCCTAAAAACCCGCCTGGCCGATCTCCGCCGCGAGGCCCAGCGCCAAGAGCGCGACGACTACAGCTTCCAGAGAGACCTAAGCCGCTTGGTCTGGGACCTGCGTGATTTCGACCGCGACATCGAACGTGACGAGCGCACCCTCTCGCGCATCGTACGCGAGGCCAAGAAGGACCCCGCCCTGGTCGCCCCGGCACAGTCTTTGGACCGCGAGGTCCGCTCCCTAATGTCCGAGGTTCGCTGGCTCGACAGCGAAGCGCGCTGGGCGGGCTCCGACATTCGCCGCGCCGGCCGCTCCATGGAGGCCTGGGATATCGAACGGCACTGCGGCGATATCGAACGCGCAGTGCGCGATATGGAACGCAACGCCCGTCAACTTCTAAACAACGTCCGCTGAGAGATCCTATGCGAAAGCTCCTCTTTTTCACCGCCGTCTGCGCCCTGCTCCTGCAGGCGAAGCCCGGCGGCACCGCCGACAAGCTCTTCGACGGCGCCGAGAAGGCCAAGCCTAAAAGCGTCAAGGAGCTGGTCGCCGAGCATGCCGCCGCACCGCCCGCGCTGAGCGCGGCGGAGGAGCTCGACGACCGCTACTGGGCGACCTTCAAGGCCGCCGACGCCGCCGCGCGCACGCGCATCGCCACCGTCGGCATGTCGATCGAAGAGATCGGCGACGGCACGGTGAGCGGCGTGGCCGGCCCGGCGATCCTGCAGCAGCTGGCCCGCGAAGGGTTCGTCGAGGTGAAGAAGGTGTCTTTACGGCGCATCCGGCCCGAGGATTTCCCCGACCAGGACGGCGCCTACAACAACTACGGCGAGATGCAGTCCAAGCTCACCGAGCTCGCCGGCACGCATCCCGATCTGGTATCGGTCTTCTCGATCGGCAAAAGCGTGCAGGGCCGCGCCATCACCGCCGTCCGCTTCCACAAGAAGGGCGCCGGCGAGAAGCCCGGCATCGTGTTTTTCGGCGCCCATCATGCCCGCGAACATCTCTCCACCGAGGTGCCGCTGCTGCTCGCGCAGTGGCTCGCCGACAACCGCGGCCGCGCCGATGTCGCCGGCCTGCTCGACAGCCGCGACATCTACTTCGTACCCATGGTCAACCCCGACGGCGTCGAATACGATATCGCCACCAGCCGCTACCGCTGGCAACGCAAGAATATGCGGCGCAACGACAACGGCACCGTCGGCGTGGACCTCAACCGCAACTTCGACTTCCGCTGGGGCGGCGCCGGCGCTTCCGGCAATCCGGGCGCCGACACCTATTACGGCACGGCGCCCTTTTCCGAGCCCGAGACCCAGGCGGTCCGGGACTTCCTGCTGGCGCATAGAAATATCAGCATCGTGGTGAGCTACCACACCTTCAGCGAGCTCATCCTTTACCCCTGGGGCGGCGTCGACGGACCGATCGAGGACGGCCGCGCCCTGGCGGCCTTTCGCGCCATGGCCGGCAAGATGGCCGAATGGACGGGCTACCGGCCGATGCAGTCGTCGGATCTTTATGTCGCCACCGGCGACACCTGCGACTGGACCTGGGCCAAGCTCAATATGTTCTGCTTCACCTTCGAGCTGACGCCGAAATCCAGCTGGGAAGGCGGCTTCTACCCCGGCGCCGGCGCCATCGGCACGACCTTCAAGAAAAATATCGACCCCGCCCTCTACATGATCGACCTGGCGGACAACCCCTATAGAGCAGGTGAATCCCAATGACCGTACGGAAACTCGGCGCCGCGCTGATCGTCCTCGTATTTCTCGCCGCGACCGCGCAGTCGGCGCAGTTCGCGGGCAGCGCCAGGCTCGCGCAGAAACTGACGACCCGGGCGCATACCGTGGGCCAGGACAGCCGCGACATGGCGCTCGCCGCGCTCTACAACCGGCTGTTCGCGCTGCAGGACCTCAAGCGCGAAGAGGAGCTCAAGATTGACGAGGTCGAGCTGCTGCTCGGCGATCTCTACCAGCAGTACAAGAAGCTCGACCGCTTCGTCGGCGGCGTCGATGAGCTCAAGGAAATAGCCCAGGACCCCGAGCACCGCCGCTACCCCAATCTGACCGAAAGCTCTAAGCTCAAGCTGCTTGAGCTGGTCGCAGCCAAGATTCGCATTCAAACTCTGGCCGGTTTTCGCATCAAGAGGCTCGAGCGGGACATCGCCGACGTCTGGAAGATGATCCGCGAACATCAGGAGAGAAACCCCAAGCAAGCGAGGTAATCGCATGCGCAAGGCGTTGGTCCTGTTCGCCGTTTTTGCCCTGATCTGTCCGTCCGCAAACGCCGCCCGGTCGCTGGAAGAGCTCAGCTCCGGCGCGTCGGCGGGCCTCGCGGAAAGCTTCGCCGGCATCTCCGCGGTCATCGCTCAGCCCGCTATCGATCCTCCGCCCGCCCAAGAGCCGCGGGAAGGCGAGGAAGCCGCACCGGCCGAGCCCATCCTGCGCCGGCCGCTGCTGGTGCCGCTGGGGCCGATGCTCAAGGTCGGCCCGCTGATCGGCGAGTTCAAGCTGGCCGAGCGCCTCGACAGCCACTCCGATCTGTTCACCCTGCAGCTCGGCGCCAAGACCTACGATATCAGCCTGGCCGCCGACCCCAAGTTCGACATCCAGTACATGAAGTTCCTTAATGAAGACACCCTCATCCTGCACCGCGTCCAAAACGCCAACGAGCTGCGCGGCAAGGGGATCGACGTAAGGCTGGACGAAAAGACCGTCTATAATTTCAAAGTTTCCGTAAATATCTTCAACCCCACCCGCGGCAGCACGCTGAAGGTCACTCCGGTCGGCGGCACCCGGGGGCCAAGCCACAGCATCAAAACCGGCAGCATCTTCGACGCCATCAAGCGGGAGTCCTTCGTCTTCCGGGCCGGCGGCCAAGAATTCTGGCTGCTTTACGGCACCGACATCGATCCCGCCGCCGACCAGCCCGCGGCCACCCGCTCCCTGCTGTTCGTGCACGAGAACGGCTTAAAGTCCAAGGCCTGGCCGGTAGCGGAAGGGCAGCTCACGGCGGACAAGCCGCTGGTGGTGGGGCTGGGCGACACGCGCATCGCCCTGGTCAAGTCCGCCGACGGCCGGCTGCGCATCCATCAGCCGTCGGCCGCGCTGACGGTCAGTCGGCGCTGAGCAGCTTGAGCGCCTTGTCGGTATTTTCCGCCGCGATCAGGATACGGCAGGAGCTGCCGCCCGCGCTCGACCCATAGACGGTCGATATATTGACGCCGCTCTTGCCGAGCTTGCGCGTCACCTCGCCCAGCCTGCCCGGCGTATCGTCGATCTCAATCGACAGCAGGCGGCCTTCGACGCTGGCGAAGCCCGCCTTCGCCAGGACGGCGGAGCAGTCCTGATCGCCCTCGACCGCCAGACGGACCAGCGCCGAGTCCTCCCGGACCTCCGAGGAAATCCCCAGCAGATTGAAGCCGGCGGCGCCGAAAGGCTCGGTCAGGTCGGCCAACGCTCCCGGCTTATTGGGCATGAAGACGCTGTACTGCTTGATGATGGTGAATTTCATGGGACTAATATTCTCCTTCCGGATCGGCATGCACGGTAACGTCGGCATTGGGCAGCCGCTCTTTGATCTTATCGACGAGACTTTCCGCGATGTCGTGCGACTCCTTGAAGGAGTCGACGCCGGCGATCTCGACATGAAAATCGATAAAGACCCGGTCGCCCGACTGGCGGCTGCGCAGGTCGTGGTAGCCGACGATGCGCGGATCATGGCCGAAAATCAGCCGCCGAATCTCGCGATGGTCCTGATCGGACAGGCGGCGATCCAGCAGCTGGTTGATCGAGCTTACCATTAAGGTGACGGCTTCCTTAACCACATAACCGGCGACAATGAGCGAGATGACCACATCCCAGACCGGCGAGGCGCCGAAAAATATCAGGATCAAGGCCACCAGCACGCCCAGGTTCGCCAGCACGTCCATGGAAAAGTGCAGGCCCTCGGCGTGCAGAATCGGCGAGTTGCGCTCCAGCGCGGCCCGGCGCAGGCGCAGGCCGTGGAAGGCGCTCAGCGCCATGGAGAGCACCATGACGCCGATGGCGAAATAGCCCGCCTCCACCGGACGGTTGGCGACGATGCGGCGGATGGACTCGACGAGGAGCGCCAGGCCGCTGAGCCCGATCACCCCGCCCTGCAGCGTCCCGGCGACGGCCTCGGCCTTGCCGTGGCCGTAGAGGTGGTCGTCGTCGGCCGGCTCCTGTGAGAAGCGCAAGGTGACGTAGTTGACCGAAGACGACAGCAAATCCATCAGCGAGTCCAGCGCGCTGGCGAGCAAGGCCAGCGACCCGGCCATGACGCCCGCCATGATCTTTACCGCGGCCAGGCCGAAGGCCATGGCGATCGACTGCAGCACCAGCGTCCGCGCGCGCTGCTTGCCCGCCAGTTCCTCCGGGGTCGGCGGAGGCGGCCCGGGTCGCTGAACCATAAGACAAGGATACGTAAGAGGAGGCGGGACGGGCAACAGATACCGACACCGGAACGTCTTGAATCCGCCCGGTAAACGGGTACAATAGCTTCACGGGCCCTTAGCTCAGGGGTTAGAGCAGTCCGCTCATAACGGATTGGTCGCAGGTTCAAATCCTGCAGGGCCCAGCGATTTTTATCCTTATGCCCGATCCGGAACTGGTCGAGTACCTCAAAAACAACTTGCCGCTGCACGGCGAGCCGGCGCTGCGCGCCCAGCTGGCCAAAGACGGCGTATCCGAGAAGGACATCGCCGAGGCGATCGCCGCCGCCCACAGCGGAGACGCCGCGGCGGAGGCGAAGCGCCGGCACAAGAAGCGCCTGGCGCTGATCGCGGTGACGGCGGGCGTGGTGCTCGTGGCGCTGGCGGTGAGCCTCAGCATCAAGAAGCCCCCGCCGCCGCCGGATAAAACCACGGCGGCGGATATCGGCGATATCGATATCGAAGACGGGGCGAGCGAAGGCGAGGTCTTCCGCGGACATTACGGCTTCATGTTTAAGCTGCCGCCCAAGTATCAGGCCCACAGCCTTTTCCTCGATCCCAAAAAGACGCATGAGCGCGTCTATATCTACCCCAAGGGCACCAACCCCCAGCACTTCATCCATGAAGGACTCTTCGGCTCAATAGGCATCCTGCGTCTCGACGTAATGCGCCGCCGCGTGCCGCAGGGATTTGTCGGCATCGACACCTTGAAATCCTGGGTCACGGCCCATCTCGACTCCGACAAGGCCTCCTACCAGATGCGCGATTTGATGGTGCACAGCAAGCCCGCCTTCATTATTAATACGGAAAAGCCCTTCCGCTCCGCCAAGGCCTATATCATCGGCCAGAAGGTGCGCTACGAGCTGACCGGCGGCGAGGAGAACACCATATTCACCTCCGTTCTTTCGAGCCTCTACGAAGCCTCGCCGCACGACCGGCCAGGAAACTGATGGCGCGCGAGAAGTCCCGCTGGCTGTGGCCGTGCATCTTCCTGCTGTCGCTGCTTTTCTTCACCACCGAGTCCTACTACGGCATCGACAACCTGTCCTCGGAGGGACTCACGCTCGTGCCGGCGGTGGAAATCCTCAACGGCGGCGTCCCCTTCCGCGACTATGCCTCCTACTCCCCACCCGGCATGCACTACGTCGCCGCGGGCGTGTTCAAAGTGTTCGGCCGAAACCTGTTTCTCGCCCGCTTTCTGACCACCGCGCTCGCCAAGTGGCTGATCGTCCTGGCGCTCTTCGGCTGCGCGCGGCTGATGCGCGCGCCGCGCGCCGCGGCCGCCGCCGGCGTGATATTTGCCACCGTCATATTGGGAACGAAGACCTTCGCGGGAGCCGACTACGCCGGCGTGCACCCCACCGCCCTGTCGACGGCCCTGGTGCTGCTGAGCATCTACTGCTTCCTGCAGTATATAGAAACCGGGCGCCGCAACTGGCTGGCGGGCGCGAGCCTGATTACCGTGCTCAACGTCCCTTTGCGCTACGACTTCGCGGCCTATACCTTCCTCGCTCAGCTGCTGATCGCCGGCCTGGCGGCGCATACGGGCTACCGCAAGCGCCGGCTGCTGCCGATCGTCAAGGAGGCCGCCGTCTGCTACCTCGCCTGCTCGCTGCTCGTTTTGCTGCCGTTGGCCGCCTATCTCTGGATCAAGGTCCCGCGCGCCGAACTGGCGCTTAGCCTGCTCGAATACCCGCAGGCCTACCTTAAATTCGTAACCGCCAACGAAGCCGACAGCGTATGGCGGCGCATCATCCCCAATCCTTTTCCGACCATCGGGGCGCTCTTCGCCGGACAGGTCACGCCATGGGGCTATATCCGCCACTGGCTGCTCTACGACAACCTGCGCACCTTCATTTTCGCTTCCTATATATGGGGCTGGATCTGGCTCGCCGGGCGAACCCGGCGCGAGGGCGCCTGGGACCAGCTGGAGTTCGGCACCGCGGCCCTGGTTCTGCTCGGCACCTGTCTCTGGGGGTACTTCATCAAGAGCTGGAACCTGTTCACCTTTCCCGTGCCGGCCTACCTGCTCGCGCCGCTTATGATCGCGCGCTTCTGGCAGTCGAATATAACCGCCTGGCGGAGGACGGCCCGGGTCATGGCCGTCTGGGCGCTCGGCCTGAGCGCCGTCGCCCTGGCGGTCAAGCCCATAGTGCCGCGCGCTTATCACCGCTGGTCGCATATCCCGGCGGCCCGCGGCACGATATTTGAAAAGCGGGAAGCGCGCAACCTGGAAGACTTGGTGCGCTATATCCAGAATATCGTCCCGGCGGGCGGCAAAATCTTCGTCTGCAATATGCGCCATGACGGCGGCCATCCCGACACCGATCTGCTGCTTTATCTATTCACCGACCGCCGGCCCGGAACCCATATCCACGACCTGTGGCCGCATATCAGCACGCGCGAGGACATCCAACAGCGCATCATCGGCGAGCTGAAGAGAAACGACGTGCGCTGCGTCATCCGCTCCGACAGCCACCCCCCCTTCGACGGCGCATACCACGGCAGCCGAACCCTTGACGACTATTTGGACCGGGCCTACCGCAAGACCGTAGTCTTCGGCGCCCATACCGTGCTGGAACGGATTTGATAACATAGCGCACCATGGTCAGCGCGATCATCACCGCCAAAAACGAGGCCCGGACTATCGCCGAGGCCGTTCAGGCCTGCAAGCCGCACTGCGATGAGATCATCGTGGTGGACGGGCATTCGGACGACGGCACCTCCGAGATCGCCGAGAAAGCGGGCGCGCGCGTCATTCAGGACAACGGCCGCGGCAAGGGCGAGGCAACCCGCCTGGGCCTGGACCAGGCCAAGGGCGACATCCTCATCGTCCTGACTTCGGACGGCTCGGACGAGTACGCCAAGATCCCCGCGCTCATCGCGCCCATCCGCGACGGCAAGGCGGACCTGGTCGTCGGCAGCCGCTTCGAAGGCGGCAGCGAGGAGCTCAGCGTTAACGCGGAGCAACTCATCCGGACCATGGGCAATATCTCGCTCAACGTCATGATCAACTGGCGCTGGAACACCTATCTGACGGACGTGCTCAACGGATTCCGCGCCGTCAGCCGGTCCGCCTACCAGGACCTGGACTGCCGCTGCGATTCGGCGGCGGTGGAAGTGGAGATGGTGGTCAAGGCCCTGGCCTTCGGCTACCGCGTCACAAACACCCCGACGCATGAATATGCGCGCAAGTACGGCGATACCCGGCTCACGGTCTGGAAAGAGGGGATTAAGATATATTGGTGCGTTTTTAAGCATTTTTTTACCCCCTCCCGCGCCCCGCGGCCGCGCTGACCCCCTTGAAAAACCGCCGTTTACGTCCTACACTATGGCCTTAACCCTTCCGCAGGAGGTCGTGCATGCCGAAGAAAAAAGCCGCTACTCCGAAGAAAAAAATAAAACCGGCGGCTAAGAGAAAAGATCCGAAATTGACCGAGCAGGAGGTGCATGAGCTTTTGGAGGCGGAGCAGCGCGAAGCGCGCAACGAGCGGGTCTGGCGGGACATGACCGCCGATGAGCCGGACCCCAACGACGCCATCAGCGAGACGGCGGACAAGCTCGCAGAGAAGCCGCACGACAGTCAGCACCAGCTGCGCCGCTGGAAGTACTACAGCAAGTAGCCGCGCCGCCGGATCGCCGTGCCGCCCCGCCGCACAGCGGGGCGGCCTCTTTTTGCTATAACGTGCCGTGCTTTTTGATACCCATACCCACCTTAACGACGAAAAATTCGCGGCCGACCGCGGCGCCGTGCTGGAGAGAGCGCGCGCCGCGGGCGTGGGCGCGTTGGTGGAAATCGCCGACTCACCGGACGACTGGGACCGGGCCGTGGCGCTGGCGCGGGCGCGTCCGGCGCTGGTGCGCTGCGCCCTGGGCCTGCATCCCTACTACGCCGACCGCTGGAGCGAGGAACTGGGACGCGCGCTGCGCGCCAAGGCGGACCTGCCCGAAGTCGTCGCGGCCGGCGAGATCGGCCTCGATTACGCGCGCTGTGAAATCCCGCATACAGTCCAGCAGGAGTCCTTCCTGAAGATGTGCGCGGCGGCCGCGGCCGCGGACCTGCCCGTCATTATCCACTGCCGCGACGCCGACGACGACAATATCCGCCTGCTTGAGGATTTCTACGGCGGGAGAAAATGCGACGGCCGCTTCCGCGGCGTCCTGCACTGCTTTTCCGGCGCGGCCGAACACGCGGCGCGGGCGGTCCGGCTGGGCTTCGCGCTGGGGGCCGACGGTCCGGTCACCTACCCAAAAAACGACGCCCTGCGCGCGGCGCTGGGCGCGGCCGGTTTGGAAAATATCGTCCTGGAAACCGACAGCCCTTATCTGCCGCCGCAGAGCCGGCGCGGCAAACGCAACGAGCCCGACGCCGTTCCCGAAATCGCGGCCAAGCTGGCGGAGGTTTTCGGGGTAACAACAGAAGAGGTCGCGGCGCAGACAACCCACAACGCGCGCGACCTCTTCCGCCTTGCCTGAACGCTGTTCAGCTTAGGGGCTTGTACCCCGCTTTTGACACAGCTTCCAGCAGGCCGGTATCCGACAAGTCCTGCTCGACGCCTTTATCCGTCATCAGCGTCAGTCCCCGAACGACCCGCCGTTTGCCCTGCAGGCGCGATACCAGGGATGCGATCTCCGTAGCAGCCTTCTGGCGATTGACCACCGAACCATCCACGAACCAGCGGATCGCCCGCGACGCCGTCTTCTTGCTTGGGAGAAGTTTGACGGTCATGGAGCTTTCCGTGACAAAAAGATCTCCAACTTCTTCCTGCACTGAACCCACTATAGGCACCTCCAAATTACCGGGAATCTACTCGGCGGGAACGGACCGGATATTATAACAGTATTAGAACATTTCGCAAGGGGGGGCGGCAACCTTGATCCTCCAGTAAGCCCTGGACAAATAGACCCGAAAGCAATAAAAAGACCTCGCGTCCCGTGCTGACGAGATTTCGGTGAGAAGTCAGGAAACTTTTCACCCGCGAGGTGAGTACATGATAGCCCAGATCGGGTCCGGATTGAAAGTTGAAAAGTCGTCTCACCACCTGACCTCCTTTGCCGGTCTGCCTCTGCTGACCGAGTTGGCCCACCGAACCGGGATCGTTGAAAGGCTCGAATCCCTGCCAGGTCTTTGGAAGCGTAAGCGCGAGATGTCGAGTGCGGACTACATCCTGGGTCTGGCCTTGACCTTGATCGCCGGCGGCGAGGGGCTTGATGACATTCGCATGCTGCGTGCGGACGCGGGGTTGCGGCAACTGAGCCTGCCGGGCCTGCCCGCCGCCAACAGCCTGGGACGATTCCTCAAGCGCTTCACGCACCGCAGCCTGCACCGCCTAGGCGAGATCGTCACGTCCGCGGCGCTGCTGAGCGCCGACCTGAGCAAGACGCTGACGCTCGATCTGGACGCGAGCCTCATCGAATCGGACAAGAAGGATGCGAAGAAGACCTACAAGGGGTTCGACGGCTACAACCCGGTGCTCGCTTGGCTGGCCGAGGCGGACGTGTTTTTGGGCGGCGTGTTCCGGGAAGGCAACGCCTCGCCGCAGTGCAATCTGGTGTCGCTGCTCAAATACTGTCACCGCCGCTTGCCTTCAGGTTCCCGCTTTCGGTTGCGATCCGACAGCGCGGGCTATCGCCTGGACCTTATCGAGTACTGCCATCGTCGCGGGATCGAGTTCGCGATCGGCGCGGACCTCGATTGTGCGGTACGTGAGGCGATCGACAAGATCCCGGAAAAACACTGGCGTCTCGTCGTGCGGGGCGAGGATACGTTCCTCTTGGCCGAAACGATTCATGTGCCGGGAGCGCATCATGTCGCCAAACAGCTTCCGGCCTTCCGCCTGATCGTGACGCGCCGCTTGAGGACGCAGCTGGAGCTGTTCAAAGACCCGATCGTGTACCGCGCGATCCTCACGAGCCTTCCGGCATCGCTGGACACGGTAGAGGCGTTGGACTTCTATAACGGACGAGGCGCGATGGAGAAGGCGATCGGCGAGCTCAAGAACGGCTATGGAGCGCACTGGCTTCCGTGCGGACAGCTTGCCGCCAACGCGGCGTTCTTTCAGACAACGCTGCTGGCCTACAATCTGCTGCAGGCATTCAAGCGGGTCGCCCTGCCGCCGGGATGGAGCAAGTTCTGCGTGAAGAATCTGCGGTTTCGTCTGCTGTGCCAGGCCGCCGTAGTGGTGCGTCACGCGCGGTACTTAGCGGTGAAGCTATCAAAAGACTTTCCGTTTTTCGATCTATTCGAGCAGGCACGCTGGTCTATCCTCTCGCCGCCGCTAGCCAAAGCGGCGATATAACCCATCTATTCGGCCGGTCGCAGTGCCTTCCTTGTGGACGGTGGGGACAACTGCTTTCGCCCCCCGACCTTGAGGCTCGGAAGATGCTGTCGTTGCGCCGGCCCCCGCCGGGGACCGGCGCTCGTTGACGGCAACAACAACATGAACCGAGCTTCACTCTCCCCCGCGGGGAGAGTGAAGCAGTAGAGGGGGGCGAAAAGCCGTTTCCGTTCAGAAACTATGGCTTACTGGAGGTTTTGGGCCAGAGGTAGGAGAAGGTGAGCCGGTGCGACGCCCCGAGGACGCCGAAAGGCAGGAAAGCGTAGTCAAATCCGGTCCGGCGATAGTCGGAACCGAAGCCGAGCGACAGCCCGGAGAGGCCGTCCACCTCGTCAAGCGTCCGGGT
>JBDRPD010000019.1:0-10769 GCA_043827405.1 Elusimicrobiota bacterium | reverse complement strand
GCGGCTTATCGAACATCGACGAGCTCTACACTGAAGGCGTGAAAGAAGTGCGCCAGCGCGTCTTTTCCGACAGCCTGGAGACTCCCATCGTCCGCAACAAGCTCGGCGATTCCGCCGGGGTGATCGGCGCCGCCCTGCTCGGCGCCTTCGGCGTCTACGGCGCCACGCCGGTAAAATAATCCGCCGGCCGGCCTAGAAGCTGGTGATCAGCGACACCGAAGTGGTAGCCGAAGCCAAGCTCCGTCAGGATATTGTGATTTTTCAGCCGCAGCAGTTCACGGCCGGTATCCAAAACGCTCTACAGGTTTAGCCGCGGCGCGAGGCCGCGGCGATGCGCGGCGTCCAGCAGATCAAGGTACTCGCCGCGCGGGATATAGCGTCCCCCGAAGAGCTCAACCACCGGCGTGACCATCTGGACATCCATCCAGGTGAGACCCCGGCTTTGCAGCCTCTCGATGAGCCGCACCAGGCAAAGCTTGGATGCGTTGTCCCGCTTATAGAACATGCTCTCGCCGCTGAAGGCGCCGTCGACATGCACGCCGTAGACGCCGCCCACCAGCTCACCGCCTTCCCAGCATTCGACGCTGTGCGCGCGGCCCGCCTCATGCAGACGCGTATAGGCCTCGACCATCTCCGGCAAAATCCAGGTCTCGCCGGAAGCGGACGGCCGCGGCATCGCGGCGCAGGCCCGGATCACCTCGGGGAAGGCCCGGTCAAAGCTAAACTCGAAACCGGTTTTTTTCTGCGCCTGCCGGAGGCTGCGGGGGATATGCAGCTCAGCGAAGAACAGGACGCCGCGCGGATGCGGACTGACCCAGGGAATCGCCGCGGGATCCTGGGGCCAGGGGAAAAGGCCTTTGCCGTAGGCCTCGATCAGGAGCGCGGTCTGCAGCGCCTCCACCGGCCCGACCGCCGCGACCCATTCATCTTCCGGCAGCTCACGCGGGTCGGGGAAGACCGACATTCCTACGGCAGCTCGGTCGGCACGGCCCGCCGCACGGTATCAACCAGCGCCTTGGGCGAGATCGGCTTAAACAGGAACTCGAACACGATCGGCTCCATGCGAATGCGCTGTACCGTATCGGCGTCTTTATGGACGCCGCTGATGACGATCACGGGGGGCCGGGGCGCCGCGCGCTGCTGCAGCTTCAGCAGCACATCAAAGCCCGAGCAGTTGGGCATCATAAGATCCAGGACCACGACATCCGGGATGAAGGTTTCCATCTTGCGCAGCGCCGCCAGGCCGCCGTTGGCCGTCTCCGCGTCGAAGCCGGCCTTGAGGAGCTTGAGCTCATAAATCTCGAGGAGATCCTCGTCGTCGTCCACGAGCAGGACCTTCTTTTTAGGGGTATTCGCCGGCTGTTCGGGTGTATCGGGCATGGCGGTTTGTACGTATATTATCAGGATAGCTGAATATCACGGCACCCGCAACGCATTTGATATATTGGAGACAGCTCATGAAGCAGCCCAAGATCAGGACAGGACTCGACATCCTGCGCGACGAGGACTTCGCCGGCCTCAAGGACCTCCGGCTCGGCCTGCTGACGCATCCGGCGTCCATCGACGCACAGCTCAATCACGCGGTCGGACTGTTTCACGCCTCCGAAAACATCGACCTCGTACGCCTTTTTGGACCCCAGCACGGCATCCTGGGAGAGACCCAGGACAATATGATCGAATGGGAGGGCTTCATCGATCCGGTGAGCCGGCTCAAGGTCCATTCCCTCTACGGCGAGCACCGCAAGCCCACACCGGACATGCTCAAAGGGCTGGACGCCCTGGTCATCGACCTGCAGGACGTGGGCTCGCGGGTCTACACCTTCAACTGGACGGCGCTGCTGTGCCTGCGCGCCTGCGCCGAGCAGGGATGCAAGGTCGTCGTTCTTGACCGCCCCAACCCCATCATACCCTTCGGCATGGGCGGTCCGCTCCTGGACATGGCCTTCGAGTCCTTTGTGGGCATGGCGCCCATCCCGCTGCAGCACGGCCTGACCACCGGCGAGCTGCTGACCTACTGCAACCGGACCTTCGACATCGGCGCGGACCTCGAGGTAATCTGGATGGACGGCGGCGCGCGCTCCATGTGGTTCGAGGACACCGGCTTGCCCTGGGTATTCCCGTCGCCCAACCTGCCGACCATGGACTCGCTGCTGGTTTATCCGGGCTTCGTTCTGTTTGAGGGCACCAACCTCTCAGAGGGCCGGGGCACCACCCGCCCGTTCGAGCTCTTCGGCGCTCCCTATATCGACCCGCACGCGCTGATCCGCCGCCTGGAGGGCTGGGAGCTCCCCGGCGCGCGTTTCCGGCCGCTGCACTTCCAGCCCACCTTCCAAAAATGGGAAAACCGGGTCTGCGGCGGCGCCCAGGTCTACGCCGCCGACCGCACGGTCTTCCGGCCGGTCCTGACGGCATTGGCGGTGCTGTGCGCGGCCCGCGAGCTGTGGCCCAAGGAGTTCGCCTGGAAGCACCCCCCGTACGAGTATGAACACGAGAAGCTCCCCATCGACATCCTCGCCGGCAGCGAAAGCCTGCGCCGGGACGTGGACGCGGGCAAGACGCCTTATGAGATCGCCGGCTCCTGGAACGAAGACCTCGTTGCGTTCGAAAAAAGCGTCGCCGAATTCCAGCGCTATACCTGATCCCAGGAGTTTCCCTCTAACCGGCGCGGACATGCTATAATACTCCCGCATAAGAAAAGTACCGCGATAACGCCCTTTTCGAAGAATCACTTTCTTGAAGTGTGTGCGTCGCAGCTTAAATCCAAGACTTAAACAAAGTATCAGAGGAATCAATAGCATGAAAGGCACCGTAAAGTGGTTCAACGACCAGAAGGGATTCGGCTTCATCACACCGGAGGACGGCTCAAAGGATCTTTTTGTCCATCACTCGTCCATCCTGGCGGACGGCTTCAAGACCCTGGCGGAAAACCAGCAGGTCGAGTTCGACGTCGAGCAGTCCGATAAAGGACCGCGCGCCGCGAACGTTAAGCCCCTAGGCTAACCGGCTGAATTCACATCGGACGATAGGCCCGCGCCGATAGGCGCGGGCCTTCGATGTTATATGATGACCTCCGACCCATCCCGCAATAGGAGCCTTATTTTATGGCAGAGATTCTGAGTCTGGCGGCAGGAAGCCTGCTGGGAGGCTTTGGCCGGCATTTTCTCGGCGGAGCGATCCAGCGGCTGGCGGGAGGATCCTTCCCCTATGGGACCTTGCTGATCAATCTGGCGGGCTGCTTCATTATCGGCCTGCTGCACAGCCTGGCCTCGTCCAAGCTGTCCTTGAGCGCCAACGCGAAAATGCTCCTCATTGTCGGCTTCTGCGGCGCCTTCACGACCTTTTCAACTTTTATCCTGGAGACCTCCGCCGCCATGGATCAGGGCAGGCATGTTCAGGCCCTTTCCTATCTGCTGGTCAGCGTCCTGCTGGGATTCGCCTGTTTCCGGATCGGAATTCAGGCCCGGCACCTAATCCCCTTCTTGTCCCCCCTTTCCTAATACTGCTATCCTAGACCACTTCACCCCGACGAGAGGTTCTCATGCCGACCCGCAAACATTCCGTCGACCCCAAACTCTCTTTAAATCACCCCGACCGCTTCGTGCGCCGGCATATCGGCCCGTCCACGGACGAGGTCGAGGCGATGCTCAAGGAACTCGGCTACGGCTCCTTGGACGCCCTCATCGACGCCGTAATCCCCGCGCCCATCCGCAGCGACAAGCCCTTGCGTCTGGCGCCGCCCTTCGGGGAAGGCGAGGCGCTGGAGGAGCTGCGCAAAATAGCCGCCGACAACCAGGTGTTCCGCTCATTCATCGGCATGGGATACCACAACACCATCATGCCCGCGGTCATCCGGCGCAATGTGCTGGAGAACCCCGGCTGGTACACCCAGTACACCCCCTACCAGGCGGAGATCGCCCAAGGCCGGCTCGAGGCCCTGCTGAACTTCCAGCACATGGTCATGGATCTGACCGGCATGGAGGTCGCCAATGCCTCGATGCTCGACGAGGCGACCGCCGCCGCCGAGGCCATGACGATGTCGTTCAATCTCAAAGGCTCCGCGACACGCCAGAAGTTTTTCGTCTCGAACGGCTGCCATCCGCAAACTCTCGATGTGGTGCGTACGCGCGCCTGGCCCCTCGGCATCGAGGTCGTCGTCGGCGATCACGCCACGTTCACCTTTGACGACCAGGTCTTCGGCGCCCTGCTTCAGTATCCCGCGACCGACGGCACGATCTACGACTACGAGGCGTTCTGCGCCCGCGCCAAGGACGCCGGGGCCCTGGTTGCGGTCGCCGCCGATATCCTCGCCCTTACCATGCTCCGCCCGCCTGGAGAGTTCGGCGCCGACATCGCCGTCGGCAGCACCCAGCGCTTCGGCGTGCCGTTGGGCTACGGCGGCCCGCACGCCGCCTACTTCGCGACCCGCGACGCGCACAAACGCAGCACCCCGGGGCGCATCGTCGGCGTCTCGAAGGATGACCGCGGCAAGCCGGCGCTGCGCCTGGCGCTGCAGACCCGCGAGCAGCACATCCGGCGCGAACGCGCCACCAGCAATATCTGCACCGCCCAAGTCCTGCTGGCGGTGCTCGCGTCCATGTACGCCGTCTATCACGGACCGGACGGCCTGCGCGCCATCGCCGAGCGGGTGCACCGCCTAACGGTCATCCTGGCCCTCGGCCTGACCCGTCTCGGCCACAAGATCGTCGACGGGCCTTTCTTCGACACCATCAAGATCCCGCTGGAGCGGGACCTGCGCGATGCCATCATCGCCCGTGCCGTCAAGCGCCGCATCAACCTGCGCGTCTACGCCGACGGCCTCGGCGTGGCCCTGGACGAGAAAACCTCGGCCCAGGACGCGGCGGATCTGTTTGCCGTTTTTTCGGAGGGCGGCAAGACCGAGCTCACCCCCGAGGCGCTCGCCGGGGAGATCGACGAGTCGTTTCCGGACGACCTGGCGCGGACCAGCCCCTACCTGCAGCACCGCATCTTCCAGCGCAATCGCTCGGAAACCGAGATGATGCGCTACCTGCACCGTCTGGAGACCAAGGACTTGTCGCTCAACTACTCCATGATCCCTCTGGGCTCCTGCACCATGAAGCTCAACGCCACCTCGGAGATGCTGCCCATCACCTGGCGCAAGCTGGGCGAGCTTCATCCCTTCGCGCCCGCGGACCAGGCGCAGGGCTACCGCCGGCTGTTCACATCCCTGGAATCCGCCTTGGCCGAGATCACCGGCTTCGCCGCGGTCTCGCTGCAGCCGAACGCCGGCTCCCAGGGCGAGTATGCCGGGCTGCTCGTTATCCGCAAGTACCACGAGGATCGCGGTGAGGAGCACCGTGACGTCTGTCTTATCCCGCTGTCCGCCCACGGCACCAATCCGGCCAGCGCCAAGATGGCGGGGATGCGCATCGTCGGCGTGCGCTGCGACCAGAACGGCAATATCGATCTGGAAGACCTCAAGATGAAGGCGAAGGAAAACGCCAAGGACCTCGCCGCGCTGATGATCACCTACCCTTCAACGCATGGCGTGTTCGAAACGACGATCAAGGATATCTGCGCCGTCATCCACGAGCACGGCGGCCAGATCTACCTGGACGGCGCGAACCTGAACGCGCAGGTCGGCCTCTGCCGCCCCGGCGACTACGGCGCCGACGTCTGCCATCTAAACCTGCACAAGACCTTCGCGATCCCGCACGGCGGCGGCGGACCGGGCATGGGGCCGATCGGCGTCATGCCGCACCTCGCCCCCTACCTGCCCAGCCACTGCGTCGTCGCAACCGGCGGCGACAAAAGCGTTGGCGCGATCGCCGCGGCCCCTTGGGGCAGCCCCAGCATTCTGCCGATCACCTGGATGTATATCCGCATGATGGGTGCGGAGGGCCTCACCGAGGCGTCCAAGATCGCGATCCTCAACGCCAACTACGTGGCCAAACGACTCTCCGCACACTACCCCGTGCTCTATAAGGGCGGCAACGGCCTGGTGGCGCATGAGTGCATCATCGACCTGCGCGGCCTGAAAGCCGCCGCCGATGTTACGGTCGATGACGTGGCCAAGCGCCTGATGGATCACGGCTATCACGCCCCGACCGTCTCCTGGCCCGTCATGGGCACCATGATGATCGAGCCGACCGAAAGCGAGTCGAAGGAAGAGCTCGACATCTTCATCACCGCCATGACCGCCATCCGCGAGGAAGTACGCGCGATCGAACGCGGAGAGCTGGACAAAATAGACAACCCGCTGAAGAACGCCCCGCATACCGCCGAGCAGGTGGTCGGCAACGAGTGGCGGCATCCCTACTCACGTGAGCAGGCCGCTTACCCGTCGCCGTGGACCCGCGAATTCAAGTTCTGGCCGCCGGTCGGCCGCATCGACGCGCCCTACGGCGATCGCAACCTGGTCTGCTCCTGCCCGCCGGCAGAGGCGGAGGATTCCTAGAAGATCGACTGGTCGGCGTCGCCGGCCGGAGGCTCGCCGCCTTCGGAACTCTTGCCGTCTTTCACCGGACCCGTGGGCGGGCCCTTGGACGGCGGCTTTTGGGGCGTGTTCGCATCCTCATCGTCGGCAAACGGATCCTCGTACTTCGCTTCGCCGCCGGCTCCCCCCCCCCAGGGGTCCTCTACCGGAGCGAAGTCCCCCGGGATGCTCGGCTTGTTCGGGCTGTTCGGCTTGATGACCTTGCCGTTGGGAGGCAAATGGACGTCTCCCGACAGGATCTCCTTCTTTTTCTTTGACCCGGCATCCCCGAACTCAAATACCGTGGTCCGGTTATCGTCACGCTCCAGCGGGACTCGCTTATGCGCGTCCGTGTATTCAAAGAGCTGCACGCCATCGATGCTGAATATCGCGCTGTCGGTCACCGCCCAGTTCCCGTCCCGGCGCCGAACTACGGTAAAATCCACGATAAAGGATTTTTTCGGCGGCGGCTCAGCGGCCTCAGCCGCGACAGCCGCATCCTGCGCGACCTCCTCGATGAAAATGGCGCGCAGAATATATTCATTGTCGTAAACGCGGCGAACCCGGTCCATATCAACGGAGAGGAGCTTCGTCATCCAGCTGTCGTCGTATATCGCATCCTCGATCGGAAAAAACCCAAAATTCTTTTTGACCACCCGGTCGACATACTTGCGCACGGCGCCGCGCAGCTTCATCTGCAGGGGGGAAAGACGCTGGGCGCGAGGCGCCGCCCGCTGCCGGCTTTCCGCCGCCTCAACCGCCGTCGCGAACGCTGCCGCGCTCAATAAACAGACAATCGCCGCGAGCACCATACGTCTCGAATCAGTGGTCATCGCCGTCATCAGGGTGGTCGCCGCCGCCGTCATCGGGATGGTCGCCGCCGCCCCCGCCTTCAGGGTGATCGCCGCCGCCTTCGGGGTGGTCGCCGCCGTCCCCGCCTCCTTCATCGGAGTGGCCGTCGCCCTGCGACTCGCCGCCATCACCATGGTCGTCGCCGCCTTGCGCGCCCTGCTCGCCGCCGGATCCGCTCTCCGTATTGGCAAAAACATCCTCCGCCGCCGCGCTTTCCGTCTCGGCAGCGCCGGCGGATGTCGCGGCAGCGGCACCGCCCGCCGCGCTCGCCGCGGAACCGGCGGCCGTGCCGCCGGAAGAAGAGCCCCCGCCATAGGACTGCGCGCCGCCGCTTGAACCATGCTCCGTAGTGTAGCCCCCCTCAACCTCGCGGCGTCCGGATATCTCGCCGCGGCCGCCGGCGGACTCGGGGACATAGTCCGCGGGCTTGGTCTTATCCCGCGCCTGCTCGGGCCGCGCCTTCTTCTCGCGGATGGGCATGATCTCCGGGCCGAAGTCGGTATTGCTCACATCCACGTTCAGCTGCACCGGATCGTTGGTGCTCGTATAGTCCATGAGCTTGACCTTGTTGATCTGATACAGGAGACGCCGCGTCACCCGCCAAACTCCATCCTTGCCGCGCACCAAAGTAAAGTCGACGAAAAACGTCTTCAGCGGCAGTCGGCGCGGCGACTTCCCATCGGCGACCTCTTCCATCGGCTTTTCCTTAAAAATGGCGCGCAGGACATACTCATCCGCAAGCACTTTGCGCACCAGGCGCATATCGATCTGCATGAGCTTCGTCATCCAGGTCTCGATCTGCTCGGCGTCCTCGAGCAGGAAATAGCCGAAGTTCTCCTTAGTCAAGCGATCAATATGCTTTTTGAGCGTCGCCTGCAGCTTCTGCTGGAGAGGCGTCAGCTTCAGCGGGCTGGGAGGACGGCGGACAGAGCGCTTCTTGGCGGCGCTGCCGCGCCGGCGGCTGCGCGCGGCGTCGGCCGTCCCAACGGCGGCAAGACCGAATACGCAGACGAGAACAACGACGGACCAGCGTTTCACAGGCATAGATAAAGGATACCTTGTCGCCCGAAGGATTTCCAGTGCCTGCACTGGCGCGGCCGCAAAACGCCGCTTACACTATGGCGGAATATGGATAGACGACGTTTTTTACTCGTCTGCTGGACAGCCTTGGCCCTGCTGGGCGGGACCTGGCCGGCCGCAGCCCAGGTTGGGACCACGGCCGCACGCATCCCCGCCGGCGGCTTTCCGGTGGTCGGCCCCGCCTGGGCCGGAGCTCTGCGGACGAATCTGAGCTCGCCCTTGCTGGCGGCGGACACGGCCGAGCTGAAAGGGTCGGTGCTTCCTTCGCTCACCCGGATGGACCTGTCGAATGAGACCCAGTTCCCCCAAGTCGCGCCGCTCGTCCACTACCTCTCCGCGGAGCTCGGCTACGGTCCGCAGAGCTTCGCGGCGCTGTCGCCCGAAGAGCGGCGCGACGTCCTGCTCATGGCGGCGGACGAGGCGGCTTCGGCGATCGCCTGGGACGCCTCCCTGGCCATGTCGGCCGCCCAAGAAGCGCTCGGCGCCAACGGCAGCTTCGAGAACCTCGAGTCCGCCGACGGCGAACTGGGACGGTTCGACAGACAGTACGCGATGTATCTAAATACGCATCAGCTAAGCGACCTGCGCAAGCTCCACGACAAGACAAGCTCCCGCGTACGCGAGCTGCGGCGCTCCCGCGCCCTCGGCCAGGGCGCGGAAATCGCCGGCCGTCTCGCCGCCGATGATATCGGCGTCGCCGTCACCAAGCGCTTTGCAGACGATACCGCCGCTTGGGGCGGGCAGCAGTGGAAGCGGCTGGAGACCGAGCTGGCGAAAGTCCGCACGCTCTACGCCGGCGACACTCAGCTGCGCGGCGAGATCGGCAATATCAAGTTCCTCGCCGGCCCCCTCTCCGGCCTGGGTGAAATTAAGTTCGGCACCAACCGCACCCACCGGGTGTTCTTCCGCTATCACGCCAAAACCAAGCGCGTCGTTTTTCTGCGCGTTCTGGCGCGCGAGACCATGAACAAGAACGCGGGCCACATTGAAGAGCTGCAGGCTTTCCGTGAAGACGCTAAGCTGACCGCCGAGATGAAGGAGCCCTCCCCCGAAATCCCGCTGCTGAAGAAGGTCACACCGGCGGACCTCGATATCCGCCTTAGTCCTTAAGCTTGATCGCGACGGAGTTGATGCAGTAGCGCTTGCCGGTCGGCGGCGGTCCGTCGTCGAAGACGTGTCCCAGGTGGGCGTCGCAGACGGCGCAGAGGACCTCGGTGCGGGGACGCTCGGGGAGGCTGTGGTCGGACGCTTCCACGACGGCCGCGGCGTTGATCGGCGCCATAAAGCTCGGCCAGCCGGTTCCGGAGTCGAACTTCTTCTCGGCGCGGAACAGCTCGCTGCCGCAGCAGACGCAGCCGTAGGCGCCCGGCTTCGTCAGCGCGCAGCTCTCGCCGCTGAACGGACGCTCGGTGCCTTTTTGCCGCGTAACGGCGTACTGCTCAGGGGTCAGCAGCGCGCGCCACTCAGCGTCGGTCTTGACGACTTTTTGCGCCGCCATCAACCCTCGCCGGTGTTGAAGTCGATGGGGTAAGCGTCTCGGTCCGACGGGCGGACGACCAGTTTGCGGCATTCGGCCAGCATCTTCTCGTCAAGAGCGACCGGCTCATCGTTGAACAGGTTCTCACCGTAGGGCGAAAAAACGTAGGCGGAACCGTCATATTCGAAGTTCGGATCCCGGCCCGCCCGGTTGACGGCAATCACATAGGCCTGAGTCAGGACGGCATGCGCCGAGTTGATTGTCTTGTACTGATAGGTCTTATGCTCCCCGCCCACCCAGCACGAGGAAGCCGTGATCAGGTCAACACCGGCCTTGGCATACTCATAATAGAGCCGGGAAAAGCGGATATCAAAGCAGATGGAAAGCCCGATATTCCAGCCCCGGTACAGGCAGACCGTCCCCGTATCGCCCGCGGAGTAGCGCTCCGACTCCGGGGTCTTGCCGAAAGTGAAAAGGTGCAGCTTCCGGTAGCGCGCCGCGATGCGGCCGTCGGCCCCGATCAGGACCGCTGCATTGTAAGGCTTCTTTGCGTCCGCGGGATTGAGCTCTGGAAAGCCGGCGACCAGGCCGGTCCGCCGCCGGCGCGCGAGCTCACACAGCCGCCGCACGAACTCATGCGGCGGCTCGATAGCGAAGGCCTGGGGGTTTTCGGTGACGAAAGCGGTCAAGGTCACCTCGGGAAAGACGAAAAGATGCTCCTCCGGCGCGCCCTCCGTGCACCTAGACAGCCGCGCTTCGATCGCGGTCTCCATACGGCGCAGGTTCTCTTCCGGATCGTTCCAGGCCAGATCCATAGGGACGGGGTTCAGGTAAAGCGGCAGCTTATCGGTATTCAATATTCCAGCTCCAGCCGTCCGAGCTGTTCCTCGAAGCGCCGGCGAAATT
>JBDRPD010000018.1:0-8595 GCA_043827405.1 Elusimicrobiota bacterium | reverse complement strand
CGGCCGCACCTGAACCCCGCACATTATCGTAAGGTCGTCGACCGCCACCAGATCCTGGGGGTTGCTCATCGCCACCACCAGATGGCCGTTCTCGCGGCGCAGGGGAAAGGCGCCGTGGCGCTTGGCCGCCGTATAAGGGATCTTGCTGAGAGCTTCCGGCTCCACCGTCTCGATCTTAAGATCGGCCACCGGCATCCCGAGCACTCGCGAGGTCGTCGCCATCAACTGCTCCTCGCGCACAAACCCCATCTCGACAAGCAGCTCCTGCAGCGGCTTCTTGGCGCCGATGCGCTTCTGCTCGGCGTCGCTTAGCTGACCGCGGGTGATCCGCCCATCGGCCAGCAGGGCATCGACGATCTTACACATGCTGCTCCTCCCGCGGACTGAAGCGCTTGAGCAGCCCGTTTAGCTCTTCCGGATCGAAGGGCTTGACCATATAGGCGTCGGCGCCTGCCTGCTTGACGCGCTCGCCGAGTCCCTCGACGCTGGCGGTCATGAGAATGACCGGAACATCGCGCAGTTCCGGGCAGGTCCGCATCTTGCGGCAAGCCGAGATGCCGTCGAGCACCGGCATGCGGACGTCGAGCAGGATGATGTCGGGCCGGAGCTCTCGAGCCATGTCGTAAGCTTCTTGGCCGTTGCAGGCCGCGGTGACCTCGTAGCCCGCCTTGCGCAGGCGAAACTGCAGCGGAACGCGCAGGTCCAACTCGTCCTCGGCGAACAGTATCTTAATAGCCATTTTCATTCCCTCCCTATGGGAAGCGTGAAGTAAAAACGCGTACCCTGGCCCGGCTCCGACTCGGCCCAGATGCGGCCGCCGTGCTTCTCAATGATCTGCTTGCTGATGGCCAGCCCCAAACCGGTGCCGCCGGTCATCGCCTTGGCCGCGCCGAACTGCTCGAAGCTGGAAAACAGCCGCGGCATGTCCTCGGCCGCGATGCCGGGGCCGGTATCCTCAACGCAGATCCGCAGGCCGTCCGCGTCCTCGGCGGCGGCGACGGCGATCGTCCCGCGCTCGGTGAACTTGACGGCATTGTTAAGCAGGTTGGTCAGCACCTGCACGATCTTATCGCGGTCAAAGCGCGCCTTGGGCAGAACGTGACCGTTGCGCAGCTCAAGCGCGAGCCCCTTGGCCCGAGCGGTTGGAGTCAGCGCCGCCAAAGTCTCTTTGACCGCCGGCATAATGTCGTCTTCCACCAGCAGCATCTCGGTCTTGCCTACTTCCAGCTTCTGGAAGCTCAGCACGTCGTTAATCAGCCGTGCCAGGCGATCGACGTTGCGCTTCGCCAGGTCCAGGAACTGCTTCTGGTCCTCGCTAACTTCGCCTGCGGTGCCGTCGATGACAATATCGATGCCCTCTTTAATCGCGGTCAGCGGGGTGCGCAGCTCATGCGAGACCATGGAGACAAAGCCGGACTTCATCTCCGTCGCTTTGCGGACCTCGGCCTCCGCCCGCTTGCGGCGGGCGATCTCACCGATCCGTCCCGCCGCCGCGTCGAGAAGATGGCGCTCCTCCGCCGCAAAAGGCCCTTCCGCCGCCTCAGGCCTCTCCTCAAGATAATGGATATCGATCCGGCCAGCGGACTTCGCGCCGCAGGGGATATCCGCGCTCAGGTGCCAGGGAGAGGACACAAAGTTCGCTGTCGTATACTCACGGTCTTCAAAGATTACGCGGGCGCAGGTGATTTCAGGATGCTGCCAGCCCAAAGGCAGGAGGTCGGTCACGTTCTGCAGGATGTGCTCCAACTTGGCGCCCGGCTTCTCAGCGATGCGCGAGATGCCGTAGAGGCAGTTAAGTTCCTTGACGCGTTCATCGAGCTGATGATTGCGTTCAGCCAGCTGCTCCGCCGCCTGTATGCGATCGGTAATATCCTCAAAAATCTCCAGAAGCGCTTCCTGCCCCTGGTACGTCATGCCGGTATGCGTGACCTGAAACACCCGGCCGCCCAGCACTCCCGGCGACTCGATGACGCTGATCTCGCCCTGCTTGATCGGTTTTCTAAGCGGGCAGTCGACGCACATCTTCTGGTCGTCCTTGTAGACCTGCCAGCACTTTTGGCCTACGATGTCCCGGCCCAGAGCGGCCCTAAACTTGTCGTTGATGAACAGGATAGTGCCGTCCTTGGCCACAATGTCCATCGGGAAGGGAATGGTGCTCAGTAAAGTCTCGTTAAAATGGTGCGCGGCTCTGACAGCTTCCTCCTGACGCCGCTTTTCGGTGACATCCACGCAGTGCTCGATCATGCGGACGACTTCGCCGTTCTCATCCTTGATCGGATGGCCGTGCACCTCGACGATTCTCACGCTGCCGTCGGGATACCGGTGGGTGTGTTCGACGGTGACCGAGGCCCGCGTCCGCAGAACCTGGGCAATCGGGCAGGACTCACCGGCGTTTTCACACGGCTCATCACGCTTATGCGTAAGGCTGTAGCAGGTACCGTGCTCCGGCAAGCAAGTCAAACCCCAAGTCTTAAGCGCCGTCGAGTTGGCTTTTATGACCTGCTTGCTTTTGACGTCGATCACGTATAGCGGATCCGCAATAGATTCGATGACGCTGTCGGTAAAGCTGTACTGCTCGGCGAGCTTATTATCCTCGGCTTTGCGTTCGGTAATATCCTCAAAGCACTCGACAGCGCCGCAGACCTCGCCGTCGGGGCCGCGCAAGACGTCGACGTTCTTGACGATATCGCGGAGCCGGCCGTCCTTGGCCCGCACCTTGCAGCCCTTGCCGATGACCGGCTTGCATACCTTATCGTTGAAAGCGCCGCAGCCTTTGCCGCAGGGCTCATTGGCGAACAGCTTGCAGGACTGACCGACCGCCTCGGCGGCGCTGTAGCCGGTAATCCGCTCGCAGCTCTTGTTCCAGCCGGTGATACGGCGTTCCTTGTCGACCGTAAAGATGGCGCTCGGAGTGATGTCGAGCAGCTGCTCGGCGTACTCTTTGGCCCGGCGGTGCGAGCGCTCGGCTTCCAGGCACTTGGCGACCACGCTTCCGATAGTCGCGGCGGTGCGGCCGCTGATCAGTTCGGCATCAGAAGGCTTGCTGCGCGCCAGCTGCTCATGGACCTCGGCGCTCCCGGTGGCGTCGATGATCTGCTTGGCCTCGACCGACTTTATGAAGGAGACGGCGTCGCTTGAGGTCCGGACGCCCAAGCTGCGGGCCATGATCATGCCCGGCGCATTGGCGTCGATATCGGCGATACCGACCACCTCGATCTCCGACACCTTCTGCAGCAAAGCCAGAAGCGCCGCGCCCCGCTTCCCCGCTCCGACGATGATCACCGTGGTCATGGTTCCGCCTCCTGCTATCAGGATATAGGAGACGGTTCCCCGCGGGCTCAGCCGAACCTCAAGCTTTCCTCAACCCATTAGATAAGGTGCCAGGCAGGTTATCCAAAGACCGGACCTTTAGATAACCTGCCTGGCACCTTATCTAAACTAGCCGATGATGAGGCGGACGCCGCCGAGGTCGGCGAGCTGGTGGGGGAAGCGGTCGCCGGGCGTACCGATGAACATGAAGTTCTTGGGGACATCGAGTTTGCGCGAGAGCTGCTCGATAAGCGTGGGGCCGAACTTGCCCTTGACCGCGACGAAGTCGATGCGCAGCTCGGGGTAGAGACGGTCGACGGTGCGCAGCTGCTCGGCCAAATGCTCGGGGATATCCTTCTCGTCCTCATAGCAATGCACCACCATCAGGTTGGAGGTCTGCTCGTTCTCCAGGACGTAGAGGGCGGCGTGGTTGAGCGCCACGATGCCGTCGCCCTTGGTGAAGTAGATCATGGTCTGGCTGTGGATCTCGTCGATCTTGGCGATCACCACTCGGGCGACCCAGCTATTGAACTTGAGCATTCGGTCGAAGGCCAGGCGCGACAGGTACAGGCATAGCTTGAGGATCTCGATGCGCAGAAACATCACCCCGACGACCGCCGCCATACCGCCGAAATAGAGCGTGAAGGTTTTGACATTGGTCGGGGTAAGGTTGCCGGTAAGACCGATCAGCACCGCGATCAAGGCCGCGGTGACCGCGCCCCAACCCGCCCGCACTTCGGCCGGCAGGCGGCCGCGCTCCTTCTTGAGCAGCATATTGCCCACGGCATAAAGCGCCATAACCGCCAGGAAGGAAAGGGTGTAGACGCCGGCCAAGCGCGCGACCTCGGCCTTGGTCGCGAGCAAGATCGAGCAGGACAAGAGAAAGAAGGCGGCGATGATCCAGTGATTGGTGCCGCGCCATTCGTTCTCTTTGAGAAAGAACTGCGGCAGGCAGCCGTCGAGGCTCATGCGGCGCACCAGTCCGGTGACGCCGACATATGAGGTGAGAACCGCGCCGGAAAGCACCAGCACCGCATCCACCCCGACGATGAATTTCAGCCAGGTCCCGGCCGAGCGCTCGCCCATAACCGCCAGCAGGCTGGTCTGGAACTGCGGCACGTCGGCCCGCGCCACCAAGCCGAGAGCCAGAAAGCAGATCAGGGGGTTGAAGATCGAAACCGCGATCCACATATTGCGCAAAGTCTTGGGAAATACCCCGTCCTTCTGCTCCTCGATGAAGTTGGCCGAGCTTTCAAAGCCGGAAATGCCGAGCATGGCCGCGGCGAAGCCGAGATACAGGGCATGCATGAGGCCGCGGTCCATAGGAATTGGGTTTTGCCAGTTGGCGATCATGGTCGAGGGATCACGCAGCACATAGATACCGCAAGCCAGCACCAGTACGCTGAGCACCGCCATATGGATGATGAATATGCCCAGCGCCACCACCGCCGATTCCTGGATGCCTATGAGGTTGAGCAAGGCGAAGAATCCCAGCAGGCCGACCGTGGCCCAAAAAACGTTGAGGTGGGTGATCAGCTCATGCGCATAGTGCATGGCTTCGCCGGCGCTGATCACGGCGGTGGCGATATAGGACAAGAGCGTCAGGCAGGCCGCCCCGGCGGCCAGCTTCTTATTGGTGGTATTGAGCAGGACGGTATAGGTGCCGCCGTTAAGCGGCAGGGCGGAGCCGACCTCGGCGTAGATGTTTCTAAAGAGGTAGAGAACGGCCGCCACCAGCAGCAGGGCCAGCGGGGCGTAGGCGCCCGCAACCATAATAGAAAGCGCCGAGACGTAAAGGCAGCTGGAGGTGATGTCATTGCCGCAGATCGCGGTAGCCTGCCATTCGCCGAGCACCTTGCTGCTATGCTTGGAGACGCCGAGCTCACGGATACTGACCGGCTCGTCGCCCAGATTCTTGATGCGCCGCGAACGCCCCCAGCCGGCGAAGTCCCAGCTCTCGGGCGGATTCTCGGCCGCGGGCCCTTCGACACTAGTCCCGTGCGGCATGCCGCGTATTGTATCTTATCCTTATGATACCGGCCGCTGCAGTGCTCGCCGCCGTTCTGGCCGTTCCCGCCCGGGCGGCGCTGCCGGCCGGCGCGCTGGACTTCAAGCTGCAGCCGCCGGAGCTGACCCGGATCTGCGAACGGGCGGTCGAGAGCACCGACCGGCGGCTCAATGCGCTGGAAGGGCTGGCCGTGGAGCGCCGCGCCTTCGCGGCGGCGGAAGAGTTCGACCGCGTCGTCTCTGATCTGAAAGCCGCGACCGCGGCGGCGGCCTTCCTCAAGTACGTCTCCACCGACAAGCAGGTCCGGGAAGCCAGCCACGACTGCGAAACCAAGGTGCAGAAATACCTCATCGACGTTTACGGCCGGCAGGGGCTCTACGCGGCCTTCAAGGAGCTCGCCGCCGCCGACGGAGATCTGGAAGTTGACGAGCGCCGCCTGCTGGAGATGACGGTGCGCGATTTCGAGCGCCTCGGCCAGGGGCTGGCACCGGTCAAGCATGCGCGCTATCTTCTTTTGAGCAAGCTCCTGGTGGAGATGAAGGGACGCTTCGGACGCAACCTGAGCCGCGACCAGGGCTTTCTCGCGGTCCGGGAGAAGGAGCTCGCGGGCCTGCCGGAGGACTACGTCAAGCGCCTCGAAAAGTGGCACTACGACACGCGCAAGGTCTCGCTCGAATACCCGGACTATACGCCGTTCATGCAGTACGCCGAGGACGAAGGCGCCCGCCGGCGCCTCGACACCCGGATGAAGAACCGCGCCGCGCCGGAAAACGTCGTCCTGCTCGAGGAGATTCTGGCCCTGCGGCGGCGCCTGGCGGGGCTGCTCGGCTACCCGTCCTACGCCGCCTATGTGCTCGAGGAGCGGGTCGCCCGCAAGCCGCGCAAGGTGGCGTCTTTTCTCAAGCGCATGCTCCGGCGGCTGAAGAAGACCGGGGATGCGGAGCTCGCCGAACTGCTGGCGCTCAAACGCGAAAGGCAGCCCGGCGCCGCGAGCTTCTACAGCTGGGACTACTTCTACTACCACCGCCTGCTGCGCGAGCGCCGCTACGGCCTCGACGATGAAAAAATCCGCGAATACTTCCCGCTCGATACCGTCCTGACCGGGATGTTCGGCGTCGCCGAGGAGCTCTTCGGCGTTCGCATCACCACGACCGATGCCGCCGGCCTCTGGCATCCGCTGGTCCGCGAATATGAACTGCGCGACACCGGCGGCGGGGAGCCTCTGGGCAGCTTCTACCTGGACCCGCATCCGCGCGACGGGAAGTACAAGCACGCCGCCGCCTTCATGCTGATCGAGGGCCGCGGCGAACCGGGGGCGAAGCGCCGGCGCCCGGTATCGGCCTTGGTGACCAACCTCGCCAAGCCGGTACCCGGCCGGCCGGCCCTGCTCATGCACGCCGAGGTCGCCGCCCTGTTCCATGAGTTCGGCCATATCCTGCACCAGCTCCTCGCCCGTACCGAATACGCCCGTCTCTCGCCGGCGCGGGTGCCGCGCGACTTCATCGAGACCCCGTCGAACCTGTTCGAGAGCTGGGCCTGGGAGCCGCGCACCCTGCGCCGGATCTCCGGCCACTACCGCGACGGCGTCCCGCTCCCGGAGGAAACGGCCGCCAAGCTCGCGGCTTCCCGCGGCCTCAACGCCGGGCTGCGCTATCTGCGGCAGATATTCTACGCGACGATCGACCAGGACTACCATGGCCGCCGCCCGGCGGACACCACCACGGCCTACCGCCGCGCCTACGAAGATATCGGGATGATCCGCCTCGCGCCCGACACTTATCCGCAGGCGGGCTTCGGCTATCTCATGGGCTACGCCGCCGGCTACTACGGCTATATGTGGTCGGAGGTCTACGCCGCGGATCTATTCGCCGACCTGACGCGCGACGAGCTCTACGACGCGCGGCGCGGCCGGCGGCTGCGCGAGACGCTGCTTGAGCCCGGCTACGGCGCCGAACCTTCCGTCCTGCTGCGCGATTATCTCGGGCGCAAGCCCGACGACAAAGCCCTGCTGCGAGCCATCGGCACCGTCGAATAGCCCCCTTAGCAATATAGGTCTCTAGACCTATTTAATATTGCGCGTTTGGCCCTACTCCTATCTTGGGCCCCATGCCATACTAGATTAGGACCTTCGGGAAGCAGCCGCCGGGGGAAGGTTCCCCAAAGAACCGAAGGCCGACGCAAGGAGGATGGTATGCGCCTGAGTCTCATGTTGGTCGGGCTTATCCTGACCGCTCAGCCACTAATCGCACAGCAGCAGCCCCGCATGGTGAAGTTCACCGAAATGGAGGTCAAAGCCGCGCAGCAGTATCCCCAGGCTTTTACCATCGATCCCCAATCGGTCGTCATCGAAAATCTCGGCCCGGTGATGAAGCCGGCGCAGGTCCTAA
Source organism: Elusimicrobiota bacterium (assembly GCA_043827405.1). Lineage (GTDB taxonomy): Bacteria > Elusimicrobiota > Elusimicrobia > UBA1565 > UBA1565 > JBDRPD01. The sequence goes on along the minus strand of JBDRPD010000018.1, from coordinate 891 downwards.
CTCAGCCGGCGTCTCCGCCGCAGGAAGATCCCATAGTTTTCATCGACAAGATCATCAATACGATGAAAAAGATCTGGGACATCATCGAAGAGAACAAGCCGGTGGTGGATATCCAGACGACCTACGCCAATGCGATCCCGCAGGGGATTACGCACTGGTCCCAGCTCAACCAGTGGCGCAAGCCGGAAGGGACGATCTACGGCTTCTACGCCAAAAACCTCTACGGAGTCGAAGTCATCCGCGTCAAATACCAGGTGCTGCGCACCTACGGCGGCAGCTATAAAGGGAAGGGCAAGTACCTGACGGCGGTAACGGTGGTGCCCCTCGCGGTAGACGTGGCTTGGGGCTACGACTTCGCAATGTCCTGCAAGGCGCCCAGCGTCGCCAACCGGGGCACGGCGGAGGACCCGCTGGCCAGCATGCTGCTCAACCTGGACTGGAAGATCGCCACGGCCGTCAAGGAGAGCCGCGGCACCAGCATCTACTACCTCCAGGGCGACGGCGAGTTCCAGGAGATGGGCGGCCCCTTCAAAAAGCAGTCCATGCAGCGGGTCAGCGCCAAGCTCAAGAGCCTGCACGAAATATTCTAGGCCTACCCGTTCAGGGGAAACCCCTCTCCCGCGCGAGCGGGAGGGGGTTTTTTTCCATTTTTGATATTTATCAACATGCTAGAATAACCGTACCCCGCACATGAAAGACATCCAGCACCTGATCCGCGTCGCGATCGCTTTCGTCGTGGTGATCTCCGGCTTTCTCATTGTCCGCCACTTCATGGTTCCCAAGAGCTTCGGCGCGATCGGCCACTACCGCGCGGCCGCCCTCGACGAGATCAAGGCGGCGCCCCTGCGCTACGCCGGCTCCGCCGACTGCGCCATGTGCCATGAGGACCAG
>JBDRPD010000017.1:0-40542 GCA_043827405.1 Elusimicrobiota bacterium | reverse complement strand
AGAACATCCGCCCGTTCAGCCCCGAAGGGCTGACTCAATTTCGTAAAATCCGGCACAGCGAAGACCAAAAATGGGCGGCGCGATTCTCGGGACGCAGGATTCATACCCAGGTTTTCCCCGATGCGGAGTTTCACAGCTGGTGGGACGTAGCGCGCTATCTGCCCCGGGGAACCCTGTACGCGCTGTTCATGCCGCTGCCGGGGTTCTTCCCTCTGGAAGGGAAGCTGGGACGACGGCTCGCCGCGCTGGAAAATACGGGGTTGCTCGCGGCTTTCCTGCTGGCGGCCGCATATTGGGTCAAAACGCCCAGCGTGAAGCCCGCGCCCCTGGCGCTGGCCGCGTTCTTTTGCCTGACGGCGCTATGCTACGGGCTCTTCGAATACGACCTCGGCGGCGCGACCCGGCACCGTCCCCAGTATTTCCCCTGCCTTTTTATTTTCGCCGCATCGTTCCTGCACCAGATTTACGCACGGAGAAACTCCCAGCATGCCGATAAAGCGTCTTAGCATCATCATCCCCGTCTACAACGAAAAGCTCACCGTGGAAGAGCTGATCCGCCGCGTACGCGCGATGGAACTTCCCTGCCAACGAGAGCTCATCGCGGTGGACGACTGCTCCACCGACGGGACGCTCGACATCCTGCGGCGTCTGGAAGGCGGAGATCTCACCGTACTGCGGCATGCGCGCAACCGCGGCAAGGGCGCCGCGATCCGCACCGCCCTCGAGCGGGTCACCGGCGACACCACCCTCATCCAGGACGCCGACCTCGAGTACGATCCCAAGGATTATCCGCAGCTGCTCGAGCCCATCATCGACGGCCGGGCCGACGTCGTATACGGCTCGCGCTTCCTGGGCGGCCCGCACCGCGTCCTGCTGTTCTGGCACTATCTGGCCAACGCCTTCTTCACCCTGCTCACCAACCTGCTCTACAACGTCAACCTGACGGACATGGGCGTCTGCTACAAGGTCTTCCGGACCGAGGTCCTCAAAAGCTTTCCGCTGCGCAGCGACCGGTTCGGCTTCGAGCCCGAGGTAACCGCTAAAATCTGCCGGCGCAAAGCCCGGATATATGAAGTGCCGATCTCCTACAGCGGCCGCACCTACGAAGAAGGCAAGAAGATCGGCTTAAAGGACGCGTTCAGTTATCTATGGTGCCTGCTGCGCTACCGCATCGCGGACTAAGCCTCGCATGACGAACCGGCGGCGCATCATGCAGGTCGTTGAGTGCGGCGGTCCCGGCGGGACCGGCTTTCAGGTCGCGGCGCTGTGCGGCGGGCTGCCCGCCGAGCTCTTCGAGACGCATCTGGTCTACGCGGTCCGCCCCGGCTCGAACCCGGAGGAGTACCAGGCGCTGGCGCGGGGCGCCGCGCGCTACCACCATGTGCCCGAGATGGTGCGGGAGATTTCGCCGCTGTCCGACCTGCGCGCCTGGCGGAAGCTGTATCGGATATTCCGCGAAACGCAGCCCGCCATCGTCCATACTCATTCCTCCAAGGCCGGCTTCCTGGGCCGCACGGCCGCACGCGCGGCCGGCGTACCGATCATCCTGTACTCGCCGCGCGGCTATGCCCACCAGCAAAGCGACCGCTCCGCCTTGAGCCGGGGACTGTACCGCTTTCTCGAATCATCCGTATCCTGGATCGGAACCATCGTCGCCGTTTCGGAGAGCGAAGCGGCCCTGGCGCGCGAGCTCATCGGCTCCCCCCGGGTGCGCGTCGTACGCGACGCGTTTCTGGGCGACATTCCGGATGACGCCGTGAAGCCTCCGCGCGACGGCAGCGTACGGATCTGCGCCGCGGGCCGGCTTTGCTACCCGCGTCACCCGGAAGCGTTCGTGCGCCTGGCGGCGCGAGCGACGGGACCCGGGCTGAGCTTCGAATGGATCGGGGGCGGCGAATTAAGCATCCGCGTGCAGGCCCTCCAGGAAGAGCTGGGAGCGGCCGAGAAGCTGAAGATAACGGGCTGGCTTCCGCGCCACGAAGCCTTCGCCCGCCTCTCCACGGCCGACATCTTCGTCCATTTTTCGCGCTGGGAGGGCCTGCCCAACGCGGTCCTGGAAGCCATGGCGGCCGGCCTGCCGGTCGTCGCATCCGACATCCCGGGCAACCGCGAAGTCGTGCGGCCGGACGAGACCGGCTATATCGCCGCCGACGAGGACCAGCTGCTCGCGCACGTTATGCAGCTCGCCCGGAACCCGGACCTGCGCGCGCGCCTGGGAACCGCCGGCCGCGAAACGATCCGCCGGGAGTTCGCCAAAGAGCGCATGTTCCGGGAGTACGCGCGGCTCTACGCTGAAGAAAGATAAAATGGCCTGATATGAGCCGCGGACCAAAACCCTGGCGCAGCAGCTATCTGGTATTCGGCGCCCCGTATATCGGCCGCGCCGAGAAGAGGGAGGTCCGGCGCTGCCTTGATTCCGGCTGGATCGGCAGCGGCCCGCGGGCGCACCGCCTGGAAGCGAAGTTCGCCCGCCACCTGGGCGCACGGCACGCGCTGGCGCTGAACTCCGGCTCCGCCGCGCTGTTTCTCGCGCTCAAAGGCCTGCGCCTCAAACCGCGGTCCGAAGTCATTGTTCCTTCCATGACGTTCTGCGCCACCGCGAACGCCGTGGTCAACGCCGGCCTGACGCCCGTCCTCGTCGACTGCGAGCGGGATTCGATGAACATCGATCCGGCGGAAATCCGCCGCCGCATCGGCAAGCGGACGAAGGCCGTCCTTCCCGTGCATTTCGCGGGACGGCCGTGCGCCATGCGCGAGATCATGGGAATCGCCCGCGCCCATGGTCTCGCCGTCATCGAGGACTGCGCTCATGCGATCGAAGCCGCCAGCGGCGGCCGGCGCTGCGGCACCTTCGGCGACTACGGCGCCTTCAGCTTTTACGTGACTAAAAACATGACCACCGGCGAAGGCGGCATGCTGGTGAGCAAAACGCGCAAAGCCATGGGCCGCCTGCGCGGCGCAGCCCTGCACGGCTTGTCCGAAGACGCCTGGGAGCGGTTCTCCGACGACGGCTACGTGCACTACGCCGTCATCGAGCCGGGCTACAAATTCAACCTCACCGACCTGGCGGCCTCGCTGGGGCTGCATCAGCTCGCGCGTCTCGAAAAAGCCTACCGGCACCGGCGCCTGCTGTGGGACTTCTACCTGCGGGAACTGCGGGAACTGCCCCTGCTGCTGCCGGCGCCGGTGCGCCGCGGCGACCGCCATGCCCGGCACCTATTCACCTGCCTCGTCGACGACAGCCGAACGGATATCGCCCGCGACCAAGTGCTGCGGCGGCTACACCAGCTGCGCATCGGCTCGGGCGTCCATTATATCCCGGTGCACGAACATCCGTTCTATAAGAAGCACTTCCCCGCGCCCCGGGGCGGCCTGCCGAACTCCGCCTATATCGGCGCCCGGACATTTTCGCTGCCTCTTTCCTACGCCGTCAGCCGCCGCGACGCCGCCGACGTCGTCCGCGCCCTGCGGCTGATTTTCGGCAGCGGGGCGTAGGGATGCCGAAAATCGACCTCTCCCTCATTATCCCCTGCTACCGGGAAGAATCTCATCTCGCGGCCAGCGTGCGAACGCTCACCGCCGTTCTCGATCAGACCCGCTGGAAATATGAGCTTATCTTTGTCGATGACGGCAGCCCGGACGGAACACGGGGCGTAATTAAAGGGCTGTGCCGCGACCGCGCGAATGCACGCGCGATATTTCATGACCGCAACCGCGGCCGCGGCGGCGCCGTCAAAACCGGCGTCGCGCAAGCGCGCGGCCGCGTCGCGGGCTTTCTCGACATCGACCTCGAGGTCGGCGCGCATTACATCCCCGCCCTGGTGCGCCTGATCGAAGAAGGGAGCTGCGACGTCGCCACCGGCCACCGGCACTATCTGCTGAGCCAGACCGGCGGCTGGGTCCGGCATATCCTCTCGCACGGCTACCGCGGGATCTGCGCCTTCTTTCTCAACTTCGGCGTCAAAGACAGCGAGACGGGCTGCAAGTTCTTTCGCCTGGAGCCCTGCCGCGACATCATCCTCAGCTGCGCGAGCGACGGCTGGTTCTGGGACACCGAGGTCATGGCGCGGGCCGCCTTGGCCGACCTGCGCATCATTGAGATGCCGGTGCTCTTCCTGCGCCGCTACGACAAGGAATCCACGGTGCGCATCGTGCGCGACACCTGGAACTATCTCGTCGAGCTGCACCGCTTCCGCTACCAGGTCGGCCTCGGCATGCTCGACCGCTCTCCCATCTACTGGACCGGGATCGGCTACGACGCTTTCATGCGGCTCCTCTGCGGCCGCGCCAACACGCGGACCTTGGCCCGCGTCGCCGGCCTCATCCCCGCGGGAAGCTCGGTGACCGACGTCTGCTGCGGGACCGCGCGCCTCTACCGGGACCACCTGCGCGGCCGGGGCTGCCGCTATACCGGCCACGATGCGAGCGGCCACTTCGTGATGTCCATCCGCCGCCGCGGCGTTCCGGCGAAACTGCGCGACGCGCTCACCGATCCGATCGACCCGGCGGACTATGTGGTCATGTGCAGCAGCTTCTACCATTTTCACGACCGGCGCACCGATATGCTCGAGCGCATGCGCAAGGCCGCCGGCAAAGCCGTCATCATCAGCGAGCCGGTGCGCAACGCCGCCGCGAGCTCTTGCGGACCGCTGGCGGCGCTTGCGCGGTGGTTAACGAATCCCGGGGTGGGCGATTACAGCAAACGCTTCGACCTCGAAAGTTTCCGCGGCTTCGCGCAGGAGCACATGGCTTCGGAGTTCTTCTACGAGACGGGAGACCGCAACGCGATCGCCGTATTCAGGATTCAATAGGGGAGACGCGCCCTTTCCCGGTCACGGAAAACAGCCGCCTTTTCCTGCCGTCATAGATATAGAGGTTCTCGTACGGATAGCGGCTGACCATGCCTTGGCCGTTGACGACGACCAGCGCAGCGTCGTCATAACGGCCGCTCAGCGCCCAATCTCCCCGGATATCCTTGCGGCCGACGGCGTACCACAGCGCGCGCGTTATATCATAGCTGGTACGGAATATGGTCGCGCCGTGATAGGAGGACGGAAGCTCCGCCAGCACGACCGTCGCCGGCCCCGCGGGCAGTTCGGCGCGGATATCCTCGACCGTCCGGCGCTGCAGGCTCCAGGCCTCGCTCCATTTATGACCGGCGTCCCACTGCACCGTTATCATTAACGCCAGCGCCGCGGTCACCGCGCCGGTACGCAGCGGCAGTCCCCGCCAGCGCCCGGGCATAAGCCCGCAGCCGGCGGCCAGCGCCATCCCGGCGGCGATCCCGCCGCCATGGTTGAGCCGGTTCATGACGCCCACGATCCGCGGCATATAGGTCCCGGTAAGCGCGTACGGGATATAGGAGACAACAAACAGCGCCGCCGCCGCCGCCAGCAAGGCGAAAGCGCCGTCCCTTGAAACGGGAGCCGCGCGGCGCTCGCGTCCGATCACATACGCCAGTCCGGCGGCCGCGACGAGCAGCGCGATCCTGGCGGCCAGGCCGAGAGCGGCGGCGTCGCCCGCCAGGGCGTCGAGAAAGAGCCCGAACGGACGCGTGGTCGCGCAGGCCAAGGCCTCATGGTAGACCGCCGCGAAGTGCTCCAGGCTCAGCCGCACGGGACGGGTCGGCTCCTCGATTAACAGCGTCGCGAAGCCCCGCAAATAGAGCATCGCCGCCGCCAGCGTCGCCGCATAATGCCACGACTCACGAACGGACCGCGCGACGCCGCGCCGGGCGATACGCGCGGCGACAAATAATACTGGAAAGAAAGCCACCGCCTCATACTCAAGCAAAGCGAACAAAAACAGCGCCTGCGCCCCGACGGCGGCCCGCTTGTCCCGCCGCGCCAGGGCGCGCCCATGCAGCGCCAGGCTCGCGAATACGAGTACGAACGAAGCGACGGGCGCCGAGGCCGTCATCCATACATGCGTGACGGTGTGGTTGGGATACGCCAGCGCAAAGACGCCGGCGAGCAGCGCCAGACAGCCGTCGCCGGAGATGCGGCGGAACGTCAGGAACATAAAGACGCCCAGCAGCAGCTCCAGCGCCAGCCCGACGCAGCGGTAAAGCCACGGCTTCATCCCGCCGAGCCAAATCAGCAGCGGATAGTGCAGGATCTCCGCCGGCCGGTTCCAGAAACCGCCGGCGGCGAAGGAGCGGATTCCCGCCGCCAAGTCGGGCGTCCCGCCCGGGCCGACATCGGCAATGACGTAGTGGAGAAAGACGTAGTCGTCCAGGTAGAAGCCGGTGGAAAATAAATACGGCCCGAAGCACACAGCTTCCAGGGCGAGCAGGATCAGAAGACGCCGAAACGTAATCGTAGGCACGGTCTGAAGCAGAGTGTAGCCGTTTGCCCCCGGCGCCGCAATTCCTTCATATACTATCCCCGCATGAAACGCACGGCCATCTTCGTCGGCGCCCTGATCCTGCTGGAACTTTTCTCCTTCGGGCTGCAGGTCCATCAGCGCGGCTTCTACCACGACGACTGGGTGCACCTCGAGTATCTCAGCAGCATGGCCCCCGACTCCTTCATCGACGCCTTCCGCGTTCATCTCCCGCGCGGGCACTGGTCGCGCCCCGTGCTGATGCTTTTCATCCCCTTTTTCTACGCTCTGGGCGGCCTTAATCCTCTGCCCTACCAGGCCGGCATGCTGCTGCTGGAGTGCATAACGGGCATCCTGCTTTTCATCGCGCTGCGCGCGGCGACCCGGGAAACCGCCGCCTCCTGGATCGCCGCCGCGGTCTTTCTCATCTACCCCAACCGCGCCTGCACGCACTTTTGGTGGATTGTTTCCGTATCGTCGCTCTCCACCGCCCTGCTGGCGGCCGCTTTCTGTTTTCACATCCTCGGCGTCAAGCGCCGAGGACGCCCCTACGCCCTGCCCGCCGCTTTATGCTATCTGACGGCCCTCTTGACGTACGAAGCGACCATGGGCTGGATCGTTTGGCTGGCGGTCTACGAGTATTGGCGCCGTCACGACGACAGCGGCCAAGCGCGCGCCCTGAATGCCCTGCGCGCGCTCACGCCCTATCTCGCCGCCTTCGCCGTGCTGTTTCTGCATCAGCGGGTGCTCGTGCCGGCGCTCCTGCCCGACAGCTTCGCCAAGCTCATGCATTTCTCTGCGCGCCATGTCATTTGGACCTTCGCCAAAGCCGCGCACTGCATGACCACCGGCCCGCTATGGCTGAGCCTGAAAAGTTTGGCCGACGCTGCGGCATTCATGTCCCTCGGGAAAGGAGCGCTGCTGGCGGCGGCGGCGGCCGCCGCGGCGTACGCCCTGCACCATGCGCCGCCGGTTAAATCCCCGCGCCGCACGGCGCCCCTGTTTATCGGCGGCGGCGTCTTGATGTTCTTCGCCGCCTACGCCCCCTATGCCGCCTCGGGCAATTACGCCCCCGACATGCTCAGCCTGATGAACCGGCTCAACACCGGCGGGGCGTTCGCCGCGGGGCTCGTCGCGGCGGGGCTCTATCTCCTGCTGACCGTCCGCGTCCGCACGGCCGTCTTCACCACGGCGCTGGTGCTGGCGACGACGGCCAACTGGCACGCGTCGCAGGAGTGGACCGAATCGTGGACTTTGCAGCAGCGGGTTGTCGGCCGCGTCCGGCCGCACCTCGCCGCCATACCCGAAGAACGCGCCGTATTGCTGCTTGCGGGCGTACCCAATATGATAGGAACAGCCATCGTCTTTGACTCCTATTGGGACTTCGATAGAATGCTAAAAACCGCGTCCGGTCGGAAATCGCTGCAGGCCAACATCATGAGTCACCGCATAACGCATGACCCGCAGGAGGTCCGCGAGGAGTCGGGAGGGCAGGTGCTGCAGCGTTATCCCTACACCAACCTCTGGATTTACCGCTATGATCTCGACCGCCTGCTGCCGGTGACCAGCGAGGAAGAGTTCGCCGCCGCGCTCCCCCCCACTTAAGGGAATGCTATAATTGGCCGCGATGAACATGTTTACCAAGCATCGGGCAGCCTTAATGCGGCGTCTTCCCGACGGACTGATACTTTTGTCCGGCGGCCGCGAAGTCCCAAGAAACAGCGACGTTTGTTATGTTTTTCGGCAAAATTCAGATTTCCTCTACCTCACCGGAATCGAGGAACCCGGCTTCCATTTGCTGCTGGACCCGAAGCGGCGGACCAGCGTCCTGTTCATTCCCCGGATCGATGACAAGCACCGCGTCTGGCAGGGCCATATTCCCGGCCCGGCCGAAGCCCGCCGGCTCTACGGAGTGCCTCAGGTACGCTACGCCGACGCCTTGCCGGCTGTACTGAAGAAGCGGAGGAAAGGCTACCGGAAGTGCTACGCCGACAAGGCCGCATGGAAAACCTGCCGGCCGGCGCTGCGCGGACTTAAAAGCGGGCCGAGCGGCCTGAGCCAGGGCCTGCAGGAACTGCGCGCCGTCAAGACGCCTGGAGAGGTCGCGCTCATCCGGCAGGCGAGCAAGATCAGCTCCCGCGCGCATACCGCGGCGATGCGCGCCGCGCGTCCCGGGATGCGCGAGTACGAAGTGCAGGCGGTCTTTGAGTCCGAGTGCCGGCGCGCCGGGCTGCGCCACCAGGCGTATCCGTCGATCGTCGCCGCCGGGACGAACTCCGCGGTGCTGCATTACGTGCGCAACGACGCGGCGCTCAAAAGCGGCGACCTCCTGCTCATCGACGCGGGCGCGGAAGCGCGCGGCTATGCCGCCGACATCACGCGGACCTTCCCGGTGAGCCGCCGCTTCACGCGCCGCCAGCGCGACATTTATTCCATCGTGCTGGAAACACAGAAGGCATGCATCGGCAAAGCGCGCGCCGGGGTCACCTCCGCCGAGCTGCACCTCCATTCCGCGAAGCTGATCGCGCAAGGGCTCCGGGACCTCAAGCTCATGCGCGGAAACGCGGACGGCCTAGTGGAAAGCGGCGCCGTACGGCTGTTCTATCCGCACGGCCTCGGCCATATGCTGGGGCTCGACGTACACGATCCGGACGGCGGCCGCAAAAGAAAAATTTCCATTCCCGCGAATCTCCCGCTGCGCTTTGCCTCCCGGCTGGAGCCGGGATTCGTTATGACCGTCGAGCCGGGCATCTACTTCATGCGCGCGCTCCTCGGCGACCCGAAGCGCCGCCGCAAGTTCCGCACCTCCATCGACTTCGCCCGGGCGGACTCCTACCTGAATTTCGGCGGCATTCGCATTGAGGACAATATCGTCATCCGGCGCGGCGCCGCACCGCACAATCTCACCGCCGCCGCCAAAGAAATCGCGGCGATCGAGGAGCTGCGGAGGCGCGGGTAATGCACACCAAGACCGTCCGCAGCCTGCGCCGGCGCACCCCCAGCCGCCGCAACGGCGCGCTGCCGCGCTGGATCCGTCACGGAACGCGCTACCTGCTGTATTTCTTATTCGACGCGGGAGCGGTCACGCTGGCCTACTGGGCCGCGTACAAAGTACGCTTCCACGCCGGTTGGTGGACGCGGCACTTCCCGGTCGACGGCGTCGATCCGGGCTGGGCATATCACGCGGACGTCATGTACATCATTGTGCCGCTGTGGCTGTTCCTCCTCCTGTATTCGGCGCGGCTCTACACCCGTCCCTGGATCAATCCCTTCGACCACCTCCTGCAAATCGTCAAGGCGGCCCTGCTCGGCACGATCGCCACTTTGGTGGCCACCTACATCTACGGCCATATGCTCTATTCCCGCCTCATGCTGCTGATGGCTTCGCCGGTCGCCATCGGGACGGTCGCCCTGTCGCATATCCTCATCGCCTGGATCGACGAGGGCCTGGCGTCTCTCGAAGCGACGTCCCCGCTGCTGCTCATCGGCCGCAATCGCGTCGCCCAGCTCGTCCTCGATAATATTCTGGAAAGGCACCCCAACGTGCCGATACATAAGATCGCCCACCTGCCCACGCCGGAGGAGATCGTGCAGCTGGCCCGCGACGAAGGGATCCGCGAGGTCGTCCTCACCAAGAAGGACGTGCCGCATGACCGGCTGTTGGAGATCGCGGAGACCTGCGAATCCCACGCCATCAACTTCCGGATGATCCCCAACCTGCTGGAGCTGCGCTTGGGCGAGATACAGATGGACGAGTCGCTCGGCCTTCCCGCTTACCGGCTGCAGCATACCCAGCTGACGCGCGCCAACTTCGCGGCCAAGCGGACATTCGACATCCTGTTCTCGCTCGCGGTGCTCGCCGTTTTCGGCCTGCCGATGCTGCTTATCGCGCTGCTCATCCGCCTCGACTCCAAAGGACCGGCGCTGTACCGTCAAGAACGCCTGGGCTTCCGCGGAGAAATATTCCGCGCCTTCAAGTTCCGCACCATGGTCCAAGACGCCGAGGCCTCCCTTAATGATGTGCGCGGGCTCAACGACCAGAAAGGCGGTTTCTTCAAATCCAAGAACGACCCGCGCATCACGTCCGTAGGACGCTGGCTGCGGCGCTTCTCCATCGACGAGTTTCCGCAGTTCTTCAACGTCCTGCTGGGCGAAATGAGCGTCGTCGGACCCCGCCCGCTGGCCTGCCGGACCGGAGAAATGGAGCAGCTGGTACGGCAGTTCGGACCGACCGCAAAAAAACGCATGAACATCCTTCCCGGAATTACCGGACTATGGCAGGTCTCTGGGCGTTCGGACATCAGCTCCGATCAACGCTTCGCCCTGGACCTATTCTATATTGAGCATTGGTCGCTCGGCCTGGACCTGGAGATCATCCTGAAAACGGTCCCGGCCATGCTGGCAGCCAAGGGGGCCTATTGAGCGCGACAAAGATATCCATCCCCGTATTCGACCTCAAATCCCAATACGCTTCGCTGCGCGATGAGCTGGCGCAGACCGCCGCCCGCGTCATGGACTCCGGCCGCTACATCCTCGGCCCGGAGGTCCAGGCGTTCGAGGCCGAGTTCGCCGCGGCCTCCGGCGCCAAGTATTGCGCCGGCATGGCTTCCGGGACGGTCGCGCTCGAGCTCGCGCTCGAAGCCTGCGGCATCGGCCCCGGCGACGAAGTCGCCGTGCCGTCCTTCTCTTTTATCGCCACGGCGACCTGCGTAAGCTCCCGGGGAGCGCGGCCGATCTTCGTGGACGTTGATCCCGGCACGCTGACTATGGATCCCGAGGACCTGCGTCAGCGCGTCACCTCGCGCACCAAGGCCGTCATCCCCGTCCACCTCTTCGGCCGCCCGGCGGACATGGACGGCATCCAGGCGGCGCTGCCCAAGCCCGATATCCGCATCATCGAAGACTGCGCCCAGGCCCATCTCGCCCGCTACCGGGGCCGTCCCGTCGGGATCATCGGCGACGCGGGCGCTTTCAGCTTCTACCCCTCGAAAAATATCGGCGCGTTCGGCGACGCCGGAGCCGTGCTCACGGACAACAAAGAGCTCCACGCCCGGCTGAGCACCCTCAGCAACTGCGGACGCCGCGCCGGTCATCAGTACGATCACGCCTGCGTCGGCTACAACGCCCGGCTCGACGAACTGCAGGCCGCTTTCCTGCGGGTGAAGCTCCGCCGCTTGGAGGAATGGACGGCGGCCCGCGGCGCGCTCTGCGGCCTTTACCGCACGCTGCTCGCGGACACGCCCCTGCGCCTGCCGTCTAAAACGGACAGCGACAGCCGCGACGCCTGTCACCTGTTCGTCGTGCAGTGCGACCGCCGCGATGCCCTGCAGAAGCACCTCGCCGACGCCGGCATCGGGACCGGGATATACTATCCGAAGCCGATCCATCTGCAGACCGCCTATGTCGCCCCGGAACGGAAACCGGAGGTGCTCGCGGTGTCCGAGCGGGCGGCCCGTGAAGTGCTGGCGCTGCCGCTGTTTCCCGAACTCGCCCCGGCCGACGTGGAGAAGGTGGCCGCGGAGATCCGGCGATTCTTCGGCAAGTGAAAAGGCTCCTTTTCGTCAGCACGTCCTCGGGCCTCGGCGGCGCCGAGAAGACCCTCTTCACCCTGGCGACGCTGCTCGATCCCAAAATCTGCGAAGTAGCCGGTATCGTAACGCTCAAGCCGAAAGGCGAGTACGCCCGCAAGCTTGAGGCGGCGGGCTTCCCCGTTTATACGCTCGACGTGCAGGGCCGGGCGGGGCTCAAAGACCTGCAGAAGCTCGCGATGATCATTCATGAGACCAAACCGGACGCCGTGCACGCGATCATGTACCAGGCGATCCAGCTCAGCCGCGCCGTGCGCAAGCTGGGCTACGCCGAGTTCCGGCTCATAAGCTCGCCGCGCGTCAACTACCGCACGCGGGGCGGCTTCTCGCTCATGATCGACTCCTATTTAAAGAGCGCCGACGATCTGCTGATCGCCGAGTGCGAGGCTTCGCGCAAGTATCTTATCGAGCGGCGCGGCTATCCGGAGAACCGGACCACCACCATACATAACGGCGTGGACATCGCCGGCTGGCCCATCTCCAAAAAGGAGCGCGCCAAGCGCCGCCGGGAACTCAAGCTGGAAGACCGGGATATCCTGCTCGGCGCGGTAGGCCGGCTTAACGAGCAAAAGGGCCATGTCTACCTTCTCGAAGCGGTGGCCAAGCTCAGGGCCTCGCATCCGGTGCAATGCGTGATCCTGGGCCAGGGCCCTCTGCGGCCGCGTCTGGAAGGGATGATCCGTCAGCTGCGGCTGGAGGGCGTAGTGCACCTGCTCGGCGAGCAGGCCAATATCCCCGCCTGGCTTTCGGCGCTCGACATCTTCGTCCTGCCGTCCCTATGGGAGGGGCTCCCGAACGCGCTCCTGGAGGCCATGGCCCTGGGACTGCCCGCAGTCGCCACGCGGGTCGACGGCGTACCGGAAGCGGTGTCGCACGAGATCTCCGGCGTTCTCTGCCAGCCGAAAGACGCGCAGGCGCTGTTCGTCCCGCTGCAGGACCTGATCGTGGATCCCGAATACCGCCGGCGGCTGGGGGAAAGCGCCAAAATGGTGGTCAACGAGCACTTCAAGCTCGCCGCTATGCTGCAGAAGTACGAAGCCGCCTACCAGGCCCTCTTCGACGATTAGCCCCTACTTCCCGATCCGCAGCTTGCCGCCCGCGAGGCGGAGCTTGGGAAGGCCGATCGCAAACGGCAGCTCCGGGTTCGGCATCAGGTCCAGGGTGTAGCGCCGGCGCGGCCCCAGCAGGAAAGTCGGCACCGGAACGCCCCAGGCCGAGAGGCGCAGCAGCCGGGCGTCGATCTTCCGGCGATCCACCGACAGCTTGAGCTCCGCTTCGGCCGCCAGCGGAATACCGTGAATCCGCGCCGCGACGGAAACGGTATCATCGAGCTTAACTTCCACCTCGCGCGAAGCGCCGACGCGTTTGGCAATAAACGCCTTAACGGCCCCTTCGCTCACCACGGCGGTATGGACGTCCAGCTTCTTCATCTTAAGCAGGCGCAGGTTCATCAGCAAAGAATCACGCTGGCTCTTGGGCACCGAGTTCGCATCCTCGACCGGCACCGCGAACAAGTCCTCGATGACGAGGGAGAGATTCTCAATCTTAAGGTCGCGCAGCCGCAGGCTTTTGGCGCTAATCGTGACTATGGGATAAACTCCGCGCTTCGCGTTCCAGCGGCCGAAATCGATATCCAGCTGCTCGATCAGATAAGCCTTCTCTTCCAGATAGTCGATATGCAGCTTGCCTTCAATCAACGGCGGCTGGCGCGGCGGCTGGCGCTGATACAGCACGGCCTGGGACCCGTCCGGCAGATCCCAGCTTGCGGCATTCTTGTACCCGCGCTGGAACCAGCTGTTCTTGGCCAGGATTTTCTTGCGCACGCCGGGGAGCTGGTTAACCACCGACGGCGGGCCGAGGGACTCGGTCTTCAGCAGCAGGAACTCCGCCAGCTCGCAGACCCGCTTATTGATGCCGCGCATCTTGATCGTCTCAATCCCCAGGCGATCCAGCTCCCAGTTAAACGTCGCGCCGTTGAAGCGGTTATGGTTGGCCAGCAGCGCCAAGTTGCCGAACGGCGCCTCTTTATCGTGCAGTTCCTCGGCCCGGCGCAGGATCTTCGCCAGCGGCCAGTCTTCTTCGGCGGGGATGTCGGAGCGGAAGAAGCTGAAATTGAAGCCCAGGATGGCCGGATTGATATGGGGGATCCAGCCGCGGGGGTAGTTGGCGGCCGCCAGCAGCATGAAGGCGCATAGCCCGCCCAGGATGCGCTTGTCGTAAGTCATCGACGCCAGCAGAGCCAGCGGCGCGAGCGCCGGCAGCAGATAGCGCAGCTGGCGGTTGGGAACTATGGTCCAGAAGATGAAGGACGCGATAAACCACAGCATCAGCTGCCCGGCCATCTTGCGCCCGTCATCGGATCGCGGCAGGCGCAGCAGGGCGGCCGCGCCCAAAACAAAAAACGGGAACTCCATCCCGATACCCATCTGCCGGATATACGCCGTAAGGCCGCTGTACGACAGCAAAGGAACCGCATTATCCGACGAGGCGCCGATCAGCCGCGGGATCAGGACCGACCACTGCGAAAGGTACCATGGGCCGAGGAGCAGGAAAACGATTCCGGCCGCGAGCATGAGATTGCGGTTCTGCTTCTGGTCGTTCGAGGCGCCCAGCGCCGTCCCGACCACCGGCAGGAAATACGAGAACGCGCTCCATTTGGTCAGCATCGCCACGGAAAACAGGACGCCGAAAAGGATGGACGGTATTTTCCGGTCAAAGTGATCGGATTCGAGCAGCGCCCAATAGGCCGCCGCCACCCAAGCCGTCAACGCCAGATCAATGGTTTGGTCGCGCAGCAGCCATTGGACTTCGGGGATGCAGGTCAAGAGCACCGCGGCCGCCACGCCCGCCCACTCTCCCGCCGCTCGCCGCCCGATGGCGAAAAGCGAAACGCAGAGCGCCGCCATATAAAACAGGTTGATCCACAGCGCCGCCTCGGCCGGGTTCGGTCCGTCCATCGCGTACTGAATCAGCAGATAATGCAGCGGTGGAAAGGGCGGCATTCCCGGCTTCGGCGTTGGACTGACGATCTCGCCCCACTCGCCGCGGGCGAGCGCATTGTGCACGTCCTGGGCTATCTCGAGCTGTATCGATTGATCCCAGGGAGGCGGTCGATTGTCGCGCCGAATCCAGTCGCTCAGCTGAAAGGCGTGAAAAGCGAGCAGGATCAGCAGACAGCCCGCAGCCGCCGCCAAGCGCAGGAAATTGAAGGAGACGGGCCCTTCCTGCTCCCCACGGTTGTCGGTATCCTCGAACGCGCTTAGACGGGCCGCATCGCCATAGGCCTCGGGCTCCAAATCCGTGGAAGCCTTCCCGTACTGGTCGTCCGGAGAGTCCAGATCATCGATCTTGTCGGCCATGGATGCGTGATTATATTATTTTTGCTATGCTTTTCCCCCCCAGGGAGCTTTTATATCATGCAAGCGATTATCTTAACCGGCGGTCTGGGGACGCGCCTAAGACCGTTCACCTGCGGCACACCAAAACCGCTGCTGCCGGTCGTCAATACGCCGTTTATCCATTATCAGCTGAATAATCTGCGGCGCCACGGGATCACCGAAGTAATCCTCGCTACGGCCTACCGGCCGGAACAGTTCAAGCGCATTCTCGGGACCGGATCGAAACTCGGCGTCCGCATCCGTTACGTGCATGAAAAAAAACCTCTCGGCACGGGCGGCGCGGTGCTCAACGCCGGCCGCTACCTCAACGGCACGACTTTGATCCTTAACGGTGATGTTCTCCACGCGCTGAATATCCCCGCTTTCATCCGCAGCCACCGCAAGGCGAAGGCCGAAATTTCCTTGACTTTGGTGAGCGTGGGCGACCCGACCCGCTTCGGGCTGGTGGAAACCGGCAAGGACGGCCGCATCACGCGCTTCCTGGAAAAGCCTTCCTGGGAGGAGGTAACCTGCGACACCATCAATGCCGGAGCATATCTGTTCGAGCCCTCCGCGATCGAATCGATCCCCGGAAACCGGCCCGCGTCGCTGGAACGGGACCTCTTCCCGCAGGCGCTGGAGCAGGGCCGCCGCATTTTCGCCTATACCTCCCGGGAGTACTGGATTGATTTCGGCACCGTGGACAAATACCTGCAGATACACTTGGACATCCTGGGCGGCCACGCGCCGTTTTTGCCCAAGCGCCTGAAGCGGCAGGGCGACTTTCTGCTCGACGCCGGAGCGAAAGTCTCCGCGAACGTTGTGCGTACGGGCGCGGGATGCGTCGTGCTGGGGCGCTCCTCCAAAGCCGCCGCGCGCTCCCGCTTTATCGGCTCCGTCTGCGTCGGCGACCGCTGCGTGATCGAAGAGGATGCCGTGCTCGAGGACTGCGTAGTGCTTAGCGGGACCCGCATCGCCGCCGGCGCGCGGATCACGCGCGCCATCGTCGGCGGAAACTGCAGGATCGGCAGAAAGACCGTGCTCGGACCCGGCCGGACGCTTGGCGACCGGTCGATCGTATGCGACTATTCCACGCTGTGAGAGAGATGCTATGAAAATCAAATTCGGCACAGACGGCTGGCGCGGAGAGATGGCCCGCGAATTCACTTTCGACAATGTCCGGCGCGTGGCCCAAGCGATCGCCGAATACATGAAGGAGCAGCCGGGGAAAATCCGCAAGAGCACGCCGGTCATCATCGGCTACGACAATCGCTTCCTGTCGGACGCCTATGCCCGGGAGATTTCCGGCATCCTGGACGCCAACGGCCTCAAGGTCATCGTTTCCACCGAACCGCTGCCGACCCCCGCGATCAGCTTTCTGACGAAAAAAATGAAGGCGGTGGGACTCATGGTCACGGCCAGCCACAACCCACCGTCCCATAACGGCATCAAGATCAAGCTGGACGGCCGGGCGGCAACGGAACAGATCACCGTCGCCGTGGAATCTTTTCTCGACCGCGCCAACCCCATGCGCGGCGGCCCCGGCAAAGTGCAGTGGAAAAGCTTCCGCAAGGACTACCTGCAGTTTCTCCGCTCGCAGATCAATCCCTCTGCCTTCGCGCGCGGCCTCAAGAAGCCGGTCGTCATCGACTACCTTTACGGCAGCAGCGGCGGTCTGATGGGAGAGCTCGTCAAGAGCAAGAAGCTCATCGAGATACATGAACGCCGCGACCCGCTGTTTGGGGGCATCAACCCGGAGCCGATCGAGGAAAACCTCAAAGAGCTCAAGGAGCGAGTGCTGAAGGAGAAGGCGCTCCTCGGCATCGCCCTCGACGGCGACGGCGACCGCTTCGCTCTGGTCGACGACCGGGGCCACTATATGACCCCCTGCCAGGTATTCCCCATGATCATCGAATACCTGCTCTCCATGCGCAAGCTGAAAGGCAAGATCGTGCAGGCGGTATCGATGGGCTACTTGGCCGGGCGGATCGCCGAGGCCTACGGCCTGCCGTTTGCAGAACTGCCGGTAGGCTTCAAGCATGTCGCCGAACATATCGCTTCCGGGCAGGCCGTCATCGGCGGCGAGGAAAGCGGCGGCTATGCCTGGAAGGGCAGCCTGGGCGAACGCGACGGCATGCTGACCGGCATGCTGTTTCTGGAGATGTGCGCCAAGACCAAGAAGACCCCCTCGCAGCTGTGGGCGCTGATCGAGAAGAAATACGGAAAATCCTGCTTCCAGCGCATCGATTTCCGCACCCGCAAGACGCTCGACAAGGCCGTCTTCACCGCCAAGATCAGAAAGAAGCTCACCAAGAAAGTGGTGGGAACGGCGATCAAGGAAGTTCTCGACTTTGACGGCATCAAGGTCATTCTGGAGGGAGGACATTGGATTCTCATGCGGCCCTCCGGCACCGAACCGCTCATCCGCACCTACGCGGAGTCCGACTCGCCGAAAAGGACGCAGGCGCTGCTCGACACCGCGGCGAAGTGGGTGGCGACCCATCTGTAAGATGAAGGGCAGCCTCAAAGCCATGGTCTTGGCGGCCGGCGCGGGGACGCGCCTCCGGCCGCTGACTCATGCCACGCCCAAGCCGATGGTCCCGGTCGCCAACCGGCCCATCCTGCACCACGTCCTCGCCAATCTGGCGCGCCACGGCGTACGCGACGTCATGCTGAACCTCCACGCGCATCCCGAACAGGTGCGCAGCTACTGCGGGGACGGCTCGCACTGGGGATTGCGCCTGAAGTATTCCATGGAACACAAGCTTCTCGGCACCGCCGGCGCGGTCAAGAAAGTGGCGGACTTCTTCAAGGATGCGCCGCTGCTTATCATGTCCGGCGACGGCCTCAGCGACATCGACATATCGCGCTTTTTCCGCTTTCACCAACGCCGGCGCTCTTTCGCGACCATGGCGACCAAGGCCGTTAATTCGCGCTTCGAATACGGCATCGCCGTAACAGGAAAAGAAGGTAAAATAAAAGGCTTTTTGGAAAAGCCGCGATGGGGAGACGTCCTTTCCAATCAGGCGAACACCGGCATCTATTTATTCGCGCCCGAAGCGCTCCGCCTTATCCCCAAACGCGTCTACGACTTCGGCCACGAACTATGGCCCAAGCTCCTGCGGTTGAAAAAAGCGATCTACGCCTGGGAGTGGAAAGGCTACTGGTGCGATATCGGGAATCTCACCGAATACCGCCGCAGCCAGATCGCCGCCTTGAACGGCGAGGTAGACGTCGAGATCCCCGGCCGGCAGATCCGCCCCCGCGTCTGGATCGAGGCGGGCGCCCGCATTCACCCCGCCGCGCGGCTCACCGCGCCCTGCGTGATCGGCAAGCGGGCGCGCATCGGCCGCGGCGCCGTGATCGGACCGCATACGGTCGTCGGGGCGGACTCGACCGTGGGACCGAAAGCAATCCTGAAAAATTGTATACTCTTTGACGGCGCAGACGTTGGCCCGGGGTCGTTTCTGGCCCATTCCATCCTCAGCGCCGGCAGCCGCATCACGACGAACTCAGCCGTTTATAACGCGGATATACTTAAAAACTCGGTATAGCCGCACGTTCCTGGAGGGAATTATCATGAGGCGTATGGGGAAATATTTTTTCACGTCGGAGTCGGTCACCGAGGGGCACCCCGACAAGATGTGCGACCAGATTTCAGACGCGGTCCTCGACAGCATCATTAAAGAGGATCCGATGGCGCGCGTCGCCTGCGAAACGATGATTCAGCGCGGCATGGTGACGGTCGGCGGCGAAATCACGACCAATACCTATGTCGACGTCGCCGATATCGCCCGCAGCACCATTAAGGACATCGGCTACTTCAAGCCGTGGCACGGCTTCGCCTACGACCTGTGCGCGGTATCAAACACCATCGGCGCCCAGTCGCCCGACATCGCCCAGGGCGTGGACTCCGGCGGCGCCGGCGACCAGGGCATGATGTTCGGCTACGCCAACCGGGAGACCCCGGAACTGATGCCCCTGCCGATCATGCTCGCCCACAAGCTCACCCGGCGGCTGGCCGAGACGCGCAAAAAGGACATCCTCGATTACCTCGGCCCCGACGGCAAGAGCCAGGTAACGGTCGAATACCTCGACGGGCGCCCGCTGCGCGTGGACACGGTCGTCATCTCGACCCAGCACAGCGAGGCCATCCTGGACCGCAGCGGCCGGAAGATCACCAACAAGGCGCGCAACGAGATCATCGATGCCGTCGTCCGCCCCATCCTGGGCAAGCGCCTGCTCGACAACAAGACGGTCTTCCACATCAATCCGACCGGCAAATTCGTGGTCGGCGGTCCGGTCTCCGACGTCGGCCTGACCGGCCGCAAGATCATCGTCGACACCTACGGCGGCTACGCGCCGCACGGCGGCGGCGCCTTCTCCGGCAAGGACCCGACAAAGGTGGACCGCTCCGCCTGCTACATGTCGCGCTACATCGCCAAAAACATCGTGGCGGCGGGGCTGGCCGAGGAATGCACGGTCCAGCTCGCCTATGCGATCGGCGTCGCCGACCCGGTCGGCGTCTACGTCAACACGCACGGCTCCGGGACGATCAACGAAGACCGGCTGCAGACCTTGGTGCGCAAGCACTTCCTGCTCACGCCCAAGGGAATTATCTCAAGCCTGAACCTGCGCCGGCCGGTCTTCCGGGCGACGTCGTCCTACGGCCACTTCGGGCGCACCGAGGCGGGCTTCACCTGGGAGAAGACGGACAAGGCGAGCGCGCTGCGCTCCGACGCGGGGAGCAAAGCGAAGCGCCCGTTGCGGGCGGCCGTCGCCGCCTGATACGCGGCCGGCATGGAGCGCATCGAACCCACGCGCCGCATCGTGCTGAAGGTTTGGTGGGCGTTGGCCTGGCGCTTCGTTCTGTGCTGCCTGGTCATCTCGCTGCTGCAGGGACTGCTGATCGGAGGCTTGACCGGGATGTTCGAGCTGTCGCCGGAGGCGGTTGAGCGTCTGACCAGCGCCGCCACGCTTTTGTTCGGCCTGCCGCTGACGCTGCTCGCGTCCTGGGCCGTATTGTTTGGAATCTTCGACAAGCGGCTCGGCGATTTCGAGATAGCCCTCCTCAAAAGAGACTAACGAGGTCATTTATGGACAAAACGTGCAAAAACGCCGAAGAGGCGATCCATGACGTCGAAGACGGCGCCAGCATCCTCATGGGAGGCTTCGGCGTCTGCGGCCTGCCGGAGAACCTGTTCCAGGCGCTGCGGGACAAGGGGGTAAAGAACCTTACCTTGGCCTCCAACAACGCCGGGCTCGATGAACACGGCATCGGCCTGCTGCTCAACAACGGCCAGGTAAAAAAGCTCATCCTCTCCTACGGCGGCGAATGCAAGTGCTTTGAAGAGATGACGCTGACCAAGAAGCTCGAAGTGGAGTGGGTGCCGCAGGGAACCCTGGCGGAGCGCATTCGGGCCGCCGGCGCCGGCATCGGCGGCTTCTTCACCCCGACCGGCTACGGCACGACCATCGCCGACGGCAAGGAAACCCGAGAGATCGACGGCAAGCACTATGTCTTTGAAAAGCCGCTGCACGCCGACTTCGCCTTCGTCAAAGCGCACAAGGGAGACCGCTCCGGCAACCTAATCTTCCGTCGAACGGCGCGCAACTTCAACCAGGTCATGGCCACCGCCGGCCGGACCGTGATCGCCGAAGTCGAGCACTTGGTCGAAGACGGGGGCCTGCACCCCGACCATATCCACACCCCGGGGGCCTTCGTGACCCGCATCTTCCAGGGCGCCGGCTACAAAAAGCCGATAGAAAAATTGACCGTACGGCCGCGCGCATCCGCCGCGGCCTGAACAGGAGACAGCCATGAGCGACAAGAGAGTGATCATCGCCAAGCGGGCGGGACAAGAGCTGCAAGACGGCGACGTAGTCAACCTCGGCATCGGCATCCCGACTTTGATTCCCAGCTACCTCCCCAGCGACATCCATATCAACCTGCACACCGAGAACGGGATGCTCGGCTACGGCCCCTATCCGTACGAGGGCGAAGAGGACCCGGACCTCATCAACGCCGGCAAGGAGACCATCACCGAGCTTCCCGGCTGCTCCTACTTCGGAAGCCATGACTCCTTCGCGCTGGTCCGCGGCGGCCACCTGGCCGCGACCATCCTCGGCGCCATGGAGGTGGCCGAGAACGGCGACCTCGCCAACTGGATGATTCCCGGCAAGAAGGTCAAGGGGATGGGCGGGGCCATGGACATGGTCGCCGGCGCCAAGAAAGTGATCGTGGCGATGGAGCATGTGACCAAAACGGGCGGCGCCAAGATCAAGAAGGAATGCTCGCTGCCGCTGACCGGCAAGGGCGTGGTCAACACCATCATCACCGACATGGCGGTTATCGACGTCACGCCCGAGGGGCTGCTCCTGCGCGAGGTAGCGGAAGGGGTGAGCGTTGAGGATGTCCGAAAGGCGACCGAGGCCGAACTAAAGGTTGCCGAACCGCTTAAGACATTTAGTTAAATACCGACTGATCGGCAAACCAAAAGAGGAGAGTACCTATGCGCAAATTAACCAGCATCATATTTTCGGCGGCGCTGCTCGCGTCCGCCGCGCGTCCCGCGGCCGCCATGCCGTGGCACTCCATGGGGCCGCGCGCCATGGGCATGGGCGGCTCGCAGGTCGCGCTCGCCCAAGGGCCCCTGGCCTCCTACTGGAACCCGGCGGGACTGGGCCAGCTCTACAACAAGCACGGCCTCAGCGTCCCCGTGGGCGCCCGGGGAGAATTCACCGGCTCGGTGCTTGAGGGCGCCAACAACGTCTACCAGCTCCACCAGGACTGCGCCGCCGCGACCTACACCACCAGCGGCACCTGCACGCAGGCGCGGATCACCGAAGCGCTCAACCTGCTGGGACAAAACGGCAACGGCGCCATGGTCGATACCGGCGCCGGCATCGACCTGAAGATCTGGCGCATCGTGGCGTTCGCGAACAACTTGGCATATGCCGCCGTCACCCCGGATGTCGACAAGGCAAATACGACCCCCGCCACCATACGGAACAACGCCTCCAGCCTCATTATCCGCGGCGGCAGCTTCACTGAGCTGGGTCTCGGCTATGCTCATGAGATCGGCAAAACCGGCCTCATGCTCGGTGGCAACCTCAAGGGCATCATCGGCCGGGTCGGCTACGACAGCCTGAGCATCATCTCCAATGAGCCCGGAGCGGGGTCGTTTAACAGCTTTAAAGACAATACCAAGACCTCCTTCCAGCCCGCCATAGACGCCGGCATGCTGTGGGACATGCGCGAGACCTTCCCCGTCCTGCCGATGCGGCCGCGCTTCGGCCTGGTCGGGCGCAACCTTAACGGCCCGAAGTTCAAGCAGCCCGACGTCGCGGTCGCCGCCGGCGAAGGCAAATTCAAATTGCGGCCGCAGGCACGCATGGGAATCGCCGTCAGCCCCTTCAAGTTCTGGCATCTCACCGCGGACATGGACCTCACCGAGAACCTGACGCTCATCGACGGCCGCAAGTCGCGCTACCTGGGCGCCGGGACCGAGATCAACGTCTTCAACCGCAACTGGCTCAATATCCCGCTGCGCGTCGGCCTGCAGAAGAACGTGTCCAAAGACTCGGACTCGGGCGTCGCCTACACCGCCGGCATCGGCCTCCACTTCCTTTACGTCCGGGCCGACATCGGCGCCATGGTCAGCTCCAAGACCACCACGCTCAAATCCGAGACCGAAACCGAGAAGATTCCCAACAACGTAGCCGCCTCGGGAAGCATCTCTATCATGTGGGGCAAATACGACGAAGGCAAGCGCAAGAACTAAGCGCCGCAGATCATAAAAGAGCAGGGGCGCCCTCACGGGCGCCCCTTTTCTTTTCCCAGACGATAAGTCTTAGGCGACGGCGGCGAAATACTCCTTGGACTTTTGGGGGTCGGGCTTCATGGTTTTCTTGCCCTCGCTCCAGTTGGCCGGGCAGACCTCGCCGGTCTTCTCGACCTGCTGGAAGGCCCGCAGCACCCGCAGCACCTCGTCGACATTGCGTCCGACGCCCAGGTCATGCGTCACGTTGTAGACCACCTGACCCTTGGGATTGATGAGAAACAGCCCGCGCAGCGCGATCCCCCCCTCGGCGAGCACGCCGTAGTCCGTGGCGATCTGCTTGCTGACATCCGCCAGCAGCGGGTATTCGATCGTCCCGAGCCCGCCCTCTTTGCGCGGAGTGTTGATCCAGGCCAGATGCGTGAACTGGCTGTCGATCGACGCCCCCAAGACCTCGGCGCCCAGCTTCTTGAAGTCCTGGATCCGGTCGGAGAACGCCGTGATCTCGGTGGGGCACACAAAGGTGAAGTCCAGCGGATAGAAGAACAGGACCAGCCACTTGCCCTTATAATCCGAGAGCTTGATCTCCTTGAACAGCTTTCCGTCGACAGCCGTCGCCTTGAAGTCCGGCGCGGCCTTCTGCACCAGCGTATCTGCCATGATGAGCCTCCAGTTTGTTTTGTCGGACTCCGCGCTCAACCGAGGTTCTCGGCCGCGAAATTCCAGTTGACCAGCTTCCAAAAAGCCTCGACATACTTCGGCCGGGCATTTCGGTAATCGATGTAGTAGGCATGCTCCCAGACGTCGCACGTAAGAAGCGGCGTCTGCCCCTGAGTCAGCGGGCTGCCGGCATCCTTGGTGCTCACGATTTCGAGCTTGCCGTCCCTGTTCTTCACCAGCCACGCCCATCCCGACCCGAAGGCGGTGATGGCGGTCTGGGAGAACCGCTCCTGAAACCTATTGAAGGATCCAAAGGCCTTATCGATCTCGCCGGCGAGCGCGCCCTTGGGCGCACCGCCGCCATTCGGGCTCAAGCTGTTCCAGTAGAAACTGTGATTCCAGGTCTGAGCCGCGTTATTGAATACGCCGCCCTTGGCCTTCTTGACGATCTCTTCCAGGCTGGAGTTCTCGAACTCGGTGCCGGGCAGGGCATCGTTGAGCTTGGCCACGTACGTCTTGTGATGCTTGCCGTAATGAAAGTCCAGCGTCTCCGCCGAGATATGCGGCTCTAGGGCGTCCATGGCGTAGGGCAGCGCGGGCAGCATGATCTTCTGTTTTGTATCTGTGGGGGTCATATGATCTCTCCTGGCTCCGTAGGGAGCTGCCATCATTGTAACCGGGGATCTACTATTTGTCTAATAGATTGTTACAATGTTAATAATAGGTTCTGCTTATTAGTGGAAGGACTAGGCGTCGATCCGGCGGTACATCCAAACCGCCAGCGCGCCGAAGCAGATATTCGCCAGCCAGGCGGCCGCCAGCGGCGGAATGCGGCCGGCCTTTCCCATATACCAGCCCATCTCGATAAGCCAGATATAGAAGAAGCTCATGACGAGCGCCGCGCCGAACACCACCGGGCGGCTGACCCGCCGCAGGCGCAGGGCGACCGCGATACCCAGCGCGCAGAGGACCAGGTTGGTGAACGGATAAGCCAGCTTGGCATGCATGCCGGTCAGGGCGCGGTGGGTCGGGCGGCCCAGCGCCCGCAAGCGCGCGACGTATTCGCGGATTTGAAAAAAGCTCATAGTATCCGGGCTCTGCGCGCTGGGCTTGAGCAGCTGCGGCGGCGTCCGCAGCCCGGAGTCCTGCCGGACAAAAGCCCGTTCCGCGCCGACCGCGCCGGTGACGGGATCGAAGCGGCGCTCGACGCCGTCCGCAAAAACCCATACGCCGCGGGCCGCGTCCCAATGCGCGCGCCGCGCGTCGAGCTGAGTGCGCAGCCCCCGGCGGCTGTAAATATCGAGCACCACCCGGTCCATCCGCCCCTCTTGCGTCAAAAACTGCCCCGCCGAGAGCATGCGGTCCTGTCCGATAACGTATACCGCGTCGCGGTGCGCGCCGCGCTCGGGATGTATCTCGAAACGCCACAGGCGCTGCGCCCGGCTGTAGCTGGCGGGCTGAATCGTCTCCTGCGCGACGAAACCGCACAGGGCGATCAGCAGCGAAAACCACAACAGGGGCCGGAAAAAACCGCCCACCCGGAATCCCGCCGCCTGCACGGCCACAAATTCCCCGCTGCGCACGAAGCCCGAAACCGCGAACAGCGCCGCCAGCAAAGTCGCCATGGGAATAATCCGGATCGTCCAATAGGGCATCTGCAGGAGCAGGTACTCGATAATCACTTCGGGGCCGGCCGAACTCGTCGCGACTTTATGCATCTTATCGAAGAGATCGCCCAAAAATACCAGCAGCGCGAACACGCCCAGCCCGTACAGAAACGGCCCCAGGAACTTGCCCGCGATATAGCGCGTAAATATCCTCATCGGCGCAGGCACCTCCACCACAAGGCTCCCCCGCAGACCAGGCTTGCCGCATTCGGCAGCCACGGCGCCCACGAGGCCCAGCCGACGTCCCGGCGACCCAGGCCGATCCCCAGCGCCAGAAGACCGTAGTAGCTGAACATTACGACCAGGCTCAGCGCGAAGCCGACGGCCCGACTGCGCCGCTCAAGCCCAAGGCCGAGCGGGCAGGCGACCCAAAACAGCACGAACGGAGCGGCGGCCGCCGCGCTGCGAACCGCGATTTCGGTCAAATACTCGCGCCGCTTCTGCGGCTGGAGCTTGTCGTCGTCCAAGAGCGCCCGCATCCGCAGCGAATTAAGCTCCTGCATGTCCGGCTCGCGCACCTCCTTCTTGGTCGCGAAAGGCATAAACATGTGATAGCGGCCAAACGTCGAAGAGGTCCGGCTCTCGGGATCGTTATTGGGCCAGAGCAAAATGCCGTCCCGCAGCTCAAGACGCAGGCCCCGCCCCCGTTCCAGCCGGGCCGTCCCCTGCGGCGCCGATATGCGCAGACGAGCGTATTTCCCCTGGCGCTTGACGAGGCGCACTCCGCCGAGAAGCCCCGTGCCCGGAACCACTTTCTCGGCGTAAATTTCCCACTCGCCCATACGGGTCAAGGTCCTGGGGTCGAGCTCCAAGTGCGGCACCTGCGATACGGCCCGGGCGTAGGAATCCCGGAACGAATGGAACCCCTCCGGGCTGACCTTGTGGTTGATGAGAAATAGAAAAACGCTCAGGAGCAGGGCGATCGCGAAATACGGCGCCAGGATGGCGCGAAAGGAGAAGCCCGACGACCGCAGCGCCAGCACTTCGCCGCTTTCCGAAAGCTGCCCCAAAGTCAGCAGCAGCGCGACAAGGAAGGCCATCGGCAGAGCCATGCTGAGAAAAAACGGCATCAGTCGTGAAAAACAAAAGAAAATCCAGGCCAGGGATATCCCCTTCATCACCGCCAGGTTGAACAGGCGGAGAAAATGATTCATCAGCAGGACAAACAGGAATATCCCCAAGGACAGCAGAAACGGCGGGATATATGAGCGCACCAGGTAGCGCGACAAGGTCGTCATGACACTAGTGGAGATTATACTAACTCGTTATCGTCATTATTCCCTATAACGGCCGTGCCGATCCCCGTATTTTCACTTCTATTACAAGCTTATTTCGCGAATCCTTGACAGCATCACAGGGCCCTGTTAAACTTCGAGCATTCGGCTGGAGCCGACTCTTGCAGGACGCCGAGGAGTCAATCGCACCTTCGCAGCCACGCAACATCTTGGCGAAAAGCGCATTAAACCGAACCTGGACACTATTAGTAGCGCTCGCGTGCACGCACGCGTTGCTGGGAAGCCCCGTGTCCGCTCAGCTCAGCGACCCCTATGACCCCGATTTCCCCGCCGCGGAAACGGCGGCGCCGGCAAAAAAGGCTCCGCCCGAACCGCTTCCCACGCCGCCCGAGAACGTCGACGCGCCGCCGGACCTTCCGGTCGTCATGCCGTACGGCCTGGACGGAGCCGGCCCGTTCCTGCTCTATGAACGCCCGGACCCCAACCGGTTCTTTCAGCTCGCCCCCTCGACAAAAACACCGGGCCTGCGCCAGCTGCTGATCCACCAGCGGCCGTTCCGCATCGGACAGCAGCGCTGGACGGACATGCGCCGCAAGCTGGAAGAGGGAACGCTGACGACCCGGGAGTTCGCCCCGCCGCCCATTCCGTCGTATGAC
The DNA here is from genome assembly GCA_043827405.1 of Elusimicrobiota bacterium. Lineage (GTDB taxonomy): Bacteria > Elusimicrobiota > Elusimicrobia > UBA1565 > UBA1565 > JBDRPD01. The sequence continues at coordinate 13,254 of JBDRPD010000017.1, read as the reverse complement.
GGCTACCAGATCACCTCGGCAACCCAGATCGCCACCACTCTGCCCGACGAGGTCGAGCTCCCCAGCTACGGCACCAGCCTCTCGGTTACCGGCCGCAAGGTCATATCCTTCAACTACAGCCAGAAGCGGTTTCTCAACGAGCAGAAGGGCAGCGGCCAGGCGCGCGACATCAACCTGATCGACATCGAGCAGCAGCTGCAGCTGCGCATGCAGGGCAAGGTCGGACCCAAGATCACGGTCAATGTCGACTACGACGATACCAAGCAGAACAAGCAGGACATCTCCGTCGTCTATACCGGCGACCCGAACGAAGTGGTGCAGAACGCGTCCTTCGGCGACATCGATCTATCGCTGCCCGCCACCGAGTTCGTCAGCTACAACAAGCAGCTTTTCGGCATCCGCGTCGACCTGAAGTGGAAGCGCTTTGACTTCACCTTCGTCGGCAGCCGCACCAAAGGCACGACCAAGACCAAGCAGTTCAAGGGCAATACGCAATTCGTTACCGTGGACCTGCTCGATTCCAACTACATGCGCCGACGCTACTACGATCTCACTTTCGGCGATTCCAACCGCCTGCCTATCGCGGCGGCCAGCGAGCGCATTTTCATCGCGCGGGAAAGCGCCGGCCAGCAGAACGTCGACGAGGTGCGCCGCACGGTCGACGACCTGGCCGTCCCGCCGGCCGACCCGGAATACAGCTCATCGACGTTCACCGGCAACTTCATCGAGCTCTCGCCCGGGCTCGACTACACGATCGACTACGTTAAGGGCGTCCTCACCTTCCGCAACTCGCTCAACGCCCAGGATGTCGTCGCCGTGGGCCTCACCGACGCCACCGGCAACCCGATCACGCTGCAGAAGTCGACCTCCGCGGCCGAAGGGCTCGGCGGCTCCGGGCGCTTCAAGATTATCAAGGCCTACGCCGACGTCGCCATCAGCACCCCGATAGAAGCCGGCTACCGGCAGGAGCTCAAGACCTTCTACAACGTCGGACGCACCCAGATCGTCCGCGACAACGGCCGCGGCAACTTCTTTCTCAAAGTGCTGGATCAAAACCGCAACGAGGTGGCTCCCGTTACCGTGGCCAGCGAGACGATCAAGTACCCGGAAACGATCGAGGTGGACTTCGAGAACGGCCTGTTTCAGCTAAAGGACCCGTTCGCCCCGTTCCCCTCGACGGTCACCGAAACAAACCTCTACAATCCGGTGCCGATATCCCAGGGGCTGCTGTTCCAGCTCGACTTCAAGTTCCGCCTCAAGACCTTCTTTCTCGAGCCCAACCTGGTGCTCCAGTCCGAAACCATCCTGCTTGACGGAGCGCGCCTGACGCGCAACGTTGATTATTTCATCGACTATGAATCGGGATTCCTGACCTTTTTCAACGAGCAGCGCATCCGCGAGGATTCGACGATCGACGTCAACTACGAAGTGGCGCCCTTCGCCGGCATCGCGACCGAAAGCCTGCTCGGCGTGCGGACTTCCTACAAGATTCTCAAGAATGAGAAGTGGAAAATCGGAACCACCATGCTGTACCAGACGGACGCCAAACCCCCAACCATCCCGACGGTCAACGAATTGGCGGAAAACCTGCTGGTCTACGAGGGCGATACCCAATTGACCGATATCCGCCTGTTCTCCTGGCTACGCGTCTCGTTCGCCGCCGAGATAGCCCGCAGCCACTCCAATCCCAACCTGTTCGGCAAGGCGCTGATTGAAAACATGGAGGGAACCAAGGACGAGGACAGCGCCGCCGCGGTTCACACCTTCTGGCAGTTCGCTTCCAACCCGGGCTCGGAGCCGCCGTTCAACCACCTCGCGATCGAGAAGCTCACCACGGAGGACGTCAAGGTTCTGGAAATCAACCCCAACGCCCAGGTCAGCGATAACGACACCCAGAAAGTCCTCGCCCTCGACTATGACTTCGGTGTATCCGCCTCGACCGAGATATCGATCGTCTATACTTTCTCCGTTACCGGAGAGGACTTCTCGCAGAAAAATATTTTCGAGATCACCATGAAGCAGTTCGACAGCAACGGCAACAGCTCGAACAACGAGATCAACTTCCACCTGGGCGGGATCAACGAGGACGCCGACGGCGACGGCATCCTGGACACCGAGGACACCGGCCTCGACGGCATCGCCGACACCAACGACAACGGCGAGCTCGACGGCCGCCTGCAGCCCAACGAGGACGTGGGCTACCTCTACAATCCGCCCGACCCGCCCTGCGTCGGCTGCCCCGCCGTACGCCTGCCGCGCAACGAGTTCGACAACGGGCGCATCGACAGCGAGGATCTTAACCGCAACGGCCGGCTCGACCCGGCGGACTTCAGCGGCGGCGATTTCGGCTACGTCGGAACTTTGCCCAGCGAGCAGCAGCTGCCGTCGGTAACCGACAACGCGGTGCATACGTTTTTGGACTTCACCGGCTGGCACACCTTCCAGGTGCCGCTGAATATATCCTCGGCGACCAGCTCCGACTGGCAGGCGATCAAGCAGCTGCGCATATCCGTCCGCCGGCGCGCCGGCGGCGCCGCCAAGGGCTCCATCCGCATCGCGCGCGCCGCCGCCGTCGGCAACACCTGGGAGCGGGGAGCGGCGGGAGACCCATCCGACGGCACGCAGTCGCGCGCCGCGGAATCGCTGATCGTCAACGCAGTCAACAACGTCGACAACCCCGGCTATCAGCCGATCTTCTCCGCCGGAGGAGAGGCCGCCGCGGTCTTCGACGATCTGTTCGGCGAGATCGAAAACCTAAAGCGGGAGAACCGCTCCGACAACGTCCGCGAGCAGGCCCTGGAACTGCGCTTCAAGGACATGGCGACCGGCACCACCGTCTACACTCGCCGCAAGTTCTCGCGCGCGCTCGACATCAGCCAGCACTACCGCTTCAACTTCCTGCTCCACGGCAGCGTCCCCGGCGCCAACAACGCCGACAAAGTTTTCTTCCTGCGCGCGGGAACCGATAAGGATTTCTTCGAAGTCCGCGTCCCGCTCCCCTTCAACGGCTGGCGGCATGTCATTATCGAACAGGCGGACTTCACGGGCGACCAGATTCCGGACGTATGGCAGGTCGGCTCGGGGCCGCCGGGCACAGTAATCAGGTCCAGCGGCTCGCCGAATATCCAGCAGATCGGCCAGCTGACGGCGGGCATCTACTGCGCCACGGATACCGTCAGCGGCGCGGAAGGCGCCGTCTGGCTCAACGAAATCCACGTAAAAGACCCGATCACGCGCAAAGGCAAGGCGGAGAAGCTGCAGTTTGACTTCCAGATACCCAAATGGGCGACCTTCGGCGGCAAGTACCGCTTCGTGGACCGCAATTACCGGACGCCGACGACGCTGATCGCCAACCAGGACAACCGGCAGGACACGGCCTACCTCAATTTCACCAAGCTCAGCTTCCTGCCCATGAACTTCAACCTGTCGCGCCTCATCGTCACGACGCCCAACACCAGCGCCACCGGATCGAACTCCAACCTGGTTACGCTGCTGCAGGAAGGCCGGGTTATCACCTGGCAGGGCAGCGCGAAAGGCAGCTTCAACCTCGGCCGGCTGCCGCGGACCAATATGTCCTACGAGCGGCGGCGGGAGACTTTCGACCTGCTGACCCGCCTCGACAACCGCGAGACCTACGATGCCTCCGTCGGATACAGCGTGCCGTGGCGCAAACACTGGCTGCCGCAGACGCTCGACCTGACCGGCAATCACGCCGTCCATGACGTCTCGTTTGAGTCGCGCGCCGCGCGGCTGACGCCGGGGAACTTCAATACGCGGGAGCTGACGCGCGGCGGAAGCGCGCGGCTGAGCTATTCGCCGTGGAGCGGCTCGACGCTGAATCCGAACTATTCGCTGAGCTCGGTGATCGAAAACCGCGGCACCTTGCTGTCCAACCTGCGGGAGGATAACATCAACTACCACAAGTCGATGACGCAGTCGGCGGGCTTCACCTCCTCGTGGAAGCTGCTGCGCTGGCTTAAGCCCACCGCGTCCTACAGCATCGACACGCGGGAAAACAACATCCTCAACATCTCGACGTTCACCGTCTCCGGCTCGACCGTCAACACCGGCGTCGGCGACATCAAAACCATCAACCGCAACTCCAACGGCAACGTCAGCCTGACGCTCAACGCCGCCGAGATCTACCGCCGGACGCGGCTGTTCCGCTCCTTCTCCCTCACCAACAGCTACCAGCTCAAGGACGGCGACGTATGGAACAATGTCGAGACCGAGCTCGACACCAAGAAGGCCCTGTGGATCCGCTCCCCGCTGCGCCCGCGAAACTCCTTCGCCGAGCAGAACACCCTGACGCTGCGCGACACCTTCAACTCAACCCAGCGCTGGTCGCCGCTCGAAGCCTACAATATCAGCGGCCGCAAAGCGGCTTTCAAGACCTTCTCGCTGACCAACAACTTCGTCAAGAGCATCGAGCGCAATGTCGTAACCAATACCCCGTCGCGCGCGATCTCGACGACGTTCCCGGACGCGATCGCCTCGCTGGGCCAGCTCGAGAAGCTCATCCGCACCGAGCGCTTCATGAAGAACATGCAGCTCAACCTCAAATACGCCCTGCGCGACACCCACAACGTCAACACCAAGCGGGACGGCTCCAACAGCTTCGGCACCGACCTGCGGACGATCTTCATGTTCTGGCGCAACCGCTTCGACACCACGATCAGCTTCAATATGAGCAACACCAAGACCGAGGACCTGCGCATTAACGAGATCACCCAGCGGACGCGCCACCGGGACGCCACCTTGCAGGCCACGTTCGACATCCGCAAGTTCCGCTTTACCCCCAAAGCCGACTGGCGCAAGGACGTCTCCGAACTGGGCACGGGAACGCAGACGACGAACACCCAGGTCATCACCCCCAGCCTGCTGATCCGCGCCGATCTGGCGCTGCCCCGCGGCCTCTACCTGCCGATCGCGCGCAAGACGCTTACCTTCACCAACCGCATCATCTGGACGACGTCTTTCGCCTATACCATGCGCGATTCGCCGGTGACCCTCGCGGAGAACGACCGCATCCTCAACTTCAACACCAGCGCCGATTACGAGATCGCGAAGAACCTGCGCATGACGCTCAACGGCGCCGCTTCGCGCCTGTGGCACAAGTACCTCAAGGAGAACGAGTTCCTTTCCTATCAGTTCGGCACGACTTTGACCTTCCAGTTCTAAAGGGAACCAACTTCCCCCCCCGGCCGTATATATGGGCATGTGGGGACGCACTTGGGGCGAGATCGCCCTGGATCTGCTGCTGCCCGAGACCTGCGCGCATTGCCGCGAAGACCTGCCGCCGCCCCTGCGCGGCCCGCTGTGCGGAACCTGCCTACTGGACCTGCAGCCCGGGAATGGCGCCGGGGCCGCCTTCGCCTACGACGGCCCGGTGCCGGCCATGGTCCGGGCCTTCAAGTTCGAAGGCCGGCGCCGCGTCGGCGAGTCACTGGCGGCCTGGATGGCGGGGCTGTGGTCGCGCCAGACCGCGCTGGGCCGTCCGCACGCCTTCGTTCCCGTACCGCTGCACCGCAAGCGCGAGCGAATCCGCGGCTTCAACCAGGCGCGGATACTGGCCCTGGCGGTGGCGCGGCAGGCGGGTATCCCGGTGCTTGAAGCCCTCGTGCGCACCCGCAATACCGCGCCGCAGCGGGGCCGCTCAAGAAACAAGCGGCTAAACAACCTCGGCGGCGCCTTCGCCGTGCGCGACGGACTACGGCTCAAAGGCAGCCGCCTGGTCCTCATAGATGACGTGCTGACGACGGGCGGGACGCTGGCGGAATGCGCGCGGGTATTAAAGGAAGCGGGGGCGGCAGATGTGCGGTCTTATGTGCTGGCGCGGCGGGGGTAGGTTTAATATGTACGCTATGCCGCATTCCTCAGCGCTTTTCATCGCCCGCTAAAAGCCTGGATTTCCCTCAGATACGGGGCAATAATAGAGCCATCAAAGGAATCGACCCTTTTCGCCGCATCGGTCGTTCGACTTGCCGTTAGACGTCCAACCATCAAATCAGGTCTTGACGAATATAGCATATATGCTATACTTAGAATAGCATGCGCTGCAAGGTTTACTTCTACCGAGACGCTAAGGGTCGGTGCCAAGCATGCGACTATGCACGGAGAATGAATATTAACCACCAAGCGAAAGCAAAGCGCTGGTTTGTCGCATTATCAGAAATAGGAGAAGATCTCCCAGAAGAATACGGCAAACACCTTCGGGCCGGCGTTTGGGAGTTAAGAATCATCATTCAGCATCATCAACATCGATTTCTATATTCATTTTGGAACGATATCGTTGTCGTAACGAATGCATTTCTAAAGAAAACTCGAGAGGTCCCTAAAGGCGAAATTGAAAAGTCACGCAAGGCGATGGCCGACTGGATCAGTCGACGCGGCTGGGAGAACTTATGAAGAAGAAACGGAATAAAGCCAGCATGTCACTGGACGAGGTCTTTTCGAAGTCTGAAAAGAGCCCACATTGGAAAGCTGCATACAAAAGGGCCGACATCGAGGTAAAACTGGCGATTCAAATTGCCAAAGCGCGAGAACGCGCACGCCTAACCCAGGCCCAATTGGCGAAAGAAATCGGGACCACTCAATCTGTCATATCCCGAATTGAAAGAGCGGATCAAAACCTCACAATTGAAACTCTTTCGAAAATAGCCGAAGCCCTGGATTCAAGTCTCACCATTCAGCTCCGGTGATTAATGGAACTCACTCCGAATAGCTGGTACCAAGAGCTTTGGATAGAATTCGAGGACGGGACCAAGGAGGTCCTTCACATCGAAAGAAAAATCACGGGGACCCAAGTCTTCGGGAAGATAGAAATGCCCGAACCCTGGGCCGTGCTGACTTTCTGCAAGTGCCCCTGCTGCCCGTTGGCGGATGTTGTACCTACCTGTCCGGCGGCGATGTCCCTGCAAAAGACCATGAACAAGCTCCGGTCGAGAACCTCGATCGAGAGGGTGAAAGCCACCGCGATCGACGGGGAGGGCCGGGCGCAGACGGTCGAGTGGCCCCTGCAGGCCGTCGGCTCCGCATTGGTCCAGCTCGCGGTGTTCGCGAGCGGTTGTCCGGTCGGCTACCGTCTGAAGCCCTGCCTGGCGGGCTTGCCCCCCTTCATCAGCTCGCTGGACCTTTCGCGTCATATCGCCGCGATGATTCTCAAGAAGCACGGGGGCTCGGTCGAGGCCGCGCGCCAGGAGCTGACCGAAACGATGGATCCTCTGCCCGAGGTCTTCCAGCATCTTACCCGGCGCTTTAAGGCCGGCGATGGGGCCGCCAAGGAGCCGGTGGAGCAGATTCCGCAATTCGGCCGCGACGCCGTGGCGAACTCGATCATTAGTGTGGACGCCTTCTCAAAGATGCTCGCCATGCGAGCCGACACGCTGTTCTCCGAGCTCTCTTCCGAGCTGGGGTGGGCTGAGACCGGAAAGGCTCCCGCGCAAAGCGGTTGGTGGGATCGGCTTCTCGGCTTATTCCGATAAGGCGAAAAAATCTTAGATCGATGAGCGGTTCGACTATCTCAGCTTCTCTGAACCTTCCTAGCCGGAGCAAGGGAGACGGAAAGAGAACGTGCTTCCCTTGCCCGCTTCGCTTTCGACGTTGAGCCGGCTGTCGTGGGCATGCAATAGAGTATTCGCGACCGATAATCCGACGCCGAATCCCATCGCGGTGTCTTTGCCTTTTTCCGTTCGGTAATAACTTTTAAAAATCTTTTCCTGCTGTTCGGGATCGATCCCGATTCCTGAATCTCTCACCGAAACGATCGCGTCGGAGTCCTCTCGGCGAACTTTTAGCAGGATGTCTCCGCCCTCCGGCGTATATTTAATGGCGTTGCCCACTAAATTATTTATAACCAGGGCCAGACCTCGGATGTCTCCGTCTACAAATAGTGCGGAGGGCGGCGCCTCCAGCGCGAACGTCTGCTTCTTCTTTCCCGCCAGGATTATCTGCTGCTCCACTACCTGTTGAGCGATCTTTACGATATCAACGCGCTCAATCTTAACGGCCAGTTTCCCAGATTCCAAACGGCCCAGCTCCAATAGCGTCAGCACTTGAGTGCTTAAGGTCTGCGCGTTCGCTTTAATCATTGTCAAAAATTTATTCCGCTCCTCTGGCGAAATATCAAGTTCTTTCATTTGGAGAAACGTTACGCCGGTTTGAATAACGGCAAGCGCGTTATTAAATTCGTGATTGACGATAGAGACCAGTTTTGATTTCTGCTCGGCCGAAGCCCGCTCCCGCGCGAATTCCCGCCCGAGACGCTGCGTCAATCGATTAAAGCTTCGGAAAAGAGAGGTGATTTCCAGCGGCGCCGCCGGCTCGACGTCTTCCGGCGTATCACCGAATTCCCATTGCCTCATACGTCCGTCCAGTTCCATGACAGGGCCTTCCACAAATCGAAGATAAGCAAAGGCCGTCGCCCCCAGGGAAAAAAGCGCCGTGAGGACTGTTAGGAGGAGAATCTGCCTATTTTCTTTCTGCCATACCTTGCGGCGCTCGCGCAAACCGGAAAGGTTGGCGTCTTTTAAGGCGGCCATGCTCTCCAGTATCCCTTCCGCGTGCCGCTGCATCGCGACGGCCTGACGCGCCTCTTTCGGGGAAAGGTTGCCGCGGCGTTTTTTAAGGATTAACGCCTCCTGCATTTCGATAAAATCTCCGATTTCGTTATTTAAATCCCGGACTAAAGCGGCGTCTTTTTCGTCGTAAGCCAGTTCCGCGATTCCCGCCAACGAGGAAATGAGACCTTTGGAGGCTTGCGCGCGCTTGCTGCGCCACGTGTCGTTTCCGGTGACTAGGTAAAGATCCGTCAGCGCATCCGACCTGCGCACCCCGGACAGGAGGGCCGGGAGTTTTCCGAGGATGGCCGCATCGTATTCCATCGCGATCGTCATCTGCTCCTGCGCGTCATAGCGGGACCGGAAAATAAAAATGACGGCGAGCGCCGCACAAGCGACAACGACAGCGGCAAATAATCGGCCGCTGCGCAGGCTTATGACTTTCATCGCTTCAATTTTAGCAGTTTGAGCAGAGACGAACCCGTGTCCGAGACGATGCTGACGGGCGCCGGCAAAGAGAAAGCCCAATAGCGCCCGCGGCTCAGCCGCAGCCCCTAGCGGCATTCCCTAATTCACTGTAAGCTAAGAGCGATATGGAACTTACTCCGGACAGCTGGTACCAGCAGCTTTCGATCGCGTTCGCGGACGGGACCGTGGAGGTCCTGCACATCGAACGGAGGAGCACCGGGACGCACATCCCCCGGCGAATCGAACATCCGGAGCCCTGGACCAGGCTGACCTTCTGCAAATGCCCCTGCTGCCCGCTGACCGACAACGTGCCGGCCTGTCCGGCGGCGCTGTCTTTGCAGACGACGATGAACAAGCTCCGGCCGCGGTCCTCGATCGAGATGGTGAAAGCCACCGCGATCGACGCGAAAGGCCGGTCGCAGACGGTCGAGTGGCCGCTGCAGAACGTCGGCTCCACCTTGGTCCAGCTCGCGGTGTTCGCGAGCGACTGCCCGGTCGGCTACCGCCTCAAGCCCTATCTGGCGGGCCTGCCGCCCTTCGTCAATTCGCTGGAGCTTTCGCAGCATATCGCCGCTGGAATTCTCAAGAAGCACGGGGGCTCGGTCGAGGCGGCGCGCCAGGAACTGGCCGCAACGCTCACCCCGCTGCCCGACGTCTTCGAGCACCTCACCCGGCGCTTCCGGGCCGGCGATGCGGCCGGGAAGGAGGACCCCGCGCCGGGACCCCGCGACGCCGTGCCCAACTCTTTGATCTCCGTGGACGCCTTCTCCAAAATGCTCGCCCGGCGAGCCGACAAGCTCTACGCCGAGCTCTCTACCGAGCTCGGGTGGGCTGAGACGGGGAGGGCTCCCGCCGCGCAGCCTGAGCGAGGCGGCTGGGTGGATCGGTTTCTCGGCTTATTCCGCTAAGGAGGGAAGACCGGCGCGAAGCTAGCCCCCGAACAGCTTTTGCCACCAGGATTTCTCCTGCGCGGCGGCCGCCTTCTTCTGCGCGGCCTGCATGGTCTCGCCCTTGACCTCATACTGCGGCAAGGTGAAAAAGAACTTGGCGCCCTGCCCCGGCTCGCTTTCCAGCCACATCTCGCCCTTGTGCATATGCACCAGCGCCTTGGCGATCGCCAGCCCCAGTCCCGTACCGCCCACATGCTTTTCGCCCGAGGCGATCTGCTGGAACTTCTCGAAAACGCGGCCCTGCTCTTCCTTGGGGATGCCGGGCCCGGTATCCTGAACGCAGTAGAGCGTCTGATTCGGCCGGCGGCTGCCCGCATCCTGGACGCGGACGGAGATGACCCCCCCCTTGGGCGTGAACTTGATCGCGTTCGAGAGCAGGTTCACGATAATCTGCTCGCAGCGCTTGGCGTCGGCGAGAACGGGCAGCAGATTCGGCTGCAGCTCAAGATTCAGGCGAATGCCCTTCTTTTCGACCCACGGCCGCAGCCCCTCGACCGATGAACGGGCGATGGTCTCGGCATCGGCGGGCTTCGGGTAAACCGTCATCTGGCCGGATTCGATCTTGGAAAAGTCGAGGATGCCGTTGATAAGGTCTTCCAGGCGGTCGGCGTTGCGCAGCGCGCTGTTCATTATGCCCTGCTGCTCCACCGCGAGCTGCGCCGACGCCTCGTCCTGGATAATCTCGAGCGCGGCGCGGATGGAAGAGAGCGGCGCCCGCAGCTCATGCGTCACATGCGCCACGAACTCGCGCTCCTTCTTGTCGAGCTGATCATGCTTCGCCTTATCAGGCAGCGCCGCGACCATGCCGACGGTCTTGCCGGCCTCATTGCGGACGACGACGGTGGACGCCCGCATCATGCCGAGAATATCGCCCTTGGCGGCGACCCCCACCTCAGCGTCCGTCTCCGCGTCGCGCGGCGGCGTCGCCACTTCCTTCGCCATCGCCAGCAGCTGGCCCTCGCCGACGATCTCCGGCAGGCCCTTGCCGACCACTTCGGACATCTTCGAGCCGAAGAGCGATTCCGCCTCCGGGTTCATCATCAGCACTTCGCCCCGCTCATTGACGGTGACGACGCCGTTGGCCATATTGCCGACGACGGCCTGGGTGCGGGTATTTTCGTTGGCGGCCACGGTTTTCTCGCCGCGGATCTCAACGGTCGCCTGCTGTACGGCCGTCTCCATCTCCGACTTGAAGCGGTTCATGACCGCCTCCATCACCCGCTTCTGCTCCTCGGGATCCTTGATAGCCTTGGCGACGAGCATGGCCAGGGATTTTTCGAATTCCTGGAGCTCAATGCTCTCGAGTATCTCCGCGGCGTTCTCATCGAGCGCCGTGATCTCGCCCTCCTCTCCCTTGGTATAGACGGACTCGTTGAGCGTAATATGCACGACGCCGTGCTGCGTGAGGAAATCGGACGCCACGACGCTCTTGGCGTCATCCGGGCGCAGCGACGCCAGTCGGCACAGGACCGCCAGCTCCTCCGCCGTCAGCCCCGCCTTGAAGACGATGCTGTCGAGGTGGAAGCGGCTGAATATCTGGGGGACCGAGTTCGGCACCTGACCCGTAAGCCCGATAATCCTGCCGTTGGTGATCAGGTTGCCGCCGTCCACGGAATAGGCGAGCTCGCCCTTCTCCACCTGGGCAAGGATCTGCGCCATCAGCGCCCCGGTGTCGGTCAGCATCGCCTGGACCGCCGGATGCTTCGCGCTGTAGAGGTTTATCTGGCTCAGCGTCTTGCCCACCGCCTGGAGGACGTCCAGGCAGAGCTTTTCAAACGACGAGCCGGGCACCTGTTCAGCCATGAGCTAGAGCTTGTGAATATTCGCCCGCCTTATACCGGCGGTGGCATTGCGCGCGTCGAAGACGATCCGCGAATGCTGCGCCAGAAAGTCATAATCCACGTCCTTGTGCGCCGTCAGGATCGCCGTCACGTCGACTTTCACCAACTCGGTCCGGGTCAGCGGCCGCGAGCGCATCCGCGAGCCCTGAAACTCCAGCGACGGCACATAGGGGTCGTGGTAGCAGACATTGGCCCCGAGGTCCAGCAGCAGCTTCATCACGTCGAGCGCCGGCGACTCCCGGACGTCGTTGACGTTCGGCTTGTACGCCACGCCCAAGAGCAGGATGCGGCTGCCGCGCACGGGCTTGCGCGCATCGTTGAGCAGCGCGGTAATCCGCTGCACGGCGTAGTCCGGCATCCGGCTGTTGATGGCTCCCGCCAAGGCGATAAAGCGCGGCTCAAAGTTGAGCGACTTCAGCTTCCAGGCGAGGAACTCCGGATCGACCGGGATGCAATGCCCGCCGAGACCCGGCCCGGGATAGAACGGCATAAAACCGAAAGGCTTGCTCGCCGCCGCGGTAACGACTTCCCAGATATCGACGCCGAGGCGGCCGCACATAAGGGCCATTTCATTGACCAGGCCGATGTTGACGGCGCGGAAGGTGTTTTCCAGCAGCTTCACCATCTCCGCCGTATCGGTACTCGAGACCGGGACGACCTCATCGACGATCTGCCCGTACAGAACTCCGGCCAGATCGGTGCAGCGGCGCGTAACGCCGCCGACGACCTTGGGCGTATTCTGAATCCCATGAGTCTTGTTGGAGGGGTCCACCCGCTCCGGCGAGAAAGCGAGGTAGAAGTCGCGTCCCGCCCGCATGCCGCGAACCTCGAATAAAGGCAGCGCCATTTCCCGCGTCGTTCCCGGATAGGTGGTGCTTTCGAGGACTACGAGCTGGCCGCGGCGCAGCCGCGAAGCGATCTCCAGACAGGACTGATAGACGTAGGTGGTGTCGGGTTCGCGGGTCTTGCGCAGCGGCGTCGGCACGCAAATAATGATAACGTCGCAGCGCTTGAGAGCGTCGAACTTATGGGTAACGGAAAAGCGCTTCGCCTGCACCGCCTCCGCCACATACGAAGACGGGATATCGGGGATGTAGGATACGCCGCGGGCCAGCTCGCGCAGCCGCTCGCGATCGACGTCGAAGCCGATGACGGAAAATCCCTCATGCGCGAACTCGATAGCCAAAGGCAGGCCGACATAGCCCATGCCGAGGATGCCGACCGTAACCTTGCGGTCCAATATTTTTTGTTTCAGTGCCTTCATATCGTTTTATTTTATGTTATACCCTTTCGCGACGCAACGTAAAACCCCAAAACCTCCAGTAAGCCATAGTTTCTGAACGGAAACGGCTTTTCGCCCCCCTCTACTGCTTCACTCTCCCCGCGGGGGAGAGTGAAGCTCGGTTCATGTTGTTGTTGCCGTCAACGAGCGCCGGT
>JBDRPD010000016.1:0-2421 GCA_043827405.1 Elusimicrobiota bacterium | reverse complement strand
CCGGCCTCGGAGAGCATGATCTTGAGCAGGGGGACCAGGATGTCGGCGGCGGGATTTTTCCGCTCCAGCATATCGAGCATCAGGTAGAAGGCTCTAGTCGAGGTCGCCAGCACATTGCCCATATCCGCCAAGGTGGAGCGGACATGCGGCAGCTGGTCGATCGGCCGTCCGAGGACGACGCGCTGGTCGCAGTAAAGCTGCGACTCGAAGAAGGCCCGGCGCATGTAGCCGAGGCTGGCCGCCGCGACGTGCACCCGTGAGGTCTTGAGCACGGTTCCCAGCAGCAGGGCCAGGCCCTGGATCGGTCGTCCGATCATCTCCGCGCGCGCCCCTTGGTACTCGACCTCGGCGGTGGCTTTGCCGCGGGTGCCGGAGAGGTCCTTGAGCCGGAGGATGCGGCAGTCGTTGAGCTCGCCGCCGGGCAGCCGCCGCGGCATGAGAAACAGGGCGACGTGGCTGGAGCCTTTGGGCTTGGCCGTCGTGACCCACAGCTCGCCGGGATTCGAGCAGAACCATTTCACCCCGGTCAGCCGCCAGGTCCCGTCCGCTTGCGCCAGCGCCTGCGTGTCGTTTTCGGAAACGTTGCTTCCGCCCTGCTTCTCGGTGACGAACTGGCCGGCGGTGAGCGGCGTCGCCGTCGCGGGATCGCGCAGCAGCGGCAGGTAGCGCTTCTTCTGCTCGGCCGTGCCGCGCGCTTCCAGCAGATCGACCAGCCCGTCGGTCATGGCCAAGGGGCAGGTGATTCCCCCCTCGCCGTTCTGGTTGAGCAGATAGGCCATGGTCATGCGCTCGATAAGCGGTACCGGAGGCAGCAGGCCGGCCTCGAGCGCGAGCCGGCGCGCCTCGACCTGCTCGGGGCCGTAATCGATCTCGTCGCTGCGTTTTCCCCAGCGGTCGTACTGCCTGAGGACGGGATAGCGGCCGTCCCGGTGGGCGGATTCAACGAGCTCGGCGAGGCGGCCGCCGCATAGCTCGCCAAAGGCGTGGAGCTTCTCCAGGGTCTCCGTACGCCGCGCCGCCGGCAGCTTCTCCTGGAGGATATTGCGCACCAGCTTGTCTTCCGCAAAATAGTTGCGACCTTGCGCGCCTTGGTATTCCTGTTCTTCGGCCATGCCAAGTTATACCAAACCTGCTAAAATGCCGTCAGTATGATGACCGAGGCGCTTGATACCAGCTTGTTGGCGGCGTTGATGCTTTTAGTCGCCATTGTCGGCGGCTATATCGCCAAGTGGGTGCGTGCTCCCCGCATCGTCGCCTATATCGTCGGCGGCATCCTCCTGCGCCACTACCTCGGGCGCGTCGCCACCGCCGAGCATTTGGGCGTGATCGTCGAATCGCTGAGCTTTGTCAACGAGCTGGCGCTGGGCCTCATCCTCTTCATGCTGGGGGCGGTGTTCGAAGCCTCGCGGCTCAAGCAGACGCGCGGCGCGATGCGCCGCTTCAGCCTTACCGAGATCGGGCTGACGGCTTTTTTAACTTTCGCCGGCTGCTTCCTCGCCGCCTGGACCTTGCCCGATATGACCCTGTCCCGGTGTCTCGCCGTCGGCCTGATCCTGGGGATGATCGCGGTGGAGACGGCGCCGGCGGCCACCTGGTTCGTGCTGCGCGAGTACGACGCTAAAGGTCCGACGACGGACCACCTCCTCGTCATGACGGGGATTAATGACATTGCGAGCATAGTGGGCTTTCATGTCGTCCTCGTCTTCTGTGTCGGCTTCGGGTTCATCGACAATTTCTCCGCCCGTCAGGGAGCGTGGTGGATCGAGCTGTTCATGGTCACCGTCGGGAGCGCCGGCATCGGGATGCTGCTCGGGGTGCTGCTGAGCATCGCGCACTCGCGCCTGCCGCTGCGCGAGATGATCCTGATGTTTTTCGCCACCCTGTTTCTGCTGTCGGCCGGAGACAACGCCATGCGTCATATCGCCGGCACGGCGTTCAATCCCATGATCACCACCTTGGTCATGGGCATCGTTTTCGTCAATATCGCCCGCGATCCGGGTTTCTTCGAGCAGACTCTCGAAACGGTCAGCCTGCCGATCTTCGCGCTGTTTTTCGTGCTCGCCGGCTACAGCCTGCATCTTGAGGAGCTCTCGCACCTCGGGGTCCTCGGCATCGTTTATATCGCGGCCAGAAGCGCCGGAAAAATCCTGGGCGTGCGCCGTATGGCGCAGCGCCACGGCGAGGATACGAAGCTCAGAGAGAATACGGGATTGGGATTGCTGTGTCATGCGGGCGTGGCGGTTTTCCTTGGAAGTTATCTTGTTCGGCACTGGAGCGATCCTTTGGCGCAGCAGATCAATACGGTGATCCTGGCCTCGGTCGCCCTCTACGAGCTCGTCGGCCCGTTTCTCGTCAAGCATGTCGCGATCACCGCCGGCGAAGTAAAAACGGTGACCTTGCTGCGCCCGGGGTTTTTCAAGC